>NZ_SMFX01000001.1:505579-1105579 GCF_004339085.1 Thiogranum longum | reverse complement strand
TGGCGGCCGGTCTGCTGCTGCCTGACGAGGGCGAGATCCAGGTGCTCGGCCAGGATATGCGCGAAGCATCGCTCGCGGTTCAGTCACACATTGGGTATATGCCACAGCGCTTTGGTCTCTATGAAGATCTTACTGTGCAGGAAAACCTCGACCTGTATGCAGAGCTGCAAGGTGTACCGGAGGAAGAACACGCAAAACGTCACCGTGAGCTGATGCATATGACCGGTCTGGCACCGTTTACCGCGAGACTGGCCGGCCGCCTGTCCGGTGGCATGAAACAGAAACTGGGGCTGGCCTGCACACTGCTCAGCTCACCGGAACTGTTGTTGCTCGACGAGCCCACGGTCGGCGTCGACCCGGTCTCGCGTCGTGAGTTGTGGGCTATCGTCTACCGGTTGGTCAAGCAGCAACACATGAGTGTATTACTCAGCACCGCCTACCTCGACGAAGCGGAACGCTGCGATGATGTCATCCTGCTACATGAAGGCAAACTGCTCGGTCAGCAGACACCGCAAGCTTTCAGCGCACCGATGCAGGGCCGGGTCTGGGAAATCAGTGCCGCGCTCGGCAAACGCCGCCTGCAGCAGCAGCTCGACCTCAACCCGGCGGTGCTGGACGCACTGACCGAAGGGCGCAAGGTGCGCGTGGTGACCTGTGAAGCCAATACGCCTGAGCAAGCACTGGTTGCAGACTTGCCGGACGCCCATATCGAATCTGTGGCACCGCGCTTCGAGGATGCGTTTATTGCCATGCTTCAGCACGATATTCGCAAACCGGCGGCCATCGACACCACATCGGAAACTGCGACCACCCGCAACGACGAGGCTGTTATCCAGGCACACGAATTGAGTCGGCGGTTTGGTGACTTCATTGCCGTCAACAAGGTCAGCTTCGACGTCAGGCGTGGGGAAATTTTCGGCCTGCTGGGGGCCAATGGTGCCGGAAAGTCGACAACCTTTCGCATGCTGTGCGGGCTGCTGCCGGTTTCCTCCGGCCATGTAAGCGTTGCCGGCGTCAACCTGCGCAAGGCCGCTGCAAAGGCGCGCGCTCGCATCGGTTACATGGCGCAGCGTTTCTCCCTGTACGGAAACCTGTCCGTGCAGGAGAACCTGAACTTTTTCGCCAGTGCATACGGACTGTCCGGCAACACAAAACGGGAACGCATTGCCTCCGCAGTAGAAGACTTTGAGCTGACGACGTACCGGGATACTGCCGCCTTCACCCTGCCACTGGGTTTCAAGCAACGCCTGGCGCTTGCCGCGGCACTTATGCACCGCCCGGATATCCTGTTCCTCGATGAACCCACATCCGGTGTCGACCCGCTGGCGCGCCGCGAGTTCTGGTGGCACATCAATGCACTCGCCGAGTCCGGCGTCACCGTGCTGGTGACCACCCATTTTATGGATGAAGCCAACTACTGTGACCGGCTGGTGGTCATGGCCGATGGCGAAGTCCTGGCAGCAGACACGCCAGAGAACCTGCGCGAGCGTTTTCATGCCCCGGGGGAATCAGAAGCCAGCATGGAAGATGCCTTTATTGCGCTGATCGAACAACACAAGCAGGAAGCTGCCGCCTGATGCCGGCATCAGACGCACAACTTTCACGCCGACGCCTGGCCGGGATGGTGCGCAAGGAGAGTCTGCAAATCCTGCGCGATCCATCCAGTATCGCCATTGCCTTTGTGCTGCCGGTAGTGATGCTGTTCCTGTTCGGTTATGGCGTATCACTTGATGCGAAAGACGTCCGCATTGGATTCGTGATTGAAAGCCCGGATAGCGAGACCAGTGATATTCGCGCTGCATTCGGCCAGTCGGATTACTTTGACCCGGTTGTCTTTCACGCCATACAGGCCGCCGAACAGGCCCTGCAGCAGCACGACATCGACGGAATCGTGTGGCTGCAAAGTGATTTCAGCCACCGCCTGCACGCCGGACTCGGTGCGCCGATCGGTGTCATTGTCAATGGTGTGGACGCAAACCAGGGGCGTATCACGGAAGGCTATATCCTCGGTGCATGGCAAACCTGGCTGACGCACTATACCGAACGCCGTGGGCTGCCGAAGGCTTTTCCCATCACGCTGGAGCAACGTGTCTGGTTTAACCCGGCAGTACGCAGTCGTGACTTCCTGGTGCCAGGACTGGTTGCGGTTATCATGACGCTCATCGGCGCCCTGCTGACGGCCATGGTAGTGGCGCGTGAATGGGAGCGCGGCACCATGGAGGCCCTGCTGGTTACGCCCATTCACATCCGTGAACTGCTGATGGGCAAGCTGATCCCCTACTTTATACTCGGCATGGGCGGCATGCTGCTGACCGTGGCAATGGCCGTGTGGCAGTTCGATGTGCCGCTACGCGGCTCATTCCTGGTTCTACTGGTCGCTTCTGCACTGTTCATGCTGGTTTCACTGGCCATGGGCCTGCTGATTTCCATTGTCGCGAAGAACCAGTTCGTCGCCGGGCAGGTTGCGATTATCGTGACCTTTCTGCCGGCTTTTATCCTGTCCGGTTTCATCTTCGACATCAATTCCATGCCCTGGGCCATCCAGGCGATTACACACATTATTCCGGCGCGCTATTTTGTTTCCATCCTGCAAACCGTATTCCTGGCCGGTAATGTCTGGCCAGTCATTCTGCCCAATGCCGTGGCACTACTATTGATGGCATTCTTCTTCCTGATACTGGTACGCCGCAAGGCAAGCAAGCGGCTGGAGTAGAACGGATGCTGCAACACATGCTGGCACTGATCATCAAGGAGTTCCTTGCCCTGCTAAAGGACAAGCGCAGCCGTTTTGTCCTCATAGGTCCGCCCATTATACAGCTCGTTGTATTTGGTTATGCCGCGACCTTTGATCTCAACCGGGTGCCCTTTGCAGTTTACGACGAGGACAACACGGAACAATCGCACCTTCTGGCAGAGCGTTTCAGTGGTTCTGGCACCTTCGAGCTGGTGGGAAAGATAAGTCGTGACGCCGACATCAGGCCACTGATCGATAACAAACAGGCCCTGATGGTCCTGCATATCGGTCCACGCTTCAGTGACGATCTCGCAGCCGGGGAAAGTGCTTCATTACAGGTCATCGTCGATGGCCGCAATTCCAATACGGCGCTGCTGGCGCTCAATTATGTCCGCACCATACTGCTGGATTTCTCCGCCGACTGGGCGCAACAACAACAACGGCCTCCACCACCGGCCAGGCTGGTGATGCGCGCCTGGTACAACAGCAACCTGGTGTCGCAGTGGTTTATCGTACCCGGCATTGTCGGTCTGCTGACACTGGTGGTGTCCCTGCTGGTGACGGCATTGTCAGTGGCACGGGAACGCGAGGAAGGCACCTTTGACCAGTTACTGGTCACACCGCTGCGGCCGTTTGAAATACTGATTGGCAAGTCTGTTCCGGGGCTGATTATTGGCCTGCTGGAATCAACCGTTATCATTCTGGTTGCAGTATTCTGGTTCGAAGTACCGCTACAGGGAAAGATCGGCGCGCTTTACCTTGGGCTGTTCCTGTTCCTGCTCGCCAATATCGGTATCGGCCTGATGATCTCATCGCTGTCGGTCACCCAGCAGCAAGGCCTGCTCGGGGCATTCCTGTTCCTTGTACCCGCAGTCATTCTGTCCGGCTTTGCCACACCTATTGCCAATATGCCGGAAGCGGTCCAGCAGCTAACGTTGATCAATCCGATGCGTTACTTTCTGATTATCGTTCGTGGGGTATTCCTGGAGGGCGCCGATATCAAACTGCTTGCAGCGCAATATTGGCCAATGGCGGTAATCGCCCTGTTCAGTCTGTGGTCAGCGGCCTGGCTGTTTCGGCGCCGGATGTACTGATCACACCAGAGGCATTGATGCCACGATAATTCGCCAGCCACTCGTGGTACTCTTCCGCCGGCATCGGCCTGGCGATAAAAAAGCCTTGCGCTATATCACACTGCATCTTCTTCAGCGCGGACAGGGTTTGGATATCTTCAACCCCTTCCGCAACAACGGACAACCCGAATCGATGCGCCAGATCCACGATCAGTTCCACGATGTTGGCATTATCCCGATCTTTCAGCAGGCCAAATACGAATGACTGGTCGATCTTCAGCTGATCTGCCGGTATATCACGGAAATACGCAAGGCTTGAATAACCGGTACCGAAATCATCAATTGAAACGCTGATTCCTTCATCCCTGAGCCGGTTTAACTTGGAGAACGCATTTTCGACATTCTCGATAAATGACTGCTCTACAATTTCGATGCATAGTTTATTGGTGGCCGAGTACCATAATTTTTGTGCGCTGATCACGGTGTCGACAAAGTCAGAACGGTCCAGTACGCAGGGCGGGATATTGACAGAGACTTCCTGCACACCCCAACGATGTTCCCACATACCAGCCAGGCGTAAAGCGCTGTTTAGCATCCACTCCGTCAGTGGTCTGATGAATCCACTCGACTCTGCAACAGGAATAAATTCATTCGGCCCAATGAGACCCCGGAAATCATTCTCCCACCGTACCAATGCTTCTGCGCCAACCGGCCTGCCGGTCGCCAGTGAAATCTTGGGCTGGAAATAGACCCGCAACTCGGATTTGTGAATGGCATCTTCCAGCGCCATTTCAATATCCCAATGCTCTGACTCCTCTGCACATTCGTCATCATGGGCAACACAAAGCAACTGACCGGTACTTCGAGCGCGGCGCTGGGCCTCATCCGCTGCAGCCATCAATTTATCCCCGCTACGTGCATGTTCCGGATAAACCGAGATACCGATACTTACCTTACAGGCAATACTTTCTTCTCCGACCAGTAAAGGCATGTCCAGCAATCGCTTGATTTTGTGTGCAGCCATCTCGGCATGGCCTGTGTTCAGGACACCCGAGAGGATCAAACCAAACTTGTCATCACCGACACGTGCAATATGATCACCTTCACGACGAACCTGTTCCAGCGCACTCGCCACCGCCTGCAAGGCACCGTCGCCCGCAGCGTAACCGTACTTCATATTGATACGTGAAAACTGCCTGATATCGACCAGCAGTAGCGCCAAAGACACCTTGTGCGTTGCGGCATCACTGATATCACAGTCGAGGATATGCAGGAACTGCTGTCGGTTATTCAGACCTGTTACCGGATCTTTCATTCAAACCCGCTTCCCGAACTACAGGAATACTTCCTTCATATCGATACCATAGGCGCCATACGGCAGCGCACCCGTAACGGAAAGACTGTCATCGGTTTCGGAAAGATCCACCAATCGGAAATGTTCAAGTGGTTCCTTGTTGCTGTCAAGCAGGAGCATTACGGTCGGGCGGAGTCGTCGCAAACCGTTTATGGCGATTACTGCACCGACTTCGCCATTTGACAGCTCCACCAGGGACCCGGTGGGGTACAGGCCAACTGTCTGGATAAACTGCTCTACCAACTCAGCCTGAAACAGGGTTCCACGTAAATCATAGAGTTCGTTAATGGCTGCGTGTGGCGACATGGGATCATCGTCAGAATAGTGCCTGGGGTTGGTCATCGCGTCGAAACTGTCGACGATACCGGCAATACGCCCGAACATCGGAATTTCATCATTCATCAGGCCCTGAGGATAGCCGTTGCCATTTGCCCTTTCGTGGTGAGTAGCAACCATTTGCAGGACTTCCCTGGGCAGACGGTCACCTGGTTTTGCCGATACCGATGACCTTGAAAGCAGCCGAACACCCTGATCAACATGCTTGCGCAGGATTGCAAATTCTTCCTCTGTCAGCTTGCCCGGCTTGCGTAATAACTCGACAGGCACATCACTCTTCCCTATATCGAGCAACAAACCACCAAGCGCAAGCTGCTCTATCGCTGACTTCTCAAGACCCAGGTGACGGCCAAATGTTGCACACCACACCGAGGTGCCGAGCGCACGACTGTAGGTGGTGTCATCAAACTGTTTGAGCTTGATCACAAGCATCATGGCACCCGGTGCCCTGATGATGCTGTTTACAACCACTGAAATACTCTTGTTCAGTGCATCAATATCCAGATCTCTGGAATTTCGCAGGTCACCCATTGCCTGGGTCAGGTCTTCCTGAAGACGCACGTGCGCATCCTGCGCTGCCTGCATCTCTTCCTTGATGGGCTTTACATCCTGGTAGATTTTCGTGCGCAGCCTGGTGAACACGTTGTCAGTTTTTTTGCTGTCAGTTGCTTTGCCGGGAGTTTCTTTCGGGGATCCACTCGAAGTGGGTGGTGCCCCGTATTTTCTCGTACCTTCACGCACGATCCAGAAGCGGGGATCGGGGGAATCGCCCTGCTCGGTATCTACGTAAACATAGTTACAAACCTTGCGCAGGCGCTCGATATCTTCCTTGCTGCGAATTGCCAGCCCCTGTAATGCAAACGAGGTTTTCAACCAGGGTCGGTCCAGCCGGGCAACATACATGCCGACCTGCAGCCCGTCTACGCTGGTTTTAACTTCCTTTTTCATATGAAATATCAGCGCCTTAGTCTAGCCAATCAATCTTCAATCAGGCAGCGTAATCCACCCCGTCCAGTACAGCGGCCAGCTAATTATTTCCTTTAATAATGATATAGATAGCTAAAGTTTCAGGGTTGTTTCCGGGCTCCAAAATAACCCTGGTGCCGCAACTTTTTCACGAGTGGCTCTAACAGTGGAGCCTGCACGAACAACGAAAATACCACCACACCGTAGGCGACAGACTGTACTGTCCACCAACCTTCCAGTTCCAGCGGAAGAGACAGAGCCAAAGCCAGCGTAATGGCGCCGCGTAATCCACCGGCAACCATGACCGCGCGGTCGGCTCTCGATAACGGTAGTTGCCCCGGCACCAGCGATGTCAGCCACGCGACCAGCCACACACTCAGCAGGCGAGTTACCAGTACCGCAGCAATCCCTATCAGCATGGCAAGCCAGCGTTGTTCGAACATGGATACGGTTATGGTGACACCGGCCAGTAGGAACAGCGCACTGTTGGCAACCCAGCCAAGTTGTTCCCATCCGGGCAACAGGGAACGGGCATCTATATCCGGGTCTGTCCGCAGGGCATGTCCGATCCACAACCCGCACGAAAGAGTAGCCATCACACCTGATACATGCAGCCAGTGTTCTGCAGCCAGATAGCTGGCATACGCGGCCAGTACACTCACAATAAACCTCCTCCTGTCCAGCCAACGCATCAACCAGCACCCTGCAACACCAGACAACAACCCGAGGGCCAACCCTCCAAATGAAATCCTCAGGAAATCGATCCCTGCTCCAGTCAGGTCTGCGTCAATTCGATCGTGTCCGACTGCGACGGAAAGCAGCAGTATGAAAAATACTACCGTTGTAGCATCATTCAGCAGGCTTTCTCCCTCCATGAGGGTCAGTAATCGTTGCGGCAAGGGTAATCGACGCGAAAGCTCTGTTACTGCAACCGGGTCTGTTGCAGACAACAGAACGCCACCGACAAGCGCCGTTGTCCAGGGAAACCCCTGCGGGTGCCCGATACCGAAATACAGCAGCGCACCTGTAATCGCTGCCGATAACAGTAAAAGCGGCAAGGCCAGCAGCAGAACAGGAAACAGATTGCGCAGTAATATACGCACGTCAAGTGAAATTGCAGACTCGAAAATCAGCACCGGTAAAAAAACATAGAACACAAGATCATGAAAATGGTGCCAACGCAGACCGATATCGAGCCCCATACCGACCAGTAGTTGCGAAACGGCAAAACCGCCCGCAACCAGCGCCGCGATGAATGGCATATGTAACCGGCGGGCGAGAGGCTCCAGCAGCAGCCCGACCAGCAGAATAGCCATGAAATAGAGCGTGATGACAGCCAAAAGGGGTTGTCCTTTTCCGGCATACCTGGCGAGTAGACTGCGGAAAGCCATTGAGGTTCATTCACAACCGCTCCTGAAGTGAATACCTTGTCCGTAGAGGGTGTGCACCTTCTGACGGAAAGGTGTAGTCATTCTTGCCCCAAACAATCAGGGTCGGTGGCTGGTGGTCACGAAAGTATGCCTGCCATGCCGGGTAGTGCGGTACGTTATTCTGGTAGTCAAAGAACAGTGCAAGCTGAATTTCCGGTTTACCCTCAAATTCCGTCACTGCGGTTATATCAACACCTGCGCCAACTCGATGGATCGATCTACCTTTATGTTTATGAACGGGATTATTTAATTTTTGGCAATATGCAAATATTACGTTGTATTCAGGGACTAAAGAATATCCTCGATGAACCATGCCGAAAAAGCGTGCCTGCCACTGACACCGGCCTTTTTATAGATGGATGAAGCCTGCTGACGAACAGTCTTTTCCTGGGTATTTCTTACCAGTGCGATTTCTTTCAGGCTCAGGCCCTTCAACAGTAACCAGCCAACTTCAACTTCACTACCCGTCAGCCCCCATTCAGAAAACTGGCGGGTAACCACGTCACCCAGCTTTTTGCGCGCCTCGAGCACATATTTTCTTGGCCGGACCCGGGACGTATTTGCGACTTCAAGTTCCTTTTGGAGAGACTTTATTTCGAGTCTCTGCTGACGCAGTCCCAGCAACAGCCAGGCGATCGCCGCCAACGAAATCACAACAACAATCGCTTCTTTAACTATATGGTCAACATTTGCACCATGAGAAAGATCTGTCACCAGGTCCACGCCACTTGCGACAACCACCGTGGCCAAAACCAGAATTACTACAAACTCTTTGAGCGGAATGCTATACACAATGACGACCTATTTAAAAACAGCGGCTTATATTATCCGACATATGTCCCATACGATACTCCCTATAGCATCGGCCCGATGATTTCATAGGCAAAACAGCCGATATTGACCTCACAATCTAATTTGACGAGGACGTCACAATGAAAAACGAAATTCGGGTCTGGGATCCACTGGTAAGAATTTTTCACTGGAGCCTGGTCGCTGGCTTCACTATTGCCTACCTGACCGGTGAAGAGGAAAGTAGTCTGCATATCTACTCCGGGTACGCGGTGCTTGGGCTCATCACCTTCCGTGTTGTGTGGGGATTTATCGGTACCCGATATGCGCGTTTCAGTGACTTTATCTATTCACAGCACGCCGTGTCCCGCTACCTGAAAAGCCTGGTCAGCCGAAAACCGGAGCATTATGTCGGGCATAATCCGGCCGGTGGCTGGATGGTCATCATCATGCTGGCAAGCCTGTTTGTGGTTTCCATCAGCGGCCTCAAACTGTATGCCGTTGAAGAAGGACTCGGGCCACTGGCCGGCCCCCTTCCCGCAGTCACTATTATCAGCCCTGCCCATGCGGACGATAACGAAGATGAGAGGGAAGGAAATGAAAGCGGTGCCGGGAAGTTCTGGGAGGAAATACACGAAGCCTCGACCAACTTTATGTTGTTTCTTGTATTCCTGCACATTACCGGAGTGATAATTTCCGGTCGCCTGCATGACGAAAACCTGGTAAAAGCCATGCTCACTGGCAAAAAGACCCGCAAAGACTGACGCGCACTTTCACCTGGCCAGCCGGGACAAACAACTGGCTTTCAACCTGTCTGAAAAAACCGCTGATATAGCTGCACCACCAGCATGAAGGCCCTGGAAATCAGGAAATCCACGGAATAGAACTGTCCCCGCTGTATCTTACATAAAAGTATTGCGATAACTGTATGGCCTGCGCCTGGCCACAGAGCAATTGGGGATATGCAGCACCGACATAAAACTCTATTACCTGCAGGCATGCTGCTGGCACTGGTCCTGGGAGCGGCCCCCGTTGACCATCTGGCTGCAGACGAGGGAGCTGTCATTCGCATCGGAATCCTCGCCTACCGGGGTAAAACACTCGCACTGACCCGCTGGTCTGCAACAGCAAAGTATCTTTCAGCACACATAGGCCGGCCTTTTGAAATTGTCCCGGTAGACCTTGATGAGATGGCAGATGCCATCAATACAGGTAAATTACAGTTCACCCTGACGAACCCGGGAAATTACGTCAGTCTTGAGGCACGGTTTGGAGCCTCACGTATTGCCACCATGCAAACGCGGGAACAAGGGCAAACACGTGTTCGCTATGGCGCCGTCATTATCACCCGGTCTGCAAATTCCAGCATCCAGTCACTCCAGGACCTGAAGGGGAAATCGTTTATGGCAGTCAGTCCCGTTGCCTTTGGCGGGTTTCAGATGGCCTGGCGTGAACTCATCGAGAATGGTATCGACCCCTTCAGTGATCTCAGTGATCTCCAGTTTGCCGGTTTCCCCCAGGACAAGATTATCCATGCCGTACAAACTGGCGCGGTCGATGCCGCAACTGTACGTGCAGAAACCTTGATGCGCATGGTAGAAGCCGGAACGGTAGACCTGAACGCTTTCAGAATTCTGAATCCTCAACATGGAAAAGGCAGCACGCTTCCTTTGAGTACCCGGCTTTACCCGGAATGGCCGTTTGCCACGCTAAGAAATACACCCCGTGAACTGGCAACCCGCGTGGCACAGGCCCTGCTCTCCATGCCGGCTGACCACCCGGCCGCACAGGCATCACGTACCGCGGGGTGGACCGTACCGCTGGATTACTCACCGGTCCACCGACTGATGAAGACATTGAAGATCGGCCCTTACCAGATTTTACGCCAGACCTCTTTAAGTGCCGTTATCAAACGCTATGCCGGCTGGATCGGAGGCATTACCCTGCTCCTGCTGTCCCTGATTATCCTTAACGGCTATATCTCGCGCACCAACCACAGACTCAAACATGCACAGTCTGTTCTGCGCAATGAAATATCCGAACGAAAGCGTTCCCAGGAAGCCCTGGCGCGGTACCGGGACACCCTCGAAGATGAAGTAACAAAACGCACGGAAGACCTGGAAGAAACCAACCGGTCGCTGGAAAAAAGTCGCATGGCATTAAGGGAACTGGTCAAAATCACCAGTGCACCGGACCTGTCTCATGAAGAAAAACTGGCAAGGCTGCTGGACACAGGCCGTGAATATTTTTCCCTGCCGGTTGCGGTCCTCGCCAGTATAAAAGCTGGTGGGCGCCAAATCTGCAGGGTTTCGGGAGACACTGGTCTGGTAAAAAACCGTGCCGGTCCATTGAGTAACGCATGCGTCACCCGATTGATTGAACACAAGGGTGAACCTCTCGATATCCCTGATCTGGAACAGGTTAAAAATGACACGTGCGGGTGCCGGCAACAGGGCTGGAGGAACTATCTTGGCGCTGCTGTAATCGTTGATGGACGCATTCACTGCACGCTTGAATTTGCCGGAACTCATGCACGTGAAAGCACATACAGCACCTGGGATCACGAATTACTCAAAGTCATGGCCCAGTGGATCGCTGATGAAGTGGAACTGCAAATTGCACATGAAGCACGACAACGCCACCAGGCTGAATTCGCGCGCGTATCCCGCATGAACACCATCGGAGAAATGGCTGCAAGTCTTGCACATGAACTTAACCAGCCTCTGACGGGGGCCATAAATTACTGCAACGGCTGCCTGCGCATGCTTCGGGACGGGAAAAACGATAGCGAAACCCTCGCCATTGGCATGCAGAATGCTGTCGAAGGTGCAACGCTGGCAGCCGATATTATTCGACGCATCCGGGAGTTCGTGCAAAAAGGCGATAGCCGGCAATGCGCGGTCGACCTTAACCAGGCCGTATGCAACGTGGCAACGCTCGTCAAACACGAGGCCAGTCGCCACCAGGTAAAACTCAGACTGGATCTGGATAAAAACCTCCCGCTTGTCGACGGAGACCTGATCCAGCTTGAACAGGTTGTGCTTAACTTTATTCGAAACGGAATTGATGCCATGGATGCCGTGATATCAGGGCATCGAATTCTCACGGTAACAACGCTACACACTAAAGGAGGGGCTGTTATGGTCAGCACAAAAGACAACGGGGAAGGTATAACAGATGAAGCGATGCCAAGGATCTTTGACGCTTTCTATACCACCAAGGCGGACGGGATGGGAATAGGCCTGTCAATAAGCCGTTCTATTATTGAGGCCCACCAGGGAAATATCAGGGCCAGATCACTTTCCAATGGCGGAACAGAGCTTCTTTTCGAACTACCGATACGACCGGCAAACCTGTCATGAAACCTGCAATCCATATCGTGGATGACGACCGACTGGCCAGGGAATCGCTGAAATGGCTTGCCGAATCTGCCCACCTGTCAGTGTGTGAATTCGAATGTGGGCAGGCTTTCCTTGATCACTTTGATGACGGGCTACCCGGCTGCGTTGTCCTCGATGTTCGCATGCCCGATATCAACGGAATGGAACTGTATGCGCGTTTAAAAAAACTTGGTGCCACAATTCCTGTAATTATTGTCACTGGCCATGCAGATGTAGCAATGGCAGTCAGAGCCATGAAGGCCGGGGCCTATGATTTTATCGAGAAGCCCTACAATGACGCACTGATGCTGGAACTGCTACAGAGCGCAATTGCCTGTGACAGGGACGAGCGATTGCGTAAAACACAGGTAGACAACGTTCGCAGCAGGATAGAACGCCTGACACCACGTGAATATGAAGTGATGAAATACGTACTGCACTCAAAACAGAACAAGGTTATCGCCTCAGAACTTGGCATCAGCATTAAAACCGTCGAACTACACCGTGCAAACCTGATGACCAAGATGGATGCAGCATCGCCGACCGAACTGGTCAGACTGGCAATGATTGCAGGCCTCGACCCGGGATCGTCCTAGGGTATACCCGAGGCCAGATCCGGGTACAACCCAGTTATATCCGTAACACACCCTTCATAGACTTTGTCCTGCACAACCGGACACAACAATACCTGTGAGGAAATCACCATGTTCAAGAAAAACACACTGACTGCTGTCATCATTGCGCTGACAACTGGCCTGGCAGCACTACCTGTTGCCGTGACGGCCGACGATGATGACAAGGACAAAGATGGTTTTGTGCTAACCGGCAATTGCGCCCAGTTACCCGCAGACCGAACCACCGAGTTCCACGGCAACCCTGCTACCAGCAACCTTAACCTGGCTATGGCGGGTAACCAGTGGGTTGTTTTCGACAAGTTTATGCAAGCCTTCAATGAGCTTCGCGCTGAAGATGATGATGACATCGATCTAACCGCCATTGGCAACCAGCCACGTACATTCGCCGGTCTGCAGAAAAAAGGCGCTGACTACTTCATCGAGCTTATCCCCCCGGGCCAGGAACGTAACCAGATCAAGAGTGGCTGCATGCTGCTAGGCAATGAAGACCCTCGTAACTACCTGCCAACCAGTATCCAGGTCGATTTTGATGTCTTTACCAGCACCAACTTCAACCTGATGCGTGACCTTGCAGCCAACGGTTTTGTGACAGAAGCCATTCCCTACATCCGCAACCAGCTGACGTTGATGACGGATGCCACCAACAGCACAGGAATAGGCGACGCCGCAGACCCGACCATCGATGCCACGCTCGACCTGCTGGACCCGGCTATTCGCGTCTCTGAAGTCGATCATATCAACGAGGGCGTACATCGCGGCATCAATGCCATGTACCAACGCATGGATGAGTATACCCGGCTGAACGGTACTGCAGCCGATATTGCAGCGCTGGATATGTTGCTGTCTGCCGTGGCCAATCCACAACCGGGTTCACCGGCGGCAACCCGCACCGGTGTGAGCACAAACTTCAGTCTCGCCACCAACCCGGCCTGCAACTATAGCGGCCATGCGTCCATTGCTGACGGTACGCTACGGATGTGCGAGTTCGCCATTCTGAACAAGGCCAATACACACGAAACCCGGGTTCATCATGTCGAAACACCCTCACGTATCCTTGCGGGTGAGTCCGATGTCGGTCCTGTCTGGGTGTCCGAGCTGCAACTGGCTGTCAACAATGGTGACGCTGTGAGCGGCTTCCAGCCAATCGACGCCGTAAACCGCCCCGTTGTCTACTCGGTTGCCTTCCTTGCCACTATGCAGAAAAAACACAGGAAACTGGCAAAAAAATGGGTGGATTTCCTGCGCAGTCCTGAAGGTGTGCAGATTTATGTCGATGGTGGTTTCTCTGCACTGACAGGTTCCGAGCAGGGTGAACGCTACTCGATAGCCGATGATGGCAGTCTTGTGATTGTGCCGTTCACACCCTGACCGGTTCTCATCTTGACCAGCCCGCTCCCCGGAGCGGGTTTTTTTTGCTTTTCTGACCTCTATTTAGGATAAACTTGGCCCAGCTTTCACGGAGCGGAACAAGGATGACCAAGCACAACCTTGCCAACAGCTTCCTGCCTCGTAAATTGTTTGCCGAGCTGGTTTCCGCCCTCCTTGCCAGCGGCTACCGCTGTGTTGCGCCAAAAGTACGTGATGACGCCATTGTCTACGAGGAGCTGCGGGCTGGTGACAGTCTGCCCAGCGGGATTTCAGTGCACCAGTCTCCTGGCTGCTACAAGGTTGAAATCACGGATTCACCACGTAATTTCGACTGGTCAAACGGTCCGTTTGCACTCAAACCGGTGGTCTTCAAATCGCGGGAAACCCTGTGCCACCGGGCTGTTCTGGACCAGCATGGCGCGTAACCATAGCTCAGTTGCACCCGGCGAAACCTTTTTGCAAAAATTGCTCCACCCGTTTATGGGGCACGATCACCTGCTGGTGATGGTTGCTGTGGGTTTCTGGGCGACGCGGCAACGTAACCTGGGATCGACCATATTGCTACCACATGGAATGGCACATGTCGCTGAGGCCGGAACCCTGAGTATGCTGCCTGTTATTGCAATGATGAGTGGCAGTGCATTACTGCATGCCCTGGGGCTTACGCTGAGTATCTGGACACGGAGTCAGGGATTAACCTGTTTTTACCGTCTAACAGGCGCAGGTTTGATCGTTGCCGGTACAGGGCTTGTGGTGGTTACGGTTTAAAGCTTTGTCGCCCGGCCGGCTGTCCTGGCGGTCTTGTTCATGAAGGCACTCACCCCACACCCTCCTGCCATGAAGGACCTGTTAGTGCCGCTCGCACATCTCATAGATCCATTGTCGTCTGACTACTCGGACTCAGCGGTACCGAGATCGTTGTAATTGACAGCCTGCACATAGCGCTGCAACGCCTGGTCATCACTCGGTCTCGACAAAACCCACCTCCCAGTCTTTTGGCACATTAGCGATTCCTGCTCGGTTTCTGGTCGCTGTTTATTAGTCCACACCGTATTGTGCGGACTGCGATTAGTATCAAGCCGCGTTTTTCTCAGCATTGCTGAGATACGCCGCCAGTTGAAAAAGCTGCGGGAAATCGATGATAGATAAAGTTTGGGGAACTTTAGTCGAAACCAATAGCTCTATACATTTGGGTTTGCGCCAAAAACCAGCTATGCTCCGTCCTGGAAATAATTTGTTGACTGTGATGTTATTTAAACGCCTTCTGACAGCCTGGTTTCTCGTCTTTACGCTTATGAACAGCGTAGCGTGGGCCTATGCCGGGCATGGCGATGAAAATCACGATGTCCTGACTACGGATGTGCCAGTGGATCAGGATAAACCGCTTCCCTGGCAAAACGATAGTTGCGAAGATCATTGTTGCCACGCTACGGCCCATGTTATTGGGCTGATCGGTGGCCTGCATACGGGCATTGCAGTTGGTCCACTGCCAGTTGACCCACCCTTCTCTGACACCTATCCACTCTCGTACTCGCTCGCACCCCCGTACCACCCACCGATTACCTGAATCCTTGATGTAACAGGCCGCGTGACGTGTACGTCATGCTGTGTATCTATTTGCTCTTTCGGGATTCACTTCAATGCGAAAATTACTTGTATGGCAGTCCGGCCTGGCAGGCTGTCTGTTATTGGGTCTGGTCACCAGTGTCAATGCGTCCGGGGTTTCACCGGCGCTGAAACAGTTGGTTCAGGATTTTCTTACGCAACATCCTGCCGCACAGGCCGCGCGCGCCGATTTGCAGCGCGCCGAGGCCGAAGCACGAGCAACGGGTCAACCACTCTACAACCCCGAAATCGAGGTCGAATACGAAGATGCTGCGGATATCACCAAAACCGTGGGGTTGGTGCAGTCCTTCGACTGGAGCGGGAAACAGCCGGCGCGTGACAGAGCCGGCCATGAGTCGATGCGTGCAGCCCAGGCAGCGCTGGCCGCAAAGCGGCAGGCGATGTTGGGCGAGTTACTGAGTGAGCTAAGCGGTGTATTGATTTCCAGCGAAGCCGCCCGCCTTTCGCAAGAACGGGTGAAATTGCTGGGTGAATTTCTGCGCCTGTCTAAGCGTCGTTATGCGGCCGGTGATGTCGGCCAGACCGATGTTGATCTTGCCCGTCTCGCATTGTCCGAGGCACGCATGCAGGCAGCTTCAACCACAGCGGATGCTATGTCAACGGAAGCCCGTCTGGCCGCACTGGTGCAAACGCCACCCAGCGGTTGGCCCGCATTACCGCTGTTACCTACAGAACTACCGGCTTTTAACGCCGATAAATTGTTGCAGCAACATCCAGCATTGCGCCAGTTGGAAGCCGAGGCGGCAGCCGCCCGCGCATCGATTGCCATTGCCCGGCGTGACCGCCGACCCGACCCGACCATCGGCGTGCGCGGTGGCAAAGAAGACGACGACACGCTGCTGGGCATCACAGTGTCCATCCCGCTGTTCGTGCGCAATACTTTCCGCGCCGAACTGGATGCTGCCAACGCCGATGCAGTCCGCGCTGAACAGTTCTATTACAACCGGCTGCTGCGTGCCAAAGGCCGTTTGCAGGGTGCGGCGCAACGCTACAGCGTTACGCGTGCCGCGCTGAACTACTGGGAAAAAAGCGGGCAGCCAAGCCTTAAGGGGCGCATCGACCTACTCAAACGTCTGTGGGAAAGCGGTGAAATCGGTACCACCGAATATCTGATTCAGCTTCAGCAAACCCTGGACACACAAGCCTCGGCCATCAAGCTGCAAGGCGCTGTCTGGACAGCCTGGATCGACTGGCTGATCGCATCCGGTCGTACCACACACTGGCTGGGTTTGTAACCGCAACGTCCCCGACTGAATTTCTGGAGAATTGATATCATGCATTATTCCCATTTACTGGTTTTACTGTTTGCACTGGGTTCTGGCAGCCTTCTGTTTGCGGCCGACGATGAACGTGGACATGAAGAAAGCGGCCACAAGGAAGAGCGTCATAACGAGCGCGGTCACGAACAGGAAGGCGCCGCGGCACTAAGTGAAGTACAGATCCGTACCGCCGGTATCGAAATTATGACGGTGCAGCACAGCAATATCACCGACATCATTAACGCGCCCGGCGAAGTCGCTCTGAATGCCTATCGCACCACCAAGGTGACGCCGCGTATCGAGGCGCAGATCTTGCAGCGCCACGCCAGGCTGGGTGACACGGTGACGGCCGGCCAGGAACTGGTCACCCTGTCCAGCGTCGAGGTTGCGCAGGTGCAGGGCGAACTGCTGGTCAACGACCGCGAGTGGAAGCGAGTGAAGAAACTGGGTCGCAAGGTGGTATCGGAAAGGCGTTACATCGAAGCCCAGGTAGCACGCCAGCAGGCCCATGCAAGGTTGCAGGCCTACGGTATGACCGACACACAGATTCAGTCATTGCTGAAACAGAGCGATTCCTCCAGGGCCACCGGTGAACTGGTACTGCTAAGCCCCCAGCGAGGCACCGTGATTCGCGATGACTTTATTGTCGGCGAACTGGCGGAACCCGGGCGTGAACTGTTCGTTATCACCGACGAGACTACGCTCTGGGTGGATGCACGTCTGACACCGGAAGATGCCGCCAACATCCGCGTCGGTGCTCCGGCACGTATCAAGGTCAATGACCGCTGGCTGGACGGCGAGGTGGTCCAGGCACGGCACGCGCTGGATGAAAGTACACGCACCCTGTCAGTACGCGTACAGGTCGCCAACCCCGATGACCAGTTGCACCCCGGTCAATTTGTCAGCGTCGAAATTCAGAGCGCACAACGCAAACCCGGCATCGCGGTGCCGCTAGCGGCAGTACTGCGCAGCCCGGACGGAGACTGGCAGGTGTTTATCGAGGAACAGCCTGGACGCTACGAGCCGAAGGAAATCGAAGTGCTGCGCACGGTCGGCAAACGAATGGTTATCGACGGACTGGAAGACGGTGAACGCATCGTCAGCAAAGGCGCCTTCTTTATCCAGTCCGAAATCGCCAAGGGCGGTTTTGAAGTCCACAACCACTAGGAGAGATGAGACATGCTAAACAAACTCATCGACCTGGGGGTCGAAAACCGCCTACTGGTGGTACTGGCGCTGCTGGCTACCGTGGTAGGCGGCATGCTGATTCTGCCCAACCTCAACCTGGACGCCTTCCCTGACGTCACCAATGTACAGGTCCAGATCAACACCGAGGCACGCGGTCTGGCCGCGGAGGAAGTTGAACAGCTGATCACCTTCCCTATCGAGGCGGTGATGTACGCACTACCGGACGTGGAGGAAGTGCGCTCGATTTCCAAGACCGGTCTGTCGGTCATTACCGTGGTGTTCAAGGAAGGCACTGATATCTACTTCGCCCGCCAGCTGGTGTTCGAGCGCCTGCAGGCGGCGCGCGAACAGATACCGGAAGGCATCGGGACACCGGGTATCGGACCCAACACCTCGGGGCTGGGGCAGGTCTATCAATATATCCTGCGCGCAGAAGACCCTGAAAAATACGATGCCATTGCGCTGCGCAGCCTCAACGACTGGATCGTGAAACTACTGCTGATGCCGGTGGGCGGTGTGACCGAGGTCTTATCATTTGGTGGCGAAGTACGCCAGTACCAGGTGCAACTCGACCCACAGCGGTTACTCGCGTACAACCTGACCGGAGACGATGTGGCAGAGGCTGTCGAGGCGAATAACCGCAACGCCGGCGGCTGGTATATGAACCGCGGTGAGGAACAGCTGGTGATACGCGGCGTCGGCTGGGTGCGCAGTGGCGAGGACGGCCTGCGCGACATCGGCAACATCCCGCTCAAGGATGTTGATGGTGTAGTCGTGCGTGTCAGCGATGTGGCACGCGTCGATTTCGGTCCGGAGATCCGCCAGGGGGCGGTGAGTATCACGCGCCGCGATGCCGATGGCAACCCGGAAGCGCTGGGTGAAGTCGTCGCAGGTGTAATATTGAAACGGCTCGGCGCAAACACCAAGGCTACTATCGACGGTATTGAATCGCGTATGCCGGCGATCCGGACCGCACTGCCGGATGGCGTGACGCTGGAACCTTTCTACGACCAGGCCAGCCTCGTCGACCAGGCGGTGAACACCGTCACGAAAGCCCTGCTGGAAGCCTTCGTGCTGATCGTCATTGTACTGATGCTGTTCCTGGTCAATCTGCGCGCCACCTTCCTGGTGCTAATCTCGGTACCGATCTCCATCGGCCTGGCGCTGATGGCCATGGCATACTGGGGCGTCTCAGCGAACCTGATGTCGCTTGGCGGACTGGCGATTGCCATCGGCATGATGGTGGACGGCTCGGTGGTGATGATGGAACACATTTTCAGTCACCTCACCACGCCGGATGCAGAGCATCATGAAAAGGTGAAACGCGACATCGCACCGGGTGGAGAACACCCCTACAATGCGGGCCACGACAAACACGGTATCGCCCTGCGTATTCAGGAGTCGGCGCGTGAAGTCGGCCGACCGGTGTTCTTTGCCGTGCTGATTATTATCATTGTTTTTGCGCCGCTGTTCAGCCTGGAAGGCGTCGAGGGCAAACTGTTCCAGCCTATGGCGATATCCATTGTGCTGGCCATGCTGGCCTCGTTGATAGTAGCGCTGGTGGTGGTACCGGCACTGGCGACTTACCTGTTCACACGCGGCGTGAAACACAAGGATAGCCCGGTAATACGGCCACTGGAACGTTTTTACCGGCACGCGTTGCCCTGGGCGCAGCAACACCGCAACAGGGTGGTGGTCAGTGCCCTGTTGCTATTCATCGGTTCGCTGGCACTGGTGCCGTTTCTGGGCACCGAGTTCGTGCCAGAACTGGAGGAAGGCACGCTCAACATCCGCGTTACCCTGGCGCCCTCTTCCAGCCTGGATACCGCACTTGAAGTGGCCGGCAAGCTGGAAGCTGAATTGATTCAGTTCCCGGAAGTGCTATACGCCACCAGTCGCGTCGGGCGCCCCGAGATCGGCGGTGACCCGGAGCCGGCATCCAACGTGGAAATTTTTGTCGGGCTGAAGCCGGTGTCGGAATGGATCAGTGCGGACAACCGCCAGGCTTTGCAGAAACTGATGGAGAAGAAAATGTCCAGCCATCCGGGCCTGCTATTCTCCTTCTCGCAACCCATCGCTACACGCGTTGACGAGTTGTTATCCGGTGTTCGTGCACAGCTTGCCATCAAGCTGTTCGGCTCAGACCTTGAACTGCTGGCACAGAAAGGCAGTGAAATAGAAGCGCTGGTGAAAAAGGTCGAGGGCACGCGTGGCGTAGCCATGGAACAGATTGGCGGCGAAGCCCAGCTTGCAGTTCGACCGGACCGGGATGCACTGGCACGCTACGGTATCCCGGTGGCGCAAGTAATGGACCTGGTTGCGGACGCCATCGGCGGCCGCGAGGCAGGCCAGGTGATCAAGGGGAACGAGCGCTATGACATCTACGTGCGACTGAGCGAAGAATACCGCGACAGCGTCGAAGCCATACGCAGCCTGATACTTCAGGCGCCCGGTGGCGCCTGGGTACGACTGGGCGACGTGGCGCAAGTTGCCATCGAGTCCGGCCCGCCACAGATCCGGCGTGACGATGTGCAACGCCGCGTGGTCATCCAGTCCAATGTCGAGGGCCGCGACATGGGCGGACTGGTGGCGGAACTGCAACAGCGCATTAATGATGAAATCGAACTACCGGCCGGTTACACCGTGGTATTCGGTGGCCAGTTCGAGAATCAGCAACGCGCGCAGTCACGCCTGATGATCGTCGTACCGCTGTCACTGGGACTGATCTTCCTGTTGTTATACTTCGCCTTCGGCTCCGTTGGACAGGCCCTATTGATTATGCTGAATGTGCCGCTGGCGCTGATCGGCGGTATCGCGGCACTGTTCATCTCCGGGCAGTACCTGTCGGTACCGGGCTCCATCGGCTTCATCGCCTTGTTTGGTGTCGCCGTTCTTAACGGCGTGGTGATGGTTAATGCCATCAACCAGCGCATCATCGACGGTACGGGCCCCGACAAAGCCGTATTCGAAGGTGCCCTGTCCCGCTTGCGGCCCGTGCTGATGACGGCTTCCATTGCGGCGTTGGGGTTGATTCCCATGTTGCTTTCGTCAGGGGTCGGCTCAGAAGTACAACGGCCACTCGCCACTGTGGTAGTCGGTGGGTTGTTTTCCTCCACCTTACTGACGCTGTTCATTCTCCCTGTGTTATTTAAAACCTTTTCACGCAGCTACTTTGTCGATGAATAACACCCGTGAGTAACTGCGATGACAACTGTGGCGTGAACCTAAAACAGGCTAATGCTGCCGAGCGGCGCGTGCTAACAATTGTGTTGTTGATCAATGCCGGCATGTTTGTTGCCGAATTCGGCGCCGGCCTGTGGAGTGGATCGACCGCCCTGCTGGCGGATTCGCTGGATATGCTGGCCGATGCGCTGGTGTATGCACTCGGCTTGTTCGCCCTGGGCCGCGCTGCTCACTGGCGCGCACGCGCGGCACTGACCAGCGGACTGTTGCAACTACTACTGGGTGTCGGCATTGCTGTTGAGGCGATGCACAAGTTGGCGGAAAATGAGTTACCCGATGCGGCTACCATGGGATGGTTTGGTGTGCTGGCGCTGTTGGCGAACGCGCTATGCGTTGCCCTGTTGGCACGTTATCGGAGCGGAGACATCAACCTTCGAGCAACCTGGATCTGCTCGCGTAACGACATGATCGGTAACGTCGGCGTATTGATCGCGGCAGGCCTGGTCGGTTGGCTGCAATCGGCATGGCCGGACATTCTGATCGGCCTGCTCATCGCCGGCATTGTGATACGTTCGGCCTGGGCGGTAATTCATGAAGCCCGTGAGCAACTCGCGGATCATCACTAAGCAATTCAGCCGGGCTGATCGGCTCCATCAATGTTTTCAATGATAGGGCATCCATCGCTGGAACCCCGGCACAGATTGACCAGCAGCCGTAATTCTTTGCGCAAAGTATCGAGTTCCTTAAGTTGTTTTTCGACTTCTGCAAGTTTGTTACGCGTCAGTTCACGTATTTCATCGCGAGCGTGTTGTGGATCTTCGCGCATTTGCAGCAGATCGCCAATCTCTGCCAGGCTAAAATTCATTTTCTGGGCACGTTGAATGAATCTCAAACGTGAGATATCGCGCTCCTGGTACTGTCGGATACCCGATGCGGTCCGCGATACCCGGGGCAAGAGACCGATCTTCTCGTAATACCGTAAAGTATCCGCGCTCAAGCCCGTGAGATTTGTAATATCACCAATCCGATACAGTTTCATAGCGCCTCAATATTTTATGATGAACAGGTATTCGTTGAGCAGATAAAGCCCGGTCAGAATCAGCGTCACACCCGCAAGGATTTCAAATCCTCTCTGGTGTTGCGAAATCAGCTGCAATGATTCCAGCCATCCCATACTCCAGGCACCCAATAGAACGGGAATGGTGCGCCCCACAGCAAATGCCAGTAGAAGCGCGAACGCGAAAGGCACCGAACCGATCGCTGCACTCGCGGTAAGTGCGACCAACAGCGCGGGTGCACAGAATGGACACACCGCTACCGAGAAAGGAATCCCCAGTAGAAAGGCACCCCAAAGCCCCGGAACCTTACGGCCGCGCACCGCAATCCAGGGTAGTCGCACCTTGATCCAGCCCGGCCAGACAAGACCGAGAACAATCAGCAAGGGCCCCAGAAACAACCCCCACGCTCTTCCCATCACGTGCTGTACCCACTCACCGCCCAGCGCGGCCGTCACGCCGAGTACGACATGTGTCACAATCATGCCTGCAACGAAAGCACCCCCCATCAAGACGGCGCGGCGTTCTTCATGGGCCTTGGTCACATAGGCGAGCATCACCGGGATAGAGGCAAAAGACACCGGGTTAAAGCTGAAAATAAAACCCGCCAAAAAACTGAGACCGATACCTGCCCAACTGGCGTGCTGAAGTGTTGCCTTGAGCATGTCTGTATCGACACCCAACGACGGTATGAGTAGATACAAGGCGACACCAAACAGCAGGACGGCTGTCAGGTAAGGACTACCCTGGGCGGCGCGGTTAAGTAACTCACGGCCATCCTCGTGTAACCCGAGCCAGGCGGTGACAACCATGGGCAGCGTAAACAGGCTACCAAACAGCAGCCCCGCCAAAGCGGCAAACGCAACCGAATCCACGGTGGCCGCAATACCGGCGACCACCGCAAACAGCGGAATCGTGCATGCCGGCAAGGTCATCCCGAGTTGTACCGCAAACGGCAACGACTTTCCCGCCGGCAGTACGCGGAAAAATGCCAGGTGGGGTATCGGGATGTACATAAAGCGAGAGACAATGTAGACAAGCGCAATGGCGCTCAGAATGATGCTGGGTAACCAGGCTCCCCAAACCGGTGGCTCCGTTACCAGCACGATGACGACGAACAAGACGACCAACAGTGCCACGCGGGACAGCCAGACCGTCAGGAGATTCTGGCAACAGTGACGACCCGCCCGTTGGTGCGCACGCACGGAAAACAGCGTATGCGTCGCGATCGTACAAGGCTCAAAAAATGCCAGCAAACCCAGCAGGGCGGCACTGGTAAGCAGTAAGGTTGTCATGCCTGCTCTCGCTTGGCATCGACCCCAAGCCGGGTTTCCAATGCCGCACGTAATTTACGCACCGACGGCAATCCGGAAAAGAGCAATTCACCATTGATCGCGATAGCTGGTGTCGACAGGACACCTAGCTCGACTGCGTAGTCCAGTTCATCCAGAATGTTGACTTCACGCCAATCGATTTTATCTCCACCCAGTTCATCAACAAGTTTACGCAGCGCCTCCTTTGCATGCCCGCACTTGCTGCAACCGGGGGAAGAAAATACTTCCACTTTAATGCTCATAAATCTTTCATCTCCGAAGATATCGTTCTTCCTGCCGGTTATTCACTCTACATATATAACTGAAAATGGATCGACCCGGTGTGCGATCTCCATACAACAAGCACGAGTGTTATCAATAAACCTCGTAGCATAGTGACTCTCCGATGGTTAAAGGGTTTATGGCTTTGGCCTCCATTTCTGAATGCGGTTATTGGCAAAATCGGCCACAAAAACAGTGCCATCGCGTGCTACTGCGACCGCAATTGCCTTTTCGAACTGGCCTGGCCCCGTACCCTTGTTACCGAACGTCGACAGGAAAGTGCCATCAGGTGAAAACTTCTGCACCCGATTGTTGTAGAAGTCGGCCACTAAGACGTTACCACTGCGATCTATCGTTATTCCGGTGACAGTAGCAAACCAGCCGTTGAAAGGTCCGAAGATGTTCATACCGAAAGGCCCACCCCACTTGAGCAAGAAACTGCCATCCGGGCTGAACACCTGAATCCGGTCGTTGTAGCCATCTGCCACGTACAGGGTTCCGTCGTCCGCCAGTGCCACATCGGTCGGGTAATTGAACTCACCCGCCCGAATGCCAACCTTGCCGGTTTGACCCCACTGTCTGACGAAAGCACCGTCGGCGTGAAGCTGCTGAATACGCTGGCCATAAAAATCGGCGACATACAGGTCGCCATTGACGGCCACCGCCACGCCACCCGGCGCGTTGAACTCACCGGGACCCTTTCCTGCCTTGCCGATGCTGCGACGCTGTACGCCATCCAGGCTGAATACCTGAATACGGTCGTTCCAGTAATCAGCCACATATAACTCATCACCGGCGATGCTGAGGTTCATGGGACGGCCCAGTTGTCCCGGCTCATCACCTTTGGTCCCGAACTGGCGTTTGAAGTGCCCGTCGAAATTGAACACCTGGATGCGGGCATTGCGCGCATCACTGACGAAGACTTCGGTAGCCGTGACCTCAATCCCGGTCGGATCGTGAAACTGACCGGGTGCGGCGCCCGGTTCGCCCCAGGACGCGACAAACACATAACCGGGTTCCTGCGCTGAGGGTATCCAGACCAGCCAGACAATCACTGCCAGTCCCAACAGCAAGACGGTGACCCCACCCAGTGCTTTCAAAATCTTTTTTCCCATGATGGCCACCTTCTCCCGGCTCACTCAGAAATTGAAGCGGACGCTGATCCGCGCGATGTAGTCATTTTCCAGGGCATCGCCGTTGAGGTTCTGTACCACGGGAACCTGTATGGCTGTCTCGGCAATCCAGCGCCGGGTGACATATTGTATACCCGGCGTCAGAAACAGCCGGGTGCCGCCGGAATCGGGATTTGACTGACCATTGACCTGGTTCTTCTGTTGATGAATCAGGTTGGCCTCAATGACACCGTAGAAAAACGCAGGCACACCACTGCCCAGCGTTCGCGGCCACAAGCGATACTGCAAGGAGCCGTCGAGCCGTGCCACATCACCGGCCTCAAAGTCGTTTGCCTCGTTATTCATCTGATAGCTGAACTGGCCGTCAATCTGGTAATCCAGTGTTTGATAAGTGCTCACCACACCGACTAACGGATCCCATGAACCTGAACCGACCTGAACGCTCGGGGGTAACACACTCATGGAATCCCGCTTGTCGTCGTCTCCCGTGGGCGCCTTGATACCGGCAAACGGAGCGATGCGAAAATTACGCCCTCGCCGATCCCGCTGTACCAGCGTGTAGCGGCCAAATACCGTGAGGTCGCCGAAGCCACTGGCACTGCGCGATACGCGCTGACCGGCGACCGTCAGTTTCAGTTCATTGTCGCGATAAGGCAGTACACCAAACAGTGCGAGCTTGCCGCTGACGCCATAACCGAGTACCGACACGGCCGCTTTCGCTGTGCGGTCCCGATTCAGGTTGCCTGGATCGTCGTCGGACTTATTAATAATAAACTGCTCGCGTACCAGGAACTCATTTTTTGCAACGGGTAATGCGGTATTGAACGTAACTGGAGCGCTCCAGGCGCTTCCCATACCAATCACCACACTCCCCCCAACTAGGGCTAAGGCAGTAAAAACTCTACGGAAGACGTGGTGGCCGCTATTCGGGTTCATGACGTTTCTCCCCATTACGTTGAGAAAAAGCACGCAGGGTAAAGCCCGCATCCTTGACCTTCTCGCGTGCAAGACCTTCAGCGAGAGGGACACCTTCAGTCATGATCACAATGACCTCGCCCTTCTTGATATCGACCTGGATGTCGTCAACACCTTCGATAGAACTCAACTTCTTCTCGATGCCATAGGCACAGAACGGACAGGCCAAGCCGTCCACCTGAAGGGCGTATGATGGCCCTGATGCTTGAGCGATGGGTATCAGAAACAGCAATGTTAGCGCAGCGATACTATGACGGATTATTTTCATTGCAGGATTCTCCTTTTAACGATTTCAGAGACCCATCCAGATGCGTAATGGTAAAGCGAGGAACGCTGCAAAAAAACCGATACACCAGATGACAACGGAGGACCAGTAAAGTCGCCGGTTCCACTTCTGGGTCGTATTGCATAACTGGCCCAGTTCAGGATCAGTCGGGCAGGTTCTTGCAGGCCGGTACATAAGCCAACCGGACAAGACCAGCATCGCGCCCGAGAAAGCAAACACCCAGGTCTTGTGCAGACTGAGCGTGATCAGCAGTGGAAAACTGCTGGTCAGTGCTGCGACTGTTGATCCAAAACCCAGTGATACAAAAATGATGGGCAGCGCACAACAAACCAGTGTGCCGGTAGAGGCAAACAGTGTCAGCCAGGTGGTTTTCAGGGCCGAAGTACCCCGGGTCGTTGCATCATTCATTTTTCGCCCCCTCTTCAAGCGGCTTCACCGTCATGCTGCGGTAGGTAAAGCCGGCATCCTGAAACAGCGTTTTCATCTGCGACCCTGTCAACTCGACGCCTTCGGCCACGTCCACAACGACCAACCCGGCGTTGAGATTGACGTCGATCTTCTCAACGCCGTCAATCGCCTTCAGCTTCTTTTCAATCCCGTAAGCACAATAGGGACAGGCCAGACCATCGACACGCATCCGGTACTCGATGCCGGCCGCGAGCGTCGCAGCGCTCCAGACTATACTCAACAACATGGTGGCGATTACTTTCTTCATGGTTCCACCTCGATGTAATTCAACGTTCACAAATGCCATTACAGAATCAGCCGGGCGCGGTAGTCGCTACTGTCCTGGCGACCGTGCAAATTGCTGACGATCGGGATCTGTACACCAGCCTTGACGGCGATAGCGGACGCTGGCCCGGCAATAACTTTTGCGGCTCTCATATCCGTTTGTTTGCTCAGTCTGTTCATGACCACATTCCACTTTACTCACACTGTGACAACCTGGAGTACCCTCCAGGTTCAACAACTGATTCAGAAAAATACCCGCCGAGAGACAGCCTAAAGCCTGGAGTCAACTCCATGTCAAGTCCCTTGGGTAACTTATTCAGGAATATGCGGTTCGTAGTGTGAATCGGCACTCAGCTTTAGCTCAGCCGACCGTCTGGGGTTTTACCCCGTGTCCACGGACGGTTGAGTTAAGAATAGAGGCCGGAGGCGTCTTCTATACCGGTATACCGGGGGAAGTCCACGCAATTGGTGCGCCACACCCTCGCTTCGATGATGTTGATGGCGGGAGAATTATCCAAACGGGTAGCGATGCAGATGGGACATACCGATTGGACCTTCACTGCAAGAACCTATAGCCGATTCATTTCTGACGATGCACTGGATGCAGGGGAGAAGGCGATTGAGCGTTGGGGCACTGCTGGAAAAACATCGTTGTTCAGATCGGCGAATCAGTATATTACTTGATTTTAATGGCGGAGGAGGAGGGATTCGAACCCTCGATACGGTATTACCGTATACACACTTTCCAGGCGTGCTCCTTCAACCACTCGGACACCCCTCCGGGAAGCCGCGCAGGATATAACGGATGCCCCTTAAAGGCAATCCGGTCAGGAGATAATCCGCGCCGGGCCGCGCTTTGGCGGACGTTTTGTCTGGCTTCGCTGGGCCTTCTCGCGGGCCCGCTCGGCTATGTTGCGGGTCATGCCATGCAGGGCTTCTGCGGCATTGAAATATTCGCGCGCGACGTCGGCAATCTTACGCCGCTGGGAGCGCGCCTCATCGCGCATGGCGTCAAACGCCTGGATAGCGGTGAAACCACAGCGCTCCATAAGGATACCCACCACCATACTGATTTCACGACTTTGCGACAGAGCCTTGTCCATCTGCTCCATGGACTCTTTCATGTGACGCATGTCATCGGCGCGGCGTAGCGCAGCCTGTACAGCCGGCACCAACTGGTCAGCCTCCAGCGGTTTAACCAGGTAGGCCAACGAACCGGCGTCAGTGGCGCGCTCTACCATTTCTTCCTCGCCATAGGAGCTGAGGGAAATAAACGGCAAGCCGGCGTTACGCAAACTGGCTGCCACCTCAAAACCGTCTTTCAGCGGCATACGCAGATCCAGAATGGTGAGGTCGGGGTGGTGTTCGAGTGCCAGTTTTTCAGCCTCATCACCATTGTGTGCCTGCAGAACATCAAAACCGGCGGCCTGCATAGCCAGGGTAAGCAGATCCAGGTCTTCCGGGTTGTCGTCGGCAACCAGTATTAAAGGCGCATTCATGGCAGGCTCTCCAGACATCACATCAACGTAAAACAAAAGCCGGCAGTAATCAGATACACTTCGGCCTTCAAAGCGGAGTATACACGTGAATATACTGACAGGTGATATAGGCGGCACTCACACGCGCCTTGCGACAGTCGAACAGGGGGCCGGTCGATTCCGTGTTGTCGATATCGCCCGCTACGCCAGCCCCGACTTTGATGGCCTGCTGCCGATCATCGAATCCTTTCTGCATGACCATCCACAAGTGCAACTGCAACAGGCAGCGTTTGGTGTGGCCGGGCCGGTTGTGAATGGCCGTTGCCGAACCACCAATCTGCCGTGGGAACTGTCTGCCAGCGAACTCTCTACAGCCCTTGGCATCCCTCACGTTCACTTGTTGAATGATCTTGAAGCGCTGGCCTGGGGGATCGATACGCTTGATGACAGTTCACTGGTTACACTGCAGGCGGGACACGCCAGCAATCAGGGCAACCAGGCTGTCATCGCGGCCGGTACCGGGCTGGGGCAGGCCGGGCTGACCTTCGACGGGGCGCAGCGGCGCCCTTTTGCCTGTGAAGGCGGACATACAGATTTTGCAGCACAGACTCAACGTGATACAGGCCTGCTACAGGCCCTGCAGTCACGCTATGGTCACGTCAGTTGGGAACGGACGGTGTCCGGAGCCGGGCTGGTGGAACTGTTTCGCTACCTGCTGGACAGCCAGGCCGCGACAACGCCGGGCTGGCTCGATGATCCACAACAGGATACCGCAGCGGCTATCAGCCAGCGTGCCCTTGCCGGTGATGATGCATTGTGTGCCGAAGCACTGGCGTGGTTTGTCGAGCTTTATGCCCGTGAGGCGGGCAACCTTGCGCTCAAGCTCAATGCCACAGGCGGTATATTTCTGGGCGGCGGTATTGCACCCAGGATATTGCCAGCGCTGAAAAAAAATTACTTTTTGCAGGCCTTTATGGACAAGGGAAGGATGCAACCACTACTGGAAGCCATGCCGGTCAAGGTGATTTGTGAACAGCACACCGCCCTGTACGGACTGGCACGTTACACTGGTCTCGCAAAAGCAGCTACTTGACAACTTTCAGTGATGGACGTGTTGGTGGTTCGGGTGTCTTGTCGCCGTCAGGATCCGGCGCATCCCCTTCTTCGCCGAACATCATGCCGCGGCCGTTTTCCTTGGCATAAATAGCCAGCACGGCGTTCATCGGTATGGATACCAGCTGGGAAACGCCGCTGAAGCGTGCAAGAAAACTGACTTCATCGTTGCTGATGCGCAGCCCCTCTACAGCGCTGGGACCGATGTTGAGAACAATCTTGCCATCCTGAATGTAGTTCTTCGGAACATCGACGCCTTCAGCATTCGCGTCAACCATCAGGTGGGGCGTGCACTGATTATCCAGCAACCATTCGTGAATGGCGCGAAGCAGGTAGGGCCGGTTCGAGGTCATTGCGCGCTAACGCTACTCGCGCATCTCCCGCTCGGACTCGGTGAGACTGTCCTGGAAAGACTCGCGGGCAAACAGGCGCTCGGCATAGTCCAGCACCGGTTTGGCCTGTGGCGGCAATTCGATGCGGTAGTGTTTCAAGCGCCACATGATCGGTGCCAGGCTGGCATCGACCAGCGAGAAATCGTCGCTGAGAAAAAACGGCTTGGCTGCAAATACCTCGGCGCTGGACGCCAGGCTGTCACGCAGGGCCTTGCGAGCCTTGGCGGCCGTCTTCTCGCCCTTCTCCATATCGGTCAGCAGCGAGTACCAGTCCTTCTCGATACGGTGCAGCGCCAGGCGGCTGCGGGCTCGCGAAACGGGATCAACCGGCATAAGCGGCGGATGCGGGAAACGCTCGTCGAGGTATTCCACAATGACCTGCGGGTCGTACAACACCAGCTCCCGATCCATCAGTGTCGGAACACTCTGGTAAGGGTTCAGGTCGATCAGGTCTTCCGGCAGGTTATCCGGGTCAACGTTGACGATTTCGACCGTAATCCCTTTCTCGGCCAGCACCATGCGCACGCGGTGGCTCTGCGGGCAAGTCGCATCGGAAAACAGGGTCATCACCGAACGGCGATTGGAAATTACGGCCATGCATTTTCTCCAGGTATTCGAACCTGACAGGCGAGGAGGTGCTTTACAGCATCACCCCGCCACAGGAATTAGTGAATGTCTTTCCAGTACTCTTTCTTGAGCAGGTAGGTAATGATAAACAGGACAAAAAGGAACAACAGTACCTTGATACCCAGTGCCTGCCGCTCCAGCTTGATGGGCTCTGCCATATAGGCCAGGAAGTTTACCAGGTCACGAACGGTGCGATCATACTCGGCCGGCGTCTGGCTGCCCTGTTCGACCAGCTCAAGTTCCACGATTTTTTTGTGCTCGTGGCCTTCGCTGTCGGTTTCGGTCTCGTAGACCGGCTTTTGCCAGCCCTGCAATTCCCACAACACATGCGGCATGCCGACCTTGTCGAATACCAGGTTGTTGACGCCAAAGGGGCGGCTGTCATCGAGGTAGAAGGTGCGCAGATAGGTGTACAACCAGTCGACACCACGTACACGGGCAACCAGCGTCAGATCCGGCGGCACGGCGCCAAAGTATTTCTTGGCATCCTTTGAGCTCAGCGCGATATCCATAGTATCGCCGGTCTTGTCACCGGTGAACATCAGGTTTTCCAGCACATCGTCTTCACTCATGCCCAGATCACGCGCCAGTCGGTTGTAGCGCTGGTATTTTGCCGAATGGCAGCTAAGGCAATAGTTCACGAACGTGCGTGCACCACGCTGTAACGATTCCTTGTTGGTCGGATCGATGTGGACTTTATCGAGATGCACTTCGCCACCGCTGGCCAGTGCCAGCGCGGGAGAAACAAGCAACAAAATAGCGAATAGTTGTTTTTTCATTGGATCCTTACCCCGTAACCCTGTCCGGAACCGGCTTGGTCTTGTCGATCCTGCTATAGATCGGCATACCAAGGAAGAAGGCGAAGTACACCGTCGTAAAGATCTGCGCCATCAAGGTCTTGGTGTCAGTCGGCGCCTGTGTACCGAGCCAGCCGAGTACCGCAAATGAGATAACGAACAGCGTCAGCATGGTCTTGTAGATTGGCCCGCGATAGCGGATCGACTTCGCCGGGCTCTTGTCCAGCCAGGGCAGGAAGAACATGATCACAACCGCACCGCCCATCACGACCACACCGAGGAACTTGGCGGTAAACGGCCCGAGGTCAATGGTTACCGCACGCAGCATGGCGTAGTAAGGTGTGAAGTACCACACCGGCGCAATATGTTCGGGTGTCTTCAACGGGTTGGCCGGCTCGAAATTCGGCTTCTCGAGGAAGTAACCACCGCCTTCCGGTACGAAGAAGATCACGATCGAGAAGAACATCAGGAACACCACCACACCGACGATATCTTTAACGGTGTAGTAGGGGTGGAACGGAATGCCGTCGAGCGGTATGCCGTTTTCGTCCTTGTGCTTCTTGATCTCAACACCGTCGGGGTTGTTGGAACCCACTTCGTGCAGCGCCAGGATGTGCATTACCACGAGGGCAATCAGTACCAGCGGAACGGCAATGACGTGCAGGGCGAAGAAGCGGTTCAGCGTGACATCGGAAATAACGTAGTCGCCGCGAATCCACAGTGACAGGTCATCGCCGATCACCGGGATGGCGCCGAACAGCGAGATAATGACCTGTGCGCCCCAGTAGGACATCTGGCCCCACGGCAGTAAATAGCCGAAGAAGGCTTCCGCCATCAGCGCCAGGAAGATCATCATGCCGAACAGCCAGATCAGCTCGCGCGGGCCACGGTAGGACCCGTACAGCAGGCCACGAAACATGTGCAGATACACCACGATAAAGAACGCCGAGGCACCGGTGGAGTGGATATATCGGATCAGCCACCCCCAGTCCACATCGCGCATGATGTATTCCACCGAAGCGAAAGCATCCGTGGCGGAGGGCTTGTAGTTCATGGTGAGGAAGATGCCGGAGATAATCTGGATCACCAGCACCATCAGTGCCAGCGAACCAAAGAAGTACCAGAAGTTGAAGTTCTTGGGAGCGTAATACTTGGCGAGGTGCTCGTCCCACATCTTGGTCAGGGGAAAGCGCGCATCAATCCAGTCACGCAGGTTGACTAACATACCCATCATGCAGCTCCTGTATCGTCGCCGACAAGGATCAGCGTGTTACTGATGTACTTGTACGGTGGCACTTCGAGGTTCAGCGGCGCCGGTACCCCCTTGAACACGCGACCGGCCAGGTCGAAGCGGGAACCGTGACAGGGACAGAAGAAGCCCCCCTTCCATTCCGGGTCATACGGCTGTGGTGTGGCTTCCGGCACGAAACTGGGCGAACAGCCAAGGTGTGTACAGATGCCGACGGCTACCAGGATCTTCGGCTTGATTGAACGCCATTCGTTCTGCGCATACTCCGGCTGCTGGGGCTCCAGTGACTCAGGATCCCGCAGGCGTGGATTAAGTGTCGGCAATGCCGCCATCATTTCCTCGCTGCGTTTGAGCACCCAGACCGGCTTGCCGCGCCACTGCACGCGAATCATCTGTCCGGTTTCCAGTTTACTGATGTCCGCCTCGACCGGTGCACCGGCCGCCTTGGCCCGCTCACTGGGCATCCACGACGCCAGGAAAGGAACCGCGGTATACACAGCACCTATGCCACCCACGACCGTTGCAGCAGCTGTCAGGAACCGACGCTTGCTGGTATCTACACCGTCACCACTCATTCAAATGGTCTCCACGCAAAAAATCACCGGCTGACACACACTTGGCGCACCGCCAAAACCGGCGAGTATTAGAATATTCAGATATACAAACCCATGTTCGAATAGCGGGCATAGCATGTCGGAACTGCCCCGACAGGTCAAGTGAAACTCCGCTGAAAAGCGCCGATCTGCACGACTTTTTCACACAGGATTATCTATATCGATAAAAAAATGTTCGATCCCGAAATAGTCTGCCAGGTGCTCGCCCAGCGCCTGTACGCCGTATCGCTCGCTGGCATGGTGACCGGCGGCAAAATAATGGATACCGTACTCGCGGGCAATATGCACCGTCGGCTCAGAGATTTCTCCGCTGATAAAGGCGTCCAGCCCACGCCGTGCGGCGGCTTCCAGGTACCCTTGTGCCGCACCACTACACCAGCCGATACGGCGAACCTGGACCGGGCCGGCATCGATATGCTGCGCCTCTCGCCCCAGCGCAAGACCGATTTGCGCCCCCAGTTGCGCGGCAGTCACAGGCTGGTCCAGGGTCGTCTCACAGGCCAGCTCCGGACCCTGTCCATCACCGAACCAGCCCTGTACTTCGAGGCCGAAACGCCGTGCCAGGCAGGCGTTATTGCCCAGCTTCGGGTGGGCGTCCAACGGTAGATGATAAGCAAGCAGATTGATGCCGTGCTCGAGCAGGGACTTGAGGCGCTGCCGCTTTATACCGGTGATACAGGCATCTTCCCCCTTCCAGAAATAACCATGGTGTACCAGCAGCAGATCGGCCTGTTGTTCCACCGCTGCCTCGATAAGGGCCTGACTGGCGGTAACACCGCTAACGATACGCGCGACATTCCTGCGTCCTTCGACCTGCAGGCCATTCGGGCAGTAGTCACGAAAACTTCCGGTATCCAGCAAACCGTTGCAATAGCGTACAAGTTCGTCGCGGCCTGGCACCTGTATTCCCCTTTGAAATCCCTGAAATTAGCCTTCACATCGCCGATCCGCAATAATTGTGCAAACCCTGACTAGCGAAGGCTCCATGAATATACGTGATACCGTTTCCTTTTTCCTGCAGGCCGCAACGGTCGGTATCGTTGCTGCATTTTTATTACTGCTGTTCAGACCGGAATGGTTTGAACGGCAGGCACCCGTCGTTGAGGTGCAGCAGGCTGCACCGCATACCGCGGCCAACCTTTCCCGCCAGACCGGTAACGGACCGGTATCCTATGCCGATGCCGTTGAACCGGCCGCGAAAGCTGTGGTTAACGTCTATACGGCCAAAGTCATCACCCGCAAACGCCACCCGTTGCTGGACGACCCGCTGTTCAAGCAGTTCTTCGGTAACCAGCTTGGACCCCGCAAGCGTCTGCAAACCAGCCTCGGCTCCGGCGTTATTGTTTCCAGACAGGGTTATGTACTGACCAACAACCACGTCATTACCGGCGCCGATGAAATCCAGGTGTTATTGCAGGATGGACGCAGTTCGCAGGCAACCCTGGTCGGCGCGGACAAGGACACCGACCTTGCCGTATTGCGCATCAAGCTGGATGACCTGCCGGCACTGCCTCTTGGCTCATCAGATAATTTGCGTGTCGGTGATGTGGCGCTGGCAATCGGCAACCCGTTTGGCGTGGGCCAGACCGTTACACTCGGTATCATCAGCGCGACCGGGCGCAGCCAGCTGGGGATCAACCGCTATGAAGACTTCATTCAGACCGATGCCGCTATCAATCCTGGCAACTCGGGTGGTGCACTGGTCAATGCCTGGGGTGAACTGATTGGCATCAACACAGCGATTTACAGTCGTTCCGGAGGGTCCCAGGGTATTGGTTTTGCGATTCCGGTCAGCCTGGCTGCCAATGTCATGCAACAGATCATCGAGCAGGGTCACGTGGAACGTGGCTGGCTGGGCATCGAGGCGCAGGACATTACGCCACAACTGGCTGAAAGCTTTGGACTCGATGACACCCGTGGCATGTTGATTGCCGGCGTGCTGCGCGGTGGCCCGGCAGATACGGCCGCTATAAAGCCGGGCGATGTAATCGAGCGCATCAACGGCAAGGATGTTGAGAATGCACGCTCGGCGATGGCTTTCATCGCCCAGCTCGGGCCAAACGAGGAACTGGTCATCGAAGGCGCACGCGACGGTGCGTCTTTTACGCTGAAAGCGACTACCGGCCGCCGTCCCGCGGTGGAACCCTAACGATCGACTCGCCTATTTGGCAGTGGCCTTCGCTTTCTTCGAATTAATGTAATCGTCGAGCTGCTTGCCGGTCACCGGACCGACCTGGCGTGCCACCGGCGATCCATCCGGCGCGATGATATAGGTTGTCGGCAACCCCGGCACAGAACCCAGCGGAGTCGAGGCCAGCGGCTCGGAACGCAGCACCGGGTAGGTAATCATCTGCCCTTCCACAAAGTCGGCCAGTTGCTCCTGGCTGATATCCTCGAAGTTGACGCCGAGCACCACCACATCCCCGCCCTGCTCACGGTGTTTTTCGTAAAAACTGACCAGGTCGGGAATCTCTTCCAGGCATGGCGGGCACCAGGTTGCCCAGTAGTTCACAATAACCCACTTGCCCTTGTAATCAGTCAGTGAATGCGTTTTGCCATCAAGATCGGGGAGACTGTAATCCACGGGCTCGGCAAACAGGGTGCTGGAAAACAGCAGGAAAAGCGTCAGAGTCAGGGCGCGCATACAGGGTTCCTTGGTGTTCCGGGTCCGTCATTGCGAGCGCAGCGAAGCAGTCTCCCGCAGCCTCGTGCCAGACGTTTTGAGATTGCTTCGCTGCGCTCGCAATGACAAGATACATTAGCAGCCCGGTACTTACCCGGACTGCGCATAAGACACAACTGCAAGTAGGACACAGCAATCGTACATTTTGTTCCCTTTCGCAGGAAAAGCCCATGAACGTCATTACCCAGGAAGACTTTATTCGGACGGTTGAAGGGGCGCTGCAATATATTTCCTATTATCACCCGCTCGATTTTGTCCACGCCATGCACCGCGCCTGGAAACTGGAACAGTCGCCAGCGGCGCGCGATGCTATTGCGCAGATTCTCATCAACTCGCGAATGTGCGCGGAAGGCAAGCGCCCGATCTGCCAGGACACAGGTATTGTCACGGTTTTTCTGGATATAGGCATGGACGTACGCTGGGACGCGGAAAAAAGTGTCGAGGACATGGTCAACGAAGGCGTACATCGCGCCTACCTCAACCCCGACAACCCGTTGCGCGCCTCGATTGTGGAGGACCCGGCCGGTGCCCGCCGCAACACCGGTGACAACACGCCGGCTGTGATTCACAGCCGCCTGGTGGCCGGCAACAAGGTTTCCATTACCCTGGCAGCAAAGGGAGGCGGTTCGGAGAATAAATCGCGCTTTGCCATTCTCAACCCGAGCGACAGCGTGGCGGACTGGGTCGTGGACCAGGTGCCGGGAATGGGCGCCGGCTGGTGCCCGCCGGGCATCCTCGGTATCGGCATCGGCGGTACATCGGAAAAAGCCATGCTGCTGGCCAAGCAATCACTCATGGCACCCATCGATATCCATGAGCTGCAACAGCGCGGTCCATCAAATACCGTTGAGGAATTGCGCCTGGAGATTCTCGACCGCGTTAACAAACTGGGCATCGGTGCACAGGGGCTTGGCGGCATGACCACGGTGCTCGACGTGAAAATCCTCGACTATCCCACGCATGCCGCATCCAAACCGGTCGCCATCGTTCCCAACTGTGCAGCCACCCGGCATATCCACCTGGAACTCGACGGCAGTGGCCCGGCGTTTGCCACCCCCCCCTCCCTCGATGAATGGCCACAGATCCCCTGGGACCCGACCACCAGCTCGCGTCGGGTCAACCTGGATGAGCTCGACGCTACCGCAATACGCGACTGGAAACCGGGAGAAACGCTACTGCTCAGCGGCCACCTGCTGACCGGTCGTGATGCGGCGCACAAACGCATTGTCGAAACCCTGGCAAAGGGCGAATCCCTGCCCGACGGACTGGATTTCCACAACCGCTTTATTTACTACGTCGGGCCGGTCGACCCGGTCGACGGGGAAGCTGTCGGCCCGGCTGGCCCCACCACCGCCACGCGCATGGACAAGTTCACCGATACCTTGCTGGAGAAAACCGGCCTGATCGGCATGATCGGCAAGGCAGAGCGCGGACCGGCGGCCATCGAATCCATCAAAAAGCACCGCGCGGTATACCTGATCGCCACCGGTGGCGCCGCTTACCTGGTGTCGAAAGCCATCCGCAAAGCACACGTCGTTGCCTGGCCGGAGCTGGGCATGGAAGCTGTCTATGAATTCCAGGTGGAGGACATGCCGGTCACGGTTGCCGTCGACACCACTGGTGTCTCTGTCCACCAGACCGGCCCCGCGGAATGGAAGCAACGTATCGCCGGTATAGAAATCGTCACAGAATAGTCCAGATTTGGCGTAACTTACCGATATAGAAGCCGTTAACCCATTAAAGGATACAAGGGGCACGTGCAAAAGCTGCAACTCACCATTCCGGCACAGGACAGGACAGGCCCGGCCATCCGCATCAAACCGCGTGAAGTGCGCGAGTGGCTGGAAAACCTCCCCTACCTCGACCTGCAGCGCGCGGCCAGCATTACCAGCCAGCAACTGCGCATCATGAATCGCCAGCCCATGGCAGTGACCGCACGCGTCGAAACACTGGGAGACTTCCTGAACGCCTGGCAGCGGCTCAGTTCGTCGCTCCCGACCAAGCTGAATCGTAACGATGATACCGGCGCATTGCTAAAGCGCCTGTGCCAGGACATCTGCTTCGGCTACAAGATCATCGTCAACGATCTGGTCAACAAGAAAGCCGGCTTCATTGAGACACGCCAGCTACCCCAGGCACTGCTTGGTGCTATCTATACGCTGGGATTGCAGTTGAGTCATTACTACAGCCACTATCAACGTGCACCTCGTGCCCTGTGGAGTGAATGCCTGACGCTATTCCGGTTTGCAATGGAAAACGACCGCGCTGGCTACCGGGGCGAACTGCCCGGTGCAGGCAACCTCCAGCTGGATGAGTGTTTTCGTTTAACGGCGCTGCTGCGGCAAACTGACCCCTATCACCTTCCGACCGGAATGGTGGCTGCACTGGATCGTTATTTTCGTCATCACATGGCATTGAGCACGATTGACCCAAACCCCGAAACTGCCGGCGATCACCCTGGCTACCCGCTTCGTGAAACCTGGAACCCGAACGATAGTCAGCCTCAATCAGCACTGTTTCTTCATGTTGACGAGCTGCTCGAACAACTGGCCGGTGATATCGACAAACTTGCCCAGTACCGACAGGCGCAGGCCATCGGCCTGCCCTCGGATATCCCGGCTTCCACCCTGCTGCATGCCTTCCGGCAACTGCATGCACTGTGGGAGGAAAAACCGGACCGCAAGACTGATCGCGAAGAAACACATGCCCGCATTGAGCTTGTTAACGGGCTGGACAGCGCTTACTGCATGATCAACCAGGGGCGCTGTTTTGACCCGGCACTGTTCATCAATCCCGGGGAACAGGATGTTATCGATATTGGCGAACATGGCGCACTGGAAGCCAGCGCCAACACCCTCGCACCAGCATTCAACTGCGCCAGCCTGAATCGCGGTGATGGAGGAGTCGCCGTCACCTATCACGGTGTACAGAAACCCTACCCTAAAGTCGGTCAGCTGGTTGCCCTGCGTCGCCCGGATGCCGGTACGCAAGGCAACTGGGTACTGGCCGCCTGCCGCTGGCTGATCGAAGCCGATGCCGGTAACGGCTTTGAAATGGGCCTGCAATACCTCAGCCGGGATCCACAACCCGTGGTTATCCGCCTCCCCGATGAAACAGGTCTTGGTGGCGAGTACCAGCCGGCCTTCTCCGCCGTTCAGAAACGTGGTGCAGAGCGCATACTCACGCTCATTACGCGCAATGGCCAGTTACAAAAGGACATGGAATTTTCGCTCCACAACAAACGCGGCCCCAACAGGGTGCAATGTGCTGAACAACTGGAATCAGAACCGGGTTACGAGCGCTTTATTTATATACCCGGTGACGGGTAATAAAAAAGGCCCCTTTCGGGGCCTTTTTCAGTTTCCCTGTTGCGGGACTTACTTGAGTTCGAGTGAACCACCCAGGTAGTTACGGTCACTCTCTTCCACCACGCCGATCGACCAGGCACCACGATTACGCGCGTGATCTACAGCCGCATCCACTTCGGCAGCCGTCGGGTTACGATCGACCGTCAGTGTCTGACCGGGGTAAATCAGGTCTGCATCCTTGATCTGGTCACGGTTGGCCTTGTAGATCAGCGGCCACTGGTAAGGATTGTTGTAAACGTCAGACTTGCCGGAGATTGACCACAGGCTGTCTCCACGAACCACTTCAACCTTGATCGATGCCGCACGCAGCTCGGTCACCAGTGGATTGAGAAGGTCATACGCCTTGCGTCCCTCGGCGTTGCCAATAGCGATGCCTGCCGCATTCAGCGTGCTCTTCTGCTCTGCGGTGAGACCGCTGGCATTACCTGCCTCGGCGTACAGCACCTTGGCCGTTTCAAGATAGTACTGGTCAACAGCCAGTTCGGCCTGGCTGCGGGCCTTGTTGGCCAGCTTGATAGCCGTCGCGTCGTCACCCTTGGCTGCAGCGGCTTCAGCCTGCTTGAGGAATTTTTCTGTATCGCGCCAGATCCAGTTCACGGACTTGGCGGAAGCAATGGCTGACTTGGCGCTGTCAATCGCCTGTGAGACTTCACTTGGTCCTTTCGCTGCGGGTTCTTCCTTTGGGGTGGTGGCGCAACCTGCGACCAGGCCGAGGGCAAGAACGACAGGAACAAGTGCTTTGCCGTTAAGAATTCTTTTCATGAAAGTTACTCCGCTAGTGGTTGATCCGTGGCACTTTTTTCGTATTTCTGTATTTTTGTGAAGCTACCACCCGCATCATCCGGGTGTCAAGTAATCCAGACGGGCCATACTATACCCCGCATTAATCCGAAAGGACGCATCAAATCAGCAAAAATTCCCCTGCCGGAGATTTTTATTGATCACTGGCATCCTGTGCTGACTGGCGCGCCTTGATGGCCTCATCACGTGCCTGCCGCGCGCTGCGCCTGGCGTCACGAAACCGTCGATCATTGAGCATCTTCTCGGCTGCCTTGAGTGACGAAAGTGCCTGTTCCAGTTCCGGGTTTGCGAATCGTTCGGCACCTGCCGCACGCGCCGCATCAATTGCCTGACGGGCCTCGCTCATTTCCTGCACAGGCGCGGTCTTGCAGCCGGAGCCGGCAAGCAAGCAGACGGCCAACAGCAACAGGGCGGAAAACCGGGTGCGGGGGGTGGCTGGGCCAGAAGTTTTGCATTGATATCCGAACATTCGTAACAAGGCACTATATCGCTATATCTAACGGGGTTAACACGCTAGCACTGCGCCATGGCAGGGTCAAGAAAGCGCTGTACTGCATCGACGCGATCCCGCAAAATACCGCCGCGATCTGCAAGGAGTCCAACCTGATGACTGACACTACCATTTTTCACAACCCGCGCTGCAGCAAATCGCGCCAGACACTCGAATTACTGCAGCAAAACGGTATCGAAGCCGACGTGGTGGAGTACCTGAAAACGCCACCCGACGCGGACCAGCTTGAACACATCCTGACACTGCTCGGGCTGGAACCGCGTCAACTCATGCGCAGTAATGAAAGTGAATACCGCGAACAGGGCATGGACAACCCCGAACTCGGCCGCGCACAATTGATCGCCCTGATGGTCCAGTACCCGAAGGTGATTCAGCGCCCCATCGTCATCAAGGACGGCAAGGCCGCCATTGGACGTCCACCGGAAACGGTACTGGAGATTCTCTGATCATGAGCACTATCCTGGTGCTGTATTACAGCCGTTACGGCGCCACAGAGAAGATGGCGCAACACATTGCCCGTGGCGTGGAAGAAGTGGATGGCATGCAGGCACTGCTGCGTACTGTGCCTGCCGTATCGACAGTCTGTGAAGCTGTAGAAGACAGCATCCCGGAACAGGGCGCGCCCTATGCCAGCCTGGAAGAACTGCGTGACTGCAGCGGGCTGGCGCTCGGCAGCCCGACCCGCTTCGGTAACATGGCAGCGCCCATGAAGTATTTTATCGATTCCACCAGCAGCCTGTGGCTGGGCGGCAACCTGGCCGGCAAGCCGGCGGCCGTTTTCACCTCGACCTCATCGATGCACGGCGGCCAGGAAACCACGTTGCTGTCGATGATGCTGCCACTGTTGCACCACGGCATGCTGATAAGCGGCATCCCCTACAGCGAAACCGACCTGCTGCACACCGAAGCCGGCGGCACACCCTATGGCGCCAGCCACCTGGCCGGCACCGACAACAAGAACCCGCTGACCGATGCCGAACAACGCCTGTGCCACGCCATGGGGAAACGCCTCGCCGAAACAGCGCGAAAGCTCGAAGCGCAGTGAGTTTACGGCCACAGCTTCTTTATGCGCTGACACTGCTCGGCTACTTCGGCATCATGGTGCTGCTGCCGGTCTGGATTGGCTGGTTCAAGCCGCCCGGTCTGCTGATTCCCCCGGTAGCGATTGCGCTGCTGGCCCTGCCGTTGTTCTTTGCCCTGCGCGGTATGCTGCATGCACGCCGCTATACCGTTGCCTGGAGCCTTTTCCTGTCGCTGCTGTATTTCACTCACGGGATTATCGAGGCATGGAGTGAACCGGTGGCACGCTGGGGCGCGATTACGGAAGTCATCCTGGCAACCTGCTGGCTGACTGGCGGTATTGCCTGGATACGCGCAACCTCGCCGAGACGCCACCCCCCCGCCTAGCCACGCCATCCCGACAAAAGCCCGCGCCATCCCGACAACCCCCCGTCATTGCGAGCGCAGCGAAGCAATCTCCTGCAGGCTGGTACAAGCCCGAAGAGATTGCTTCGCTGCGCTCGCAATGACGGGCAGGGCAGGGTTCCGGAGGTTAGCGTTCTGACTGCAACACGGACTTGACGAAAGGAACGGTAAGCTTGCGCTGCGCCGCCAGCGACGCCTCGTCGAGCCGGTCGAGGGTGTCGAACAAGGCCGGTAATTCACGCGGCAACCTGCGCAGAAGGTAGACCGCCGTTTCATCCGGCAGCTCGCAGCCTTTCTGTTTTGCCCGCAATTGCATGGCTGCGCAGCGTTGCTCATCATCCAGGGCATGAATCGGGTACACCACGCCCCAGCTTAGCCGTGACTGTAAGTCCGCCAGTGTGATATCCAGCTGTGCAGGTGCACACGACGCGCTGACCAGCAAACGGCCGCCCTGCTCACGTACCCGGTTATAGAAATGAAACACACCCTCTTCCCAGTCCGGCCTGCCGGCGATATTTTCAATATCGTCCAGGCAAACCAGTTCGAACTGCTCCCACCCTTCCAGTATTTCAGGGGGAATAGTGTCGATGTCATTCAGGGACAGATAGGCAGCCGTACAGCCATGTTCTGTTGCGGCATGGCAGCAGGCCTGTAACAGGTGCGTCTTGCCGGAACCCCGGGCACCCCGACAAAACATGAAACTTTCACCTTCGCACACCGCCAGACGCTGTAACTCACGTAACAACTCGGCATTGGGACCGGCCACGAAACTTGAGAAACGTGCGGAGGCCCGCAGCTGGAGCTCCAGCGCCAGCTGACGACTCATGAATGATCCCTTGCCCGACGACCCCAGGTGATCACATAGTCCAGTCCGCTCCAGAGTATACTGAGGGTAACGGCATAAACCAGCCAGGTGATCCATTGACTGTCGCCATAACCGGTGGCCTGGTGAAAGATCACCAGCAACACCAGCACGATCTGCAACAGGGTATTCAGTTTACTCACCAGCGTGGGCCGTGCATCGAGCCGCTCTACACGGAAGTTATACAGTACCGCCCCGCTGACAATGACCACGTCACGTAATACCACCAGCCCGAATAACCAGGCCGGTAACAAAGCGTTCCATGTGAGTGCTGCATAGCAGGAAATCAGTAACGCCTTGTCTGCAAGCGGATCGAGCAAGGCACCAAGCCGACTGGTCCAGTGGAAATGCTTGGCGAGAAAGCCGTCCAGCGCATCGGAAAATCCGGCAATAAAGAACAGTGCCAGCGCCAGCGCGTAACGCCCGTCCAGCAGCGCCCAGGTCACCGGGATGACCAGCAGGATACGGCCAATAGTGATCAGGTTGGGAATATCGCGCGCGCGCATACCGATGTCTTCAGCGGATCAGCCGGAACTGCCACAGGGCATCGGCTCCAGTACTCAGCGGCTCAAGCACATGGCCCAGCCGGATCAGTCGTACCAGGCTTTGTTCGCTGGTGCTCAATTGCAGGGAAAACTGCACTTCGTCACCTTTCACCATTGCCACCTGGACCTGTTCAACAGGGCTCAGCGATGACAGGTAGCCCTGTACCCGGGCAAAATCTTCCAGGCGGTCGATTCCCTGCACGGAAACCTGTCGACTGCCCTGGTCACTGGCTACCACCGCATAGCGCGATGCCAGCAGGCTGGTCGACTCGGACAGTCCTTTTTGTACAGTATCTTCAGCACTGACACCGTGCACCGTCCAGTTATGACTGGCACCAGCACCCAGCAACGTCCACTGGCCGTTCCAGCCACTGCGCGAACGGTCCACACGACCAACCAGCACGACCTGTGGGCGGTAGCGCTCCGATGCTTTCTGTACCGGACCCAGGAAGCCACCCCACAGGTCGGAGAAACTCACCGCCCGCTGATCCTGTAAATCAAGCAGCGGCAGGCTGACCGGCAAGCCACTTTGCTGCGCCGCATCGTGCAACGTATCAGCCAGTGAATTCCGGCTGGTATCCGATACCAGGAAGCGTTTGCCACCGTCATCCACTGCCAGCCACACCAGTACGTCCGGTCGGTCCCGACCCCAGTAGGGCAAGCCCAGGTCGCGTAGCGCGCGCGTCAGGGCGACTTCATCAAATTGTGCCCACAGGTGCAGTTCCGGGGCTGCACCCGGCTTGCGCGCCGGCGTTTCGTTAAACCGGTACTGGGCGACGAAACGGCCGGGTTCGCGCAGTAACGTACGAGCTTGTCCGTTATTGGCAAGGGTTGCATCACCCGTGATACGCACCAGCACCGTGGCCAGCGCCTGTTTCAGTGCTGCCTGGCGCGCCGCCGGATCGCGCCCGCTAGCCGGCGCATCGGCCTGGAACAGGTTGTCCAGACGCGCTGCCAACGCGCTCTGATCAAGCACCAGCAAGCACAGACAACAGATCAGCACCTGGCGCAGCCTCAATCCACTCATCAACTATCCCCGAAAATATCGAGTCTGTACCTTACCATAGGTCGATAAGTGGTCTCAGTACCCACGGATCAACATACGGGTGCATTTCGCCCGGGGTAGTTTCCTAGTAACATTACGCATTTCCCGTTTGGAGTCCGCCGTGTCCGGCCAGAAACCCTCATCTTCCGGTTCATCGATCAGTTACCGTGATGCCGGCGTCGATATCGATGCCGGCAATTCCCTCGTCGAACGCATCAAGCCCGTAGTCGCCAAAACCCGCCGTCCCGGTGTGGTATCCGGCCTGGGAGGTTTCGGCGCGCTGTTCGAACTGCCGCTTGACCGCTACCGCCAGCCGCTACTGGTGTCCGGCACAGACGGCGTCGGCACCAAGCTGAAACTGGCCATTGACAGCGGCAAACACGACACCATCGGCATCGACCTGGTGGCCATGTGCGCCAATGACATTATCGTGCAGGGCGCGGAACCGTTGTTCTTTCTCGACTACTACGCCACCGGCAAGCTGGACGTCGATATTGCCACCGACGTGGTGACAGGCATTGGCCGTGGCTGCGAACTGGCGGGTGCCGCGCTGATCGGTGGTGAAACCGCGGAAATGCCCGGCATGTACAAGGCCGAGGACTACGACCTGGCCGGCTTCTGTGTCGGCATTGTAGAAAAAGACAAGGTCATCGATGGCCAGTCAGTACAGGCCGGCGATGCACTGATTGCACTGGCCTCCTCCGGTCCACACTCCAACGGTTATTCACTGATTCGTAAAATCCTTGAAGTCAGCGGCGCCGGCTTCGACATGCCGCTGGAGGGCAAGCCCCTGATTGACTGGCTGCTGGAACCGACCCGCATATACGTCAAGTCACTGCTGGCGCTGCTGGAAAAAGTCGAAGTCCACAGCCTGTGCCACGTTACCGGTGGTGGCCTGCCGGAGAATCTACCGCGCATGCTGCCAAACAATACCGTCGCCAGCATCGACACCGGCAGCTGGCAATGGCCCGCCGTGTTTCGCTGGTTGCAGGAACAGGGTAACGTCGACAGTTTTGAAATGTACCGCACCCTCAACTGCGGCGTTGGCATGGTCATTTGTGTACCGCAGTCCAACTGTGATGCGACCCTCGCGCTGCTTGAAGCACAGGGCGAAAATGCCTGGCAACTGGGCAGCGTGAAATCCGGCAAAGGCGAGGCGCGCGTCGAGCTGAATGACTGAAACGCATGCCCCCCTGAAGCTGGTGGTACTGATCTCGGGCCGTGGCTCCAACCTGAAAGCCATACTCGAAGCCATCGACGCAGGAGAACTGCCGGCCGTGGTCAGCGCCGTCATCAGTAACCGTGTCGATGCGCCCGGACTTGCCTGCGCCAGTGAACGCGCAATCGACACACTGGTGCTGGACGCCGCGGATTACCCTGACCGCGAAGCTTATGATCACGCCCTGCAGGGCATGATCGACCTGTTCAAGCCCGGGCTGGTCGTGCTGGCCGGCTTCATGCGCATCCTTTCACCGGCGTTTGTACACCACTACAGCGGTCGCCTGATTAACATACACCCGTCCCTGCTACCCGAGCTTCGCGGCCTCGACACCCACCGTCGTGCTCTCGAAGCCGGCCACACCGAACACGGCGCCAGCGTCCATTTCGTGACTGAAGAACTCGATGGTGGCCCGGTCATCGCACAGGTACGCCTACCCGTATTGCCAGACGATAATGCCGATACACTCGAACAACGCGTGCTGGAACAGGAACACCGTCTTTATGTCACTGTCATACAGTGGATTGCTGAAGGCCGTGTCAGTCTGGAAGACGATGGCCTGCACTTCGATGGCGAAGTGCTGGATGCACCGAAACAACTGGAGGCAGCGTGACACGACACCCTGACAACAGAAGATCCGGCCTGCTGGCACGCCACTTCGCCATGCTCACCGTACTTGTCATCACATCCTTGCCCGCGCTACCTATAGTGGCCGGAGCAGAAGAACCCTTTCCGGAGTTTGTCGCCGATTACATCGTACGCGTGAACGGCATCAAGGTTGGCGAGGCCACCTTCTCCCTGATGCACAAGGGCGCTGACGAATACCTGTACCGGCAGCGCTCGAAATCGACCGGTGTTGCCGCCCTGCTCGGATCAGACACATCCGTACAGAGTAGCCGCTGGCGCTACGTTGACGGCACCATCAAGCCGCTTGAATTTCGTTCTGAACGGGAAGAAGGCGATGACGACGACAACGCCCACCTGCTGTTCGACTGGAAACGTCTGCGCGTTACCAACCGCGGGGCCGGTAAGCACTGGGATATAGAAATGCCCGAAGGCACACTCGACAGCCTGGTGATGCAGATGGCCATGCTGCTCGATCTTCGCGACGGCAAAACCCGGCTCGAATACCCGGTCGCTACCCGTGGACGCATCAAACACTATGTATTCGAGGTGACTGGCAAAGAAACCATTGCACTCCCGTTCGGTGACTATGAGACGATCCGCGCTGAACGCAAGGATGACAAAAAAGACAAAAGCCTGGTATGGGGTGCACCGGCACTGGATTACTTCCCGGTACGTTTCCTGAAACAGAAAAAGGCCGGCGTAAAGGTGGAAATCCTGTTACAGAAGCTGGATCTCAACCCGCGCCTTGCCCAGGACCAGGCCGACTAGCCTGGCCGCTGTCAGGCCTTTGGCAGAGTCACTCCGGTCTGCCCCTGGTACTTGCCGCCACGATCCCGGTAAGAGGTTTCACAAACCTCGTCGGCGCCCAGGAACAACACCTGCGCCACCCCCTCGTTGGCGTAGATCTTGGCCGGCAACGGTGTGGTGTTGGAGAACTCCAGTGTGACATGCCCTTCCCACTCCGGCTCCAGCGGAGTGACATTGACAATAATTCCGCAACGCGCATAGGTCGACTTGCCCAGGCAGATGGTCAGCACATCGCGTGGAATACGGAAATACTCCACCGTGCGCGCCAGCGCAAAGGAATTGGGCGGGATAATGCAGACGTCAGACTTCACGTTGACAAAACTGTTGTCATCAAAATTCTTGGGGTCGACCACGGCAGAATTGATATTGGTGAAAATCTTGAATTCGTCCGCGCAGCGTATGTCGTAGCCATAGCTGGACGTGCCGTAGGAAATGACCCGGCCCGTCCCCTCGTGCTCGCGCACCTGTCCCGCCACGAATGGCTCAATCATGCCTTCCTGCTCCGCCATGCGGCGAATCCACTGATCGGATTTAATTGACATCGTCTGCCCTGCACTGAAAATTCGAGCGGCAACGATACCGGGAAACAAGGCGTAAAAAAAGTGGCTACGTTATGAATCCAGGGCAGATTCGCTGAAGTTTGACCTGGATCATGGCATTTTCTACTCACCCCGACAGATACTGACTATACTTGTACAAGTATCCAAATTCAGAAAATCACGACGTCAAAGGAAAAGCTGTGTCGACTAACCTGAGAGATGTGTCCGTTATCCAGAATTCTGGCCCCGAAAAGGTGAAACCTGTAGTCGCCAGGAAAAGAAACAAAAAGCAGCTTCGCAAACTGATGAAGCGCATGACCAACCCCCACAAAGTAATGGATTCGCCAAAGATTATCGGTGGCAAAGAGTTGCTGAAGATCAGCTATGAACTGGGAGAATACCCTTATCCCGAGAAAATCAGCCTGGAAGAATATGAAAACGAAAAACACCTGCTTCAGATTGAATTGCTGAAAGTGCAGGCCTGGGTGAAAGAGAGTGGCCAGCGCATCCTCGCACTGTTTGAAGGTCGTGATGCCGCCGGGAAAGGGGGGGCCATAAAACGCTTCATGGAACACCTGAATCCGCGCGCTGCCCATGTTGTCGCACTGGAAAAACCGACCGAGCGTGAAATTGGCCAATGGTATTTCCAGCGATACATACAACATCTTCCAACACGTGGTGAAATGGTTTTCTATGATCGCTCCTGGTACAACCGCGCCGGTGTTGAACGTGTAATGGGGTTTTGTACTCCGGACGAACATCTTGAATTTCTGCGCCAGGTACCACAGATCGAGCGTATGCTCGTCAATTCAGGGATGCACCTGTTCAAGTTCTGGTTCTCGGTCAGTCGCCAGGAACAGTTGCGCAGGTTTCATGCGCGACGTCATGATCCACTGAAGCAGTGGAAGCTGAGTCCGATTGATCTCGAATCCCTCAACAGGTGGGATGAGTACACCCGCGAAAAGAACACCATGTTTTTCTATACGGATACAGCAGACGCCCCGTGGACTGTCATCAAATCGGATGACAAAAAGCGCGCCCGAATAAACTGCATGCGGCATTACCTGCATCAACTCGATTATCCGAGCAAGGACCCGATAGTAGCGCGAGCACCGGACCCGCTCATCGTAGGGTCTACCAGGACCATGAATAACCGTGAATCATCCACCGTTTTTCAGGGATAACGTCAGGCAAGGAGATTACAGCTGTGCCCAAAGAAAAACCCTCCGAGAAAAAACTCGACCTGATTATCAAGAAGGCCCGCAAAGCAGCCAGGAAGGCAGAAAAAGCCGCCCGACGAGCCGAAAAAGCCTTGCTCAAGGTCAAGAACGCCAAGTCCAGGATCAAGGGTGATGTAGATGTCATAAGGGAAAAGCACCGCAAACTCAGCAAACAGATGGAGTCATACGTAAAAGAACAATCAAAAAAAGCCATTAAAAAAAGCAAGATCAAAAAGAAACTCAGAAAAAAGAACGCCTGACATCACAGCTAACGGTAGTCCAGCGACAATCCCGCGGCCTCAATATAGCGGGCCTCTTTCTGCAAATCTGCGTCGGTCAGAGAGTGCTGTTCCAGCCAGCGTTCGGGAAATGTGAGTATTATTTTTTCCCTGTCGAGCTCCATTGAAACATCTGGCACCTGCTCATCGGTTCGCCCACGGTGAAACAGGACAGCAAGGCGCAACAGAATGCACAGACGCAGGCCCGGCTTTTGCGCGCGGCTGACCAGCTCATCGAAACTGTTCAGGCGAATTTTCTGCCGGTGATTCAGAACCAGTGTTGCCAGAAGAGCCTGCTCGGTACGCGAGAACCCCGGAAGATCAGCATGCATCAGTATGTACGCACCATGCTTGTGGTAGGCACCGTGCGAGATTTGCAAACCAATCTCGTGCAGTTGCGCGGCCCATTTCAGTAGCTGCCGGTTCTCCTCGATCAGTTTCCAGTCTTTCTCGACCTGCGCGAACAGTAACAGGGAAGTACGCATCACGTTATCAGCATGGCCGACATCAAGGTTCCAGCGCCTGACAACCGAATCCACCGTCGCATCACGCGCATCCCTGTGCTGGATTCGTCCGACCAGGTCGTACAGCAGCCCTTCCCTCAGCGCCTGCCCCGAAACCCGCATTTGTTTGATGCCCAAGGTTTCAAAAACAGCAATCAGGACGGCAAGTCCGCCAGGCAGTACCGGCGACCGATCTTCCTTCAGACTCTCGAGCCTGAGCCTGTCAACATGCCCCTGTTTGATTAACCGGTTACGCATCTGGTAAAGGGATTTGAGCGTAATACCGGTGTCACACCAGCCTTCGGCCTGGGCGATATTCCTGATGGCCTTGATGGTGCCCGAACAGCCCACCGCCTCCTCCCACCTGCCCTTGCCTGCCCTGAAATCCTGCGCCACAGGATGAATCGCAAGACTGGCATTAAGAATGGCCGCTTTCATGCGTTTTTCTGTTATCTCACCACCATCGAAGAATTCCTTGCTGGTGCTGACGCAGCCGGTATACAGACTTTCACGCAGAAGGGAATCACCACCTTCACCGATAATAAGCTCGGTACTACCACCACCAATATCTACAACCAGTCGCCGGCCTTCCCGTGCGGCACGGCCATGCGCAACACCCAGGTAGATCAGGCGCGCCTCCTCGCGGCCTGAAACAATTTCGATTGAATGACCCAGCAGACGCTGTGCCTCAGCGACAAATTTTTCAGCATTGGTGGCAACGCGCAAGGTGTTGGTACCGACGACGCGAACATCGCCGTGAGGAAGGTTGCGAATACGCTGCCCAAACCGCTCCAGGCAAGCCAGCGCACGGTCGGTGACCTCACGTGAGAGCTTGCCATTGCCTTTAAGGCCTTCGCCCAGGCGAACGGGTTCACGCAGCTTGTCTATGATCGATAAAGTACCCTCCTCTTCAAGTCGGGCAACAATCATATGAAAGCTGTTGGAACCAAGATCTACAGCCGCGACAATGCGCTTTTCGTCGTCTTTATCCATATAAGGCGCGCGACACCCGGGCCAGGCTAGGCATTGCGAGTCGTCTCAATCAATTGCTCCTTGGACGTAATACAGGTGTCCAGGTCTTTCAGGATTCCATCTTCAATGCTGTACACCCAGCCGTGAACAGCCAGCTCGATACCCTTCTTCCATGCGTCCCGCACGATGGTTGTATTGCAAACATTTATCACTTGTTCCCTTACATTCAGCTCGCACAGCAAATCATGCTTTTCCGCATTATCCAGACCACTTAACATGTCGGCATTAAAACGACCCACATCTTTCACGTGACGTAACCAGTTATCGATCAGGCCATGCTCTGTGTTTTCCATAGCTGCAGTGATCCCGCCGCACCCATAATGGCCGCACACTACAATATGCTTTACTTTCAGCACATCAACCGCGAACTGAATCACCGAGAGGCAATTCAGGTCCGTATGAACGACAAGGTTGGCTATATTGCGATGAACGAACACCTCTCCCGGGGGGAGATTGACAATCTGGTTTGCCGGTACCCTGCTGTCGGAACAACCAATCCAGAGGTATTCCGGTGATTGCTGCATTGAGAGCTGCGAGAAAAAATCGGGATCCCGCTCCTTGATTTCACTGGCCCAGGCCTGATTTCTTTCAAACAGATGCTTTAACGTTTTCATGACCCGGGAACTCCTGTACACATTTCTCACGCAACGACCTGGATTTCATAATTCTCCGCAAACAAAGACCCTGTAATCATCGCTCGCTATATTGCTGATTATACCAATATTCAGCCCCGTTTTATCAGTGCCTTCTGATAGCATTAATGGCTTGCCTGAACGACGACAGGAGCGTTCCGCAATAGCGCGGGTTTCAATAAAAGGGGGGCTCCCCGTTTTATACTTTTATCTGGAATTAATTATCGTCCGAATCCGGTTCATTCTCACCGAAGGGATCATCAACTATCAGATCATAAATAGAGGACGCATAGGTTAAAACTGCACCCTGGGTTATACCAAGATTCTGAAATGCATCACGAAGCTGCACTAAAAGTGATTCCTGTCCAGGGTCTTGCTTTATTGCTTCCAATATTGCGACGAAAGATTTGATTCTCTCTTGTTCAACGTTTGAATTCAGCATATGAATGGCTTCTTCAATTCTCGCAACATCCACATTGCCTGTAATATTTTTCATAGTTCTTTTTACCCGTTTTTAAACTGCGTTCTGAGCCCGGCGTTACTTGCTGAACTCGAGGGCGTTGTCATGATTCTTTTTCACCCTCCACATCATCGAGCTTTTCCTGTGCACGCCCCTGTCGATACGAATCGACGATACCTATAACCCAACAAACGACCAACGCAACCGTGGCTATATTCATTGGTTGTTCACTACCACTTGACTGTTGTGACACCAAATCCGTGATGGTCGCCATATCAAGCGCAACAGCGCCATTTCCGTTTTGGATTTTTTCGACAACCTCAAGCGCCGTGGTCACAATAGCAGAGACAATGAAATAAATTGCGGTAGCTGAAGCCATACACAATATGGCGCCATGGACATATCGCTTCAAGTACAGATGCCCGGTACCAGGGAATATCAAGCCTGAAAGAAGGGCTGCTTTTGTTGATCTTTTCACAAACTATCTCGACTCAAAACCCAAGGGTGCGGACACAATAAACATAACGCCCGCATAAAGCGCGCGAGGTACGAGCATCGCCTTTGATACGTTTGTTATGCATTTTCTTCAATTACCGCTCGATTTCTTTTCCAAAGTGTACAAAGGGGGCGGTAACAATTAATTCTAGTTGGCTATCGAAAATTAGTCCATTTGTCACCGACCCCATTAATTTGTCAGCTTAAACAGGACTGATGCCAGGCTGTCGTTTCAATGTCCTGCTGTTGTCCCGGCATTCTCGCTGGGATCAGGCTCCACAATGGTGTAACCCACATTGCAATAATTCACGCTTACGCATCTATCAATACAGTTAGGTCTTATTGGAGAGGTGGTATTTGGCAAAGGATTTATTGGTGAAGCAGCAATGAAATAATTGAACTTTGAGTTATCGATGTTCGCAGAACCAATAGAATTGGTATTTAGAAATTGATACCCAGCTATACCCATACCCGTGTTAATCAGACCTTCTTCGGTTTCTCTGGCACTTTCTATTGATGCCATGTCAATATTTTCCTGCTGCGGTTCATTTCGGCGTAATTTGAAGCCAACCAGAAAACCACCATTTGTTTTTCCTCCACATGCAAAAGAGGTAACAATAGAGCCATGAGGCAGATTTACAGGCGCAAACATTGTGCCTTTAAAATCACGCGAAGTTCCCGTCGAGTTTCCCTTGTAACTGCCAGGCTCATCAGAGCTTTTGCTATCTATTTCTGAAAAGGCTGATGCAGGAACGGCAACAAAACCATTTGTATTAGCTACAGCTATTGACAGACTGGTTGCTAAACATGCCGCAAGAATATAATTAAGTACTTTCATCATGGATCTCCCAATTAATGATTGTCGGGTTGTTTGAAATTAATGTATAAGAACCAGGTTCACCGTCCGGTGCAGCACCTTGTTTGCCCATTGACGATTCATAACAAAGCCCCCGGCCGATACAATAGAAAATATAAGCCTATTGATACAAACAGTGCCATGTAGCCCATTATAAGGAATCTTGCAGTAAATATGGCCGCGTTATTTGTGCCTTCATGTGTAACATATAATTTATAGGCTATCAGATTTGCCAATGAACCAAATAAACTACCAAAGCCACCTGCATTTGCACCCCATAACAACGCCTGCCAGTTTGATGTAAATTTTGCGAATAATAGCGTTGCCGGAACATTGCTCATGACTTGGCTTGCCAAGGCTGAAAATAGAAAAATATGCCCTGAATGGCTTATTTCCGAGGTCAGTATAGTCTTTAGATTGTCTGCAATACCAAAAAAGAAAAAGAAGCTGAATAGTAGTGCATAATCAATACACAAGGCTTTTCGGTCGAATGCGAGCGCAAAAAGAATGACAACAAACCCGGCTGAAACAGGGAAAACACGGAAGACTGTTAGAAGAACAACAATAAGCAACACACCGTAAAGATATGCCTTTTTGTTGATTTTCTGTACTTGAACTTCCTGTAAATCATTTTGGATTTTAACAAGAATTGAAGAAACAATTAGCAGACCAAGAAAAACCAATGAAAATGGGGCGATTGTTTTTATGAATGCATCAGGATGAATACCGTAAAACCAGTAAATATAAAGGTTCTGCGGATTGCCAACCGGTGTCAATGCTGAACCAGAATTGGCCGCTAATGCCTCCAAAATAACCAGAATATCTTTTCGATTGATGTTAAGTGATAACGTAAGCGGAACAATGACTATTAACGCAATATCATTTGTTACCAGCATGGACAAGAAAAAGGTTGCCAGCACCAGCTTTAAAGGTATGACTTTACCCTTTTCTATGCTTTGGGCGATTTTTAATATCAGCCCACTTTTCTGCAAACCATTAACCGCAACGAATAGAACAAATAGTATGAACAATACCTCTATTTCATTGGTTGAGTAGACCGGAAAATGCTTTGTATAAAAAGTCGTCAGCGTAAAACCAGCACCCGAGGCAATGACCAGCCACTCTTTTAGAACAAAATCAATGAATGTTACTTGGGCTTTCAATAACGCTCCTGTGGTTAGATTTGAGGCTAACGTCTAAGCCCAGCGACGCAAAGCGTCCGACTGGGGCGCCTGGTCAGCTTCTTATTTCCCAAGTTGTTCCAGAGAATATTTTCCTTGCTCGACGATCCATCGCCATATGCATCTACGACCGTTACCGAGCTGTCAGTCACTTTGAAAGAAACCTTTGAATCCATTGGGTGTGTTCGCCAGCGCCCGGTATCCGACCCCCAAATTACACGATTACCCTCTACCTTATATATAGATACATAAACTATAAATCTAAAGATTCGTCAAGTATACGTTTTTCAAGCCCAGGATCATGTGCCGCCATGCAGGACAGAGTCCAGGCTTTCTTGTCCGGGTTCCAGTAGCCACCAGCACGCTTTACCAGTGACCTGAGATCCCTTTCGTTAAAGCCGGTGCGTACTGATACCGGTTTAAACGTTGCTTTCACTTCCCTGTGAAGCCTCCTGTGGTTGCCTACTTTCTGAATCGCCTCGAAAGGCGTCTGAACAGACCCTCTTCACTGCCGGAATCGTCGAGAAGGCGGCCGGTAAAGTCTTCTTCACCGTGTTCTTTATCTTCGCCCAGCAGGTCACTTTTCAGCGCATCCTCGTTTATGCTTGCACCAAGGTGTTTGGCGACTATGCGCATGTCGATCTCGGCGTTCTCCATGCACGAAGTGCCACCCGGGGAAGGTGTCATGTTGAATATCACTCCGTTGCCCGGATTGATCTTGGCCTCGCCCATCAGTAGTACACCTTTTATTTTATCGATCAGCTGGGGACGGATACCGCCGACCTTGCGTGCGAAGGTAAGATCGCGCCAGCGTAAAGACGGAACGATTTTCCGCACGTCGCGCAGGAAAAGGAATTTACGAATCACCGGCACTTCAAACAAAATATTCTTGAGCATGTAGTTGCGTATATCGGCAACCCGGAACAGGTCCCACAACACCTTCGCCACGCGGCGGTCGAAACGGAATACGCGCAGGAAATCAGGCAGGGTGCGGTAGTTGTAGCGTTCGAGTATCGGCAGGATCAGCGCGGTGGGGCCAAAGCGCGTCTTGCCCGGCACCAGTACATCCGGGTCGCCGTGGATGGCGGCAAACGGCAGTTTGTCGTTCTGGACGGTGTACACCTTGCCGTTCAGGTTCTGGGGTGTGAAGTAATAACTCCCCGCCACAGGCAGGCAGGAATAGTGCAGACCATAGCCCAGATCCTGCGCCAGCTTCAGGCTGTGGCCTCCGGCGCATACCACCAGCGCACGAGTCTGGTAGCAGGTACCGCCGGTCTCTACCAGGAAACGCTCGTCCTCGATCTTGATGTGATGAACCGTCTCGTTGTAGTGGATATCGATATCTTTTCCTTCGACGGCCAGCGCCTGGCGTACGAAGGAGCGCGACAGCGCTTCGAAGTTGACGGCGGTGTATTCATCCGTGGAGCCGAGAGCGACGATCTCCTGTTCACGAATACGGCCGTTGGCAAGTGTGACCACGGCCGGTTCGATGCGGGCGATAGCTTTCTTTTCCAGTAGTTTCAGGTTGGGATAGTGGGGCCCGAATACTTCGAAACGCTCACGCAATAACTGGCATTCAGATTCGCCGACGCCGAGTACCATTTTCGGGTAGGCGTAGATCAGGTGATCCTTGTCAGGCTGGCTGAGGCAGTAGTTGGCCAGCATGCGCGCTGCGCGCTGCACCTTGAGTGCTTTTTCCAGCGTGTAGTTGGTTTCGATGTCGCCGCAGTGCAGGGTCTGGCTGTTGTTGCTGGACAGGGAGTTAACGCGTGCCGGGGCGGCATATTTTTCAATGACGCCGATATGCTTTATATCGGTGTATTTTGCGGTTTCATACAACAGCGCGGTACCTGACACGCCGGCGCCGATAATCAGCAGGTCGTACTGGTGTGAACCCATGGCAACGTATTTCCCTGTTCCGTTGCGCCTTTTAGCGGCCGCGCAGGCGTTTTATAAATGCATCAGCTTCAATACCGGTTCGTTCTTGACCGGGTCATCGTTGAAGCCGGATACCAGCAACACATCGTGCCCGCTCTCACCCAGCCGGCACTGCTTTGAGATGTGCGTGCAGATGGTCCTCCAGTTGCGGCCGCGCGCCTTGGGCTCATAAACCGGCACGATGCCCCAGTGTAATGCCATCTGGCGGCATACCCGGATATCGGAGCAGACACCAACGGCCGGCGGCAGTGGCCGGTGTGCCGCCATGATACGCGCCGTGGTGCCGGTATGCGTGGGCACAATAATGGCTTCCACTTCCAGGTCGTGGGTAAGTTGCACGGCGGCGTGCGCCATGGATTCACGTACAAAATGGAATTTTTGAGCACGGTCGGCAATCGACTCGATGGCGAAGTGCCCTTCCTGCCACTGGTGACGCTCCACCTCGCGCAGGATACGGTCCATGGTCTGAACGGCCTGCAGCGGGTATTTGCCGGCGGCGGATTCACCCGACAGCATGGCGGCATCGGCGCTGAGCATGGCGGCACCGGCCACGTCGGTGACCTCGGCGCGGGTCGGACGCGAGTGGGTCATCATGGATTCCAGCATCTGTGTCGCCACGATGACCGGTATTCCGAGCTGGCGCGACTTCTGTATCAGTTCGCGCTGGATCAGCGGCACTTTCTCTGCCGGTAATTCGATCCCGAGATCACCACGCGCGATCATAATGCCGTAGGACTCATTCATGATGTCGTCGATATTGGCGACGGCATCCGGGTGTTCGATCTTGCTGACAATCGGGATATTGCTATCGAGCCGTTTCAGGTAGCGCGCCAGCTGCTGTACATCGCGGGCATGGCGGACGAAACTGAGCGCCACAAAGTCTACGTCTGCCTCGACCGCCAGTTGCACATCGGCTCGGTCCTTGGCGGTCAGCGCCGAGGTGGAAAGTTTCGAGTTGGGCAGGTTCATGCCCTTGTGGTTTGACAGTACGCCGCCTTCCACGACCTTGCAGGTCACATCCTTGCCTTTCACTGCCACGACGCGTAACGCCAGGTTGCCATCGTCGAGCAGGATGCGCTCGCCGGGCTTGACGTCCTTGTGCAGGGATTTGTACTGGGACGGTATCAGGCCGGGCTTGCCGGTCACGGGGCGCGTGGTTACGACAACCGTGCTGCCGTTTTTAAGCTGGATACTGCCGGACTCGAAGTTGCCGACGCGAATTTTCGGGCCACACAGGTCCATGAGGATAGCGACGTGCCGCCCGGCGGCTTTTGCGGCGCGGCGCACATGTCTGACGGTCTTGCGGTGTGTCGCCTGATCGCCGTGTGACATGTTGATGCGAAACAGGTCTACCCCGGCGTCGATCAGCTTTGCGACCATCTCCGGTGTATCCGAGGCCGGCCCGAGGGTGGCGATAATTTTGGTTCTGCGCCATTGCAGCGCGACAGCTTTTCTGTCAAAGGTCTTGCGGGGCATGCTTTCCGTCCATTAATTCAATACACGCATAGCATGACCGCTGCACCGTGTTTTGTCACGTGCGACCCGTTCAGTGTCGCTTGCGCGCCGCGTGCTGTCTCGGCTTGCGGGATGAACGCTGTATTCGTTTCTCGGGTGCGGGTGCCACGATCACCGGCGTGTCCAGCCCGGCGGCTTCGTAGAGTGCTTTCATTTCATCGGCAAGCAGTGGCCGCGACTTCCCCTGGCGCAACTTGCGTTCCAGTATCACCGGACCGTAGCGCACGCGTGTCAGCCGGCTGACCTTGACGCCCTGTGATTCCCACAGTCGACGCACTTCGCGGTTGCGCCCTTCCTTGAGAATGACATGAAACCAGCGGTTGGCGCCACTGCCGCCGGATTCTTCAATGGCGGCAAAACGCGCCACACCCTCTTCCAGTTCGACGCCATCGACCAGCCGTTCCAGCATGGGCATGTCGACATCACCCAGCAGCCGCACGGCGTATTCACGTTCGATTTCCTGCGAGGGGTGCATGAGGCGATGCGCCAGTTCGCCATCGGTGGTGAACAGCAACAGCCCGGAGGTATTGATATCCAGCCGGCCGACACTGATCCAGCGGCCCTGGCGCGGCTTTGGAAGGTTGTGAAATACCGTCGGGCGCCCTTCCGGGTCATCGCGGCTGCTGACCTCACCGAGCGGTTTGTGGTAGACGATGACTTCCGGTGCGTCGCTGTTGGCCGGCTTGAGGTGCACACGGCGTCCGTCCACCACGATACGCTGGGTTTCGCTCACCTTCTGTCCCAGCTCGGCGCGCTGGCCATCGACTTCGACGCGACCTTCGCGAATCCACGCTTCCATCTGGCGTCGCGAACCCAGGCCGGCTTTCGCCAGAACTTTTTGTAAACGCTCTTCCATAGGGTGTGGAAACTAGTGAATGGTGCCGGGCGGGTCTTGGGTATCGACAGCCACCTGCACAACGGTTGCGGATTCGTCGTCTGCCTGAAGACCTGTATCATCCGATGCCGTCTCTTCGGCTTCGGTCTCCACAGCGGCATCTTCATTGTCGACGATTGTCAGATCCGGTGCGGCTTCCCCCGGCATGGCCAGTTCCAGTTCGGCGTTGATGGAATCAAAATCACGCAGCTCCATCAGGGTGGGCAGGTCATCCAGCCCCTTGAGGTTGAAGTAGTCGAGGAATTTTTTGGTAGTGCCATACATGGCCGGGCGGCCCGGTACATCACGATGACCGACCACACGCACCCACTCACGGTCCTGCAGGGTCTTCATGATCGAGCTGCTGACACTGACGCCACGGATGTCTTCGATTTCGCCGCGCGTGATCGGTTGCCGGTATGCAACCAGCGCCAGGGTTTCCAGCAGTGCCCGTGTGTAACGCTGCGGTTTTTCTTCGGTAAGGCGCGACACCCAGGGCTCCATGTCCTGCCCGACCTGGATACGGTAACCACTGCCGACCTGCACCAGCTCGATACCGCGCTCCGCGTAGTCTTCCTGGAGTGCCGTGATGGCGTCGCGGATCTGGTCACGTTCGGGTTTTTCACCGTCACCGAACACGGCAAGGATGTTGTCCAGCGTCAGCGGCTTGCCGGACGCCAGCAGCACGGACTCCACAATGTATTTGATACGTGTATCGCTCTCGCTCATAGCTTTCCTGTTCCCGTGTTCAGGATTCACCGGACACCGCCGGCAGTTCGTCTTCTTCCAGCACTGCGTGCGAACCCGCGGCCTTGATGTAAATGGGCGCAAAGGGCTCTGACTGCACCAGCTCGATGAGGGACTCCTTTATCAGTTCCAGTACTGCCAGCAGTGATACAACGACACCCATGCGTCCCTCTTCGACGGTAAACAGTTTGCCGAAGGGGGTGAAATCTTTTTCACCGATGCAGTCCAGGACCGCCGACATGCGCTCGCGAACTGACAACGGCTCCATCTGGATATGGTGACTGGTGAACATCTCGGCGCGCGTCATGGCCTCGCGCGCAGCAATCAGCAGTTCCTGCAATGAGACTTCCGGCGGCCTCGGCACAGCCTGTTTTTCGGGGCCGACCAGCTCCACCGGGAATACGTCGCGTCCCACACGGGGCAGGTGGTCAACATCTTCGGCAGCCTGTTTGTAGCGTTCGTACTCCTGCAGGCGGCGTACCAGCTCGGCACGCGGGTCGTCTTCCTCTTCGCTTTCCACCACGCGCGGCAACAACATGCGCGACTTGATCTCGGCCAGCATGGCGGCCATTACCAGGTACTCGGCGGCCAGCTCCAGCCGCAGGTCCTGCATCAGGTCGATGTAGTCCATGTACTGGCGGGTGATTTCGGCAATCGGGATATCGAGCACGTCGAGGTTCTGCCGGCGGATCAGGTACAACAACAGATCCAGCGGGCCTTCGAATGCCTCGAGAAAAACCTCCAGCGCATCCGGCGGGATGTAGAGGTCTTTGGGCAGTGTCGTGACCGCTTCGCCCTGCACAAAGGCAAACGGCATTTCGGCTTGTTCGGGAGTGTTGTCCTGTGGCGCCAGCGTGTCGGTCATTCAATAAGCCCTGATGATGTTGGAGGCATTGTAACACCCGTGGGGCTGTTGGAAACCGGACTGAATCGTAAACCCGTCATTCCGGCAACCCTCTCATTCCGGCGCAGGCCGGAATCCATGGCACGGGGCCACATGGATACCGGCCTGCGCCGGTATGACGGGTCAGGTTTACATTGCCGGTATGAAAGTTTAAGTGAAATTTCTCTAGTAATTCAAACCAATTACAGCTCTTACTTCAGCCATTGTCTCTTCCGCTACATCACGCGCAGCCTCTCCACCTTCACGCAGAATATTACGCACCAGCTGCGGGTCTTCCTCAAATTCGCGGGCACGTTCACGGATTGGCGCCAGCTCACTGCGTACGGCGTCGATGATCGGCTGTTTGCAGTCCAGGCAGCCAATACCCGCCGAGGTGCAGCCTTCGCGCACCCATTGCAGGCGGTTGTCGTCCGAGTACACCTGGTGCAGCTGGAATACCGGGCACTTGTCCGGGTTGCCGGGGTCGTCGCGGCGCACGCGCGCCGGGTCGGTAGGCATGGTACGCAGTTTCTTTTCCACTTCGTCCGGGTCGTCGCGCAGGGCGATGGTGTTGCCGTAGGACTTGGACATTTTCTGCCCGTCCAGGCCGGGCATTTTCGAGGCCGGTGTCAGCAGTGCCTGCGGTTCGGGCAGGATGATTCGCCCGCCCCCTTCAAGGTAGCCGAACAAGCGCTCACGATCACCCATCGCCAGGTTGCCCTGGCTGTCGAGCAGTGCGCGACCGGTGTCCAGTGCTTCGGTATCGCCCTGCTCCTGGTAGCGCTTGCGCAGCTCGCGATACAGTTTGGCGTTTTTCTTGCCCATCTTCCTGATGGCCGCGTCGGCCTTTTCCTCAAAGTCCGGTTCGCGACCGTAGAGGTGATTGAAACGGCGCGCCACTTCACGCGTCAGCTCGACGTGCGCGACCTGGTCCTCACCGACAGGCACAGATCCGGCGCGGTAGATCAGGATGTCCGCGCTTTGCAACAAGGGGTAACCGAGGAAACCGTAAGTCGCGAGATCACGTTCACGCAACTTCTCCTGCTGGTCCTTGTAGCTTGGCACCCGCTCCAGCCAGCCCAGTGGTGTAATCATGGATAACAGTAAATGCAATTCGGCGTGCTGCGGCACATCAGACTGCACAAATAACTTGGCGCTGGCCGGGTTGACGCCGGCAGCCAGCCAGTCGATGACCATATCCAGTACGCTGTCGCTGATGATCTGCGGGTCTTCGTAATGGGTGGTCAGTGCGTGCCAGTCGGCAACAAAGAAGTAACAGTCATATTCATGCTGCAGGTTCACCCAGTTTTTCAGTACACCGTGGTAGTGGCCAAGATGCAGGCGACCGGTCGGTCGCATGCCTGACAGTACCCGGTTATCAGTTGCGCTTGCCAAGGTCGATCAGCTCCTTAAAATTTCTGTATTCACGACATCAATGCATCCAGCAAACGCTGAAAGTCCCATACACGCAGACCGGAAGCCGATACCATAAGGCCCAGTACGAAGTTCATCATCGGCCGCATCAACCAGCCCAGTGACCCGGTCATCAGTAAAAAGATCAGTATCCAGAACCCATAGGGCTCGATACGTGAAAAAGGTATGGCATAGCGCGTCGGCAGCAGGCCGGTCAGCACGCGCCCGCCGTCCAGCGGTGGCAGTGGCAGCATGTTCAGGACAGCCAGCACGGTGTTGATCAGAATACCGGCCACGCCCATCAATAACAGGGGCAGTGCCATGCCGCTGTCTGCCGGCAGGCCCAGCGCCAGTCTCGCCACCAGCGCCCAGCCCAGACCCATCACCAGGTTGACGGCCGGCCCGGCAGCGGCAACCCACACCATATCCTGCTTGGGGCGCCGCAAATTACGCCAGTCGACCGGGACCGGTTTGGCCCAGCCGAACACAAAACCGCCAGGCATCAGCAACATCAGCCCGGGCACAACAATGGTACCGATCGGATCGACGTGGCGCAGCGGGTTGAGCGACAGGCGGCCCATCATTTCGGCCGTATGATCGCCGAACATACGCGCAACCCAGCCGTGAGCGACTTCGTGGACGGTAATCGCCAGTAACACCGGCAACAACCAGGCACTGACCTGCTGTACCAGCGTCAGGTCCTGCATAAAAACGGTTTGTAACATTTCAGGCAAATTCCTCGACCGGCCCTTTACCGTGGCGGGTCACTTCGGGTACATCGCCGGTCAGGTCGACTACCGTTGTTGGTTCGATGCCACAATGCCCGCCATCGATCACCAGATCAAGCTGGTGTTCGAGTTTTTCGCGGATATCTTCGGCATCGGTTTCGGGAAAGTCACTGCCGGGTAAAATCAGTGTCACGCTCATCACCGGCTGTCCAAGCTCGCCCAGCAGATCCGTCACGACATTGTGGGCCGGCACGCGGATACCGATCGTCTTGCGCTTTTTATGCTGCAAACGGTTCGGCACGACCGCGGTAGCACGCAGGATAAAGGTGTAGGGGCCCGGGGTATGTGACTTGAGAAAACGGTACGCATAATTACTGACGCGCGCGTAGTTGGCGATCTCCGACAGGTCTCGGCACAACAGGGTGAAATTATGTTTTTTGTCGAGGTGCCGGATGCGCTGTATACGCTCCACCGCCATCTTGTCATCAAGGTGGCATACCAGTGCATAACAGGAATCCGTCGGCACAGCGACGACTCCGCCCTCGCTGATAATCTGTGCAGCCTGCCGGATCAATCGTGGCTGCGGATTGTCCGGGTGTATCTCGAATAACTGACTCATGCGGTGACCGGCCAGCTATCCGCCTGCCAGATCGGCGTGCAGCCGTCCGGCAGTTCACGCAATCGCCCAAGCTCCACCCAGGGTTTTTCCGGGCCGTGATAATCGGAGCCACAGGAAGCGAGCAGGCCATGTGTCCTTGCCACTGCCGCCATGTGAAGCGTCTCATCCCGCGAATGACTGCCGGATACGACTTCGATACCCGCTCCGCCGGCTTCCTGGAATTCACTGACCAGCCGGTTAAGTTTGGTGCGTGTAAGACCGTAGCGCGCCGGGTGAGCGATGACCGGCAGACCACCGGCCTCGGTAATCCAGCGCAATGCATCTTCCATCGATGCCCACTGTCCACCTACAAAGCCCGGCTTGCCGCGCACCAGGTAGTGCCTGAAAACGTCACTCACAGAAGCGGCACGACCCGCCTCGACCAGGAAATGCGCAAAGTGGGTACGACTGAGAATGCCACCCTTGCAGTGGTTTTGCGCACCCTTCAGGGCACCGGCGATACCGCTCTTCTCTAGCTTGCGGGCAATCTCTTCGGCGCGCCATACCCGGTAGTCCTGCAATCCGACCAGCCCGTCGATTAATGGCCGGTAAGCGGGGCTGACATTCAAACCCAGCACGTGGATGGTCATGTGCTGCCAACTGACGGATATTTCCACGCCAGGTATAAGGGATAAGCCAGCCGCATCTGCAGCCACTTGCGCTTCAGCAAGACCGGCCAACGTATCGTGATCGGTCAGCGCCAATACATCCACGCCGGCCGCACGGGCCCTCTCCAGCAGCCCGGCCGGGGTCAGGGTACCGTCAGAAGCCGTTGAATGGCTGTGTAAATCGTAGCAAATGTCCATCCGGCCTATTGTACCGGAGCGCCGCCCCTGGCGCTTCCCCCTGCGTGAATACCGCCAATCCGGTATGATAATGCCCCATGTCATTACCCGATCCGACACTAGCCAACCTGCGTGAAGGCCTGTCCACCTGTCTTTCCGAGTTGCTCGACAGCTATGACCTGCAGCCTTCCGCACCTGCGGAGGAACCCGCCAGTCCGCCCGTACTGGTCGAGACCTTCAATCAGCTGTTCGATGCCATGCGGCGCACCGAATATGATGCCCGCAGCGGGAACCAACCCGCCGCAGATGCTGTCACTGAACTCGGCGAGTACGCACTGGGTTTGTTTGAAGAAACACTGGGCTGGGCCACCCGGCTCGGGCTTCCCGAGGTTCATCAGGATTTGCAGACGCATACCATCAGCATGGCACGCTGGATTGGCCGGCACGGTGGCGAAATACAGCTACTGGAACCTGTTGTCGACGCGCTTGCGCAACAGGCCAACACCATGTGTGCCCCGGATGAATTGTTGACCCTGTACCAGACCATGGGTGAAGTCATCGATGCTACGGCAGATTTCATCCGCGAGGACCTGGAAAAAGACAACCCGGGGCGGCCATGGCGGGTATTGCAGATGAACCGGGCCATTGTTGCAACACGGACACACCAGACTGATGCCATGGACACGGCCTTCCAGGCGCTGATCAGCCACCTGCCCCAGGACGCGCCAAAGTTCTTTTCAGAAGGCATGGAGCAGATGGACTTGCTAAACTACCCGCCCCATGTCCGCGAAGTCATGGATCGCTACTACCGCAAATGGAGCATCGACCGTACGCTGCACTGACAGCACGGATATTTGCCAGAACATGAGAGTACGAAAGTCACAATGAAGTTTCTTTACGATTTTTTCCCCATTCTGCTGTTTTTCATCGCCTACAAGCTGGGGGATATCTACACGGCAACAGCTGTCGCTATCGGTGCCGCCGCCATACAGACGCTGGTGTTCTGGATACGCCACCGCCGCTTTGAAAAAATGCACCTCATCACCTTCGGGTTACTGCTGTTCTTTGGTGGCCTGACCCTGTTCCTGCGTGACCCGGTATTTATTAAATGGAAGCCCAGTGTTGTTAACTGGCTTTTTGCCGCCGCCTTCCTCGGCAGCCACTGGATTGGCGAGAAACCCATCGTCGAACGTATGATGAGCCACGCCATCCAGGCACCGCACCCTGTATGGCTCCGCCTCAGCTGGATGTGGATCAGCTTTTTCATCAGTATCGGGCTGCTGAACCTGTATGTCGCCTACACCTTTTCGGAAGAAACCTGGGTCAACTTCAAGCTGTTTGGCATGCTCGGCATTACCTTCGCCTTTGTTGTCGGCCAGGGCTTTTACCTTGGGCGTTACATGATCGAGGAAGAATCCGGGGAAGAGTCCTGATGCTGTATGCCTTTATCAGCCAGGACAGGCCCGGCACGCTGGACAAACGCCTGTCGGCACGGCCCTCTCACGTGGAACGCCTTGAGGCATTACAAAACCAGGGCCGCCTGATTCTCGCCGGCCCGCACCCGGCCATCGACAGTGAAGACCCGGGCGCAGCCGGTTTTACCGGCAGCCTGGTGGTCGCTGAATTCGACTCACTTGAAGAAGCGCGCCAGTGGGCCGATGTCGACCCTTATGTCAGCGCCGGCGTTTACGAACGTATCGACGTCAAACCCTTTAAGAAGGTTCTCCCCTGAATGACAACTGAACGTATCAGCATGATTCGCGAGCGACTGGAAAAAACCTTTGCACCGCAGCAACTGAACATCCAGGACGAAAGTCACAAGCACGTCGGCCACGCCAGTGCCGGCGGCGCCGGTCACTTTGATGTCGAAATTATCTCGGATAGTTTTGAAGGAAAATCCCTGATACAGCGTCACCGTCTCGTCTATGACGCTGTCGATGATATTATGCATACAGAAATCCACGCCCTGAGTATCAAGGCGTCAACGCCGTCTGAAACCTCATCCTGAAACAAAACCACGACAAGGAAGAAACCATGAAACTTCGCTACCTGACACTTGCGCTGGCGCTTGCCGGCACACTGACAGCCTGTCAGAAACCTGCTGATGACAGCACCACTGAAAAGGCTGCCACGACACCCGCCGTCGCCACCGATGACAGCAAGGTTCTGGCCACGGTGAACGGCACGCCAATCACCGAAAACACCGTAAACCTGTATATGGAACAGCGTCAGCGCCGCTCACCGGGCAGCCCGACCGACAAGAAAGCGGTGCTCGAGGAAATCATCAGCCTCGAACTGGTCCGCCAGGACGGCCTGGCACAGGGCGTCGACAAATCGCCTGAAGTTCAGGCTCAAATCGATTTGCAGCGTCGTGCTGTAGTCGCTTCTGCCGCTTTCCAGCAACAGCTGGCGAAGAACCCGATCACCGACGAAGAACTGAAAGCGCTGTACGATGAAAAGGTTCAGACCGGTAATGAATACAAGGCGCGTCATATCCTGGTCAAAGACAAGGAGACAGCAGAAAAGCTGATCGGCGAACTTGACAAGGGTGCAGACTTTGCCGAACTGGCAAAGAAAAATTCCACCGGCCCGTCCGGCAAGAGCGGTGGCGACCTTGGCTGGTTCGCGCCCAAGTCGATGGTCAAGCCATTCAGCGACGCGGTTGTCGGTATGGAAAAAGGCTCCTATACAAAGGAACCGGTCAAAACCCAGTTTGGCTGGCACATCATTCTGCTTGAAGACTCGCGGCAGCCTTCACCTCCGCCCTTCGAGCAGGTGAAACCCCAGTTGGAAATGATGGTACGAAACCAGCGTGTGCAGGATTACATTCAGAGTCTGCGCGGAAAGGCTGATATTGAGATCGTGGAAATTGCCGTTGCCCCGGCGCCTGCCCCCACGCCGTTACCGGTAGCCCCGGCTGCAGACGAGCAGGCCAGTGAGGAAGGAGGTCAGGACGCTTCTGCTGACAGCACCACAGCAGGCGAAGACGCACCTGCCGCAACTGGCAACGGCTCCACTCCGTAAGCCTGAAACAAAAAAAGCCCGCCTCCCGTTAATAAGGAGGCGGGCTTTTTATTGCCCGGAATAATGGCCCACCGGTTCGGAAATGTCTCAGGAAGCAAACACCTTCATTGCTGCCTCGACAGCCACACCGGACTTGATTGGTGCCTTCATGTCGGTCAGCACAGCATCAAGCGCGCCCAGGCATAACAGAACATTCGTCTGGTTACTTGCAAAACCCATCAGACCGATACGCCAGATCTTGCCAGCCAGCGGGCCGAGACCGGCGCCGATCTCCAGGTTATATTCATTCAGCAGGCGCGACCGGACAGCAGCCTCATCCACACCATCCGGAATCGTGACCGAGTTCAGTTGCGGCAGGCGACATGCCTCGTCAACAACAAATGACAACCCCATCGCCTCGATACCGGCACGCAGCGCACTATGATTATGCTGGTGACGCTGGCAGGCATTCTCGATACCTTCTTCTTCCAGAATGACGAGCGATTCATGCAAACCGTACAGCGCGTTGATCGGCGCCGTGTGATGATAGGCACGTTTCGCACCACCGCCCCAGTAACCCAGTACCAGGTTCAGATCCATAAACCAGCTCTGCACCTTGCTTTTGCGATTCTGGATACGCTCGATGGCCGCAGGACTGAACGTCACAGGCGACAGGCCCGGCGTACACGACAGGCACTTCTGTGTACCGGAATACACCGCGTCCAGGCCCCACTCTGATACTTTCAACGGTGAACCGCCCAGCGAGGTGACACAGTCGGCAATAATCAGGCAGTCATGGCGATGAGCGATTTCGGCCAGTGTTTTCGCATCGGAAATTGCACCCGTCGATGTCTCGGCGTGAACAAAGGCAACAAGGCGGATATCCGGGTTCGCTTTCAGCGCTTCCTCGACCTTGTTCGGGTCGACCGGCTTGCCCCACTCATCTTCCACCATCACAGCGGTCGCGCCACAGCGTTCGACGTTTTCTTTCATACGACCACCGAACACACCGTTCTGGCACACCAGCACCGTGTCACCCGGTTCGACGAGATTCACGAAACAGGTTTCCATCCCGGCCGACCCCGGTGCTGACACCGGCATGGCCAGATCGTAATCGGTCTGGAAGGCGTAGCGCAGCAATACCTTCATATCATCCATCAGGGCAACGAACATCGGGTCAAGGTGGCCGATGGTCGGGCGTGACATGGCTTCGAGAACGCGCGGGTTAACGTCGGATGGACCGGGGCCCATCAGGGTGCGTAGCGGCGGGTGAAATGACTGGTGACTCATGGTTATTTTTCCTGTCCCGTAAACTTTAAGTCGCGCAGTCTAACATGCGTCAAGACCGGCGCAGCAAGGTTGAGGCGGTGTTTTCCCTACAATTAGCGCGGCAATCTCCCCTGGCGCAGGTGGTTTGAATTGCCCCGGGACTTGTTCAGTACGATATAGAGGGTAACTGAACACAATGGATCCCGTAATTCTGGCGCACACCGTAATCCATATTTATGGGCGATTGTCAGTCCTGCTTCGGCCAGAAGAAGACTTTCAGGAATATAAATATTCAGCGAAAGCGGACATTCAACGATCAAGGCAAGTGGCGGCGAAGCCGTCCACCTTGGCCGCCTAGTTATGAGTTTTCATTACCAAGCAACCGCTTAAGATGAACAAAAACCTGTATTGCACTCACAAGTAGTAACCAGAATAATGCAAACCATAATAACCATGCATCTTTAAGGAGCGCCGGGAGTATTAGCAAAGATATGCCTACAGCTAACGTGGCCATCACAGCAGGCCAGTAAATCCCCTTGATGCGATCTGGGTGTGGATTAATTAGCGTCCATATAGCGATAACTAATAGAATACAGCCAGCGATACCAGAAGGAATTATTACAACCGATTGTTTTTCCGCTCCTGCCTCCTCAAGTGCAAAGGCAAATAATGCAATCGCTACGGCACTAAGGGAAAACCAAAAGATAATCCACATACCTTGTTTCTCAATGTGAATTCGCCTCTGCTTAGCTGAATGACTAAATACACTCCACACCGTAGCCCAAGCAACACCCCAGATTGCTAGAATTATTGTTACCCATCCAAGTGTTATAACTCTTCCTTCCATTTGGCTACGACTCATAATAGTGGTATTAACGAGACCCCGTGTCTCGTTATACATTTTTAGACGCTACCCGCCTCACGCCCAACCCCTAATTCTGGCTGCAACATATAGTGAGTTAACCGCATAAATTTGTTGTAATTACATCAGCTCGAATGAATTCCTGGCACTCGACCTGTTTTGGCAACTATTTCATCCGGTTCTCAGGCGTGAGACACAAACTGTTGACAATTCACTTAGCCATCAGATCCAAAGAGTGGATATTGAACACATTAATGCGAACGCTCACTGCCATGTAGTATTTCCAGCTCTGGATTGGCGCATATGCCACACAAATACTAACTCTCACTTTGATAACCTGGTATCTCTTATAAGTGGTAGTGCATGCTCTTTATCTAATAGAATTATACCCGTTGCAAATCTTCCTGATACCGCTACAGGCATAGATGCCATACCTGTTGCTACTGTGTTATACCCCAGAAAGTCTACGTACAACCTGAGAAAATATTCTTTACCCGCGACGAAGTCGCCTACAAATTGTGAATTCGATACACCAGCATCAAACCACCATTTTGATTCGATGGCATGTTTGCCAGGAGCTATCTCGGACTCTAAATATCCGCGTTCACGAAGATTGCCAATCTTATCGCCGTCTATCTCGATCGATGCACTTCGTGCTTCAGCTCGACTATGGGTCCTGAAAATATATACTTTTACCATGTCACTTCGATGCGCTGGCTTTTCAGTGAAAGCTGGACCAGTCGCAGCACAAGAGGCTAAAAGTGCTAATGATATTAAAATAATTAGCCGCATTTTGAATCTCCATTACCTATCAACAGTAAGATAAATGATATATATCAGATCTAAGTATCACGATTAATTAATAGGCACGATACGTTTTAAGTATGAGAGTCGCTTAAAATCCACGATATTTAAAGTTTCAGTTTCACAATCTGTGACCCAATTGACCTGTCACCCATTTTGACTACCACAGTGGTCTTAGTAAAGTCTGCTTTCGGCCAGAACCCGTCGTCTAGCATTCCCGTCATTCCGGCATGCGCCGGAATGACGAAATACCATACATCCGAACGATCGGATAGAATAACGTGAACGGCAATTTCGGGTCGATTCAAGACTAATTAGAATTTACTTGTCAATGAAAGACGAATCGACGGATATGGTAGCGGACAAGTCGCGGGCTGGTGTTATTCCTCCGGACCAACCAGTAAATGGCAACGCGCCGTATGCCCTTCACTTAACTGCACCACCGGCGGATATGACTCACGGCAGGCATCGAAGGCCTGCGGGCAACGGGGGTGGAAATGGCAACCGGCAGGTGGATTCGCCGGTGAGGGCAAGTCGCCTTCCAGTCGAATGATCTCGCGCTGCGTATCCTTGTCCAGCGTCGGCACTGCAGACAGCAGGGCCTGCGTGTACGGATGCTGCGCATTGTCCAGTACATCACTGACGCTGCCCTCTTCCACAATACGCCCAAGGTACATCACCGCCACACGGTCGGCGAGGTAGGATACAACCGAGAGGTCATGGGTAATGAACAGGTAGGAAAACCCCAGCTCACTTTGCAGGTCTTTCAGCAGGTTCAGGATCTGCGCCTGCACTGAAACATCCAGCGCACTGGTCGGTTCATCACAGACAATCAGTTTTGGATCGACGGCAAGCGCACGGGCTATGCATATACGTTGGCGTTGACCACCGGAGAACTGGTGGGGATAGCGACTACGGTGTTCAGGGCGAAGACCGACCTGGTCGAGCAACTTGTCGGTACGACGGCGGCGTTGTGTTGCATCACCACCGATACCCTGCGCGATCATACCCTCTTCGATGATGTCGCCGATATTCATACGCGGATTCATGGATGAAAACGGATCCTGGAAAATAATCTGGAACTCCGAGCGGCGTTTGCGCAAGGCTTCCCCCCGCAATACTGTCAGGTCGGTGCCCTCGAAACAGACCGATCCACCGGTCGGTTTCAGCAATTGCAGGATACCTTTGCCGGCGGTTGTCTTGCCGCACCCGGATTCACCAACCAGTGCAACCGTTTTACCACGGGGAATTGACAGGCTGACCCCATCGACTGCGCGCACGTAGCCCACGGTACGGCGAAACAGACCTTTCTGGATCGGGAAGTACACTTGCAGGTCGCGGGTTTCCAGCAGCTCGTCACCTGCACCCACAGCCGTTGCTGCAACCTTCTCCACTACGTTATCCGGCCGGGAAGTGGCGGATTCCGGCACACTGCGTGTCGGGTCGGCAAGGTGGCAACGCATACCACGGTCACTTCCCTCGTCAAACCAGTCAGGGGCAACCTGCCTGCAAACGTCCCAGGCACGGTCACAACGCTCGGCGAAGCGGCAGGCATGGAAAACCTGGTTGAGCGGCGGCACGGTACCGGGTATCACCGTCAGCCGCTGCTCGCGCTTGCTGCTATCGGGTAACGCTGCAAATAACCGCTGACTGTAGGGGTGATGCGGGTCACTGTAGAAGGCATCACGGGGGGCCTGTTCGATGATCTGTCCGGCATACATCACTGCAACGTGATCCGCCATGCCGGCGACCACGCCAAGGTCGTGTGTAATCAGCAGCACGGCCATACCACGTTCACGTTGTAACGCTGCAATCAGTTCCAGCACCTGTGCCTGGATGGTGACATCCAGCGCCGTTGTCGGTTCGTCGGCAATCAGCAGGTCCGGGTCACCGGCCAGTGCCATGGCAATCATCACCCGCTGTTTCATACCCCCGGACAGCTGGTGCGGGTACTCATCATGGCGCCGTGCGGCATCAGGTATGCCGACGGCATCGAGCAGTCGAATCACTTCCTGTCGCGCTGCGTCGCCTTCCAGCCCCTTGTGCAAGGCCAGGCTTTCACTGATTTGTTCACCGATGGTCATGACCGGGTTGAGGGAGGTCTGCGGTTCCTGGAAGATCATGGCTATGCGCGCACCACGTATACGGCGCATACCGGATTCCGGCAATGCCAGCAGTTCTTCGCCGTCGAGCTTTACCGAGCCTGCAGTAATCTCGCCGGCGGGTTGCGGTAACAGGCGTAACAGTGACAGTGCGGTCATGGATTTCCCACAACCGGACTCTCCCAGCAGGGCAAATGTTTCGCCGCGCGCTATGCTGAAACTTATGCCATCCACCGGGCGCACGGCATTGTCGCCGCTGCCGAGGCGGACTTTCAGGTCTTTGACTTCGAGGAGTGTCCGGGTCATGGGTTATCGCCGCATTCTTGGGTCAAAGGCATCGCGCACCGCGTCGGAAAACAGGTTGGCTGCCAGCACCAGGGTAAACATAAACGTGAACGCGGCCAGTAATGACCACCACACCATGGGTTCACGCGCCATTTCCAGCCGCGCACGGTTGATCATATTACCCCAGCTCATGGTGGTCGGATCGACACCGACACCAACGTAGGACAATACCGCTTCGGCCAGCACCAGGCCGCTGAAATCAATGACCACGGCAATGAGCACCAGGTGCATCAGGTTCGGCAGCAGGTGACGGACCATGATGACCAACCGCGGTACGCCAAAGGCATTCGCTGCCTGCACATAATCGAGTTCGCGCAGCTTGAGTGTTTCCCCTCGCAGCAAACGGCACAACCCGGTCCAGCTGGTGATGCCCAGGATCAGACACAGGAACAGCAGGCGCAGGTCGGCACGCTCGGCCATGGTTTCAAACAGTTCCGGGTGCGTGTCCATGTACACCTGCATCATCAGCACGGAGGCGGCAATCAGCAACACGCCGGGGATAGAGTTCAGCGTGGTATACAGATACTGGATCACGTCATCGACCCAGCCACGGAAATAGCCGGCCATCATGCCGAGGAACACGGCAAACGGCAGCATCACCAGTGTGGTAAGCGTACCGATGACCAGGCCAGTACGGATGCTCTTGATGGTCTGGTAGAGTACATCCTTGCCCACTTTGTCGGTACCCAGGACATGCCAGGCACTGGCAAGGTTTACAATCAGCGCGGCAAGCAGGGCAAACAGGAACAGGGTGAACAGTCCTGTGCGCCACGGAACCTCTGTCTTGCCGCGCAGGATACGTTGCACGGCTTCCCTGGCGGAACACGTCCAGTGCCGGGCAAGCAACAGTGACAGCACTACAGTCAGCCCCAGCATCACCAGGACAGCCTGTCCGGCAGATTTCAGGGATCGACGGGCAATGTCAGCCGCCCGATCCCGTTCAGGATTTTCGAGGTGCGCTCCCCCGTATTTCAGGCGGGGGAAAATCCGCCGTGATACACCCTTCTCATCGACCACAGTTTCACGTGTATATAGTGTTGTCGCAAACGGGGCGGAATAGGTTTTCTCCACCTGGGTCCCGACCCCACCGAGCAGGTCATCCAGAACACTGACGACTTCACCGGCGTATTGCATTTCGACCTGGCCATTCTGTACGGGCAGTGCCTTGCGGTAATGCATGGAATCGAGCAGACCGGTCAACGTGTAGAACGCCAGCACCACCAGGGAGGCAATGGCGATACGTCCCTTGACGACTTCCCGCCACGGCGCCCGCAAGTGTTCATGGCGTCGCGCATAAAGCGCGAAAGCAACGACTATCACCACCAGCAGGAACACCAGCGCGTCGGTCCACAGGATTACCGGCTTGATCATGACAGGCGTATCCTCGGGTCAACCAGCGTGTAGGACAGGTCGGTGAGCAGCAGGCCGATGATGTACAGCACCGAACCCAGGAACACCATGGCACGCACGATGGCAAAATCCTGTTTCTGGATAGCCTCGATGGTGTAGCTGCCCAGTCCCGGAATACCGAAAAAAGACTCCATGATAAGGCTGCCCATAAACAACAAGGGCAATATCACGACCACGCCGGTAAGAATCGGCACCATGGCATTCTTCAGCACATGAGTGAACAGCAGTCTAAGTTCCGGTAACCCCTTGGCCCGCGCAGTGCGCACGTAGTCGCGACCGATCTCTTCCAGAAAGATAGTCCGGTACCAGCGGCCACTGGAGCCCAGGCCGGAAAACACGCCTATCAGCACTGGCAACAACACAAAGCGCCATGCCTGCCAGCCCGGTTCGTAACCCGAGATTGGAACAAGATGCAGAACCTTGCTGAACAGGTACTGGCCGGCAATGATGTAAAACAGGCCCGAAATCGACATCAGTACAACCGTCAGCACTACGCCTGACAGGTCCAGGTAGGTACCACGGAAAAATGCCAGCAGCATGGCAAAGCTGATATGTACCAGCAGACCCAGCAGTAATGTCGGGATAGCAATGGCAAGGCTTGGCCACATGCGCTTGCTGATGTCATCACCGATGTTACGCCCTGCATCGGATGAACCGAAATCAAAGGCAAACAACCTGGCTGACTTGTCGAAGAAAATGGTGTCCGTCAGCTTCTCAGCGCCCTGCGCATCCCTGTTATACAGCAGGGGTTGATCATAGCCATGTTCGGCCTTCCATTTTTCCACCGCTTCCGCTGTGACATGTTTCATTCCGAGATGCATACGCGCCACATCGTCGGGACTGTTGACCACAAAGAACAATACAAAGGTAATCAGGTTAACGCCGATGAGAATCGGGATGGCATACAACAGACGACGAATGATATAGGCGATCATCTGTCTGTCTCCGCCAGCATGCGCCGGTTTTCGTGGCGCCTGTAACCGATCACAGCCGGAATCACCATCAACACCAGTAACAAACCCATCAGGCCCAGCGGCCAGACAATCGGCTTATTCCACTCACGCCGCTTTTGCTCGCGCACTACGGGGTCGATACGCTTGTATTTAAGCGTATTATTGGCCATCAGGTTGGGCTTGGCGTTGAAGTACCAGTCGTGGTACAGCACAAACTGCTTGGGATGGAAGCCAAATACCCACGGCGCGTCGCGGCGCAGGATGTCGACCATGCGATCAATAATGGCCTGGCGCGCCGGGCCATTGGGCATGTTTTTCATTTTGTCGAACAGGCGATCATATTCCGGATTACTGTAGTTGGCCGCATTCTCACCGTTCTTTTTGAACTTGGCATTTTTGCCATAGAGCAGGAACAGGAAATTTTCCGGGTCCGGGTAATCGGCATTCCAGCCCCACTGGAAAATCTGTGCCGTGCCCTTGAGCATCTTGTCCTGAAAACGATTGTAGTCGGTGTTACGAATCTGTAGCTGTATGTCCAGCTTGTTGAACTGTTTACGGATCCAGTTCTGGCGTGCAGAGTCATCCGGCCCGCCACCGGTGGCATCGAGGTACAGCACCAGCGGCTTGCCGGTTTTCACATCGCGGCCATCCGGGTAACCGGCTTCCGCGAGCAGGCGTCGCGCTGCTTCGATGGATTTACGCTTCGGGCCTTGCGGTGTCCAGTCATATACCCAGGGGTTTACGCCTTCCTTGCCTTCACGAAAACCGAAAATACCCGGCGGCAAGGGACTCTGTGCGGGAATACCACGCCCGTTGGCAAAGATAGAGATGTATTCTTCGTAGTCCATGGCAATGGCAATGGCATGGCGCAGCAGGCGTGCACGCTCACTGTTACCCCCCACAACCGGGTCAACCATGTTGAAACCCGTGTAATAGATCGAGGTTGAAACGGCCGTATTCAGGTGGATACCCTTGGCCTGGAGCTCCGGTGTCAGTGAGATAGAACCACCGCCACCCACCTGAATGGCCTGGTCGAAACTGTCCGAACTCACACCGGACGCATCGTAATAGCCCTGCAGGAACTTGTTCCATGTCGGGATAGCTTCTTTTTCCAGGCTGTAAATAACCTGGTCTATAAACGGGACGTTGCGACCGGCATCCTCAAGAAAACCCGCCTTCATATCAGCGGGCTCACCACTGTCCGGGTAAACCTCACCACGAAAATTCGGGTTGCGTTCCATCACCATCTGTCGGTTTGGATCATTTACCGTGAGCATGTAAGGCCCGGTGCCGACCGGGTACCAGTCCAGTGTGATGTTGCGTTCCTTCATACCCGGCTGGTTATAGAACACATCAGCCTCCCAGGGTACCGGTGCAAAAAACGGCATGGCCAGCCAATAACGAAACTGGGGGTATTTGCCACGCACCGTAATGCGATAACGGTAGCGGTCGAGTACTGTTGCGCCTTTCAGCGGGTAATCATCCAGCTTCAGTGTTAACGCTGCATTGGCTGATTTTTCACCTTCATCAACAGCCTTTTGCAACGTTACGGCATATTCTTCAAGGCCGACAATGTAGTCCGCCATTAAGCCGAAAATCGGTGAATGCAGGTGTGGATGTGCAAGCCGCTTGATCTCGTAAACATAATCGGCCGCCACCAGTTCGCGGCTGCCGGTCAGGGGGAAATCCGCAAGCGCACTGAAGTCATCACTGTCTGTGATATCGAGATCGTGATAAACAAAGGCCCCACTGGCATGTTTCGCAAAGGCGGGATGTGGCTGGTAACGGATACCTGGCTTGATCTCGATATCGTAGACGCTGTAGGCGATAGAGGTATCCGCTGCATCGTCGGACAGACGATTGCCCTGCTCATCCAGATAATAGGGTTCAGGCATCTGCGAAACAGTCAGCGGTTCCAGCTGGTAAGGTCGCTTCAGGAAATGATATTGCAGGGGCGGTTCGTAGATCTGGCCGGTAAACACCACTTCGTTTGAGCTGTACGACTGTGCCGGGTCCAGGTGTTTGGGCCGCGCGCTGAACGAGGAATAGAGAATATTCTTGCCCGCCTGATCGGGCGGATAGGGGCTGTTCCACGGCTGATCACCGCAGGCTGTAACGGCAATACTGACGAGGAACCATCCCAGCCCCCTGAGAAATCCGTCCAGCCTGTCGAACCGCGTGTGTAGCGCATGCATGAGCCCGCATTATAGGGTGCGCAGGCGGGCTTTCACAGGACTTCCCGTCGCCACGGTTTTCCGGTACCTTAGCGCCATCAAACTATCAGACAGAGGTCAGAAGCAGCCATGGGATTTCTAACCGGCAAACGTGCGCTCATCGTTGGACTCGCCAGCAACCGGTCGATTGCCTGGGGCATCGCCAAGGCCATGCAACGCGAAGGCGCCGAGCTCGCCTTCACCTACCAGAACGAGAAACTGCGCGACCGGGTGGAAAAAATGGCCGGCGAATGCGGAACGGAAATCATCGTACCCTGCGACGTCTCCGATGATGAGCAGATCGACGCCGTCTTCGACCACCTCGACGACTACTGGGACCACCTGGATATCATTGTTCACTCGGTCGCCTTCGCACCGCGCGCCGAGCTGGAAGGTGACTACCTTGAGTCCGTCAGCCGCGAAGGCTTCCGCGTTGCACACGAAATCAGTTCCTACAGCTTCTCTGCGCTGGCCAAGGCCGGTTGCCGGATGATGGAAGGCCGTGACGGCGCCCTGCTGACCCTGAGCTACTACGGCGCCGAGAAGGCCATGCCGAACTACAACGTCATGGGCCTCGCCAAGGCCAGCCTGGAAGCCAATGTGCGCTACATGGCACAAAGCCTCGGCCCGGATGGCATCCGCGTCAATGCCATCTCCGCCGGCCCGATCAAGACCCTGGCAGCGGCAGGCATCAGTAATTTCCGGAAAATGCTCGACCTGATGGAACGCACTTCACCCTTGCGCAAGAATGTCACCATCGACGAAGTCGGCAACGCAGCGGCTTTCCTCTGTTCTGACCTGGCGTCCGGTATCACGGGTGAAGTCACCTACGTTGATGCCGGTTACAACACCACCGGTATGCCTCCACTGGATGACTGAAGTCAGGGTGTCGAGGTGTTAGTCACCCCGTCATTGCGAGCAGCACAAAGCCATCTTCTGGAACCAGTGCGAGGCTGAAAAAGATTGCTTCGCTGCGCTCGCAATGACGAATTGGCTGGCACCAGCACGGAGCAAGTCGAGGGTGGGCGTGCGTTTTTTTCAGGCATCGATGCAGCCGAGCATCGCAGACATTTTGCGATCAAGCGAGCTTCTGTCTGAGCGGTTCGCACGCCAGCGCGGATCGTGAGTTTAGCGAGCGCGCAAAATGTCGAGAAGCGCAGGGAACCCGCGTAGCGGGCAAATCGCCGCCTGAAAAAAACGCACGCCCACCTTCGACGAAAAACATCAACCTTGTAAAACGCCCGTCTCCCCCTCGGTCCGGGCAATAATCACCGCCCCGCAGGAATCACTGAACACGTTAACCGACGTACGGAACATATCCAGGATACGGTCCACCGCCAGAATCAGGCCAATGGCCTCCACCGGTAGCCCGATCGTGGCAAGAATGATCGTGATCGCCACCAGGCTGGCCGCAGGGATACCTGCCACGCCAATCGATGTCAGCAAAGCCACCAACACCACGGTAAATTGCGTCACAAGATCAAGTTGCAACCCGTAGGCCTGTGCAATAAACATTGCCGCAACACATTCATACAGGGCGGTACCATCCATATTGACGGTAGCGCCGAGCGGCAAAACAAAACTCGCGGTGCGGTTGGACACTTTTGCATTGTCCCGCACGCATTCTATGGTCAATGGCAGGGTGGCTGATGACGAGGCCGTCGAAAAAGCGGTCAGCATGGCCGGCATCATGGCCTGGAACTGCTTCACCGGGTTGACCCGACCCACCAGCCATAACAGCAACGGGAGCGTGACAAGCACATGGAAGGCCAGTGCCAGCAGCACACTGAGGGTAAAACTGCCCAGGGTAAAGGCCAGCGCATTGAGCTGGTCAGGACCGATTTCGGCGACCGTCTTCGCCACCAGGCCAAACACGCCCAGCGGCGCAAACTTCATGATCAGGCCTGTCATTGCCATCATGACATCGGCCACGCCGGACCAGAACCGTGACAGCAAATCACCGGCTTCACGATCGATCCGTGTAAGAAAGTAGCCGAACAACAGACTGAAAAAGATCAGCCCGAGCATCTGGCCGTTGGCAGCAGCCGCCACTACGTTTGGCGGCACCATACTGAGGAAGACATCGGTCAGGTCTGAAGCAGAACGTCCCTGCACTTTCTGTGCGGCTTCATTTGCGGCCGCCTCACTCAAACCCAGCACTTCGCGTGCCGGTGTGCCGTCAATAATGCCGGGGTTAATCAGGTTGACGAACATCAGTCCGACCATGATCGCCAACAGGCTTGTTGTTAAATAAAACAGCAGGGTTTTTCCACTCAGCCGACCAAGCCCCTGCGTATTACCCAGGCCCGATACACCGGTGATAATGGTTGAAACGATCAACGGAACGATGATCATTTTCAGCGCATTCATGAACAATGCACCGATAAACTCGTAGACGGGATAAAGTGTAACGCCGAGAAGGTCGCCATCTACCCCGCTTAAACGCCCGGCAACCACCGCCAGCACCAGCGCAATCAGTATTTGCCAGTGGAGCTGGAGGCGCAACATGCGGCGCGTGCTTACTCGCTATCCTGCGGAATCACAATATCGGCCCGGGCACGCAGATCACGGATCAGGGTATCAAGTTCCAGTGAACGGTACATATTCTCGTAACCACGCGCCATCTGCGTTCGCTGCTCCGGTTTGAGTTCGGAAGGATCTCCATCAGTCACTGCAGTCAGGCGTATCAATGCAAAATCGCCGTTGGACAATGCAAAACTGTAATCCACCGGCTTGCCCTCCTGCGGGCGCGCAAGGGTGAACGCCTTGTGCATGACTTCCGGGTTGAAGCCGCCTGTTGCACGGGTAACTCCTTCCGCTTTTCTGTAAGCATAGTAGTCCTGGTTATTCAGTTCTTCCAGGGTTGCACCACCCTCTTCCAGGCGCGTCATAAGGCTCTCGCCACGGGAACGCGCGGCCTCGGCCGCCAGTTCCTGTTTAAGCCCTGCGATGACTTCATCGCGGACATCTTCAAGTGGCGCCTGGTGCTCTGACTGCCGTTCCTCGACCCTTACCACAATCACATCGTTAGGGCCGACTTCTACCGGTTCACTGTTATTACCGCCTTCCAGCACATCATCGGAAAATGCCGCTGCGACCACTTTCGGGTATTGACCGATACCGGGACCACCTTTCGCATCAAGCCAGTCAGACGACTGGACTTCCAGGCCGAGCGCTTCGGCAGCTGCGTCAAGTGAGTCAGGATTCTCATAACTCAGGTTAGTCAGCTGCTCGACCTGCTCGTAGAAAATCTCATCAATCTTTTCCTGCTGCATTTCACGTACGAGGTCATCGCGAATTTCGGCGAGTGGGGGGATTTCACCGCCCTTCACATCAGTCAGCTTGATGATATGGAAACCGAACTGGGTGCGGATTGGCTCGGAAACGTCACCTTTCTCCATGGCGAACACCGTTTTATCGAACTCCGGCACCATGTCTCCAGTGTTGAAGAATCCCAGGTCACCACCCTGCTTTGCTGAACCTGGATCGTCGGAATTTTCCTTCGCCAGTTCGGCGAAGTCGGCACCAGCGGCCAGCCTTGCGCGTATAGCATCCGCTTCGGCCCTGGCTTTTGCTACTGTTTCCTCATCAGCATCAGCTGCTACTGAAATGAGAATATGGCTGGCACGACGTTGCTCTTTGGTCTTCAACGACACCTTGCGCGCTTCGTAATAAGCTTCCAGGTCGGCTTCGTTGACTTCCAGTGAATCTCCAAGCCCGTCACTGTTCAAACGCAGGTAGGAGAGTTTCACCCGTTCCGGCACAATGAAATCGTCGATGTGCTTCTCGTAATATGTCTTGATCTGTTCCTCGTTGATCTTGACTGTGGACTCAAACGGCTTGGCAGATACAATCAGGTAGGCAAAATCACGTTTCTGGTTTTGCAGCCGGTAGGCGCGATCGAGCTCGCCCGCTGTCACAAAAACCGTCCCGCCCACACCACTCAGTAACTGTTCGGTCAACAGACTGTTGCGAGTCGCATATTCAACCTGTGAAACAGTTTGTCCACGACGTGTAACAAGGTCGCGGTAGCGCTTTTCGGAAAATTCCCCATCTTCCTGGAAAGCCGGTATGGCGTGTATCTGTGCGGCCAGCAATGCATCACTGATCGTCAGCCCGTTATCACGCGCAGCCTGCAGTAACAGCTCACGGTTGATCAATCCATCCAGCGCCTGCTTGCGCAGCAGAGCGTCATCGATCAGCGCAGGGTTATAGGCATCGCCCATCATTTCCTGCATGCGTGCACGCTGTTGCTGGTAGGCCTGCTGCAGCTCCCGGGGAGATATCTCTGTATCGTTGACCTTGGCCGCATAGACCTGGCTCTTGTCCTGCAGGTAGGACCCCAGCCCGAAGAGAGCAAAGGTCATGATCACGAGTCCGATTATGACCCAGCCCAACCAGCCCATGACCCGTTCGCGAAACGCTTGCAACATAGGTAAATCCCGCTTATCCGTGTTTTATGTGTTTTTGAAGTAAAGGCGCATTATAGCGCCCTGAAAATAAAAACGGGCGCCCATGTGGACGCCCGTTCTGCTTAAGGTGGCGGAGCGGACGGGACTCGAACCCGCGACCCCCGGCGTGACAGGCCGGTATTCTAACCAGCTGAACTACCGCTCCATATCCTTGGTGGGTGCTGAGGGGATCGAACCCCCGACATTCGCCTTGTAAGGGCGACGCTCTCCCAGCTGAGCTAAGCACCCTCGAGGAAAGCGCGCTAGTTTACGGCATCCTTAAACGCTTTACCAGCCTTGAATGCAGGCGAGTTTGACGCCTTGATCTGGATAGTTTCACCGGTCTGGGGATTACGGCCGGCACGCGCAGCACGGGCGCGAACTTCAAAAGTGCCAAAACCCACGAGCGTGACAGAATCACCCTTACGCAGCGTTTCGGTAATGGTGTCTAACACGGCATCGACAGCCCGTGTTGCGTCCGCCTTGGACAGATCAGCGGAGCTAGCAACGGCGTCAATCATTTCGGCTTTATTCATCGAGTTTGGCCCTCAGGATCAAAATGGAAATTATAATGCGATTCGCGTACCGGGACTCGATCCAGACAACTTAAACCCTGTATCCAGGAAAGGCCAATTCGGACCACCGGCATGCACGCCCGGTTTTATACCAAGGGTGTGACAGACGCGTCAAATAAAAAGCCCGTCTTCCGTGTAAAAGATTCGTAATTACACGAAAGACGGGCCTGAGACAAAATGTCAGTGAGTACGAAGCGCCTTGCCTTTACCGCCGGCTTTGGACTTGTCCTTGACCTTGTCACCTGCTTTTTCTTCACCTTTCCCGGACAGTGGTGCAGGCGGATGTTGCAACGCAACCTCCAGCACCTCATCGATCCATTTGACAGGAAGAATCTCCAGCTTGTCCTTGACGTTCTTGGGAATTTCCGCCAGATCCTTGCGGTTTTCCTCTGGAATCAACACGGTAGTGATACCACCACGATGAGCTGCCAGCAGCTTCTCCTTGAGTCCGCCGATAGGTAAAATTTCACCGCGCAAGGTGATCTCGCCGGTCATGGCAACATCAGCGCGAACCGGAATACGCGTCAGTGCGGACACCAGCGCGGTACACATACCCACACCGGCACTCGGGCCATCCTTCGGGGTAGCGCCTTCCGGCACGTGAACGTGAATATCGTATTTCTGATAGAAATCTTCCTCGATACCCAGCGCTTCGGCACGGCTGCGCACAACGGTGGTCGCCGCCTGGATCGACTCCTGCATCACATCGCCCAGCTGGCCGGTGTGAATAAGCCGACCCTTGCCGGGAACGATGGTTGACTCGATGCTCAGCAGTTCACCACCCACCTCGGTCCATGCCAGGCCGGTGACCTGACCGATCTGGTCATTCTCTTCGGCCAGCCCGTAACGGAAGCGCCGTACACCGAGATACTTTTCAAGGTTGCGCGGTGTTACGGAAATCTTGCCCTCACCTTCTTTCAGCAACAGTTCCTTCACCACCTTGCGGCAGATTTTGGCAAGCTCGCGCTCGAGGTTTCGCACGCCCGCCTCACGGGTATAGAAACGCACAATGTCATAGATTGCCTTTTCACTGATACTCAGCTCGTCTTCCTTGAGGCCGGCATTCTTGATCTGCTTGGGCAACAGGTAACGGGTTGCGATATTAACCTTCTCGTCCTCGGTGTACCCGGGGATACGGATGACTTCCATACGATCCAGCAAAGGACCAGGAATGTTCAGTGAGTTGGAAGTCGCGACGAACATTACATCGGACAAATCAAACTCCACTTCCAGGTAATGGTCGCCAAAGGTCGAGTTCTGTTCCGGGTCCAGCACTTCGAGAAGTGCAGACGACGGATCGCCACGGAAATCCATCGACATCTTGTCGATCTCGTCCAGCAGGAACAGCGGATTGCGCACGCCGACCTTGGACAGGTTCTGGATAATCTTGCCTGGAAGCGAACCGATGTAGGTCCTGCGATGACCCCGAATCTCGGCCTCGTCACGCACGCCACCCAGTGACATACGGGTAAACTTGCGGTTGGTCGCACGCGCAATGGAACGACCCAACGAGGTCTTGCCGACACCGGGCGGCCCCACCAGGCACAGGATCGGGCCTTTCAGTTTGCGCACACGCTGCTGCACGGCGAGGTATTCAAGAATACGTTCCTTGACCTTGTCCAGACCGTAGTGATCTTCATCGAGCACCGTCTGTGCACGCGCCAGGTCATGGCGGATCTTGGTGCGTTTTTTCCAGGGCGCACTGACCAGCCAGTCGATGTAGTTGCGTACAACCGTTGCCTCTGCGGACATCGGCGACATCATCTTGAGCTTGTTCAGCTCGGACATGGCCTTCTCTTTCGCTTCCTTGCTCATGCCCGCCTTTTCGATTTTCTCCTGGTACTCATCGGTTTCGTTGGGCACATCGTCCATGTCACCCAGTTCCTTCTGGATGGCCTTCATCTGTTCGTTCAGGTAGTACTCGCGCTGACTCTTCTCCATCTGCTGCTTGACGCGGCCACGGATGCGTTTCTCGATCTGCAGGACATCGATCTCGCCCTCGATCATACCCATCAGGTGTTCAAGCCGCTCACGCACATTCTCGATTTCGAGGATGCGTTGTTTCTCGTCCAGTTTGAGCGCCATGTGTGCGGCGATGGTATCAGCCAGGCGACCGGGCTCATCGATCCCGGACAGGGATGTCAGGATCTCGGGCGGGACTTTCTTGTTCAGCTTCACGTACTGGTCGAACAACGTCAGCAGGGAGCGCATCAGCACCTCGACCTCGCGCTCACCGGCCTGTTCACCATGCCCCAGAGGTTTGATCTGCGCCGAGAAAAATTCATCGGTGGTTTCAAACTTGACAAGACTCGCGCGCTCGGAACCCTCGACCAGCACCTTGACGGTGCCATCGGGCAGCTTCAACAGCTGCAGAATGGTGGAAAGCGTACCGATCTCATGAATGTCATCCACCTGCGGATCATCGACCTCGGCACTCTTCTGGGCAACCAGCAGAATCCGCTTGTCGTCATCCATTGCCGTTTCCAGCGCGCGTATCGATTTCTCGCGCCCGACAAACAGCGGGATCACCATGTGTGGGTAAACAACGACATCGCGCAACGGCAGAACCGGAACGACGGCTGTGGACTCATTGTCTGTTATTGCAGGGGTGTTTTCGTTTTGCTCCATAGGAGAGTACCTCAGTATCCGGTTCTGATCAGGGGAGTCACGCTTTTAACGGGCTCCCGGCACTTTGACATGGGGTCAGCCATAAGACATTTCAATGGCGGTTTTGTGCCCCACAAAGATTTCTGCAAGAAACAAGCCATGGTTTACACCCGGGCTACCGGCGATACGGGTCATGTTTCGCAGTATAGTTCTTTTGCAGGTAAACGCTGACAGGCCCGATGACAACATCATCGGGCCCGGGGCGGAATAAATCGAAAATCAACGCTAATCTGAAACAGCGCGTTGTTCCGGCTCGGAATCATAGACAAGGTAAGGCTCTGATTCACCGGCAATTGCACGCTCATCGACCACAACTTTCTGGACGTTTTCCAGCGAAGGCAGCTCGTACATGGTATCCAGCAGGACGTGCTCCATAATGGTTCGCAGCCCACGGGCACCGGTCTTGCGCGCCATGGCCTTTCGCGCCACCGCCCGCAGTGCATCCTCGCGGAACTCGATCTCCGCGCCTTCCATGTCAAACAGTTTGGCGTACTGCTTGGTCAGCGCGTTCTTGGGTTCGGTCAGAATCTGTACCAGCGCATCTTCATCCAGCTCTTCCAGCGTGGCCACAACCGGCAAACGACCCACAAATTCCGGTATCAGGCCGAACTTGATGAGATCTTCCGGCTCGACGTCGTACAGGATCTCGCCGACATTGACATCTTCATCGACAGTTTTGACCTCTGCCGAGAAACCGATGCCACCCTTCTCGGAACGTCCCTTGATAATTTTTTCCAGTCCGGCAAACGCACCGCCCACGATGAACAGGATGTTCGAGGTATCGACCTGCAGGAATTCCTGCTGTGGATGCTTGCGTCCACCCTGAGGCGGAACGGATGCAACAGTACCTTCGATCAGCTTCAGCAGGGCCTGCTGCACACCTTCACCGGAAACATCACGGGTAATGGAAGGGTTGTCGGACTTACGGGAAATCTTGTCGATTTCATCGATGTAAACAATACCGGTCTGCGCCTTGTCGACATCGTAGTCGCACTTCTGCAGCAGCTTCTGGATGATGTTCTCGACATCCTCACCTACGTAGCCGGCCTCGGTCAGCGTAGTGGCATCGGCAATGGTAAACGGTACATTCAGTAACCGCGCCAGCGTCTCGGCCAGCAGGGTCTTGCCGGAACCGGTTGGCCCGATAAGCAGGATATTACTCTTGGAAAGCTCCACCTCGTCCTTGCGGCCACCGGCCTCCAGGCGCTTGTAGTGGTTGTACACGGCAACAGAAAGCACCTTCTTGGCATTTCTCTGGCCGATAACGTACTCGTTGAGTACATCGTTGATTTCATGGGGTGTCGGGAGCTTGCTGCTGCCGCCTGCCGTCTTCTCCTGCATCTCCTCACGGATGATGTCATTACAGAGTTCGACACATTCGTCGCAGATGAAAACAGAGGGCCCCGCAATCAGTTTGCGCACCTCGTGCTGGCTCTTTCCACAGAAAGAACAGTACAGCAGTTTTCCGTCATCACCCTTACCGTTCCGATCGTCATTCATACTCGATATCCCGACTTGCGATTCCCTTGGCCATATCAACGGCAGATTGCTGTCCAACTGAACATACAGACTGCCGCGAAAACAACAGGTTCCTATTCAACTACGTCCCCGCACCGCTGACAAGTGTTCCCGGCGGGAATCTACGGTTTTTACACCGTCAACACCCTTCAGGCGTCGCTGCTTTCTTCAGCGCCCGCTGTTTCTTTCCGTGATGACAGAATCTCGTCGATCAGGCCATAATCCTTTGCATCCTGGGCGCCCAGGAAATTGTCCCGATCCGTGTCATTCTGGATTTTTTCCATTGGCTGGCCCGTATGATTCGATAAAATCGTATTAAGCCGCTCGCGCACCAGCAGGATCTCTTTGGCATGGATATCGATATCGGTCGCCTGACCCTGGAAACCACCCAGCGGCTGGTGAATCATCATGCGAGAATGCGGCAGGCAGAAGCGCTTGCCTTTTGCGCCACCGGCAAGAAGAACAGCACCCATACTGGCTGCCTGCCCGATACACATGGTGCTGACATCCGCCTTGATGAACTGCATGGTGTCATAGATTGCCAGGCCCGCTGTTACCGAACCACCAGGCGAATTGATGTAAAGATGAACATCCTTGTCGGGATTCTCGGATTCAAGGAACAACAACTGCGCCACGATGACGTTGGCCATGTAATCCTCTACCGGACCCACCACGAATACCACGCGTTCCTTGAGCAGACGCGAGTAAATATCGTAGGAACGTTCACCACGAGCAGTCTGCTCGATCACCATAGGAACGAGATTCAGCGCCTGGATATCTCCACCGCCCTTGATCATGCTATCTGACATTCGGTTGTTTCCTTTGCTACGCAGCGCCGCTGGCTGACTGCATGAGTTCCTCAAATGTTGTGGCCTTGTCCTCGACCTGCGCCTGTTCTGTTACCCATTCCGCCACGGTTTCTTCCATGATGAGGGTCTGCACACCTGACAACATTTCCTGGTTACTGTAGTACCACTGTACAACTTCTTCCGGGTTCTCGTAGGACTGCGCCATCTCCTCGATCGTTTCACGAACACGATCAGGATTAACCGCCAGCTGATTGCGCTGAATAATCTCCGAAATCAACAGACCCAGTGACACACGACGACGCGCCTCTTCCTCGTAGCGGCTACGATCATCGCTCCCTGCATCGGCAGTCGCGCCATCTTTCTTGATAAGGGCCTCGATCTCGCTGTCCAGCAGCGAAGCCGGCACATCAAGGTCAGCCTTTTCCAGCAATGCATCAAAGACCTGTGATTTGATGCTCTTCTTGATTACAGCATCCAGCTCTCGACGCATATTCTTGCGCACTTCCTCACGTAATGCGTCCAGGCCACCGTCACCAACACCAAAAGCGCGGGCAAACTCGTCATCCAGTTCCGGCATGGCCGGCTCGGAAACACTGTGCACGGTGATATCAAATTTCGCCGTCTTGCCTGCCACCTCGGCTGACCCGTAATCATCCGGGAATGTCACTTCAATCGTCTTGTGGTCACCGGCGCTGACACCTGCCAGTTGCTCCTCGAAACCGGGAATCATCGAACCGCTTCCCAGTTCCAGTGGAACATTCTGTGCGGCGTTACCGTTGAACGGCTGACCATCAATGCTGCCTTCGAAATCTATCTCGACACGATCTCCATTTGCCGCAGCCCGATCGACCCTGGTCCAGGTTACCCGCTGCGAACGCAGCTTTTCGAGCATGGCATCGATTTCTGTATCGGACACCTCGGCGACAGGCCGCTCGAGCTTCAGATCGCCCAGATCCGGTATGACAATCTCCGGATACACATCGAAGATCGCCACGTATTCCAGTTCTTCACCGGAGCGGTTACGCGTCTGTTCGATACTCGGCTCTCCGGCCGGCTTGAGATTTTCCTGTTGCAGGGCCTGCTCGTAAGTGGAAGCAATCAGTTCCGCAGCCGTTTCTTCCCGAACCTGTGATTCATAGCGTTTCTTCACGACACCCAGCGGTACCTTGCCGGGACGAAAACCGTCCAGACGCACCGAACGGGTAAGCTGCTGAAGCTTGCTGTCCACCTGCTGGTCTATCTGTTCCGCCGGAATCTGCACCGTCATACGGCGACCCAGCCCACTGGTTGTTTCAACGGAAACTTGCATGTCATACCCTCAAACTTGAAATTCAGTTGCAAAAAAAACGTGTATCCCCGGCTACAGTGAATCGTAACAACTGTGCGAAGACAGAAAACCGTTGTAATTCTGGTGCGAAAGGAGAGACTCGAACTCTCACGGGTTGCCCCACTGGAACCTAAATCCAGCGCGTCTACCAATTCCGCCACTCTCGCAATGTGTGCCAAGGTACTGATTAATCAAGGCCGCAACACAAGCAAGTGATTATACGGGTTTGGAAAATCGAGTATAACCCCAAAAAATACCCGGAAAATAAAAACCCGCGCAAGCGCGGGTCTGAATTAATGGTGGGCCGTGAAGGACTCGAACCTTCGACCAAGAGATTAAGAGTCTCCTGCTCTACCAACTGAGCTAACGGCCCGGATAGCAAAGTGTAATGGGGCGAACGACCGGGATCGAACCGGCGACCACAGGAGTCACAATCCTGTGCTCTACCAACTGAGCTACGCCCGCCATAAACTGCTACAAACTCATTCTGTCTGGCGCCCCGGAGAGGATTCGAACCCCTGACCCACGGCTTAGAAGGCCGTTGCTCTATCCGACTGAGCTACCGGGGCAAAAACTCGAACCACCGATCTGCATCTGACGCATCAGACAGCAAAAAAATTGGTCGGGGTAGAGAGATTCGAACTCCCGACATCCTGCTCCCAAAGCAGGCGCGCTACCAGACTGCGCTATACCCCGCATCTCGGCAGTGCCGGATGGGCGGGCGATAATACGGTCCCACCTGCCCAGCGTCAACGGCCGAAGCGCGGCAGTATACCAGAAATTATCCTGTTCGCTTGTCCGCTTGCAGCCTGCATGCGAGAATCGCCGGCCTTCCCAGCAGCGAAGTCAGGAACCGGATTTTCATGAGCGCCCGCATCATTGACGGCAAAACCATCGCAGCCACCACACGCCAGCAGGCAAAAGAACAAATCAACGCCCGACTGGCTGCCGGCAAGCGTCGACCCGGGCTGGCGGTAATCCTGGTGGGTGCGGATCCAGCCTCCGAAATCTATGTCAGGAATAAACGCACCGCCTGCGAGGAAACGGGGGTACTGTCACGGTCATGGGATCTGCCGGATGACACCAGCGAACAGACCTTGCTGGAATTGATCGATGCGCTCAACGAGGATGAAGAGATCGATGGCATCCTGGTACAGCTTCCGCTGCCGGCGCAGATCGGCACTCAAACGGTAATCGAGCGTATCAGCCCGGACAAGGATGTGGATGGTTTCCACCCGTATAATATCGGCCGTCTCGCTGTGCGCATGCCACAGCTACGTCCCTGCACACCGCGTGGCATCATTACCCTGCTCGACAGTACCGGCGAGGAATACCACGGGCGCGAGGCGGTGGTTGTCGGTGCGTCCAATCACGTCGGCCGGCCGATGGGACTGGAGCTCCTGCTGGCAGGCGCCACCGTGACCTGCTGCCACCGGTTTACCCGTGACCTGGAAGCTCATGTTCGTGCTGCGGAAATCCTGGTGGTAGCCGCCGGCAAGCCCGGCCTGGTACCCGGTGAATGGGTGCAGTCAGGCGCAACCGTCATCGATGTCGGTATACATCGCACGGAAAACGGCCTGATCGGTGATGTCGGTTTTGAGGTCGCAAAGGAGCGGGCCGCCTGGATTACACCAGTCCCCGGGGGCGTGGGGCCAATGACGGTTGCCACACTGATACAGAATACGGTCTATGCAGCGGAAACGCTGCACGACTAAAATAACAAGCCATCATTCTGGTTTAAATACCCGTCATTCCGGCGTAGGCCGGAATCTATTGCGCTGAATCTCTGGATGCCGACATGCACCGGTATGACAGGAAATAAAAGGATCAGAAGTCTCACTACGCCCTCCGCCAGCGGGTCCCTTCGGCCGAATCCTCCAGCTCAATGCCCATCTCTGTCAGTTTCTCCCTAAGCCGGTCAGCCTCGGCCCAGTCGCGCCGTTCGCGGGCAGCCTGACGCTGCGCAACGAGGTCATCAATCAGCGCATCATCGCCTGCTTCACCCTGTGCCGTATCGCCGCGCAGGTAGGCTTCGGGGTCTGACTGCAACAGGCCAAGTCGCCCACCCAGCAACCGCAGGGTAGCGACAAGGGTATCGAGTTGCCCGTCACCGCTATCACGACTACGGTTGATTGCGCGCGCCAGCTCGAACAATACAGCCAGTGCCTCGGGCGTGTTGAAATCATCATTCATGGCTGCGCCGAAACGCTCGACATAGTCAGCAATCGGCTCTGCCTGCAGATCCGTATCGGTATCGCGCAGTGCCGTGTACAGTCGCTGCAAGGCGCCACGTGCCTTGTCCAGGTTGTCGTCGCTGTAGTTCAGCGGGCTGCGATAGTGGCTGGCCAGAATAAAATAACGAACCTCTTCCGGCTGGTACACAGACAGTATTTCACGCACGGTGAAAAAATTGCCCAGCGATTTGGACATTTTTTCCTCGTCCACCTGCACAAAACCATTGTGGATCCAGTAGTTCACGAAGTGCTCGCCGGTAGCGGCCTCGGACTGGGCAATCTCGTTTTCGTGATGCGGGAACTGCAGGTCCATACCGCCGCCATGAATGTCGAAGTGTGCCCCCAGGCACTCGGTGGCCATGGCCGAGCATTCGATATGCCAGCCTGGCCTGCCCTCGCCCCAGGGCGACGGCCAGCTTGGTTCATCGGGTTTGGCCGCTTTCCACAGCACGAAATCCAGTGAATCGCGCTTGTCTTCATCGACATCCACGCGCGCACCGGCACGCAGGTCTTCCAGTTTTTTGCCGGACAACCGCCCGTAATTCTCGAAGTGGCTGACTGAATAATAGATATCGCCATTTTTACCCTGGTAGGCATAGCCTTTCTCCAGCAGAACCCCGATCATGGACAGAATATCGTCCATCGATTCGGTGGCACGCGGCTCAAAATCGGGGCGTAACACGCCCAGTGCGTCGGCATCCTCATGCATGGCGGTAATAAAGCGGTCGGTGAGCGACTGGATGGTTTCACCATTCTCCTGCGCCCGCCGGATAATCTTGTCATCAATATCAGTGACATTGCGTACGTAGGTCACTTCATAGCCCAGGTTGCGCAAGTGCCGGACAATCACGTCAAACACCACCAGTACGCGCGCATGACCAAGGTGGCACAGGTCATAGACCGTCATGCCGCACACGTACATGCGTACCTTGCCCGGCTCGATCGGCACAAATTCTTCTTTCCGGCGTGACTGGGTGTTGAACAGTTTCAGCATGCGTCAGGGCTCCGTTGGCGCTGTCGGACTGTCTGCGCATCCGCGCAGACACATTATCAGGCCGCCCGATCTGCGGGCGTTAACCGGCAGGCATGTTAACAAAAATTGGTCAGGCGCGCGGAAACCGCTATGATACGCGCTGCAAAAAGGAGCCTCCGCCATGACACGTTTTTTGAAACTTATCCTTGGGGCACTGTTACTCTCAACAGCCGCCCATGCTGACACAGGCAAAAAAACCGCCAGTGCCGGTGATACCGTTATTGTTCACATGCAGACAAGCAAGGGCGAAATCGTCCTTGAACTGGATCGGCGCAAGGCCCCGGTTACCGTCAATAATTTCGTGGAATATGCTAATGCCGGTTTTTACGACGGTACCCTCTTCCACCGCGTCATTCCCGGCTTCATGATACAGGGTGGCGGCTTTGAGCCCGGCATGGTCAAGAAGCCTACCCACGCACCGATCAAAAATGAATCCCGCAACGGTCTGCACAACACCGTGGGCACCATCGCCATGGCGCGTACCCGCAATGCGGATTCTGCAACCTCGCAGTTCTTCATCAATACCGGTAACAATGCCGCGCTGGACTATCCATCACAGGGTGGCTACTGCGTGTTTGGCAAAGTCATCAAGGGCATGGACGTTGTGAAAGCCATCGAGAAGACACCAAGAGGAAAACGCGGCATGTATGGCGATGTTCCGAAAGAAGACATTGTCATTGAAAAAGTTACCGTTGAACAACCCGTGCCTGCGCCGGCAGCGAACGAGACCAGCAAATAAACTGCGCGTGCAGCCACCCGCAACAGGATTCACCAGGAGACAACCATGAAAGTCCAGATGCAAACCAACAAGGGCACCATCGTGCTCGAGCTCGATGAAGAAAAAGCACCGATTACCGTCGCCAATTTTGCTGAATATGCCAAATCCGGTTTTTATGACGGTACTATTTTCCACCGCGTCATCCCCGGTTTTATGATTCAGGGTGGTGGCTTTGAGCCAGGCATGACACAGAAAACAACCCGCGAACCGATCAAGAATGAAGCAGACAACGGTCTGACAAATGACCTCGGCACCATTGCCATGGCACGTACACCGGACCCGGACTCCGCCACTGCGCAGTTCTTCATCAATGCCAAGGACAATGGTTTCCTGAATTTCACAGCACCCAATGCACAAGGCTGGGGCTATTGTGTATTCGGTAAAGTGACCGATGGCATGGATGTTGTACAGGACATCGAAAAAGTCACTACCGGTAACAGCGGCGGACACCAGGACGTGCCTGCTGAAGATGTCGTTATCGAGAAAGTTACCGTCGAAGATTGATGACAATTGCCTCCCCGTCACAGGGGGGCATACCCTCTCTTGTCCACCCTGTTCATCTCTGACCTGCACCTCGACCCGGCACGCCCGGCAGTTATCGACGGCTTCATTCACTGGCTTGGCCTGCAGGCAGGCAATGCTGACGCCTTGTATATCCTGGGCGATCTTTTCGAGGCCTGGATCGGTGACGATGACCCGGCACCCCTTTGTGGCCAGGTCAGTGTTGCCCTGAACCACTGTGTAAAAGCCGGCACCCCGGTCACACTGATGCACGGCAACCGGGATTTCCTGATCGGGGAACAGTTCCTTAAGGCCAGCGCCTGCCGGTTGACGGCAGACCCGGCAGTCATTGATCTTTATGGGCGCCGTACCCTGCTGATGCACGGTGACCTGCTGTGCAGCGATGACCACGAGTACCAGCAAATCCGCCGCCTGGTGCGAGACCCGTTATGGCAACAGCGGATACTGGCGAAACCCCTGCAGGAGCGCCGGCAACTTGCCCGGCAGATGCGGGCTGAAAGCCGCCAGTCTATCCTGGGCAAACGCGACGACATTATGGATGTCAACCCGGATACCGTAATCCAGTTCATGGTGCAATACGAGGCTGACCTGCTGATACACGGGCATACACACCGCCCGGGCATTCACCCTGCTGAACAGGGCCAACACCCGTTCACACGTATCGTCCTTGGGGACTGGGTTGACCGGGGCAGTGTACTGTTTGCCGACAGGCAGGGGGGGCTGAGGCTCGAGTCACTGCCCCTTTAAGAACAGTCAGGGCGCCAGCGGCTGATACTGTTCGTAATCCTTCGGCAACTCAAACAGGGCATCATCAATCACCACGTCACGCTCGTAACGCAGCAGCTGACGATGTTCACCTTTTGGCCCCCAGGTAATCACGGGCAATCCCAGCGCCACATCAAAATCCGCCTTGTATAAATAGCGCGCCTGGAAACAGGGCGTAATATATTCAGCTGGTGTATTTCCCTTTGAACGCTGCTGCTGAACGGCCAGTACATCGGCGAATGCCTCGAAAGCATCACGGCTATCGTCCATCAGGCCCTCGACAACCACACTTGAATAACACAGCTCTCCATCGGCGAACAGTTTCAGTGTGGTGGAATCCTGGCCTTCCAGCGTTGGCGCGTCACTGTCATGACTTCGCTTCACCTCGATATCGAGTGCTTCGGGACGTTTACCGGTTTCACCACGACCATCGATATTCAGAATCGTTCGACTGTCCTCGACCACGTTGTAGATTTGTTTCTCCCGACGATCCAGCAGAACAAAGTCAACGCTGCCGTCACCCTGGTCGGAGCGTAAATAGTGATCGGTAATAATGTAGCGCACTTCCCAGGGTTCGTTGCCGGCTTCCTGTTCCAGGTACCAGAGTACGGTTGCACGCGTTTCAGCGACTGACGGCAAGGCTACAGACAGACTGCACGGAATAAACAGTACATAACAGACTGTCCTGCGAAGCAACGTATTAAAAAACACAGCATTCATCAATTTACTTACCATCCTTTTTTGCCATCACCTCAAGGTGACGCATTTCACTGTCGCTGAAACCGGCGCGACGACGTGCTTCGTAATGAAACGGCGGCCTCACCTGCCCCTGCATATATTCCGAGAGCAAGCGTTGAAAAGTCTGCCCGGAATCCAGCCGGCGCTGCGCGCACAGGTGGCGGAACCAGCGCGTCCCTATTTCCACGTGGCCAATTTCGTCGCGCAGGATAATTTCGAGCAACCCCACGGTAGCATTATCACCAACCTTGTCCAGCCGCTCAATCATACCGGGCGTCACGTCCAGTCCCCGCGCTTCCAGTACACGTGGCACCAGCGCCATACGCACCAGCGGATCATGGGCAGTACGCGCAGCCGTTGCCCACAGGCCGTCGTGTGCATCCATGTCACCGTATGATGAGCCCAGCTCAGCCAGTCGTGCGGCCAGCAAACGGAAATGGTAAGCCTCTTCGGCGGCAACACGCGACCAGTCATGATAGTAGCGGTCCGGGAGGCCACGAAAACGATATACCGCATCCCATGCCAGGTTAATGGCATTGAACTCGATATGCGCAATGGCATGCAGCAGGGCAATACGACCTTCCCGACTTGCCGGGCTGCGACGCGGCAGTGCCCGCGGCGCTACCAGCCTGGGACGACGCGGACGACCGGCATCGCTGAAGGGCAGCGGTGCATGACAGGATTCCAGGCTGAGGTCCCCGGCCAACAGCGCTGTAAATGTTTGCGCCGTCAGCGCCAGCTTCTCAACCGGATCGCTGCAATCAAGGCAACGTTTAGCCTGGTCGAACAGGTTCTGCATCATTTCCCCAAATTATGGATTTATATATTATCATATATAACATGTTGTTATGATATATTTCTACGGTAGAATGTAATGTCTCTACAGCTTCTGCTTTGACAGCCCTGACCACTTTAGGCATGCTCGAAAGCACCGTATCGAAGGACAAGCCTATGAAACAACAACATGTCCTCGAAATCTACGAGCCGTACGAGTACACCGGACAAAACCCGGTTGCTGCCGAAGGAATTGCGGTAATCCCCGGCCCCTCGCGCGAAGTCTATTATCTCTTGCAGATTTCCAGTCCGTTTGAATTCGAGCACGAGACGGTCAGACAGTTTGTCATTATGCCGCACTATAATGGCGACAAGATTGATCGCGCCGTCTCCAGTTCCTGCACGGTGAATATCTCACGTGTGCCCGACGGCATGGATCTGTCAGAAAAAAGTCGACTGGCATTTGAAGATTTCCTGCGCTGGGGCGTTGGAAAAATCAGCCTGTGCGAGGAGCACTGAACAGGACCCCTGCCTGCACCGCCGGTCGCATTACTCTCTCAGCAGGTGAATCGAACCACTGACCTGCACGCTGATGCTGCTGCTACCCTGCTCTACCGCCGGTGGCGCCACCGATGCTGCGCTGACCCGGGCGGCACTTTCCATACGCATGGGCACAACCGGTGGTCGGCCTGCACCACCGATATTGATATCAAGCAGGGCATACCCGCTGGCTTTCAGGCTTTTGGCAATCAGCGATGCACGCTTCCGGAACGCGTCCAATGCTTCTGCAATCAGCTCATCCTCGATGGCATCACGCGTGCCAGTAGATACGGAAAATTGCATCGACTGGATTTGCAGGCGTGCCTGCAAGCTGCCCAGCAAGCGGCTGAGCGCCTCCACATCACGTGATTCCAGATGCAGCTCCTGCACACCCCGCCAACGCACAATTTTGCGATCTTCATAAACCGGATAGGTGCGGTAGTTCCCGCTCTGTGGCATAACGCCCTTCCCGGTTTTCACCTGCTGAAGAGCCCAGCTCATGGTACGGTTGATCTCATCCGCCAGCTTTGCTGCGTCTCGATCCTCGGCTTGCGCCTGAAGTACTGCGGAAACCTGGTCATTCTGCACCTCGCGACTGGCCTCGACGTGAAAACTGACCCGGTCGCCGACCGGTATTGCTTCAGCATGCGCCAGGGCGTGCCAGAACATCGCCGCCAGCAGTGGCAGAAAATATGAAATAGCCCGTTTGTCCATCGTCGATACTCTCCTCAAGTCAAAGACCGTGCTGAAGGTCGTCTATCAGGTCGTCCAGCGTTTCCAGGCCCACGGCAACCCGAACCAGACCGTCCGAAATACCCGCTTCTGCACGCTGTTCCGGTGTCAGGCGACCATGCGTAGTGGTTGCCGGATGCGTTATTGTTGTCTTTGCATCACCCAGGTTGGCCGTAATGGAACAGATTTGCGTACTGTCGATCACCTTCCACGCCGCTGTCTGACCACCCTTCACTTCAAATGACACAATACCGCCATAACCCGACTGCTGGGTACTGGCCAGCGCATGCTGCGGATGCGATGCCAGCCCGGGATAGAACACCCGCTCTACCGTCGGCTGTTCCTGCAACCATTCAGCCAGCACCTGGGACGAGCAGCAATGCGCCTTCATGCGCAGCGACAGCGTTTCCAGTCCTTTCAGGAATACCCACGCATTGAATGGACTCATGCTCGGCCCACAGGTCCGCAGGAATCCGTACACACCCTCACCCACAATGTCCCGGGAACCGACAACTGCGCCACCGACACAGCGACCCTGACCATCGAGATACTTGGTGGCAGAATGAATAACAATATCGGCGCCAAGTTCGAGCGGGCGCTGCAACACGGGAGTACAAAAACAGTTGTCCACGGCCAGCAGGCAATCATGTGCATGGGCCAGATCCGCCAGTGCGCGAATATCGGCAATGGCCGTAAGCGGATTTGAAGGTGTTTCCAGGAACAGTAGTTTTGTCTCCGGACGAATTGCCCGGGCCCACTCGTCTACGTCTTCCTGCGAAACAAAAGTGGTTTCGATACCGAATTTCTGCAGGAAGTTGGTGAACAGCAAGGTGGTGCTGCCGAAAATACTGCGTGATGACACGACATGATCACCACTCCTTAACAGGCCGGCACAGGTCGCATAGATTGCTGACATCCCGGAAGCAGTGGCCACGCATCGCTCCCCCCCTTCCATTGCTGCCAGGCGTTCCTCGAATGTGCGCACGGTCGGGTTGGTGAAACGGGAATAGATATTACCGGGTTCCTCACCGGAAAAACGTGCAGCTGCTGCAGCCGCCGAATCGAACACGTAACTCGATGTCGGGAAGATCGGCTCCGAATGCTCGCCTTCTGACGTGCGGTGCTGCCCCGCGCGTACTGCAAGGGTTTCCAGCCCAGGCGATCTGTCTTTGTTGTCAGGCATGACCCGGCTCCTATACTCGAAATAACCGCGGGCGCAAAAAAACCCGCCATCGGCTGTACGAGGGCAGGCGCCTTCGCTTTAGCCGGATTTATAATGCGCCCGCAAGCTGAATTCAAATCGGCGCAATAACGACGAGATTAGATTCGTTACTGTCTCTCGTCAAGCATTATTGTGCAGCTCGATGACCTCATGGTCAGCCAGTCGGCGGTCCTGCTTGGCGGCATCGCTGCGCAGCTGCTCGATGTGATCGAGGTATTCAGCATCCACGCCACCGGTTACATACTCACCGGTAAACACCGAGCAGTCGAATTCGCTGATATCGGGATTACCCTTGCGCACCGCCTCGACCAGGTCATCGAGCGCCTGGAACACCAGCCAGTCAGCGCCGATTTCCTCTGCAATCTGCTCCACCGTGCGACCATGCGCAATCAGCTCATCCTTGGTCGGCATATCGATACCGTAGACGTTGGGATAGCGTACCGGCGGCGCAGCCGAGGCAAAGTAGACATTGCGGGCACCGGCATCGCGTGCCATCTGTATGATCTGCTGTGATGTCGTACCCCGCACAATGGAGTCATCCACCAGCATCACGTTCTTGTCGCGAAATTCCAGCTCAATGGCATTGAGTTTCTGGCGCACCGACTTCTTGCGCTGCTGCTGACCGGGCATGATAAAGGTGCGGCCGATATAGCGGTTCTTGATAAAACCTTCGCGGTACTTGATGCCCAGCGTATTGGCCAGCTGCAAGGCTGCCGTGCGGCTGGTATCCGGGATGGGGATCACGACGTCGATATCGTGCTGCGGACGTTCACGCTCGATCTTTTCTGCCAGCGCCTCGCCCATGCGCAAACGCGCCTTGTAGACAGAGACATTATCAATAATGGAATCAGGACGCGCCAGGTAGACGTGTTCGAATATACACGGCGAATATGATGGTTGATCGGCGCACTGGCGCGTTACGATACTGCCATCGTAACCGAGAAATACCGCCTCGCCCGGGCGTACGTCATCGATCAGCTCAAAACCCAGTGAGTCGAGTGCGACGCTCTCGGAAGCCGCCATGTAATCATAGCCCTCACTGTTTTTACGGCGGCCATACACCAGTGGCCGCACACCGTGCGGGTCACGGAATGCCACGACTCCGAAACCGGTAATCATGGCCACCGCTGCATATGCACCCTTGCAGCGCTGGTGCACGCCGGAGACGGCAGCAAACACATCATCGGCATTGATGCGCAACTTGCCACGCCGCTGTAACTCATGGGCGAACACATTGAGCAATACTTCAGAATCGGAATCCGTATTGATATGACGCAGATCTTCGCGAAACAGATTCTTTTTCAGCGACTCGGCATTCACCAGGTTGCCATTGTGTGCCAGCGTCAGGCCATAGGGTGAATTCACATAGAAAGGCTGGGCTTCTGCCGAACTTTCACAACCCGCCGTGGGATAACGGACATGACCTATGCCCATCTTGCCGCGCAGCCGCAGCATGTGGCGGGTGTGAAAGACATCGCGCACCAGACCATTACTCTTGCGCAGGTAGAGCTGACTACCCTCGCAGGTCATGATACCGGCAGCGTCCTGCCCGCGATGCTGGAGAATGGTCAGCGCGTCATAAATTGACTGATTGACCGCACCATTTGAAACAATACCGACTATGCCACACACAAGCCCGACCTTCGCTTACCCGAATTGAATGTTTTCCGCGATGCTGGCGGGCAGAAAACTGCGCAACCACATCGCCATGTCCTGAAAATGCGCCAGCAGCAGCGACTCGTTCCACCAGGGATCCTGCGGCACTGATGTCAATCCTGCCAGCATTACCAGTACGGCCACGATTACGGCACCACGTGCCACACCAAACACCATACCCAGCGCCCGGTCAGTCGCGCTAAGCCCGGATTTCTCCACCAGCTTGCCAACCAGGAAATTCACTACGCCACCCGCAATGACTGTCGCCACAAACAGAACGGCAAACGCCACCCATCGGCGTACTGACGGGGTTTCGATCCACTGCGACAGGTAACCGCTGAAATCACCGAAATACAGCATCGCCACCCACAATGCCGCTACCCAGGTCACCAGCGACAGTGCTTCCTTGAAAAATCCGCGCCACAAGCTCAGTAGCGCAGAAATTGTGATGATCGCCAGAATGAAGTAATCGACCCAGATCAAACCAGAACCTGCATGTATATCCCGGGCCTCTCAGGCCGATGTCGCAATGGCGGTATTTTACTCGAAGCAGGACAGTGAAGGCGAACGATTAATTACGGATACGACATTACCCGGCCATTCTGGTCGAAACGCTCCGCGACCTGTTTTCTGACGCGGTCCGCCTCGGCACGATCCAGGAAAGGTCCAACGCGCACCCGGTAGCGGGCCTTGCCATCCACCCGCACCTGCTCGACCTGGGTCGCAAAACCGCCCTTGCGCAGTTTGTCCCGCAACGCCAGGGCATTCGATTCACTCGACAGACTGACTACCTGCACGACCCAGCTACCTTTAAGTGGCTCGGTTACCGGCTTTTCAATCGGCAGGGGCTTTGCCGGTGCCGCGACGGGCGCTGGCGGCACAATCACAGCCGGCTCTGGTGCAGGCACTGGTTCTTCAACGGCTTGCGTCGGCGGAGAGGACTGTTGCGCGACTTTGGCGCCGGCAGGCTCTGTCAGGATGGCCCGACTTGCCGGTACGGGTTCACGAAGCGGGGGAAAGGGTTCCAGTGGCAGTTCCGGCGCCAGGGTTTCAGGCTCCGGTATTTTGTCCATCTCCGGCACCAGTGTTCGATTCGGGCCTTCCAGCAACATGGGGATAAAAATTACACCCAGTGCTACCAGTACTATCGCGCCTACCAGTCTTTGCTTCAAGAGAACGTCCATCCCGGTTGCCCAGTCAGTCAAAATTTGTATCGAGTGCGGACCATTCCGCCACCGTGTAAAACGATCCACACACCAGTATCCGGTCACCGGTCTGCACCTGACCCGCCAGCGCCTCAAGTGCTTCGGCAACCGACGGGCAGATGGTCACCGGCCCGTCTGCATGTGTTTGTTGCAGGTGCGCCGTAAACTGTTGCGGCGAAAGCGCACGATCCACGTCCAGACCTACCGGATACCAGTGGTCCACCTGCCCGCGCAGTGCCTCGACAAAGGCGTCAATATCCTTGTCGCGCATCATGCCAATCACCGCATGCGTGGCACCGGACAACGGCCGATGCCGCAAGGCGTCTACCAGTGCCAGCGCAGCCTGGGCATTATGGGCCACATCCAGTACCTGTTCCACTTTACCCGGCAATACCTGGACACGCCCTGGCAAAGCCACCCATTTCAGCCCACCGACCACTGCAGACTCTGTTACCGGCAAGCGATCGTTCAAAGTCTCGAGTGCTGCCAGTGCAGTAGCGGCATTGGCCAGTTGGTGGGCACCCGGCAAGGCTGGCCAGGGCAAGTCCTGGTAATGGCTGTCCCTGCCCTGCCAGTGCCAGCGCTTGCCGCTGTGGCGCAGACGAAAGTCACGCCCGATCACCTGCAGGTCTGCAGCCACCTCGACCGCCTTCTCCAGCAGACTGTCCGGCGGGAAAGCATCACCGCATATCGCCGGCCGGCCGGCACGAAAAATACCGGCTTTTTCCAGACCGATCGCTTCACGCGTGTCACCCAGCCAGTCGGTATGATCCAGCCCGATTGACGTCACGATCGCCACATCCGCATCCACGATGTTGACCGCATCCAGGCGACCGCCCAGCCCGACTTCCAGTAACGCGACATCCAGTGAGCCACGCTGCATGATATCCAGCGCGGCCAGTGTCCCGAACTCGAAGTAGGTCAATGAAGTTTCCCCACGCTGCCGGTCGATATGCGCAAATGCATCACACCAGCGATGATCAGCGACCACTTCACCGTCAATACGCAGTCGTTCGTTGTAGTGCAACAGATGGGGTGAGGTGTAACAACCTGTACGGTAACCGGCACGACGCAAAACAGCTTCCAGCATGGCCAGTGTCGAGCCCTTGCCATTGGTGCCGGCAACGGTGACAACAACGGGCGCCGGTTGCAGACAATCGAGCTTGCGGGCGACCGCCGCTACACGGTCCAGGCCGAGGTCAATGGTGCGCGGGTGTAGTGTCTCCTGCCAGGCAAGCCAGTCAGACAGGGTGTTAAAACGGGTCACGGTCTAAGAGAATACCTGGCCCCGTCATTGCTTCGCTAGCGCTCATTGACGGGGGAGAGGCTCACTGGTTAACCGGTTCGCGGTGCGTGAGCATAGACAACAACGACGCAATTCGCTCACGCATTTCACGGCGATCAATAATCAGATCCACGGTACCGTGTTCAAGCAGGAACTCACTGCGTTGAAAACCCTCCGGGAGGGTTTCTCTCACAGTCTGCTCAATCACGCGCGGACCGGCAAAACCGATCAGGGCCTTGGGCTCGGCAATATTAACGTCACCGAGCATGGCAAGACTGGCAGACACACCGCCCATGGTAGGATCGGTCATGACAGAAATAAACGGTATGCCGGCTCCTGAAAGACGCCCCAGTGCAGCGCTGGTTTTGGCCATCTGCATCAGCGAGAACAGGGCTTCCTGCATGCGCGCGCCACCACTGGCTGAAAAGCATACCAGCGGAATATTGTGATCCAGACTGCTGCTCACGGCACGCACAAAACGTTCGCCGACCACCGAACCCATGGAACCACCCATAAAGCCGAATTCAAAAGCGGCGGCAACCAGTGGAATACCTTCCACCTGGCCACGCATGGCAATTAATGCATCAGTTTCACCTGTCGCTTTCTGGGCCGCCTTTAAGCGATCGATGTACTTCTTGCTGTCACGGAACTTCAGCGGGTCAGCCGGTAATACTTCGGCACCGATTTCCTCGCGTGGTTCCGGATCGAGAAACAGATCGAGACGCCGTCGCGCACCGATGCGCATGTGTTGGTCGCACTTGGGGCAGACATCCTGGTTACGCTCCAGTTCAGCACGATACAACACCGCATCACAGGCCGGACACTTGCTCCACAGGCCTTCCGGCACAGCGCGCTTGTCCTTGTTATCGGTTCTGATGCGCGAAGGCATCAGTTTTTCAAACCAGCTCATTTATATGCACCTTTACTCACTATAAGGCTTAAGTTTGTCCGTCATGCCGGCGCAGGCCGGCATCCGGTTCCGTGGTGTTTTCTGGATTCCGGCCTGCGCCGGAATGACGGGAGACGGATTAACTCGCGTCCATCGCCGCACGCATTTCGGCGATTACCTGTGGCGCTTCTGCCACGATACGGGCCGGCTCATCCACCAGCGCCGCAATGCGATTCACCAGTGCGCTGCCAACCACCACGGCATCGGCCACGCCTGCGACCTGTGCGGCCGACTCGGCATCGCGAATCCCGAAACCTACACCCACCGGCAAATCCGTATTGGCGCGAATCTGGTCCAGCTTGTTCTTTACGGACTGCACATCCAGCCGGTTGGCACCGGTCACACCCTTGAAGGAGACATAGTATAGGAAACCACCACCGTTTTTCGCCATCAGACGGATACGTTCATCACTGCTGGTCGGTGCAGCAAGGAAAATGGTATCAATTCCGTGTGTTTTCAGGGCAGCGACCAGTTCACAGCCTTCTTCCGGCGGAAGGTCCACGGTCAACGCACCGTCAACACCAGCAGATTCTGCCGCCTTTGCGAAAGTCTCGTAGCCCATGACCTCGATCGGGTTGAGATAGCCCATCAGGATCACCGGCGTTTCGCTATCCGTCTGGCGAAATTCCCGCACCATTTCCAGCACGTGGTGCAAACTGATGTGATGCTTCAGCGCACGTTCACAGGCGGCCTGGATCACCGGGCCGTCCGCCATCGGATCAGAAAACGGCACACCGAGTTCCAGCAGGTCGGCCCCGGCTTTTACCAGCGCATGCATCAGCGGCACCGTCACGTCGGGCTGTGGATCGCCGGCGGTTATATAGGGTATCAGCGCTTTACGGCCCTTGCTGCGAAGCGTGTCGAAACGGGCGGGAATACGACTCATACCTTGATGCCCTCCAGCCCGGCCACGGTATGGATGTCCTTGTCGCCACGACCGGACAGGTTCACCAGCAGGATCTTGTCCTTGTCGAGCGTAGGCGCAAGCTGTTTGGCATAAGCCAGCGCGTGGCTGGACTCGAGTGCCGGAATGATGCCTTCGGTTCGCGTCAGATCGTGGAACGCATCCAGCGCCTGCTGATCCGTGGCAGCGACATATTGGGCGCGACCACAGTCTTTCAGCCAGGCGTGCTCGGGACCGACGCCCGGGTAATCCAGGCCGGCCGAGACGGAATGGGTCTCGATGATCTGACCGTCGGCGTCTTCCATAAGATAGGTGCGATTACCGTGCAAAACGCCGGGATTACCGGCACACAGCGGCGCCGCATGGCGACCACTTTTAATACCGTCACCCCCGCCTTCCACACCGTACATGGCAACATCTTTATCTTCCAGGAACGGATAGAACAGACCAATGGCATTGGAACCACCGCCCACACAGGCGATCAGCGCATCGGGCAGACGACCGACCCGCTCCATCATCTGTGCGCGTGCCTCACGTCCGATAATAGTCTGGAAGTCACGCACCATCGCCGGGTAAGGATGTGGGCCAGCCACGGTACCGATAATGTAGAAGGTATCGTCGACATTGGTTACCCAGTCACGCATTGCCTCGTTGAGGGCATCCTTGAGCGTCTTTGAACCGGACTCCACCGCCACCACCTCGGCACCCAGCAGACGCATGCGGTACACGTTGATGGCCTGGCGCTGGATATCTTCCGCACCCATGTAGACGACGCATTGCATACCAAAACGCGCCGCCACGGTTGCCGTTGCCACGCCGTGCTGTCCGGCGCCGGTCTCGGCAATGACGCGTTTCTTGCCCATGCGTTTTGCCAGCAGCGCCTGGCCGATGGTGTTGTTTACCTTGTGCGCGCCGGTGTGATTCAGGTCTTCGCGCTTGAGATAGATTTGCGCACCACCCAGCTGTTTGCTCCAGCGTTCGGCGTGGTAGAGCGGTGACGGGCGTCCGACAAAATGCGCCAGGTCCTCGTCTATCTCACGCTGAAAATCTGCATCTCCACAAAACTTTTCGTAAGCCTGCCGAAGCTCTTCCAGCGGCCCCATCAGGGTCTCGGCAACGAACTTTCCGCCATACGGTCCGAAATGCCCGTCGGCATCCGGCAACCCGGATAAATCACTGCATTGTGTCGCCACGTACTACACCTCGTATAAATGCTTCAATTTTTTGCACCGACTTGATGCCCTTGTCCTGCTCGACGCCACTGCTGACATCGACGGCCCAGGGTCGGGTCTGACGTATGGCCTGCTCAACATTGTCGGGCGCAAGTCCGCCAGCCAGTATGACAGGTCGTTCGCCCGTTGCAGGCACCTGCGTCCAGTCAAAAGCCACACCGCCACCACCGTGAATATCCGGCTGCCAGGCATCTAACAGAAACCCGCCGGCATTCGGGTGCGCCTGCACCTGCGCCGCGACATCAACGCCATCCTTCATACCGATTGCCTTGATATAGGGCCGGCCAAAACCTTCACACTGGTCGGCAGTCTCGTTACCGTGAAACTGCAACAAATCGATGGGTACTTGCTGGAGTACTGCCTCGACCTGTTTACGCGGGGCATTCACGAACAGCCCCACCACGCTGACAAACGGCGGCAGGGCCGCGCAGATAGCCGCTGCCTGCTGCGGCTCCACGTAGCGCGGACTGGAGGCATAAAAGACCAGCCCGATAGCGTCAGCCCCGGCCTGCGCGGCCGCCTGACCGTCCTGCGCTCGGGTTATCCCACAGATTTTGACACGGGTTCGCATGACCTTCATCCGGCACGACGCAACAAGCCGCGTATGCTACCAGAAACCGGCCTGTTTCGGGGTGTTTCGCCGCGGTTTCGAGAGTTTAACCGGTGTTCAGCCAAATACCGGCAACATGCCCTGTTCTGGCAGATTGAAGCGCGTCGGGTATTGCACCCCGACCAGGTACAAACCGCCGGACGGCGCCGTCACCCCGCCGCGGGTGCGGTCCCGGTGTTCGAGGATTTCCTGCGCCCACACCGGCTCCTGCTCGCCCCGGCCAATGGCCATCAACACCCCGGCGATATTGCGCACCATGTGGTGCAGGAAGGCATTGGCCTGGATATCCAGGTAGATAAAATCACCCTGACGACAGATATCCAGCCGGTGCACGGTACGCACCGGGCTTTTGGCCTGGCAGGCCGTGGCGCGGTATGACGAAAAATCGTGTTCGCCGAGCAGGTAACGGGCGCCCGCCTGCATACGTTCTGCATCCAGTGTTTCGTGTACCCAGGTCACCCGCCGTCGCAGCAACGCGCTCGGTACCTCGCGCGTGAGAACGACATAGCGGTAACTGCGTGCCTCGGCGGAAAACCGTGCATGAAAATCGTCATCTGCACCGCGCACCCAGGTCAGGGTGACGTCATCGGGAAGATTGGCGTTGCTGCCGAGCAACCATTCGCATTCCCGGCGCTCCGCCGTGGTTTCAAAGTGAACGACCTGGTGTGTGGCGTGCACGCCGGCATCGGTACGCCCGGCACAGCACAACTGCACCGGGTGGTTGGCGACCTTCGACAAGGCCTTCTCGACGACTGACTGAACGGAAGGTGCGTGCGGCTGCGCCTGCCAGCCGGAATAACCGGCGCCGTCATATTCCACTCCACAGGCAACACGCATGCAATGTCCGGTTTGTTTATGAGAAAGCGCTACTTGTTGTGAATATAGCGTGCATCGTCAAAGCTGCATACCCAGGCAGGCTTTAGCGCAACCAGCGCCGTCATTACCATGCCGTTAACAATGGCTTCGGCAAAGAAAATCAACGGAAAGTACGGGTAGTACTGGTAACTCAGCCAGGCGGCATTGGCCGCGTCACTCGCCAGCATCACACCGGCGCCGGCCAGGCTGGACAAGAGTATGGAAAGTCCCGCCGCCAGGAAACCATTGACATAGATATAAACAAAAAAGTTATGTGGCAGCCGCCGCTGCGCAAAACGCAGCAAGACGGTGGTCACCAGTACCGGGATAGCGCCCATCACCAGGGCATTGATGCCCAGCGAGGCAAAACCGGTGTCAGTATAGAAGCTGCTGCCGACCAGCACCACCAGTACCGCCAGCATGGCCAGCGGCCAGCCGAACATCAGCGTCACGACCGTCATGCCCAGCAGGTGGAAATTGAGCGCCGGCAGCACACCGGCACGGGTGTTCCACAGCACCAGCAGCATCACGCAGGCGGCAAAGAACAGGTTGGAAAAATGGTTCTCGAGCAGGCGCGCGAGGGGCGCACGCCGCAGTGCGATCAGCAGCGCCATCGCAAACAGGGCGTTTGCCGGCCACAGCAAACCGGCGGGGATCAGCTCAGCGGGAAAGTCCATTGTGCGCTCCGTGGAAAACTATGCCTTTTATCCTACCTGGCGCAAAGACAGTCAAGACACAATCTGCATGGAAACCACATGGACCGGCGCAACAAAAAGGGGCGCCGAAGCGCCCCTGCATCCTTAACGGGTCAAGTCCGGATCAGGCAATCTGTTCCATGATGCCGCGGGCTTCGTCCTTTTGATCGTCGCTGCCCTCCTCGATCACTTCATCGAGAATACTGCGGGCGCCGTCCGGGTCACCCATATCAATGTAGGCTCGGGCCAGGTCAAGCTTGGTGGATATTTCATCCATATCGGCCAGCTCACCATCCCCGGACTCTTCGGGCTCATCAGAGCCGTCAAGATCAAGACTGTCGATATCGAAGTCCAGCGTATTCTCCTGCTCGATCGAATCGGACTCAATGCTGTCCATGTCGACATCCAGTTTTGATACAGCCGCTTCATCTGTTGGCGTAAATTCAACACTGTCCGGCGTGTCTTCACCGGTTTCCTTGTCCGCATCAAGAGACAGGCCAAGGTCAAAATCCAGACCCTCTTCTTCACTGTCCTGTGCCGCAGCCTCGGGCTCACGGGTCTCATCACCACCCGACTCGCCCATGTCAAACTCGACATCGTCATTGAGTGAGTCGATATCTCCCATGGTTTCAGAAACAGCACCACCCGGTTGATAGATCGGATTTTCCGGGCTGATCTCACGACCCATCTCGGCAACCTTCAGCCACACCGGGTCATCGGTATTTTCCAGTCGAGCAAGAATCAGTTCAGCATGCCCGTCAAACCCTGGCTGGTTTCTGGAAGCCAGGAAAACTTCGAGCATCTTCAGGTTAAGCTCTTCGTTCTGTGGATCCTTTTCCAGCGCATCGGCAATCAAATCCTCTGCTTGCTGAAAGCGTCCATAAGCCAGGTAGACATCGGCCTCGGCCAGCGGGTCAGCCTCACCATCGTTACGCATGGAGCCCATGTCGCTGACTGCAAACTCGGACAACAGGGAGGATTCACCGGTCGATGAATCACCTGATGCCGTGGAAACGATTTCACTGTCTGAGGCCTGGGCAGACTCACTGCCGGATGCCTGCAGGATGCTTTCCTGGAACTCGGTTTCAACGCTACGCTTGCGACGCAGACCAAAGAATGCCAGCAAAGCCAGTACTGCCATACCGCTGCCCAGCCACAGCGGATTGTTCATCAGGCGGTCGACAAAACCTGGCGTAGTTGCGGTATCCGGCACAACCGGGACAACCGGCTCCGGCTCAGCTTCAGTCGCAACCTCTTCAGTCACGTCAACCACCACGTCTGCCTCAGTACCCGCTGCATCAGCAGGAGGTGTCACATCACCATCGATGGCTTCTGCCATGCTATCTGTCGTTTCGGCAATGCCTGCCTCTTCGACTGCAGCCGCGGCACCTGCCGTATCAGCATCGACTTCCCCAGCCACCACGTCTGTTGCCGGAACCTCTCCTGAAGTTTCAGCCGGAGCAGTCACTTCAGCCGTTGTTTCCCCGACAACGGCCGATCCAGCACCAGCCTGGGCCTGCAATTGTGCCAGTGCTTCGTCCTTTAACTGAATCAGTCGCTGCATGTTCTGGATCTGTTCTTCAAGCACCGCAAGACGACCGGACATGTCATCACTCTGGCGACGTTGTGCTTCCATGGCCTCATTGGCCATGATCAGTTCACGCTTCAGTGCATCGAGTTCTGCAGCGCCTTCGGCGCTTCCCGTAGCACTGGCTGCGCCGGAGCCCTCGGGAGCGACCAGTTGCAGGCTTGGCTCGGCGGCAACCGCTGACTGGCCTGCTTCGCCCGGGGCTGTAGCCGAATTATCAGATAACTGCGTGCGGTTAACCTTACCACTTCGCCTGGCACGCCATGCTTCGTACTGGGCACGACTCTCGCGTCGCGCCTCCGCTCTGCTGAGAGAGGTCAATTCATCACGCGACGGTACCCGCAGGACATATCCTTCCTTGAGATTGTTGATGTTGTTTCCAGTAAAAGCTTCCGGGTTGGCACGTAAAAGACCCAGCATGGTCTGTTCTATGCTGACACCCTCATCAGGCCGCACCTGTCGTGCAACCTGCCAAAGTGTATCGTTACGTCTGGTGGGTCCATATTCCCCAGGCGCGACGGGATGCGGCGTACGGCCTGTGTTGCGAACCCTTGCTGATGAGGTAATGGGAGCTGACTGCACAGGGGCTACCCGTGCGGCGGGTGCCTGTACTGCAGGCGCCGCGGCCGGCATGGTCAACGGGGGATCGACCAGTACCGTGTATTCGCGCAACAAGCGTCCCTTGCTCCAGGAAATTTCCATCAGGAAGTCCAGGAACGGTTCGCGTATCACCTCGCGACTGGTGATCTGCACCACCGGTTTCCCCGCATCGTTGCGGACCACATTGAATTTGAGTTTGGAGAGGAACAGCGGACGATCAATACCGGCCTGTTCGAAAGCCCTGGGCGAACCCATGGAGATCTTGAGTTCCTGCATTTCCGCATCAGTCGCGGAGAGCAGCTCAACTTCTGCATTAAGTGGTTGATTCAGCGCTGATTTAAGATCAATTTCGCCGAGTCCCAGAGCAACCACGTTTCCTGTGGTCAATGCGCCCAGCATTGCCATTGCCAAGGCCGATTTCCTGAACATAAAAGTCCCCTTTTTTCCCTAGTTCGCATCCACAAGCGAACCCGGCCGTTCTCCCGACCGGACCATGTGCATCCACTGGCAGCCCAAACCCCGCTGAACAGACTCGCTCAGAGGTAGTTTTTTACCAGTATTTCAGCGATCTGAATACTGTTAAGGGCTGCCCCTTTGCGCACATTATCGGCGACCACCCATAAATCTAAACCTCTGGGATGCGAGATATCTTCGCGAATGCGGCCAACGTAGACCGTGTCACTGTTTGCACCCTCGGTAACGGCTGTAGGATAGCCGCCATCCTTGCGTTCATCCATGATCTCGATGCCCGGCGAACTCGCCAGTAGCTCACGACACTGATCGGCGGTCATCTTGTCGCACGTTTCGATATGCAGTGCCTCGGAATGACCGAAAAACACCGGCACGCGTACCGCGGTGGGATTCACCAGGATACTCTCGTCGTCCATGATCTTATGCGTCTCCCAGACCATTTTCATTTCTTCCTTGGTATAACCGTTTTCCTGGAAAACATCGATATGCGGCAACACGTTGAAGGCGATCTGCTTTGGATACACCTCAGCCTTCAGATCTTTTGTATTCAACAGGTTGGCTGTCTGGGTTGCCAGTTCCTGGATAGCATCCTTACCGGTGCCGGATACCGCCTGGTAGGTACAGACATTGATGCGCTCGATGCCTACGGCGTCGTGGATCGGCTTCAGCGCGACCAACATCTGGATGGTGGAGCAATTGGGATTGGCGATAATACCGTGGTCCTTGTAGTGGGCAATCTTTTCCGGGTTGACCTCCGGCACCACCAACGGGATTTCATCGTCGTAACGGAACTGCGAGGTGTTATCGATAACCACGCAGCCGGCTGCGGCCGCCTTTGGCGCATATTCCTTTGATATAGAGGCACCGGCAGAGAACAGGCCGATCTGCGCCCTGGAAAAATCGAACTCGGCAAGATTTTGTACGGTGAGCATTTTGTCGCCGAACTGTACCTTACTGCCGGCGGAACGTTCGCTGGCCAGCGGATAGACCTTGCCGACCGGGAAATTACGCTCGGCAAGAATTTCCAGCATAACTTCACCGACTGCACCGGTGGCGCCGACCACGGCGACATCAAATGTACGACTCATAATGACTCCTGTTCTCTCTTGTCTCTTACTCTGTCATTGCGAGCACAGCGAAGCAATCTCTCTGGTCTGGCGCCAGGCTGCAGGAGATTGCTTCGCTGTGCTCGCAATGACGAGGCAAAAATTAATCCAGCACTGCCACCACGGCATCGCCCATCTCTGCGCTACCCACACTTGCCTGCCCTTCGGCAGCAATATCCGGTGTGCGTAACCCCTGGTCCAGCACTTTGCCGACGGCCGCTTCAATGCGTTCGGCCGGTTCCGATTGACCAAAACTGTAGCGTAGCATCATCGCAACCGACAATATTGTCGCCAGCGGGTTCGCCACGCCCTGCCCGGCAATGTCCGGTGCAGAACCGTGAATCGGTTCGTACATGCCCTTGCCATCCGCATCCAGCGAAGCCGACGGCAGCATACCTATCGAGCCGGTCAGCATGGCGGCGGCATCGGACAGGATGTCACCGAACAGGTTGGTGGTTACCATCACGTCGAACTGTTTGGGCGCCCGTACCAGTTGCATGGCGGCGTTATCCACGTACATATGACTCAATTCGACATCCGGGTAATCGCTCGCCAGGCGCAACATAACCTGCCGCCACAACTCGGTCACCTCCAGCACGTTGGCCTTGTCTACCGAACACAGGCGCTTGCCGCGTTTCTGCGCAATTTCAAACGCGGAACGACCGATACGTTCAATCTCCGACTCACGGTATACCAGGGTGTTGAAGCCCTCCTTCTCACCGTTGTCGAGCGTACGCACACCGCGCGGCTGACCAAAGTAAATGCCACCGGTCAGTTCGCGCACGATCATGATATCCAGTCCGGACACAACCTCAGTCTTCAGTGTCGAGGCCTCTGCCAGTTGCGGGTAGAGAATCGCCGGGCGCAGGTTGGAAAACAGTTTCAGTTCCCCGCGCAGACCCAGCAGACCCTGCTCCGGACGTAACGGGCGGTCCAGTGACTCATACTGCGGCCCGCCAACAGCACCGAGCAGAATGGCATCCGCCTCACGCGCCTGTGCCAGGGTGTCTTCCGGCAACGGGTGGCCCTTTGCGTCATAGGCAGAACCACCCACCAGTCCCTGTTCCAGCTCCACCGACAGGCCATCGGCCTTCAGCCGGTCCAGCACTTTCACGGCTTCCGCAACAATCTCCGGGCCGATGCCGTCACCGGGGAGAATCAGAATTTTTTTCATGGTCGTTCATTCCTGCCATCAAGTAAGTTATTTAAACGTCATGCCGGCGCAGGCCGGCATCCATAACGCCGAGCACATGGATTCCGGCATCCGCCGGAATGACGGGAAACAAAGCGTCCTCAGCTTATACCGCTAAACAACCAGGGCGTTTCAGCGCGACGGCGTTGCTCGTAGGCGCGAATTTCATCGGCATACTGCAAGGTCAGACCGATATCATCCAGCCCGTTGAGCAGACAGTACTTGCGAAATTCATCGACCTCAAAGCCCATCACTTCACCTTCCGGCGTGGTTATGGTCTGCGTTTCAAGATCCACTTTCAAACGATAGCCTTCGTTGGTCTCGACATCGGTGAACAGACGGTCCATCACTTCCGCATCCAGCACAATGGGCAGCACACCATTCTTGAAACAATTATTAAAAAAGATATCCGCAAAGCCCGGCGCGATCACCACCCGGAAGCCGGCATCTTCCAGCGCCCACACGGCGTGCTCGCGTGAAGAACCACAACCGAAGTTCTCGCGTCCGAGCAGGATCTGCGCACCCTGGTAACGCGGCTGGTTCATGACAAAGTCCGGGTTCAGGCGCCGCTTGCTGTGATCCTCGCCAGGCTCGCCCGGGTCGAGGTAGCGCCAGTCATCGAACGCATTGGGACCAAAGCCGCTGCGCTTGACCGACTTGAGGTATTGCTTGGGGATGATGGCATCGGTATCGACATTGGGTCGATCGAGCGGCATCACCAGTCCGTCGAGTGTTGTGAATTTTTCCATATCGCTATTCGCCTGTTCGCGCGCTCAAACCAGCTCACGCGCATCAATAAAGTGGCCGGCCACTGCCGCCGCGGCCGCCATTGCCGGGCTGACCAGGTGCGTTCGCCCTCCGGCGCCCTGGCGACCCTCGAAATTGCGGTTGGAGGTCGAGGCGCAACGCTCCCCCGGCTCCAGACGGTCTGCATTCATGGCAAGGCACATGGAGCAACCCGGTTCACGCCATTCAAAACCGGCTTCGATAAAGACCTTGTCCAGCCCCTCTGTCTCGGCCTGCTGTTTGACCAGACCCGACCCCGGCACCACCATGGCGAGCATGATGTTATCCGCCACTTTACGGCCTTTCGCCACAGCAGCGGCTTCGCGCAAATCTTCAATCCGCGAGTTGGTGCAGGAACCGATAAACACCTTGTCGATTTTTATATCCGTGACCGGCATGCCAGGTTGCAGCGCCATGTATTCGAGCGCCTTCTGCATTCCGGTTTGCTTCACACTGTCACTTTCCTGTGCAGGGTCCGGCACCACACCGTTGACCGGCGTCACCATTTCCGGAGAAGTCCCCCAGGTAACCTGCGGCTGGATATCTTCGGCTTTCAATGTCACCACGCTATCAAACACCGCATCATGGTCACTGTGCAGATCACGCCAGTTCTCGATGGCGCGCTCCAGCATCTCACCCTTCGGCGCAAATGGCCGGCCGGTGACATAATCGATAGTCTTCTGGTCCACGGCCACCATGCCGCAACGCGCACCGGCTTCAATCGCCATATTGCACACCGTCATGCGTCCCTCTATGGACAGGGACTCGATGCCGCTGCCGGCAAACTCGATCGCGTGACCTGTACCACCGGCCGTGCCGATTTTACCGATAATGGCGAGCACTACATCCTTGGCCGTTACGCCTTCGCCGAGTTCGCCTTCCACGCGCACCTGCATGTTTTTCGATTTCTTCTGGATCAGGCACTGGGTGGCAAGCACATGCTCGACTTCGGAGGTACCGATACCAAACGCCATGGCGCCGAACGCACCGTGTGTTGAAGTATGCGAATCGCCACACACCACCGTCATGCCGGGCAAGGTTGCACCCTGCTCCGGGCCAATGACATGCACAATGCCCTGGCGTGCGTCGTTCATGTGGAACTCGGTGATACCGAAGCTCTCACAGTTACTGTCCAGGGTTTCCACCTGGATGCGTGCAACCGGGTCGGTGATACCTTTCACGCCCTGATCACGCTGTGTGGTCGGAACATTGTGATCCGGCACGGCCAGTACGCTGTCCGTACGCCACAACTTGCGTCCGCTGATCCGCAGGCCTTCGAAGGCCTGCGGCGAGGTCACTTCGTGTACCAGGTGCCGGTCAATATAAATAAGACCGGTGCCGTTCTCGTCCTCGCGCACCAGGTGCGTGTCCCACAACTTGTCGTAGAGTGTCTTGCCGCTCATCCTTACCTCCTGACTGTGAGGCAATCCTACGGCTTAAGCATAAATAACTCCAATTCATATTTTTTATATTTTGTATTACTATATGGAATATGGATATCGCCTCGCTCAGGGCTTTTCTCGCGGTCGCCGATGCCGGCTCCTTCTCAGTGGCCGCGGAACGCCTGTTCCTGACCCAACCCGCTGTCAGCAAACGCATTGCCGCGCTGGAAAGTGAACTGGAGGCACGTCTTTTCGACCGCATTGGTCGCACGGTATCACTCACCGAAGCCGGCCGTGCCCTGCAACCGCGGGCGCGCACTATCCTGGTAGAAATCGAGGACAGTGTGCGCGCCATTTCCAACCTCAGTGGTGAGGTACACGGCACGCTACGCTTCGCCACCAGCCACCACATCGGCTTGCACCGTTTACCGCCGGCCCTGAAAACGTTTACACAGCAACACCCGGACGTCCGGCTGGATATTCGTTTTATGGATTCCGAAGCGGCCTGTGTGGCCGTTGAACACGGGGAACTGGAACTGGCCATCGTCACCCTGCCGCCCGACCCTTCGCCAAATCTCGCTCTCGACCCGGTGTGGGAAGACCCGCTGGGCATTGTCGTTTCACGCGAACACCCGCTTTCCGGCAAGCGCATCACAACGCTGTCTGCCCTGCTCGAACATCCGGCCATTCTTCCTGCCACCGGCACCTACACACGCCAGATCGCCGAACAGGCCTTCAGCAAGGCCGGCGCCGTGCTCGACGTGGCGCTCTCGACAAATTACCTGGAAACCATACGGATGCTGGTATCGGTCGGCATTGGCTGGAGCCTGCTGCCCCTGACCATGCTGGATGGGCAGCTGAAGCACATCCCTGTGCCGGCGCTTCAGCTACAGCGCACTCTGGGCGTTGTCACGCACCGGGAACGCACGCTGTCGAATGCAGCGCTTGCCTTGCAGTCACTGCTGCACAGGGTCTGAATACCCTGAAGCAATTCCCTTTCTGCACGGAGAGTAGTTGAAAAGCCGGAAGGCGTGGTAAACTGTCGCTATACAGACAGATATACAACCACGGTGACCTTAATATGTCCGAAGTACAGTACAACCCGAAATTAACTGATGAAATCAAGGTTTCTCCGGAAGCCGTCGAGCAGCTGATCGCGCTTACCGAAAATGAAGATGCCGTCAACGGTGTACGCATTTTTGTCTCCGGCGGCGGTTGTGGTGGCATGACCTACGGCATGACGTTTGTCGAACAGCCCAACGACTACGATTGTGTTCTGGAAAATGACGGCATGAATATCTATGTCGATGCCGTGGCACTGGGCTTTCTGGAAGGCGTGGAAATTGACTTCAAAACCCAGGGCGTGAACAAAAGCTTTGTGTTCAAGAACGTGTTCGCCAATACCGGCGGCGCCGGTACCTGCGGTGCCTGTGGCGCAGCCGGCGGCGGTTGCGGCTGACACGCCGTCTACTCCTGGTTGCCCAACCGGGCAGCTACCGTATCGCACCCTACCTGTTCGCCGCCCGGCGAATGGGTGTCGATACGCTGATCGCCTCGCGCGGCAAACACTCCCTTATCAGCGAAGTTTCCAGTGGTCTGCACATCGACCCGGATGACAGCGAAACGGCACTGCAGGATATTCTCCGGCAGGCTGACCTGACCCCTTTCGACGGCATTCTCGGCAGTGACGACAGCACTGTCGAACTGGCCGCCATGGCGGCGCAGGCACTGGGCCTGCCGCATAATCCCCCCAAAGCTGCACGCCTGTCACGACGCAAGGATCTGGCACGTGCTCACCTGGCGCTGGCCGATTGCCCGGTGCCCATGCACAGCCTTGTCGACCTGCAAAAACCCCTCGAAAGACAGGCCCAGGGCATGCCCTGGCCGTGCGTCATCAAACCGCTCAACCTGTCGGCCAGCCGCGGCGTGATACGCGTGGATAACCTGGACGAATTCATCGCCGCCTGTGAGCGCATCAGGCCTATCCTGGCTGAACAGACCGACCCGTTCCTGCAATCAAACCTGCTGGTGGAACATTATGTCGACGGAGTTGAAGTGGCCTACGAAGGCTTCCTGCACGAAGGCCGGCTAACCACCCTGACCCTGTTCGACAAACCCGACCCGTTGACCGGTCCCTTCTTCGAGGAAACCATCTACGTCACGCCCTCTCAACTCGATGCCGAAACGCAGGCGCGCATCGAACACAATGTCGCCCGTGCCTGCAAAGCCTATGGCCTGACCACCGGCCCGGTGCATGCTGAATTGCGTGTCGATGAACAGGACGCGTGGATACTGGAAGTTGCCTCGCGCACCATCGGCGGTGACTGCGCGCGTATCCTCGACCAGGGCAGTGATTTCAATCTGGAAGAACTGGTGATTTCGCTGGCCATCGGGCAACCACTGGCGAACCGCCCCTCGCAAAAAGCCCGCGGGGTGATGATGTTGCCAATCCGCAAAGGCGGCATACTGCGCCGGGTGGAAGGTATAGAAGCCGCGCGCAAGGTCAGATATATCGACCGCGTGGATATCATTATTCGCGACGGTAACGAACTGGTACCGCTACCGGAAGGTAACCAGTACCCCGGTTACCTGTTCGCCAGTGGCAACAGCACGGATGAGGTCACCCGCGCGTTGCGGGAAGCCTGCGACAAACTGAACTTCGTGGTGGCGCCGTTACTGCGTATCGAAGGTGGACCAACGGACCTGTGAGTTTGTCCCGTATACCTGTCATTGCGAGCGAAGCGCGGCAATCTTTTTGAGTCTCGCACCAGGCTGAGAGAGATTACCGCGCTTCGCTCGCAATGACGGGCTTGTGTTACTTCTTGCCACCCGCCGCCTGCTGGAACCCGGCCGGTAACTGGCCATAATCACCTTCACCGAAGAAGAAACCCTGCATGTGTTTCTCGATCAGCTCGATGGCCTTTTCGTCAGCCGTGGTCAGACCGTTTTCGTTAATGATCGTTGTCAGGCGTTCCAGCCACTGGTTCCAGCCTTCCTGCGAAACATTCTCATAGATACGGATACCCAGTTCACCCGGATGCGGCGGCTTGTCCAGCCCTTCCGCCTCTCTCTTGAGTACCACACACTGCACCATTCTCGTCATGTCGATTTCCTGAACGGGTTGTTAATCGGTTAGGTTCTGTTCGTATTTTTTCAGCAGTACGCCATCGTCGCCACAGCAACTCGCCGCGCACTTCCTGACCTCGTGTATCTCGTCCTCGCTGGCGCCAAGATAGAATGACACCGGGCGATTCTCGGCCGCGCAGTCGCAACCCTTGTCATTATACACGTAAATATTCGTAAGCCCGGCGCGTTGTGCGGCATCGCGGGCCGCGAACAGGCTGGACTCCGGGGTAGGCGGCACGTCGCTGAGCTTGTAGGCCGGGAAAAAACGCGTTATGTGCCACGGACTGTCCTTGCCAAGGTTATCACGCACCCAGCAGGCGATACGGTAGTGCTCTTCCGGATCATCGTTCTTGCCGGGGATGATATTGGTCCGGGTTTCCACATGGATACCCAGTTCCTGGGCCTTTTTAATCGAGTGCAGCACCTGCTCGACCCGTGCCGGCTTGCAGATTTCACGGTAGAACGCATCACTGAGGCTTTTGATATCCGAGCACAATACATCGATATGCGGCGCCGCCAGTTCCAGCGCCTCATCGGTGACGAAACTGTTGGACACGTACACGGTGTACAGCCCCGCCTCGTGCGCCAGCTTTGCCACGTCAATGATGTATTCCAGCCACACGGCCGGCTCTGAATACGTAAAGGCAATACCCTGCACACCGGCGCGCAACGCTGAATCGACCAGCGACTGCGGCGGCACCCAGGCTTCACGCGATTCACCGCGCGCCAGCTCGTCCAGTGCCTTCACTCCCCAGGAAATATCCAGGTTGTGGCAACCGCCGCAGCGGAAGCTGCAACCGTAACTACCCACGGACATCACCTGCGTACCGGGACGGTAGTGCTTTACCGGCTTGTCCTCAATGGGGTCAATATCGATCGATGAAAGGATGCCGTAGGACAGGTTATACAGGGTGCCATCGCGGTTCACGTGCGCCTGGCAGAAGCCGCGCTGGCCGTGACCGATTTTGCAACGCCACAGGCACAGGTTGCAGCGCGTGGTGCCGTTGGCAAGCTTCTCCTGCAGGCGTGTTTCGACAAGCTGGTATTGTTGGGGGGCGGTCAAGCGTCACCTGCAGAATTAACGTTGTGGGAAAGTACGCGCCATATTACACCAAACACCACAATACGTTTGATAACCGTTGAGGACTTCCGGTTTTCCGGACACGGCGGCACCGCCCGTACTCCACTCAATCCACTATTGAATGTGTGTGAAGCCGCCGGCCGGTTTCCGATATGATAGTTTCATCAGAAATATCAGGTGCAACCCGTCCGCTCCATGAAATCACTCCAGCAACTCCGGTTCGAAAACCACTACGCCAGTCTGCCGGAAATCTGCCTGTCCGGGCATTCGCCACAGCCGCTGGAAAACGCCCGCCTGGTTCACTTCAATGCCGACGCCGCCGCACTGATCGACCTGGATCCCGGCCAGGCGAATACACCGGAGTTCCTCGACTTCGTATCCGGCAAACAACTGCTGCCCGACTGCCAGCCACTGGCCATGTGCTATGCCGGTCACCAGTTCGGCCAGTATGTGCCACGTCTCGGTGACGGACGCGCCATTCTGCTCGGCCAGGTACGCAACGATGACGGGCAAAGCTGGGACCTGCAACTCAAGGGCGGCGGCAAGACGCTGTATTCACGCGGCGGTGATGGACGTGCCGTACTGCGCTCCACGATCCGGGAATACCTGTGCAGCGAAGCCATGCACGGACTGGGCATACCCACCACGCGCGCCCTGTGCCTGATCGACAGCGATGAAGAGGTATACCGGGAACAAATCGAGACCGGTGCCATGCTGGTGCGCATGGCGCCCACCCATATCCGTTTTGGCAGCTTTGAGTACCTGTATTACGAAGAGCGCCACGATGACCTGCGTGCGCTGGCCGACTACACGCTGAAGCACTATTTCCCCGATCTTGTGGAATCCGACAATCCTTTCCTTGCCCTGCTCGAAACGGCCATCGCCTCCACGGCCAACCTGATTGCACAGTGGCAGGCCGTGGGTTTTGCGCACGGCGTGATGAACAGTGACAACATGTCTATGCTGGGATTAACGCTGGATTATGGCCCCTTCGGTTTTCTCGATGCCTATGACCCGGGGTTTATATGCAATCATTCGGACCACAGCGGGCGCTACGCTTTTGACCAGCAGCCGCATATCGGACTGTTCAATCTCAGTTGCCTGGCACAGGCGCTGCTGCCCCTGATCGATACACAAGCGGAAACTTCCGCAGCGCTGGCCCGCGAAGCCCTCGACCGCTACCAGGCACTGTACATAGACGCCTACGCGGAACGCATGCGTGAAAAACTCGGGCTGCAAACCGCCCGTCCGGAAGACAAGGAGCTGTGTGAAACCCTGCTCGGGGTGATGGCCTCCTGCCGCGCCGACTACACGCGGGTATTCCGGCAGTTATCGGAACCGAATGGTCTCGAAACACTGCGCGACCTTTTTACCGACCGCGATGCCATCGATACCTGGCTGCGCCATTATCGGGCGCGTCTGGAGCATGAGAAATGCGTGCCCGAAGCACGCAGCCAGCGCATGAAACAGGTCAATCCGAAATATATCCTGCGCAACTACCTGGCCGAGAACGCTATCCGCAAGGCGCGAGACGAACAGGACTTCAGCGAAATCGGGCGCCTCATGACGCTGCTGAAAAACCCCTTCGATGACAACCCGGAATTTGATCACTATGCCGCCGAGCCACCTGACTGGGCACAGGGTATTTCGGTCAGCTGTTCTTCCTGATGCACCTGTACGGAAGATTCATGTCAGAACTGAGGTGTCAGGCGACCTCCTTCGCCAGCCCGCGCACCTGCTGTTTCATTAACTCAACAATCGCGTAAACACCCACATGACGGTTGGGTGACAGGTGTTCGTAGAGGTGCAGACGTTCAAACACTTCGTCGACATCAAGTTTCTCTATCTCCTCGGCAGTCCGGCCCGATGCCAGTTCAATGAGAATTGCAAGCACACCCTTGATGGTACTGGTGTCGCAGTCTCCGTGGAAACGTATGCGTGACGCATCCCCCTCGTCATGACAGGCACTGACCCAGACTTTGCTCATGCAGCCTTTGACGCGATTATCACCGGTCTTCAGTTCGTCCGGCATGGCAGGTAATTTTTTGCCGAGCTCGGTGAGATACAGGTAACGCTGTTCCCAGTCACCGAGAAGGTTGAAGTTCTCAACAATGTCGTCGAGGCTCGCCATGTTCAGACCGACGCCTCCCGCGCACCCGACAGGTCAAGCGTGCGGCACAATAGCGCGCCTGCTTTTTCACGAAGTCTTTCATCATCGAGCGACTGAATGATTTCTGCGGCAAATCCCGACGCCAGCATGGTCCGGGCAGCCACTTCATCCAGCCCTCTGGAACGCAGGTAAAACACCTGCTGCGGATCCAGCTGACCGACGGTTGTACCGTGACTGCATGCCACATCGTCTGCATCGATTTCCAGCCGTGGCTTGGTGTCGACTTCCGCATGTTCGGACAACATCAGGTTATCATTTCGCAGTTGTGCATCCGTATGCTGCGCAGACTCGCCCACATGAATACAGCCATCAAATACACCACGCCCCTTTCCGTACAGCACACCCCGGAAGTTGACCCGGCTTTTGCAGGATGGCACGCTGTGTTCAATATTGATGTGCACATCAGAAAGCTGTCCGTCACCGACGGTATACAGACCGTCGAGTTCACAGTGGGCAGCTTCATCGCAGAAGCCGATCCGGAATTCCACCCTTGACCAGGAACCACCCAGCATCAGCGGCACACTGCGATAGTGACTGCCGGCATCAAGTGACAGAAATACACTTCCCAGGTGCCTGGCGCCAGGTGCTTCGTTCTGAATGCGGACGTGACTCAGGTCAGCCCCGGCATCCAGAAGGATCTCACTTATACCATTATAAAAATAACGGGCTTCTGCTTCACCGGTACAATACTCGACCAGTTCTGCTTTTGCGCCGGACTCGAGCACCACGAGATTGCGTACCGGTACCAGGCTGGCCTGCTCGCGGGCAGCACCGAGACAAATTAACGCTATCGGACGATCGACAGATACGCCTTCAGCCACATGCAGAAACAGACCGTCGTCGATCAATGCGCTGTTCAGTGCGTTAAAAAGATGACCTCCCTGTCCCGCAACCGAACCCAGCCAGTTTTCCACCTGCCCGGGACTGTGCTTCATGTAATCGCGCAGGCTGCCAAACATGACGCCACCCGGAAGGTGTTCCACATTGGAAAGGTGGGCAGCGAAGCGCCCGTTAACCAGCACCAGCCGCCATGTGTCGGCTGGCGATATAAACGCGTCACCGTCAATAGTGGGTGACAGGTCGGCAGGAATGTCATCGAGATACCAGTCCTCGGCCAGTAAACTGTCGATTGGCGTGTAGCGCCAGTCTTCCTGTTTGCGTTCAATCAGCGGCAATGCATCCAGCAATGCAACTGCATGATGACGCATCCTTGCAAGGCAATCGTCGGCCCGTTGCCCCGCTGCCAGGCCGGCCTGATTTGCCGCGCTCCGGAACCAGCGCCGCTGTGTCAGTTCGTCCGTCATGCGGCTATCCCACCCGCCAGCCAGCCATAACCCCTGCGTTCAAGCTCCAGCGCAAGCTCACGATTACCGGAACGCACCATACGGCCACCCATCAGCACGTGGACCCGGTCCGGTTCAATATGCTCGAGCAGACGCTGGTAATGCGTAATCAGCAAAATAGTGCGGCCCGGACCGCGCAGCGCATTGACGCCGTCTGAAATGACGCGCAACGCATCGATATCCAGGCCGGAATCGGTCTCATCGAGAATCGCCAGGGCTGGCTCCAGCAGGGCCATCTGCAGAATCTCGTTACGCTTCTTTTCGCCACCGGAAAAGCCTGCATTAACGTTACGCTTCAACAGAGTCGGGTCCAGCCCGAGTTGTTCTGCATGTTGCTTCGCCAGGCGTATAAAACTGCCGGCATCCAGTTCACTTTCATTCCGTGCGCAACGGATAGTATTCAGTGATTCGCGCAGGAAAGTCATGTTGTTAACGCCGGGCAATTCTACCGGATACTGCATGGCCAGAAACACACCCTTGCGGGCGCGCGTCTCGGTATCCATGTCCAGCAGGTTTTCACCCTGGTAGCAAATCTCGCCCTGCGTAACCCGGTAACCGTCACGCCCCGCCAGCACGTGCGCAAGTGTGCTCTTGCCCGACCCGTTCGGACCCATAATCGCATGCACTTCGCCTGCATTCAGGTTCAGGTCAACACCTTTCAGAACAGGTTTCCCTTCGACTTCGACATGCAGGTCTTTTATAGACAGCATCATGGCACACTCCTTTTCGAATACGCTCAGCCAACCGCACCTTCCAGTGTGATGTTCAGTAATGTCTGTGCCTCGACGGCGAACTCCATCGGCAACTCGTTGAACACTTCCTTGCAGAACCCGTTGACAATCATGAACACGGCGTCTTCTTCCGACATCCCGCGTTGTCGGCAATAGAAAAGCTGGTCCTCGGCTATTTTCGATGTGGTCGCCTCGTGCTCAACGCGGGCGGTCGGGTTACGCACTTCGATATACGGCACCGTGTGCGCACCGCAATGATCATTCAGCAACAGTGAATCGCAACGCGTATGGTTACGCGCATGGGCTGCGCGTGCGCTCATGCGCACCAGACCACGGTAGGTATTCTGTCCATGCCCCGCAGAAATGCCCTTGGATACAATGGTGCTGCGCGTGTTACGCCCCAGGTGAATCATCTTGGTCCCGGTATCAGCCTGCTGCCGGCCGCGCGTTACTGCCACGGAATAAAACTCGCCAATTGAATCATCGCCTCGCAAAATACAGCTCGGGTATTTCCAGGTAATGGCCGAGCCGGTTTCCACCTGCGCCCAGGAGATATGTGACCGGTCACCCCGGCAGTCACCGCGCTTGGTCACAAAGTTATAGATACCACCGCGACCCTGCTCATCACCGGGATACCAGTTCTGCACGGTGGAATACCGGATACGCGCATCTTCCAGCGCAACCAGTTCAACAACGGCAGCGTGCAGCTGGTTTTCATCGCGCATCGGTGCCGTGCAACCTTCCAGGTAACTCACATGACTGCCCGCTTCGGCGACAATCAGTGTGCGCTCGAACTGGCCGGTGTTGGCTTCATTGATACGGAAATAGGTGGACAACTCCATCGGGCAACGCACGCCTTCCGGTATATAGACAAACGTGCCATCACTGAACACGGCCGAATTCAGCGCCGCGAAGAAATTATCCGTGTGCGGGACAACCGAACCCAGGTAGCGTTGTATCAGTTCCGGGTATTCACGTATTGCCTCGGAAATGGAACAGAAAATCACCCCGGCCCCGGCAAGGCTGCTCTGAAATGTCGTCGCCACAGAAATACTGTCGAACACGGCATCCACGGCCACCCCGGCGAGCGCCTTTTGTTCCTGCAACGGGATACCGAGACGGTTATAGGTTTCGATCAGATCCGGGTCGACCTCGTCGAGGCTCGCCGGACCGCTACCCTTGCGCTTCGGTGCGGAGTAATACGAAATCGACTGAAAATCAATCGGGGCATGGTGTACATGCGCCCAGGCAGGCTCGTGCATGCCCTGCCAATGGCGGAAAGCCGTGAGCCGGCGCTCCAGCATCCAGTCCGGTTCCTGCTTTCTCTCGGAAATGGCACGAACGACGGATTCATCCAGACCCGGCGGCAGAGTGTCCGATTCAATCTCGGTGACAAATCCCTGCGCATAACCCGTCTGTACCAGCTCACTGACTGCCTTGTTGTTCGCCGCCATCGCCATGAACCCCTGCAGGAATACCTGACAAAAATGCTCAGGTATTACTTATGCGCCTTTTAGCGAGGGAAAACAAGATTGAGGAAAGTAGGGATATTGATCAGGCGGCGTGCACGGCCATTTCTGTACTTTCTGTCCTGGCGATTGTTTCACTGGCCCGTTCCACCTCGTCACGGGGGCCCTGCACAATCAGTATCAGGCGGCCCTGGTCAACCACGGACTCATAGTGCAATGCACTGTCGCCCGACAGACCCACGGCATAGAGACCCATACCCAGCCGATGGAGTTTCCCTCCAATCAGCTTTCTGTCCGGCTTGCCGGTTAATACGGTGACAATGGCGCCCGCAACCGTAAACGGGCCAAAACCCGGCGCCCAGAAAAATCCCGCTGAGCCAAGTAATGCGTGTACACGGTTCCAGAAGTCAGCCTGCTCTCCGTGGAATCTGGGCATACCCCGGGACAAGATGAGTGCAAAGTGGTGCTGTTCGCTGTAACCACCTTTGCCGATAACAGACACTTTTTTCAGATCATAACCATTGCGCTGCAATGCAGCGATGGAATCTTCGAGCTGTTGCTGAAGGTCATATACCGCCACACAGCTATTAATGTCAGACACTCAACGACCTCCTCTTACCCGCTCTATGAGGATAATGTGACTCATTCCGGGAAGCAGGTCTGTCACCTGACTGACAATCACCAGGGGAACCCCGGGGAAAATAAAGCACCCTGTCGTAAATCAGGGCCGTGATGGCAGGATTTACTGGCTGCCTGTTTTCTCCGTATCACCGTGTGTCGGTGACTCATCGGCGTAGTCCTGCAGGGATTCCAGCTCTGTCACCACGGTCTGGAAATGCCGCTTGTGCAGAATACCCTGCTTGCGCCAGTGCTGAAGATGCCGGTTCACGACCTGCCGAACAGAGCCGACCATGCGCGCCAGCGACTCGTCGTGCAGGTCATTGATCAGGTGTAATGAACGTTCTCCCGTGGTGGGCCCACTATTACAGGGCTTCACGTGACGGAGAATCAGCCGCGCGAGACGTGTCATGGTGTCGTGCAGGGCAAGATCGGTTGCCAGATCCTCCAGCTTGCGCATCTGCTCTCCCAGGTAAGGCAGGAAATTCCGGTTGAACTCGGGGTGTTTTTCCAGCCACGCCCTGGCATCGCCGAGCGGTACAGAAATCAGGCTGACATCATCGAGCGCAACCGGCGTCATTTCATGCGGTCTGTCGTTGAGGAGCGTAATCATGTCAATGCCGTCACCCGGCCCGAGCAGGAACAGGGTAATGCTGCGACCGGTCTGTGGATTGATACGCGTCACCTCGACACGGCCGTCGACCAACAGGAACAGGCGCTGCTGAAACAGGGAGGGATCCAGCTGCACGCCCCGGCGCCAGCTGTCGCGCCGGAACATCTCCAGCATATCGTCCATCAGCTCGTCTGACAGACCGGTAAACAAGGGTGAGCGGGCAAGCCGGTTCTTGCAGTGCGTGTAGTACGCCATATCCCTTTTCATGCTGGCAGCTCCGGAAATGTTCGGACGTGGATTGTCGCACAGCTTGCGACAGGCAACAAAACCGGACACCCTGTCACGTAAGTGACACCCCCGGCCGGCAACCGATGGTACGCTACCCCGCAAATATCTGCCGTGTCATCGGCTCTGTGTCCGGGCCTGCTTGAAACCGGCCTGTCTCGCCACCATTTACCGGGCACACATAATCTAGCCGCTCATCGGAGCCGTACATGGAATTCAAAGACTATTACAAAATTATGGGTGTGGAGCGTGACGCCACCCAGGATCAGATCAAGCGCGCCTACCGCAAGCTGGCGCGCAAGTATCACCCGGATGTCAGCAAGGAATCCGACGCCGAGGAACGCTTCAAGGAAGTGGGTGAAGCCTACGAAGTCCTGAAAGACCCTGAAAAACGTGCAGCCTATGACCAACTGGGTGCCAACTGGAAAGCCGGTTCCGATTTCAACCCGCCACCGGACTGGGATGCCGGCTTTGAATTTGGGGGTGGCGGCTTCACCGCGGGTGACGCCGGCGATTACAGTGACTTTTTTGAGTCCTTGTTTGGCCAGGGATTCGCTGGCGCACGTGGCGGTGGACAGCGGCGCGGCGGCTACCATGCGCGTGGCGAAGACCACCATGCCAAGGTCCTGATTGATCTCGAAGATGCCTTTAATGGTGCAACACGCACGATTACCCTGCGCCATCCCGAGCTGGACGCCAGTGGCCACGTGGTAAACCGTGAACGCACTCTGAACATCAAGATCCCGAAAGGTGTCAAGGAAGGCCAACGCATCCGGCTGACCGGTCAGGGCTCGCCCGGCATGGGAGAAGGACCGGCTGGCGACCTGTACCTCGAGATCAATTTCAAACCTCACCCGCTGTACCGTATCGAGGGCCGTGACCTGTATCTCGACCTGCCGGTTGCGCCCTGGGAAGCGGCGCTGGGTGCGACGGTTAAAACACCCACACCCAAGGGATCGGTTGACCTGAAAATCCCTGCAGGCACCCGCAGCGGGCAGAAACTGCGCCTGAAAGGCCGGGGTATCCCGGGCACACCGCCAGGTGACATCTATGTTATCCCGCAGATCGTCCTGCCACCGGCAAATACCGATGAGGCAAAAGCGCTGTATCGCAAGATGGAGCAGGAACTGGCATTCAACCCACGCAGCAAACTGGGAGTGTAAGCAGCCATGCCGACAAACATACTGAATGGCGTAGTCATCGACGAACAGACACAGATGTCACTGGGTGAACTGTGCCGGGCCTGCTCACGACATGCCGAATGGGTTATCGAGCTGGTGGATGAAGGTGTCCTTGAACCCAGCGGCCCTTCCCCGGAACGCTGGTACTTCAGCGCTGTGTCCCTGCAAAGGGCGCTGGTGGCTGCACGACTGCAACGCGACCTGGGGGTCAACCTTGCCGGTGTGGCGCTGGCGCTGGACCTGCTCGAAGAGATAGAAACACTGCGTATACAACTGCGAGGCCATGGACGATGAGCAACAAAAAACGCTATATCCGCTGGTTCGAAGAGCTCGGCATCGAAGACATTCCCCTGGTCGGGGGCAAAAATGCCTCGCTGGGTGAAATGTACCGCGAACTCACGCCGCAGGGAGTAAAAATACCCAACGGTTTTGCCATTACGGCCGAAGCCTATCGCAGCATGCTCGATGATGCCGGTGCGTGGGAAAAATTACACGGCGTCCTCAACACCCTTGACCCCGATGATGTCGATGAGCTGGCGCGATGCGGCGCACAGGCACGCGAAATTGTCTACGCTGCAGGCCTGTCGGACCCGCTGCGCGAACAGATACTGGAAGCCTTCCACACACTGAAATCACAGTACAAAGGCGACATCAGCGTCGCCGTGCGCAGTTCCGCTACCGCGGAAGACCTGCCCAACGCCAGCTTTGCCGGCCAGCAGGATACCTACCTCAACATCGAAACCGACGAACAACTGATCGATGCCTGCCGCCGCTGTTTCGCCAGCCTGTTCACCGACCGGGCCATTCACTACCGGGTCGACCAGGGCTTCGATCATTTCAAGGTTTCCCTGTCGATTGGCGTCATGAAAATGGTACGTTCCGACCTGGCTTCCAGTGGCGTGATGTTCTCGCTGGATACCGAAACCGGCTTCCGTGATGTCGTATTTATTACAGGCGCCTACGGGCTCGGCGAGAATGTTGTGCAGGGTGCCGTGGATCCTGATGAGTTCTACGTCCACAAGCCCACCTTCGAACAGGGCCACCGCGCAGTGCTGCGCCGCCAGCTGGGCTCGAAGAAAATCAAAATGATCTATGCCACCGGGCGTACCCGTGAGGCAACACGCAACGTACCAACACCGCGCGAAGACCGGCAGCGTTTCTGTGTTTCCGATGAGGATGTACTGACACTGGCCGAGTATGCCATCAAGGTCGAGAAGCACTACAGTCGTCAGGCGGGTCACGATAAACCCATGGATATGGAGTGGGCGAAAGACGGCATCGATGGTGAACTGTATATGGTCCAGGCCCGCCCTGAGACAGTCGCCTCGCAGGTCACCGGCAATATGCTCGAAGTGTTTCATCTCAGGGAAGAAGGCAAAGTGCTCGCCACTGGTAATGCCGTTGGCACCCGTATCGCCAGTGGTAATGCACGTTTGATCCGTGACCTCAGCCAGCTCAATACCTTTCAGGCCGGTGAAGTACTGGTTGCCGATACCACCACCCCGGACTGGGAACCGGTGATGAAAATTGCCGCCGCCATTGTCACCAACCGTGGTGGCCGCACCTGTCACGCAGCCATTGTCGCACGTGAACTGGGTATTCCTGCCATTGTCGGCTGTGACGACGCCACGGCGGTTATCCCCGACGGGGAACCTGTCACGGTGGACTGCTCACAGGGCGACCGCGGTCGTGTCTATGCCGGTAAACTGGACTACGTTTGTGAAACCACCGACCTCGGCGAACTGTCGCGGCCAAAAACCCGTATCATGCTCAACCTGGGCAACCCCGACCTGGCATTCAAGACCTCGTTCCTGCCCAACGATGGCGTGGGCCTGGCGCGCATGGAATTTATCATCAACCAGTCCATCAAGGCACACCCGATGGCCCTGTTACACCCGGAGCGCGTGCGTGACCCTGCCCAGCGCGAACAGATCGACAGCCTGTGCCGTGGTTACGACAGCCCTACCGAGTTCTTTATCAAACACCTTTCCGAAGGTGTGGGTACCATTGCCGCTGCCTTCTGGCCCAGGCCGGTGGTGGTGCGCATGTCGGACTTCAAGTCCAACGAATACGCCTCACTGATCGGCGGTGGCTTTTTCGAACCGCAGGAAGACAACCCCATGCTGGGTTTCCGGGGTGCCTCACGTTACACACACCCCGATTACGCCGAAGGGTTTGCTCTCGAGTGCGCCGCCATGAAACGTGTACGCAACGACATGGGGCTGACCAACGTCATTCTTATGATCCCTTTCTGCCGGCGGGTGGAAGAAGGCGAACGGGTACTGAAGGCCATGGCGGACAATGGCCTTGGTCGCGGCGACAACGGTCTGCAGGTTTATGTCATGTGCGAGATCCCCAACAACGTCATCCAGATCGATGCGTTTGCCAAACTGTTCGACGGTTTTTCGATTGGCTCGAACGATTTGACCCAGCTCACACTGGGCGTCGACCGCGACTCCGAAATCGTTTCCTTCGACTTTGACGAACGCGACCCTGGCGTAAAAGAAATGATTCGCCTCGCCGTCGAAGGCGCGCGACGCAACGGCAAGCATTCCGGCCTGTGCGGGCAGGCGCCTTCCGATTACCCGGAAATGGCGGAATTCCTGGTCGAAACCGGTATTGATTCCATTAGCCTCAACCCCGATACCGTGCTGGCAACAACTCGACATGTTCTTCAACTCGAATCAACAAGGAGCAAAGAATGAACCAGCCAGAACCTGCATTACCAACACCAGGAACCCTCGGCCGCTATACCCTGATTACCGGCATCCTGCTCGCCATACTCGGCACGGTGGGTATACTGCTGCCAACCGTCGTTTCACTCGGTACCAGTGTCCTGATTGCCTGGCTGATGATTGCCGGCGGGCTGTTCTGGGCCTACCATACCTGGCAATACAACGCCCGCAACTTCATGGACTGGCTGAAACCGGTACTGTTGATCGTAAGTGGTGGCCTGATGCTGTTCTATCCATTATCCGGCGTAGCCGCTGTTGGCATGTTACTGTCGATCTACCTGCTGCTTGATGCATTTGGCAGTTTCGCTCTGGCAAGCGCTATTCGTCCGGCCAGTGGCTGGGGCTGGATGGTCTTTAACGGCATTGTATCACTGGCACTGGCCATCCTGTTTCTTGTCGGGTGGCCGGAAACCTCACTGTGGCTGGTCGGGCTGTATGTCAGTATCAGCCTGGTGTTTGATGGCTGGGCACTGATTATCATCGGTTGGGCATTACGCAAGTCCTCCGTCATCTGACGCGTAGTCGGGTCTCGTGCAAACTGGACATTACCTGCCGCGTTCCATGCCCGATGCACTGCATGGGCTGGTTACGCTGGCGCTTGATCTGCGCTGGAGCTGGCACCATGGCAGCGATGTACTGTGGCGTCAACTCGACCCGGAGCTGTGGGATAAAACCGCCAACCCCTGGCTGATGCTCGAGACAGTATCCGACTTGCGGCTTGGCACACTGGCCGAAGACCGGGACTTCCTTGACCTGTTACAAAAACAACTGGACGCACGCGAAGCGCACTTTGCCGAACAGTCCTGGTTTTCACGTGAGATTGACGGTGATTTCAAGGGACACATCGCCTACTTCAGCATGGAGTTCGGCATCTGTGAGTCCCTGCCCATTTACTCCGGCGGCCTCGGCGTACTGGCCGGTGATTTCCTTAAAACGGCTTGCGACCTCGATGTGCCTGTCATCGGAATCGGGCTTTTATACCAGCGCGGCTACTTCCGCCAGGCACTGAACGTGCACGGTGAGCAGATCGAGTTCTATCCTTATAATGACCCGACCATGCTGCCCGTTGTACCGTTGCGCGATGACCAGGGCGAGTGGGTACGCATCAGTATCGAACTGCCCGGGCGTAACCTGGACCTTCGCACCTGGCGGGCGCAGGTTGGACGTCGTACCCTGCTGCTGCTCGACAGCAATGATCCGTTGAACGACCCCGGCGACCGCGGTATCACCAGCGAGCTGTATGGTGGTGGCCATGAAATGCGCCTGCAACAGGAAATGGCGCTTGGTATCGGTGGCTGGCGACTGCTGGAAACCCTGGGTATCGATAGTCCCGTATGCCACCTCAACGAGGGACACGCTGCATTCGCCATACTCGAACGCTGCCGTTTATTCATGCAGCGTTACAAGGTCAGCTTCCGCCATGCGCTACGTGCCACCCGGGCCGGAAACCTGTTCACAACCCATACACCGGTCGCCGCCGGCTTCGATGTATTTGAACCCGAACTGACAAGCCTGTACCTCGGCACCCTCGCGGAGCAGATGGAAATCAGCATTGATGAACTGCTCACACTGGGTCGAAGCCATGCGGGTAACCTGCACGAAGGGTTCAACATGGCCTACCTCGCGTTACGCGGTGCCGGTGCCGTGAATGGTGTCAGTCGCCTGCACGGAGAAGTCAGCCGACGGATTTTCCTGCCACTGTTTCCGCGCTGGCCCGAGGCCGAAGTCCCTGTTGGTCACGTCACCAACGGCGTACACGTCCCGAGCTGGGACTCGGCTGCTGCCGACACCCTGTGGACCGAAAGCTGTGGAAAGTCCCGCTGGCTGGGCACGCTGGAAACGGTTGAGGAGGATCTGCGCAAGGTATCGAATGAAACACTCTGGCAATTCCGCACCACCGGCCGGCAGCGACTGGTAGAGTTTGTTCGCCGCCGCCTCGCACATCAGCAATGCAGCCGTGGCGCCACACGCCCCGATGCCAGCCAGTGCAGTGAAATACTGGAACCGGATGCCCTGACACTGGGTTTTGCCCGTCGCTTCGCTGAATACAAACGACCTAACCTGCTGTTGCAGGACCCGGCACGCCTGTTACGTCTGCTGACAAACCGTGACCGCCCGGTACAATTGATTCTTGCCGGCAAAGCACACCCGCGCGATAACGATGGCAAGACCATGCTGCGTCAGTGGCATGATTTTATCTCGACATACCAGGTCTGGGACCGTGTGGTATTTATCGAAGACTATGACCTCGACGTGGCCGCCCGGCTTACACAGGGCGTGGACGTCTGGATCAATACACCGCGCAGACCCTGGGAGGCCAGTGGCACCAGCGGCATGAAGGTGCTGGTCAATGGTGGACTCAACCTGTCCGAACTGGACGGCTGGTGGGCCGAGGCCTGGACGCCGGACGTGGGCTGGGCGATAGGTGACAGGCTGGAGCATGCGCCATCACAGGATGTCATCGAGGCCGGAGAGTTGTACCGTATCCTGGAGACCGAGGTCGTCCCCTGCTTTTACCAGCGTGACGAGCTCGGGCTTCCGCAGGAATGGGTCAACCGGATGCGTGAAAGCATGGCATGTCTGACCACGCAGTATTCCACCAACCGTATGTTACGTGAGTACACGGAAAACTATTACCTGTCGCTCGCGGATAACTATCGCGATCGTCGCGACAACCCTGAACAGGTGTCTGCCATCGAACGCTGGCACGACACACTGCTGCGTCACAGCCCGCGCATCCACTTTGGCAATGTCAGCAAAACCACCCGTGGCGACGCATATCAGTTCGAGGTCCAGGTCTACCTCGACGATGTACCGGTGGAAGCCGTGCAGGTCGAACTCTACGCAGAAGGTATCGACGGGGGCGCACCGGTGCGCAGCAGATTACAGTGCGGTCCACCACTGGCCGGTGCTGTTAACGCCTTTACCTACACGGGTAGCGTACCTGCAAACCGGCCGATTACGGATTACACACCACGCGTCGTCCCGTTTTTCCCGAAAGTGGCAATCCCGCTCGAAGCCAGCCCGGTTTACTGGTACACCTGAAGCCTCGCTGCTTAACAACCATTCACCAGGGCCTGCACATGGCAAACGGACAATCCGGAAACGGGGACAGCAAGCTCACCCTGAAAGAAGTTATCGCCATGGGTATAGGCGGCATGGTGGGCGGCGGGATCTTCTCCGTGCTCGGTCTGGCCATTGCACAGGCCGGCCACGCGGCACCGATTGCTTTTGCACTGGGCGGCTGTATCGCCCTGCTGACCGGCCTGTCCTACGCCCGGCTGGGACTGGTCTACCAGTCCAGTGGTGGCAGCTTCACGTTTATCGAACACGCCTTCAGTAACCAGAATGTTGCAGCGATTGGTGGCTGGCTACTGCTCGTTGGCTATGTCGGCACCCTGTCGTTGTATGCTTTTACCTTCGGCGTCTATGGCAGTGCCATGCTGGGCGCCGACGGGGCAAACCCGGCTGTGCATCATTTCCTGGAAACGCTTATTCTGTTGAGCTTTCTTGGTGTAAACCTGTACGGCATCAAGGCAAGCGGCACCAGTGAACTGGTGATTGTAACCATCAAGGTCATTATCCTCGGGCTGTTTGCCGTGATAGGCCTGTTCTATGTCAGGTCCGACCACCTGCTGCCGGTTTTCAACCAGGGGTACGGTGGTGTTGTGATGGGGGCAGCACTGATCTTTGTAGCCTACGAAGGCTTCGAACTGATTCCCAATGCCATTAACGAAATGGAAGACCCGCAGCGAAACCTGACGCGTGCCATCATGTGGTCGATTGCCGTTACCATCGCCATTTATGTTCTGGTCTCGATTGTGGCAACAGGAAACCTGTTGCCGGATGAAATAACACGTTACAAGGAATATGCACTGGCCGTGGCAGCCAAACCTTTCCTGGGCGAGGCCGGCTTTCAGCTGATCGGGCTTGCAGCACTGTTTTCTACCGCCTCTGCCATCAATGCCACCCTGTTCGGCACCGCTCGGCTGGGTATGATCATGGCGACACAAAAAGCCCTGCCGTCGGCCTTTGGCTTTCGGCGCCGGCAGAACAATATCCCCTGGTTCAGCCTGATCGCCATTACCCTGGTGACACTGGTGTTCGTGAACACCGCCAACCTGACGATCATTTCATCATTTGCCAGCTCTACGTTCCTGCTGATCTTCGCCCTGATCAACCTGTCGGCCTGCCTGTTGCGGGATAAAACCGGTGGCAATGCCCTGTTGCCGCTGGCAGGCCTGCTTTTGTCTCTGGCCTCATGGCTGGCACTGGTATTCTACCTGTGGGAAACCAGCCGCGAGAGCCTGTACTGGATCGGTATAATGTACCTTGCAATTATCGCCGCAGAGCTGCTGTTCAGCCAGCGCCGCTGTATCCTTCGTCCTGATGAAGACTGATATCAGGGTTTCACGACCAGCACATCACAATGCGCCTGGTGCAGCACACCACTGCTGACCGAGCCCAGCAGGCGCTCTATACCATGCCGTCCGTGTGAACCGACGATGATCAGGTCAACAGCTTTTTCACGCGCCCAGGAAACAATAGACCACTTTGGTGTGCCCCACTGCACCTCAAGGTCGGTATCCTTGCCCAGTTGCGTACGCTCGGCAAACTTCTTCATACTGTCTTCGGCCTGCACAATCTGCGTCTCGTCGTTCAGCGGCATACTGGCAAGTATCGGATCATAGTCGTCGTAATAAAACACCAATGGCTCTACTATGTGCAGTACATGCAGCTTCGCGTCATATTGTGTACATAATTCCCGTGCCCGGTGCGCTGCACGCTCTGACCAGACAGAAAAGTCGGTCGCCAGCAGAATATTCCGGTAGGGCGTCACTGGCCTGACCCTGTCCTTCTGCTCGGGCTTCTCTCTCAGCCAGTCCCAGGCCTTGTCAGCCTCGGACTTGTCAAAGAAACGCATCTCGGTATGGGTAAAAAAGTTTGCAAGCCCCACACCCAGGTGCTCGAGAGCGTTATCCCCGACAATGGCAATACGCTTGAAATCCTTGTCGTGCTGAAGACCGAAACGCAAGTCGTCCCATGCCGCACCGGGTTCCCAGCCCTGGAAATCCTCCAGCTCGACATAGAGGGAAATAACGCCATACTCACGTATCAGCGCTTCCAGTTTCGGCAAAAAGGTCTTGTAGTCCTTGTCAGTCAGCTTCCCACTGGCCTTGAATGCAAGAATATTTTCTTCGTTAACCGGTATGATTTCGAACATGTGAGCACTCCTGAGCGCATGTGTTAAACTGATACAAAGCCTAGACTATCAACGTTATTTTTGCTGTCACCTGGGTTACATGTGCACGGCAAAACCTGGCAGGAATACCTGGATAATGAGCTACCCAACCCCGCTGTTTTCGCTCCTGATACTGATAATCCTGTCCGCTTGCCAGGAATCGGCTCAGGCGGCGCCAACCGGTAACGCCAACCTCCACCTGAGAGAAGCCGCCAAGTACCGGCTCGAGTTTGATAATGACCTGTTTGTCGGGTCGGATAACCAGTTTTCCAGCGGCTGGAGTTTCCAGTATCACTCGGCGACAGGCGATGACTGGGCACGGCTTGAATCGCCGGCACAACAACTGGCCAGGCTCGGTGGACGACTGCCAGGCCTGCAGAATGACAACTTGTACAAACGTTTCAACCTGTCGATCGGGCAAATCATTCAGACACCGGCCAGGCTCAGCGAGTCGAAACTCATCAAGGATGATGTACCTTACGCCGCCATCATTGCCGTGCAAAGCACCTGGATCACCTACAACGATGAAACATTTCACGGCATCGAATTAACGCTGGGCGTCGTTGGCCCTGCCGCACTGGGCGAACCTTCGCAGAATTTTGTTCACAGACTGCTGGGTGTGAATGAAGCGGAAGGCTGGAACAACCAGCTGAACAGCGAGCCTGTACTCAACGTGAATTACATGCGCAAGAAGAAGTTTTACCGCGGCGGCGGTCCTTCAGGCCTGAAGTGGGATGCCACGATCGATGGGCACGCCGCACTGGGCACCCTGTTTACGCTGGCAGCCGTGCGCCTGGAAACCCGCATTGGCCGGAACATACCCGGAGGCTTCACCTACTACCCGGATCCAATCGGGCACAGCATGATTTATGACGCCACCTTGTCACCGGCATTGCCATCTGAACCATCCCTGTATACTTCTATTACCGCTTCGGCCATAGCCATTGCACATAATCTTTTACTGGACGGTAACGTTTTCCAGAACAGCCACAGCATCGACAAGGAGCCCTACGTGTTTATGCTCAACATCGGCTTTCACTATGAAACGCCACGCTGGGGTGCGCACATGGACTGGACCTTCACTACCGATACGGTGGAAACCGCCAGTATCGATGCCGCAGAGGATGCCGATAATGCCTTTGGCACCCTCATGTTCGAGTGGAAGCTGTAAGCAACTGACAGGGCCGGCCTGTCACCTGGGTTGCAGGCCAGGGAAGAAAATCACGCTAGTCTTGCAGAATCCCGTATCCCGTACTTTCAACCCAGGATTCGAACATGACCCAGGACACTGATACTTACGCACAACAAAGCGTCGCCGAGACCCTGAAGGCGCTGGATGTCGATCCGGCCGCCGGACTGACCGATGCCGAAGTAAAGCAGCGTCTCGAGAAATACGGCCCCAACGAAATAGAAGAACGCGAAGAACCGCTCTGGCACCGGATTTTCCGGCGTTTCTGGGCTCCCATCCCGTGGATGATCGAGGCCGCAGCTGTGCTGTCTGCGCTGGCAGGCAAGTGGGAAGACTTCGTGATCATCCTGGTCATGTTGCTGGTCAATGCAGGCCTCGATTTTTTCCAGGAACATCGCGCACTGAATGCCCTGAAAGCGCTAAAAGCAAGAATGGCGCGCCAGGTTACCGTGATGCGCAACGGGATAACGAAGGTCATACCGGCCCGGGATCTGGTGCCCGGTGACCTGGTGCGACTGCGTATCGGCGATATCGTACCTGCGGATGTCCAGCTGGTTTCCGGCGACTACCTGCTTATCGACCAGTCTGCGCTGACCGGTGAGTCATTGCCGGTCAGCCGAAAGATCAATGAAGTCGCCTATGCGAATACCATCGTCAAGCAGGGTGAAATGCTGGCTGTGGTCATCAATACCGGCATGAACACGCGCTTCTCCAGCGTGGTTTCGCTGGTCGCCCGGGCCCAACTGGAAGAACGCAGCCATTTCCAGAAAATGGTTATCCAGATTGGTAATTTCCTCATCCTGATCACCGTTGCACTGGTGCTGCTGATCATACTGGTATCGCTGTTCAGGGGCGACGAGCTGATCGAGATAATCCGTTTCGCACTGGTACTGACGGTTGCAGCAATTCCTGTCGCCCTGCCTGCAGTGCTTTCAGTCACTATGGCGGTCGGCGCCATGAATCTCGCTCGCCGCCAGGCGGTAGTATCAAAACTCACCGCCATCGAGGAGCTGGCCGGTGTCGATGTGTTCTGCAGCGACAAGACCGGTACGCTGACCGAGAACCGTATGCAGGTCGCGGAACCGGTAGTACTTGATGGACATGACATCCCCGAGCTGTTCCTGGTCGCGGCACTTGCCTCGCGCCTGGAAAACAACGACCCGATTGAATTACCGATATTCCACTATATCGATGAAAAGCTGCCGGACATGGATCTGGCGCCCTATCGTCAAACTCACTTCATCCCCTTTGACCCGGTACGCAAGCGAACCGAAGCAACAATCGAAACGGACAGTGAAACGTTCACCGCCGTAAAAGGCGCTGCCCAGGTGCTGGCGGAGATGGCGGAACTACCGGATGAAGAAGCCGCCATTGTCAACACACTGGTCGACCAGCTTGCCAGCAAGGGATATCGCACGCTGGCGGTGGGCCGGAAACCGGCTGACCAGCCACTGCAACTGATTGGCCTGATCCCCCTCTACGACCCACCCCGCCCGGAATCCGCCCAGGTCATTGCGGACATGCGCGACTACGGTGTACGCGTCAAAATGGTCACCGGCGACCACATTGCCATTGCCCGCGAAGTCGGCCGACTGCTGGGGCTGGAAGGCGAAACCATCCGTTCAAAACAGTTGACCGGTAGCGGAAGCCAGGAACTGCTGACGCTGACATCGGCCCTGTCTGCGGCCATCTACTCGCGCCTCAAAGGTGATGTTTCGCAATCGGAAGCCCGGCATTTTGCTGATGAAGTCATGGAGACACTCGAACAACTTTACGACACGCGCCTGCTGGAACGCGAGTTCATCTACACCCACGAATCGGCCATCATCGACATGATCGAGGATGTCGACCTGTTCGCCGAAGTCGTACCGGAAGACAAGTACCGCATTGTCGATACGCTGCAAAAAGGCGGTCACCTGGTCGCCATGACCGGCGATGGCGTCAATGACGCCCCGGCACTGAAAAAAGCCGACTGCGGCTTTGCCGTGGCCAACGCCACCGATGCCGCACGCGCAGCGGCTGATATTATCCTGACCGCACCCGGCCTGTCCGTCATTAACGAAGCCACCAAGCAGGCACGCATCACCTTTGAGCGGATGAAAAGTTATGCAACGTTCCGCATTGCGGAAACGATACGCATCATCCTGTTCATGACGCTGTCAATTGTGGTGTTTAATTTCTACCCGATCACGGCGTTGATGATCATTCTGCTGGCACTACTCAACGATATTCCGATACTCGCTATTGCCTACGACAACACCCGCGTGGACAGAAAGCCGGTGCGCTGGAATATGAGCGAACTGTTGACAGTTTCCAGTGCACTGGGCGTAACAGGCGTTATATCGTCTTTCCTGCTGTTTTATATCCTTCAAAAAAACGGCCTGCCCGAGGAACTGATTCAAACACTGCTGTTCCTGAAGCTGATCATTGCCGGTCACAGCACGCTGTATGTCACGCGTATCGATGACTGGTTCTGGAAACGCCCCTACCCGTCAGGCCTGTTGTTCGGTGCCACCTTTGGCACTGAAATCCTCGGCACACTGATCGCGGTATACGGGATATTCGTCACGCCAATTGGCTGGGAATACGCACTGGGTATCTGGGCCTACGCCCTGCTCTGGTTTGTCATCAACGACGCAGTAAAAATCCAGGCCTACCGTATCCTGCGCAATCGCTGAATCAAAGATCATAACGCTGGTGCAGTTCTGGCATCTCTACCTTTGTATGACTTAACTTGCGGGAAAATGCCTTCATAGCGTCTTCTTCACCGTGAACCAGAAAGGTTGTTGCCGGATTTCCGGTTCGCTGTTGCCAGGCCAGTAATTCTGCCTGATCGGCGTGCGCGGAGAATCCACCAATGGTGTGGATGCTGGCCTTCACCGGAATCTCCTCACCAAATATACGCACCGATTCAGCGCCATCAATTATACGGCGTGCCAGCGTGCCCTGTGCGGCATAGCCGACAAAGACAATACTGTTCTGCTGCCGCCACAGATTGTGCTTGAGGTGGTGACGAACGCGCCCACCGGTGCACATACCTGAACCCGCCATAATCACCGCACCACCGTCGATCTGGTTTATCGCCATGGATTCCGCCGTCTCACGGGTAAAGTGCAGCCCGGGCAGGTCAAAGGGGTCTGTACCTCCGTCGAAGATTTTCAGTGTCTCCTTGTTGAAACATTCCGGGTGCCGCCGGAAGATCTGTGTGGCGGATATGGCCATGGGCGAATCGAGAAAGACATTGGTAAAGTGTTCGATGTGTCCATCCTTCACACCCTCTCGCAGGTAATACAGTATTTCCTGGGCGCGCTCCAGCGCGAACGTTGGGATTATAATATTGCCGCCACGCCGGACAGTTTCGTTTATCACGGCGTACAACTCATGGATGGATGGCTCGAGTTGTTTGTGCAGGCGGTCCCCGTAGGTTGTTTCCATGATCACGGTATCGACAGGCTGTTGCGGACTGACCGGGTCACGCAGTACTGCCCTGCCACTGTAACCAAGATCTCCTGAAAACAGTACACGATGCTTGCGCCCTTCCTCTTCGAGATCCAGCACGATACTGGCGGACCCCAGGATATGTCCGGCATCGATAAAAGTTGCATCGATACCACCGTCGAGTCGCAGGGCTTCGTTATACGCTGCATGCCTGCCAAAATATTCGAGGCTGTTGAGCGCATCGAGCGTGGTATAGAGTGGCTCTACATTCCTGCCATGGTTGCCACCATGACGGCGCGCCTTGCGTAACTGGTAACGTGCTTCCTCTTCCTGAAGACCGGCAGAATCCAGCATCACCAGACGCGCCAGTTCGGCCGATGCCGGGGTAGTGATGATCTCGCCGTTAAAACCCTGTTTAACCAACAGCGGTATTCGTCCGCAATGATCAAGATGGGCATGGGTCAGGAGCAGATAGTCGATATCTGCGGGATCAAACCCGAAAGGCGCGGAATTCTCCTCCACCAGCTCATGTCCGCCCTGGTACAGTCCACAATCAATCAGAATGCGTTTTCCGGCACATTCGACCATGTGGCAGGAACCGGTTACGCCCCGGTCGGCACCATGAAACAAGATTTTCATTGATACTCCTTTAATGTGCTATCGGCATGGTAACGACCGGATCTGCACCCGCCCAGCCAAGACGCATGGCACAGTGCTCGGCCTGGTCGGGCGTGCAGTGCAAAATGACGGCGTATCGTCCTTGCTGAATAGCATCGTGGATCATTTCGATATCCGCATCCGGCACGCCCATGCGGTGCAAGGCGCTGGCCAACTGTGTCAGGGCCGCAGCACCGGCCATGGCACCACCGGTCAAAGCCGCCCCGGCAATTGCACCACCCAGTGCCTCGACAACCGGTCCCGCTGCAAGCAGTGGCCCAATGCCTGGCAGCATAAACAGGCCCGTCGCACCGGCAAGCAGGCCCCACAGCGCACCCCAGGCTGCGCCGTGCTCACCCCACACTTTCACGCGTTCTTCGGTATTGGTAAAGGCGAGGCCAAGCATATCGTCGCCCTCACCGCCGGAGCGGTGCAGCAGCGACAACTGGTCCATGGGAAAATCATCCTCGATAAGCTTTTCCACCACACGCCTCGCAGAAGCTTCATCGTTGAATATGCCACACGCCAGCACCAGGCGTGGTGGCTTGCCTTCAGCAGCTGTCGGTTTGTCTGTATCACTCATAGGTGTATTCCCCGGTTTCACGGAACTGCTGTCATGCCGCGAATACTGTGCGGCGGGATACTTGTAGCATGGACCCCGTGTAATCATTTATCATGATCCGGCGTCGACACTCAATCTACCACCGATCATCCTGTGGCGTTGTCACCCAGGTTACAGCCCCACCAGAAAGGAGCAGGCAAAATGCACCGAAATTCACAGGAGCAGGAAAAATGTTAGTCGGGTTTCTGGTGATATGGCTGATAACCGCGCTGGGACTCTGGCTGGTAACACTCATGGTGGGTGGCGTAAAGGCAGATTCGGCCGGCAGCCTGCTACTGGCGGCCCTGGTACTGGGCATTTTCAACGCGGTGATCCGGCCAATCCTCTGGTTTCTCACGTTACCGCTTACGGTATTCACATTCGGCCTGTTTGCCCTCCTGATCAACGCAGTGATGCTGAAACTCACTGCCGCCATCGTGCCGGGATTCGAGGTCGAGCGTTTTGGTGATGCTGTACTCGCTGCCATCATCATGGCGCTGTTGGCCATTGTCGGTTTTATCTTCGTCCAGTGGCTTATGTTCGATACGGTGTACTGGATGCATATGAGTACCGGGCACCCGATGTACAACATCTAGTCCGGCATGACGACCGGCCGCGACAACCTGCTGGTGATCAACAGTGGGTCTTCCAGCCTGAAATTTACCCTGTTTACCGGCGTAGATCGCAGCTCGCTGCAGGAGCGCTGTCGTGGCCTGATGAGTGGCATTGGACAGGAAAGTCGTTTCCGGGTTTCTGAGAATGGACGAACCCGTGAGGTGCCCGTGGTCCTTCAAGACCACGAGCAGGCGCTGTCCACCCTGATGACATGGTTGTCGGAACAGGCCGGGGACGCAACGCTGACCGCTGTTGGCCATCGCATGGTGCATGGTGGAACACGCTTTAACAAACCGGTCCCTGTCACCAACGATGTACTCCACTACCTGGATACACTGACGCCACTTGCACCCAATCATCTACCAGCCAACCTGGCAGGTATTGCTGCACTACAGAAGCTTCAGCCGAACCTCCCCCAGGTTGCCTGTTTCGATACCGCGTTCCACAGCACGCGCGCAGAAGTAGAACAGCAGTTCGCACTTCCGGACCGGGAAGCATTGAATAATGTAAGGCGCTATGGTTTTCACGGCTTGTCTTATGAATATATCGCCAGCGTGCTTCCCGATCACCTGGGTGAAAAAGCAGACGGCAGGGTTATTGTTGCACACCTCGGACACGGGGCCAGCCTGTGCGCCATGCATCAGCGTCACAGCGTCGCCACCACAATGACCTTCACACCGCTGGATGGTATCCCGATGGGCACCCGCAGCGGCAGTATTGACCCGGCCGTGGTACTTTATCTCCTGCAACAGGGTATGACATCGCAGGCGATTTCTGACCTGCTCTACTTCGAGTCGGGTCTGCTGGGTGTATCCGGTATCAGCGACGACATGAGTACACTGCTCGACTCAAATGAAGCAAAAGCCCGCTTTGCAATTGATCTGTTTGTTCACCACACGGTACGCGCCATCGGTTCGCTGGCGGCGGCACTGGGGGGCATTGACGGGCTGGTATTCACTGCCGGTATCGGTGAACACAGCCCGAGGATACGTTCCGCCGTCGCTGCCGGTTGCAAGTGGCTAGGGCTGGAACTCGATGAAGCTGCCAATACCCGTGGCATATCATGTATCAATAAACCCGGGAGTCAGGTTGAAGCCCGTGTTATTCCCACCAATGAAGAACTGATGATTGCCCGGCATACACTTGCAACGCTGTCATTACAAGCCGGGAACTGATAGCCGAACTTGCACACCCGGGCCTGTATCGTCCTGCCGTCGCAGGGACGTACTGCTGTTACGGAAAAGCGGGGATTGTCGGCTCGGTGCCTTCGAAGTCAGCATCAGGATGGTGTTTCCTGACCAGTTCTTCAATTTCACTAACCCGGTCTTTTGGCACATCGACCATCATCAGCAGCTCGCCTTTTTCAATCGCTGACTGGAATTCCTTCACACGGGTATTATCTACATCCATACCAATCATACCACCCAGCCAGGCACCCATACCGGCACCCAGCAGGCTCATGGCCAGCAACGCACCGCCGGCAATCACGACACCTGGCATGGCAACTGCGGCCAGACCCGCCAGCACCCCGGTTGCCCCGCCCAGGGCCACACCTCGTTCCACAGCGGGAATAAAATCACTTTTTTGCAGCAGCGACGCCTCTGGCAGATCTCCCAGCGACACCCCTTCCGGTGCGATGACATGAATATGACGCTCCTCAACACGCGCCAGCAGCAATTCATCGACCACCTTATGCGCAACTTCCACATTGGGTAGAAGAAAATATAAACGTCTCATCACATGCACTCCTTTTCCGGGCTGTTTTAAAAATGTTTTTATGTATTACAGAATATACCACAGGTCGCCAACTATGCTATGGCTGTCACCCAGGTTACAGCCAGACGTAGCGGACGCGCGCAGAATTCCCGGGACGCGACAAGTGAGCGCAACTCACTACAGACAGACAGGGACATCCGGGATGATCGCATCGCATTTTACGCTAACGGACACACCACTCGACAGCCGTGAACTCGAGCTGATCGATGCCTGGTGGCGCGCCGCCAATTATCTTTCCATCGGGCAGATCTACCTGCTGGACAACCCGTTGCTCAAACAGCCCCTGTCACTTGAACACATCAAGCCCCGTCTGCTGGGGCACTGGGGCACCACGCCCGGTCTGAACATGATCTACGCCCACCTCAACCGGGTGATCCGTGTACGCGACCTGAACATGATTTATGTCACCGGCCCGGGTCACGGAGCACCGGGACTGGTAGCCAACACCTACCTAGAGGGAAGTTACAGCGAGCTGTATCCCAATATTACGCAGGACGAAGCCGGCATGAAGCGCCTGTTCAAGCAGTTCTCGTTTCCCGGCGGTATTCCCAGCCATACGGCACCGGAAACGCCCGGCTCGATCCATGAAGGGGGTGAACTGGGCTACTCATTAAGCCATGCCTACGGAGCGGCCTTTGATAACCCTGACCTGATCGTTACCTGCGTGGTCGGCGATGGTGAAGCAGAAACCGGCCCTGCCGCGACGGCCTGGCATTCCAATAAATTCCTGGATCCGCAGCGCGATGGTGCCGTACTCCCGATCCTGCATCTGAACGGCTACAAGATTGCCAACCCGACCGTCCTGGCGCGTATCAGTCGTGATGAATTGATGGACCTGTTCCGTGGCTACGGGTACACCCCGTACCTGATTGAAGGATCCGATCCTCATGCAGTACACCAGGCCATGTCTGCCACACTCGACAAGGTCATCGAGGACATCCACAGTATCCAGAAACAGGCACGTAGCGGCGACATCATGCCTCGTCCACGCTGGCCGATGATTATCCTGCGCACACCCAAGGGCTGGACCTGCCCGAAACAAGTCGATGGCCTGAAACTCGAAGACTACTGGCGTTCCCACCAGGTGCCTTTTGCACAACTGGCAGAAAAGCCGGAGCATATCCGTATCCTTGAACAGTGGATGAAAAGCTATCGACCTGAAGCCCTGTTTGACAGTAGCGGACGATTGATCGCGGAACTGGCCGACCTGTCCCCGCACGGTGAACGCCGCATGGGCAGTAACCCGCATGCCAATGGCGGACTGCTGCTACGTGATCTTAAAGTACCGGACTACCGTGATTACGCCTTTGACGTACCGACGCCCGGCGCCTCGACCGGTGAAGCCACCCGGCGTATGGGCGACTTCCTGCGCGATGTCATGACGCTGAATGCCGAACAAAACAACTTCCGCGTCATGGGACCGGATGAAACCGTTTCCAATCGTCTCGGCGCACTGCTTGAAGTCACGAACAGAACCTGGGAAGCAGAAACCTACGACTATGATGACCACCTGTCACCCGACGGCCGGGTGATGGAAATTCTTTCCGAACATACCTGCCAGGGCTGGCTGGAAGGTTATCTTCTGACCGGCAGGCACGGTCTGTTTTCCTGCTATGAGGCCTTTATCCATATTGTGGATTCCATGTTCAACCAGCATGCCAAGTGGCTCAAGGTCAGCAAGGAAATCCCGTGGCGGCGACCGATTGCTTCTCTGAACATCCTGCTTACCTCACATGTCTGGCGGCAGGATCATAACGGCTTCTCACACCAGGATCCTGGCTTTATCGACCACGTGGTGAACAAAAAGGCCGACATTGTACGTGTCTACCTGCCACCGGATGCCAATACCGCCCTGTGTATTACCCATCGTTGCCTGAACAGCCGCGACCTGGTCAACGTTATCATTGCCGGCAAGCAGCCCGAACCACAGTGGCTGAACATGGATGCCGCAATCCGGCACTGTCATGCCGGCATCGGCATCTGGGAATGGGCCAGCAATGATGCGGAAAGTAACCCCGATGTCATCATGGCCTGCGCCGGTGACGTACCGACGATAGAAACGCTTGCGGCCGTGAAGTTGCTGCGCGAACATCTTCCAGCGCTGAAGATTCGTGTCGTTAACGTCGTCGACCTGATGACATTGCAACCCAGAGAAGAACACCCGAACGGCCTCAGTGATTCCGACTTCGACACCCTGTTCAGCGCCGACAAACCGATTGTGTTCGCATTTCACGGCTATCCCTGGCTGATTCACCGCCTGACGTACCGTCGCACCAATCATCACAACCTGCACGTGCGCGGCTACAAGGAAGAAGGCACAACCACCACTCCGTTCGATATGGCCGTAATGAATGAGCTCGACCGCTTCCACCTGGTCGAGGATGTTGTCAACCGGGTCGAAGGGCTGGGTTCGAAAGGGGTCTATCTCAAACAACTCATGCGCGACAAATTGATCGAACACAAGCAGTACATTACCGATCACGGTCAGGACATGCCGGAAATCCGTAACTGGAGCTGGCAGTAGCCTGGAGATCCTGTGGGACGCCTGACACTCATACGCCATGGCCAGTCGATCTGGAACCAGCAAAACCGCTTTACCGGCTGGATCGATGTCGGGCTCAGCCAGCATGGTTCAGAGGAAGCACAGCAGGCTGCCGCGCGGCTGACCGACCAGCATTTTGACCTGGCATTCACCTCGGCACTGTTGCGCGCCCAGGACACACTGTATGAAATCCTGAAACTGAACCGGCACTGCAACCAGTATCTCCGTGTGCACGAGACAGGTAGCGAGTGGTACGAGCACTTCGTGCCGACAGAAGAGGAAAAAAAGGAATTAAAAATCTACGTCTCCGAAAAACTGAACGAACGTTATTATGGCGACCTGCAGGGACTGAACAAGGACAGGGCCCGCGAACAGTTCGGGCAGGAACAGGTACATATCTGGCGACGCAGTTATGACGTTCCGCCACCCAACGGCGAGAGCCTTGCCATGACGGCGGAACGTACACTCCCCTATTTCAATTCACATATCGTTCCGCACCTGCAACAGGGCCGGCATGTACTGGTGTCGGCGCACGGCAATTCGTTGCGCGCCATGATCATGCATATTGAAAAGATGACGCCGGCGCAGATCCTGGCTTACGAACTGAAGACCGGTACACCGCACTGTTATGATTTCGATGCGAACATGACGCTGCTTGAAAAACGCGTTCTTGAAGGAGATAACAGCCGTGAACACGCCTGAGCAGAACGCCTCGACCGGGGAACGACTGGAACGCTTTATCGAAAAGGCCAGAGCCTTCCCGCCATTAAGGACTGCGGTTGTGGATGCGGGTGAATCGCATGTCCTGGAAGGCATGCTGGAAGCACGTGAAAAGGGATTGATCGACCCGAGTCTTATCGGCCAGCCTGAGCGTATCCGGCAGATTTGCGAGACACTCGCATGCCCGCCACCGGATGAACGCGATATTCACCCGGTCAGCAGCGAGGAAGAAGCTGCCGCACTTGGCGTTGAGCTGGTATCACGCGGTGAAGCCGACGCCCTCGCCAAGGGCTGGATTCATACCGACACACTGATGCACCCGGTACTCAAAACGCTACGTGGCGGACAGCGGGTCAGTCATGTTTTTGTGGCTGATCTTCCCACCTACAGAAAGCTGCTTTTCATTACCGATGCGGCGATAAATATCACCCCGGGACTCATGGAAAAAGCTGACATTGTGCAAAACGCCGTGCACCTGGCGAGGCTGCTGGGTGTCGACACGCCAAAAGTCGCCGCCCTGTCCTCGGTTGAGGTGGTGAAACCTGCCATCCCCTCGACCATAGATGCCGCCTGCCTGAGCAAGATGGCCGAACGGGGTCAGATCCGGCACGCCATCGTGGATGGTCCGCTGGCGTTCGATAATGCCATTTCCCGGGACGCGGCCAATACCAAGCACATTGTCAGTGTCGTTGCAGGTGAGGCGGACATCCTGCTTGCACCCGATCTCGATGCCGGCAACATCCTCGCCAAGGATCTGGAGTACCTGGCCGGTGCAACACTCGCCGGTATTGTCGTCGGTGCCAGGGTGCCCATCATGCTGCCATCGCGTTCTGACCCGCCAGCGGCACGCCTGGCCTCGGCGGCTATTGCCGTACTCATGCACCACCACTGGCCAACGCCGGAATGACAGGAAACAGGTACTGATTTGAATATTGTGAACAGGAGACACGATATGGAATACCAGAGCGAACTTGAAAACACGATCAGGGATATGGTGCAAAAAGGTCGTGGCATCCTCGCCGCTGATGAAAGCTCACCGACCATTGCCAAGCGATTCAAGGCGATTAACGTTGAATCAACAGAAGAAACCCGGCGCGCCTGGCGCAGCCTGCTGGTGACAACCGAAGGCCTCGGTGAATACATCAGCGGAATCATTCTGTTTGAAGAAACCCTTGGACAGAACACACCAGACGGAAAAACCATACCGGAAGCGGCCTGGGCACAAAAGATCGTCCCCGGCATCAAGGTCGACAAGGGCAAGGTCCCGTTGGCGCTGTCACCCGGCGACCTCATCACCCAGGGGCTCGACGGTCTCGCTGATCGCCTGAAGACCTATAAAGCACAGGGTGCACGTTTCGCCAAGTGGCGCGAGGTCTACGCCATCGAAAAACATAACCCGTCACAACACGGCATCGAGGCCAACGCGGAAATGCTCGCGCGCTATGCCGCTGTCTGCCAGGCTGAGGGACTGGTGCCGATTGTCGAGCCGGAAGTCCTGATGGATGGTGATCACGACATCGACCGTCATGCGCAGGTCACAGAAGCCGTGCAACATGCGGTGTTCCACGCCCTGCACCGCCACCACGTGGCGCTTGAACTGATGATCCTGAAACCGAATATGGTACTGCCCGGCAAGGACTGCCGTCGTGCCGAGCCGGATGAAGTGGCCGAAGCCACCCTCAGGGTGCTGCGTCGCACCGTGCCGGCGGCCGTTCCAAGTATTAACTTCCTGTCCGGTGGACAGGGACCGGAAGAAGCTACCGCCAACCTGAATGCGCTGAACCGGCAAGGGGCTGACTCGCCCTGGCGGCTGAGCATTTCCTACGGACGTGCCCTGCAGCAAACGGCACTTCATGCCTGGTTGGGTAAACCGGAGAATGTCCCCGCCGCCCAGAAGGCGCTACTGGAACGCGCACGCCTGAATCACCTGGCCATGCTTGGCGAATACCGGCCCGACATGGAACCTGCCGCCTGAATCATGCGGCCGATTGTCACCCAGGTTGCATCACCGGCGCACTGCTTCACGCAGAATAACCGCTAACCGCTTTCCCGAGGAGAACCCCGATGGGCAGGATGCAGAACAAACTCGATGAGGTCATGGCGCTGACGAAATCCCTGCGCAAGGACTACCCGACTGAAACCAACGCCTTTCTTGGTTTCCTCAGCAAGGCAGAATCCGGCAAGGCACTGGGCATCCGCGACAAGGAGCTGATCAATGTTGCACTCGGCGTGGCGGCCCAGTGTGAATGGTGTATCGCCTTCCACGTCGAACAGGCCGCCAGGGCAGGTGCAAGCCGGGATGAAATCATGGAAGCCGGCTTTATGGCGGTTATCATGCACGGCGGGCCTGCCTACATGTACCTGACACCGCTGCTGGATGCGATTAATGAATTCCTGCCGGAAGCCAGCTGACATGGACAGAGATACCCTGCACCGCTTTTTATATGACATGCTACTGGCGCGTGCATTCGAAGAACGTGCTGCACAGGAATACAGCAATGGCAATATTGCCGGCTTTCTGCACCTGTACCCCGGTGAAGAAGCGGTAGCGGTCGGCGTCATCCATGCCGCAGAGCCCAGTGATTATCTGATCACCACCTACCGCGAACACGTACACGCGCTGGTGCGCGGTATCCCGGCTCGCCAGGTAATGGCGGAACTGTTCGGGCGCCGGGACGGTATCTGCAAAGGCATGGGGGGTTCCATGCACCTGTTCGACAAGCAGTGCCGCTTCATGGGGGGCTACGCTATCGTTGGCGAAACCTTCCCGGTTGCCACCGGCATAGGCTACAGCATTGCACTGCGTGATCTGCCCGAAGCTGTCATCTGCTTTTTCGGTGACGGCGCTGTCAACCAGGGCACATTCCATGAAGCACTGAACATGGCGTCACTGTGGAACCTGCCTGTGCTGTTCGTCTGTGAGAACAACCATTACCAGATCGGCACAGAAATTCATCGTCATTCCGCCGTGGTGGACGTCTACAAGCGTGCCTGCGCCTATAATATCCCGGCCGAAAAACTCGATGGCATGGATGTGATTAATGTCTACGAAGCCACACGGCACGCACTGGCAAAAATCCGTGCCGGCAATGGCCCCCAGTTGCTGGAATTTGAAACCTACCGTTTCCGCGGTCACTCGATGGCCGACGCAGGCAACTACCGACCGCGCTCGGAAGTCAGTTCCCAGGCCAGTCGCGACCCGGTAGAAACCGTTATCCATGAAGCCGGGATCGGATACCCCAGCCAGGCCGAAATTGCCGCTGCCGGGCCTGACCTGGTTGACCAGCTGGTGTGCCACGTCTCGGCCACCGGGCACTTCAATGAACAGCACATTGAAAATGTCCGGCGTGAAATCGATGACGTGGTAGAAGATGCCGTACAGTTTGCACTGTCCAGCCCGTCACCCACCCTGCAGGATGCCCGGGACAGTCTGTACTGCAATCGTCGACATGAAACCCTGCTGGAGGCATCACACCATGACTGAAAACCTGATGCTCTGGCAGGCGCTGAACCGGGCACTCGATATTGAAATGGCGAGTGATGAATCGGTGTTTACGCTCGGCGAAGACGTGGGCCTGTATGGTGGCTCCTACCGTGTAACCGAGGGACTGTATGCAAAATACGGTGAATGGCGTGTTCGCGACACACCGATCTCGGAAGGCGGGTTTACCGGCCTGGGTGTGGGTGCCGCACTCACCGGTATGCGGCCGGTGGTGGAAATCATGACCATCAACTTTGCACTACTGGCACTCGATGCCATTATCAACATGGCCGCCAAGATTCCCTTTATGTCCGGCGGACAGTTTCCCATGCCGCTGGTGATTCGTATGCCGGGCGGTGTTGCCCGGCAGCTTGCTGCACAACACTCACAGCGACTCGAGCACACCCTGATGAACGTCCCCGGCCTGCGCATTGTGGTACCCGCCACACCACAGGATGCCTGGTGGCAACTGCGCCAGGCCATTGCCAGTGATGACCCGGTCATCGTACTGGAACATGAGTTACTGTACTTTGAAAAAGGCAAACTGGATCCTGTTACACCGCCACCACCCATGCACCAGGCAATCGTACGTCGAGAAGGCACGGACCTGACCCTTGTCAGTTACTCAAGAATGGCCAACCTGGCTGTCGAGGCTGCGCAGCAACTGGCGGAACAGAACATCCAGGCCGAAGTGATCGATCTGCGCAGCCTGAGTCCGATTGACTGGGAGACTTGCGCCAGGTCGCTGCACAAGACACACAGGCTGGTGGTGGTCGAGGAAGACTGCCGGTTCGCCGGTGCAGGCGCAGAGATCGCTGCCGGCCTGACCGAACGCTGCTTTTTTGACCTGGATGCCGTACCGGTACGGGTTGCCGGACTGGACATGCCGACACCCTTCAATGCTGAACTGGAAGCGGCGAGTATTCCCCGGGTGGAGGATATTGTCTCGGCTGCGGTTCAATTGACAGGCACAGCATCCCGATCGGGTTGAAAATCATCACCCTTCCCTTCAGGCCGGCATCCGGCGCGACTGAAAGCGTGCGATAACAGCGCCGGATAACAGACCCGTGATGGCCAGCATCCACACCACGGTAGGCCCCGCCGGCCAATCGAATTTCAGCGAGCAGACCAGTCCACCGGCGTAGCCAAGCACACCCAGCAGGGTCCCCGCCACAACGGCCGGCAGGCCTTGCAATCGTCTGACCGCAACAGCCGGGATGATCAGGCTTGAAAACACCAGGTAAACACCCACCAGCTGCACCGAAGCTGTCACCGTAACGGCAAACAACAGATAGAAACGCAGACGCCCCGGTCCCAGCCAGTACCACAGCACAAGCACCGGCAGGTACACCAGGGCAACAAGCCTGAGCTGATCTATATCGACCCACAACAGTTGCCCGGTCAGCAGGTCTGCGACGTGCTCTGCACCGTGAGGATTACCGGATAACAACAGCAAGCCCCCGGTCGCCGCCATGGCAAAGGTGATACCGATCAGCGCTTCCTGCGTCTCCGGCCAGTAGCGCTCAAAACCCCGGATCAGAATGGCGCCGAGCAATGCACTGCCAGCCGCGACTGCCTGGGTTGCCCAGCCACCGACCTCCCAGCCCATCACGCCTGCCGCAATCACGCCCAGGCCGGCGATCTGTGCAACCGCGAGATCGATAAAAATGATACCGCGCTGCAACACCTCGCGCCCCAGCGGCACGTGAGTGGCGATAACCAGCACCCCTGCCAGCATCGGCATAACAATGACATCCAGATCCACCAGCGCCTGCATCATGGCACAACCGCCAGCAACCGCTGCAGCGTATCATCGTAGAGACCAAACAGATCATTGGCTTTTTCCGAGCCACCCACGGTAAACGGTAATGAAACCTCCGCAATACCGGTATGCCGGGACAACCACTTCGATGCGCGGTCGTCCTGGTAAGCGGCGTGCAGTATCGCGCTGGCCGGATGCTGCTCCAGTGTCCTGACCAGCCGCGCGAGATCGGCACTACTGGGTGGCACGCCAGGCTTCGGTTCAATCGTGGCCACCTGCTTCAGACCCAGCCACTGCTCAAGATACAGCCAGCTGTTGTGCTGCACGACAACCGCCATACCTTTAAGCGGTGCGGCCTGTTTCTCCCAGCGCGAGATAGCGGCCTGCCAACGCTGCAGGAAGTCATCGAGGTTGTTCCTGTACTGCCCGGCATGTTCCGGATCAACGACAGCGAGGCGTTGTGCAAGCAACCGGGCAACGGCTGTGAGGTTATTCGGGTTCATCTGGATATGCGGGTTACCCGAAGCATGAATATCGCCCTGGGCACGGTCCAGCCGCTGTGGTCGATCGAGTAACGTAACAGCTGACGACGCCTCCACGTACCCCGGCTGCCCGGGCAGAATCTGTGGATTATTTGCCCGCCGTAACAACAGCGGCAGCCAGCCGGCTTCGAGACCGGCGCCCGTGCATATCACCAGGTCGGCTTTACGCATACGCGAAATCAGGCTCGGTCGTGCCTGTATGTGATGCGGGTCTTGCAAGGCGTTGGTTGCCGATGACACCTTCACCTGTTCACCCGCGATCTCCCGGGTCAACGCGGCCCATTCGGGCTCGCAGGCAAACACGGAAATCGCAGCCATAACGGGGAGTGGCAAGCTGAACAGCACACCGAACCAGAGCATAAAACGCAACATGACCAACTCCTTCAGAATGGATGCGCGCCGTGCGCACCCATACTGTATATGTATTGAAGATAAAGACGATCCACCGCCCGAACATCCGAGTTGTCACGACTGTATTGCAGTCGCAATCGACTGAACTCGCTTCGCGACCAGTCCACCATCAACGACCAGGTATCCGGTGACTCGCCGAGCGGGTCCAGTGTCGTTCCGTCAAACGCCGCACCCGGGTTACCGGCGTTCAGCCACGAATAACGCAGGCCGGTGCGCCACTGCGGCATAAACTTGTAAACCGCATTGACATAACCGCCCGATTGGTCTTCGTCGTACGGCAGACTGCCGCCACCGGCAGGCCGAAAACGTCCGTCCTGGTTTTGCCAGAACAACGCACCTTCAAGTTTCGCACTGTGTCGATAGCTATTGCCGTTCGGCGCCCACTTCCAGACAGCATCGGCAATGGCCAGCCTCACATCACCATTGAACTGGCTGCCATCAACCGAGTCACGATCCTTCGCGCGCGCCGCCATCCATGAAATACCGGCCTTCCAGCTGTGACTGATACCCGCATCGCCACCGGCATGTGCAAACACATCCCAGACACCCCGGCCCTGGTGCCCCGCACCGGCGGCCGGGAAATTGTCGCCACGCAGATACTCGGCACCGAACTCCAGGAACGGGTCGGTCGGCGCCAGCCAGCGCAGCTGTACACCATCATCGAGGTATTGCCCGCCGAGAAACATGCGGTACGCCAGTGAACGATCGACAAAGTCATCGGCATGCGCATGAAACTCATTGCGGTAACCAACTGCAGAAAAGAAACGACCACCACGGAAAGTCAGATCGTAAGGTAATGCCAGACTCTGAAACCAGGCTTCTTCAACACCGACCTCGGTAGACTCGCTGGTATCCGACACCGCCAGCGTCAGGTTGCCCAGCCAGCGATCATCGATGTTGGCGGTGATATTCAGCTCGGACTCGCCGACCGAGAAACCCTCAACACCGGGATCAGACTCGCCGCCGGACATCATGCCGGGCACCCTCGCGTCATTATTTGAAGAAAAGTCTGCCAGGGTACCGGTCAACACCACACTGATAGCGGGATTGAAATCGTTGGCGCGTTCCTGCGCAACCGGAGCAACAGTAACAGGCGGTACGGAAGCCGCACTCTGCTGCTGCGTATTTTTCTCAAGTAATTCAATACGCGTTTCGAGTGCCTTGACGCGTGCCTCATAGGCTGCGCGTATATCCGATAGTTCCCGGTGCAACGCTTCAATGTCTTCTGGTGAAGCAGCCAGTACGCCAGACGCCGCAACGGCAAGCGCCATAAATACAACTCTCCTTGCAAGCATGATGGGTCTCCCAATACAAAAATCGATCAATCGCGTATGCAATGCGCCATGCGCTTACAACACGAAAAAGAAGAAACAGGAATTTGTACTAAACGACGGGAGGTGGCGCGCGGGAGCGGAAGGAAGACGAAATTTCCGGTATCGGAGAAATGTACGGTATCGTCACATCGAAGGAACACAAAACCACCACTGGAAGCACCATTCCAGTAGACGGAATAGCATGACTGGCATGAGTGGCATATACGCACAGGGCACAGTCATGACCGGACACCTGGCCGGCCTCATGCCGGTGCACAGATGCAAGCGACTGCGCACACAGGAACACCAGGATCAACGCCTGGTAAACCAGGCGGCGTCCAGCGCAGGTTTTTGCAAGTGCCATAATCATCGTCTGAATACTACACCAGTTTTTGAGTGCAAAACACAATACTACTGGCCAGCCACCGGAAGAAAGACGAGGTTATTTCCTCAACCCGACTGCCAGAAAACCACCCAGGAGAAGCGTATTCGGCGTCAATTGTTCACACCAGCGTGCTATAAGTGACCCTTGGGGAAGAAAAACAGCACTACGTAGAATAATTTCACCAGGTGTCGGTGCGAGCACAGGCACCCATGTCTTCAGAACCTCACCGGGTGTATCCCATCGAGCACCGGAATAACTGCCCTGCCCTTTTTTTCTCCGGTATAGCAGACTGTGACGGTTAAGCAACCCGAGTACACATGCACGACGGGTGACACGCCACATTTCCTGCAAGGCCGCTATCGGGTCATCAACAAAACACAGACTGGTCACGGCAGTCGTATAGTCAAATGCATTATCGGGAAATGGCAGCTCCAGAGCACTCCCTTGCAGGTAATGAACAGCTTCACCTTGCATCCCGGCAAATTCCAGTGCCTCGGGATCCGGGTCAATTCCGGTCACCGACAAACCCGGCCGGGATAAACGACGGCTAAAATAACCGGTTCCACAACCGACATCCAGCAGTGAAGCTCCAGCTTCGGGTCTGAGCAGGCTTTTCAGAAGCGTAAATTCACGTTCGGCAATCCATTGGCCACGTGGCGCGTGATACCAGGCTTCGTAGGCGGCCGGACCCGTAGTGCTTTTCATTGTGGCAACCTTTTCAGGGCACCAGGCGGTTAATCCACTTAACCAGTCGCCGGGTACCCGGGCTGAACAGTTTCTTTCCATAGAATGTATTGACTGTGCGCCGGTGGACCTGCGCCAGTGTCGGGTAGGCATGGATGGTGGCCGAAATGTCTCCGATATTGGCGCCGGTCTTCATGGCCAGCGCGATTTCATGAATCAGCTCCCCGGCATGCGGGCCGAGTATGGATGCACCGAGTATTTTTTTCTTGTGTACAACCAGCTTGGCAAGGCCGGCGGTTTCCCTGTCGGTAATCGCACGATCGATGTCCTGGAAAGGGAAGCGCAGTACTTCGGGTTCGATACCCGTGTCGCGCGCCTGCTGTTCTGTCATGCCCACCCGCGCCAGCTCAGGATCAGTATAGGTTACCCAGGGAACCACCCGGTAATCGGTTTTCTTCGGTACCCGGAAGATCGCGTTGCCGATTACGATACCGGCCTGGTATTCTGCCATGTGTGTCAGCGGGTATGGCCCGCACACATCACCGCAGGCATAGATATGTTTCTGTGAAGTCCGTTGTCGCCGGTCCACCGGAATACCCTTTTCTGTATGTACGACACCTGCCATGTCCAGACCCAGACCCTCGACCACGGGACGACGCCCGACCGCGACCAGTAATGCATCGGTTTCCAGTGTCAGCCCTTCACTGCATCCAACAAGCGTTGTATATCCGTCCCGGGAAACACGTTCGACTGTCGTAGCCACGTGTATAACCATCCCTTCCGACTCAAGCTGTGTCCGCAAGGCATCCGCCACTTCCGGGTCTTCCTGTGGCAGGAGATGTGGCAAACGTTCAACAACAGTAACCTGACTACCAAGACGCGCAAAAGCCTGCGCCATCTCCAGGCCAACCGGACCACCACCCAGCACGACCAGTCGCCGGGGCAGATCGCGTAAAGCGAACAGGTCTTCGTTGGTCAGGTAGCCCGCATCTTGCAGGCCCTCAATCGGTGGCACAAAGGGTTGTGATCCGGTTGCAATTACAAACCGCCTGCCCCGGATCACCTGGTCATTGACCTGTACCTTGCGGGGATTAATGAACGCGGCCATGCCAAACAGCACTTCGCAACCGTAACTTCTGAAACGTTCCGGGTCATCGTGTACCTGGATGCGCTCGATTACAGACTGCACATGATCGGCCACCTTACCAAGGTCCACATCCGCTTCGCAGGCCGGCAAGCCGAATTCGGGACCGCGACGCATCAGCGATGCAACCCGGGCGGCATGGATAAGTGTCTTGCTGGGCACACAGCCGTAGTGCAGGCAGTCGCCACCCAGCTTGTCGGCTTTTTCAATCAGTGTGACTTTCAGCCCGAGCTGCGCCGCTACGCTGGCAACCACAAGCCCGCCGGCGCCGCCGCCAAGAATAACCAGATCACGTGCTTTCATCCTTGTCCCCCTTGTGATTCAACCGGCGCCCGGAGAAAGTCTTTCGCGAAAGACTTCAAATTCGATTGGCTCGCTGTTCTTATAGCCGATTCGCTTGCGTCGACGTTCATTCAGCAAATGGTACCGCACAACAGCTTCAACAACTGCCGGTTTATGCTGACCGTCTTCGGGGACCGACAAGGTATAACTTCGGGGTTGCCAGCGCGGCAAACGGGTATCCCAAAGGTCAACAATGAAGGGGCGCCACATAACCGTGCGCTTGATTGTATGTTTTTCTACCTTCAAAACCCGGCTTGCAGTGTCCAGAACACGCAGCTCAATACTCAGGTAGCGGTCGGGTGTCCCGGTGGGAATATAGTGTGCCGCACCGGTATTGGTGATGGTCAAAACAAATTGTTGTTCACCGGCCTGTTTGTCCGCTTCTTCAAACCTGACCTCCAGCCCCTGCCTGACCATCGCCGGCTCATGGCCACCACGCCATAAATGCTGCCGTGTCGGGCGCACCTTCCCACCTTCCACCAGGGGGCGTTCAAGCAGTGGCATGTGGCACTGCACACAACCCAGCGAACGGGTATCGGTCATCGTCACCTCGCCGGTATTGCCAGTGATCTTATCTAGTGGCATTGACCTGGATTCCGCCGGCGTCAGTCCATTAAGGGTGCTGGAACGAATCTCGGCCACTGTTCCGCAAGGCGGGAAACGGAAGAAGGTATCCCAGCGATCACCTTCCACAATGTGACAACGCACACACACCTGATTTGGATCTTCCAGTTTCTTTACCGGGTGAGGTGCATCGGTATTCCCCAGTACACCCACGATTTTTCCCTCCCGATAATGACAGGCGGCACAGGTCACACCTTCGTGCTGAAGCCCGGGATCAAAATCTGCATTGTCCACCAAAACCGGATCCCACTTGTCCTTGTCGCGGTATCCCAATATCCGGTGCGGCTGCTGACGGTCGAGCGGCGTATGGCACAACCTGCAAATATGTTGCGATTCATCAAACTGCCAGTCAGCCTGGAAATAAGGATCAGTCCAGGCCTGGCTATGGATCGTGGTACGCCACTCCTCATGGAAAGCCGGATGACAAACGGCACAATCGCCTGCACTCAATGCGCCCAGCACCGGCGGTGCTTGTGTGGTATCGACCGGCCAGGCAAAGCGATCATCGACGACAAAGATATTCAGCGGCCGGATAAAGCGCCAGGCCAGGAAGATGGCCAGCAACAAAACCGGCAACACATAAAACGCTCTCTTCATAATTAAAAAACCCCGTCATTGCAATGCCTTGACCCGCAAGTGCAAGGTATCGTAATAACGGGTAGTAGAGACATTTTTGATGACGGCCAAATGCAACTAGAAGCTTGCCATGACTGCTTTCTCGTCACACTTCCTGATCTCCGCGAGTAATGATTGCGAGTTAACTGCCTCGGGGTTATACGCTACTACCAGGGCATGCGGATGGTCTTCCTCGTTAAAATGTACCGAGACCACACCGTCTTTTGCCCTCAGTCCTTCCTCGATCTGGCCTTTGCACTCAGGTGTCGCATCAGGATGCAGGTGAACCACAATGTCAGCAATGCTAATGTCAGTATTCATAACAACCTCCTTTGGATAACTCACACGACCTGCACACAGTCGCTTGTCGTCAAACCACGGGCAGGCCTGCATCTATCCACTTTGTCATGCCTCCGCGCACCACGTGCACGTCAGCAAAGCCTTCCTCTGCCAACAGCAGTTCCGCCTTTGCGGAACGTTTGTCGGTTCGGCATACAATGGCGACCGGGCGCTCAAGGTAATCACCCAGTTCATCCATACGCTGTTCAAGTTCTTCGACCGGGATATTGACGGCCCCCTCGATATGACCTTGCTCACCGACAAAATCACCGGCGGTCCGCACGTCGAGTACCAGCAAATCCTTGCGGGTATCACGCATCTGTTTGAAGGTTTCTGTGTCGATCATGGGACCACTGCGCAAACTGGCAATCAGGCGCGGTAAAAATGCAACGACGGCCAGCAAGGCCAGTGCCATGAGGCCTTTCTGGATCATTCCCTCGCCCCCGGCAACGGCTTCACGCCCGGCATAACCCAGGTAGGTGAAGGCAACCGCGGCCGGCAACATAAACACGGCCGTCGCCAGGATGTAATGTGACAATCGCAACCGCGTAAGGCCCAGTGCGTAATTCAACAGGTTGAACGGGAATAAAGGCACCAGGCGCACAAAGGCAACAAACCGCCAGCCCTCGCCTTCAACGCCGTTGATCAACTGTTTCACTCGACCGCCAGCTTTTTCAGCCACCCAGTCCGAAGCCAGGTAACGTGCAATCAGAAAGGCCAGGGTAGCACCGAGGGTGGCGCCTGCCAGGTTATAAACCGTACCCAGTACAGGACCAAATAATGCGCCACCCGCCAGGGTAAGCACCGAGCCGGGAAGAAACAGCACAGCAGCCAGCGCGTAAGCCAGCATGAACAACAAAGGTGCTACCGGCCCGGCGTCATGCACCCAGGCCTCCAGTGCTGCGCCATCGAAGCGGTCGCGGTAAATTACGGCCAGTGTAATCGCAGCAACAAGCCCGACAAACAGGGCAATGCGCATAAGGTGATTGTTATTCATGATTGTCTTTCCATTCGCGGCGATTGATTGCGTAACCCTGTACCTTGCCCACAAAGGGAATCGCCAGCATACCCGGCAGCCAGCTGCACCACTTGTCATCGCGGAAGGTACGGATGCCAATCGTCATACCTTCATGCCCGGCACGTGGCTGAGCGCGGTAAGTGCCGAACAAACGGTCCCACCAGGGCAGGTTGAAACCGAAATTACTGTTGGTTTCATCGTCTTCGACAGAATGATGTACGCGATGCATGTCCGGTGTAACAACGATAAGCCGAAGAAAACGATCAACTGTTTCAGGAAGGCGCACATTACCGTGATTAAACATGGCGGTGGCGTTCAACAGCACTTCAAAAACGACGACAGCCACGATCGGCGGTCCCAGTAGCATGATCACGGCAAACTTGATAAGCATGGAGAGCAGTATTTCGAGGGTATGGAAGCGTGCACCTGTGGTGACGTCATAATCCAGGTCGGCATGATGTACGCGGTGGAAACGCCACAGCAGCGGGACGGCATGCACCATCACATGCTGTAACCAGATAAAGAAATCCATCACCACCACGGAAGCCAGCACGGCCACCCAGAAAGGGGCATCGATATAGTTGAACAGACCCCAGCCCTGCTCACGGGCAAACACCGCCATGCCTACTGCCGCCGCAGGGAACACCAGACGCAGGATAAAGCTGTTGAAAAAAACCAGCCCCAGGTTATTGGCCCAGCGCACAGCTTTGGACGTCTTCAACTGCCGACGAGGTGAGATCATTTCCCACAACGCCATGACCGCGAAGATGCCGAGAAAGAAACCCAGCCGGATCGGTACTTCGTTGGCCATAATGAAATCGTTCAGATTCATGGACACTTGCCCTCTGGTCTTGCAGATTGCCCCCAACCGGCCACCTGCTATAATTCATTTTAGATGCAAACTATTCAATAGATTAGTTGAATAATATATTAATCGATGCCGGGATTATGTCAAGCCACAACTTCAAACATGATTTATTTGTCCAGTTCGCCCGGGTCGGCAAGGCTTTGAGCAATGCCAACCGACTGGAATTGCTGGAATATATTGCCCAAGGCGAGCGTAGCGTGGATGAACTGGCCAAAGTGTCGGGCCTGACCGTCGCCAACACCTCGCAGCACCTCCAGCAGCTACGCCAGGCGGGTCTGGTGCGCTGCCGCAAGGAAGGGCTGAAGGTGTTCTATACCCTGAGCGGCGATGACGTGATCGGCCTTCTCGATGCCCTGCGCGGTGTCGCTGAACGCCATGTGGCCGATGTGGAAAAACTGGTCAATACTTACCTGACCGTCAAGGATGAACTGGAACCCCTGCCCCGCCAGGAACTCCTCGAACGCGTGCGGGATGGCCTGGTCACGGTGCTGGATGTCCGGCCGCCCGAAGAATATGCCGCTGGACACGTTGCTGGCGCGATCAACGTTCCGCTCTCCGAGCTGGAAGATCACCTCATGGCGCTTAACCCTGACCAGGAAATTGTAGCCTATTGCCGTGGCCCGCACTGTGTACTCGCCTATGACGCCGTTGCGCGTTTAAGAGAGAGGGGTTTGAAGGCACGACGCCTGGAAGACGGTTACCCGGAATGGAAGACTGCTGGCCTGCCCGTCAAGACGGGCTCAAGCTGACCAGGGTCTGGAACATCCCATTCACGCCGGCTCTTTTGTTTAGCGGCTCTTAATATGCTAATATTGTCGGCTTTTCCGCCGTTGATTTCCCATGCCTTAGAGGGCGTCCATGCTTTTTAACTTCGAATGCACCGAAAGGGGCTGCCCCAAGAACGATATCCTGTCCGGCCTGACCGTCGCCCTGGCGCTGGTGCCCGAGGCGGTGGCATTTGCTTTTGTGGCCGGTGTCGCACCACTGGTCGGACTGTATGCGGCTTTCATGGTCGGACTGATTACCGCAGTGATTGGTGGCCGACCAGGGATGATCTCCGGTGCAACCGGTGCACTCGCCGTAGTCATGGTCAGCCTGGTGGCCCGGCATGGTGTCGAATACCTGTTCGCTGCTGTCGTGCTGATGGGCGTTATACAGATCAGCGTCGGTCTGTTAAGGCTCGGCAAGTTTATTCGTATCGTGCCGCACCCGGTCATGCTGGGTTTCGTCAACGGCCTTGCGATTGTCATTTTTCTTGCCCAGCTGAACAACTTCAAAATCGAGGATCAGGCCGGCAACCTTCAGTGGATGCAGGGTCCAGCACTGTGGATCATGCTGGGCCTGGTTGCGCTGACCATGCTCATCATCAAGTACCTGCCGAAACTGACCACGGCTGTACCTTCATCGCTGGCAGCCATTGTGACCGTTTCCCTGCTGGTAATCTTCGTCGGCCTGGATAGCCGCACCGTGGGTGACCTGGCGTCGATTGCCGGTAGCCTGCCGGAGTTTCACCTCCCGATGGTGCCGTTCAACCTGGAAACACTGAGAATTATTCTGCCCTACTCGGTTATTCTTGCTGCCATCGGCCTGATCGAATCCCTGCTGACCATGAGCCTGATCGACGAACTCACCGAAACCCGCGGCCAGGGCAACCGTGAGTGCATCGGCCAGGGCGTAGCCAACAGTGTCACGGGGCTGTTTGGTGGTATGGGCGGTTGCGCCATGATCGGCCAGAGCATTATCAATATTAATTCCGGGGGACGTGGCCGGCTGTCCGGCATCAGCGCCGCACTGTTCCTGTTGCTGTTTATCCTGTTTGCCTCGGGCCTGATCGAAAAAATCCCGCTTGCGGCCCTGACCGGTGTGATGTTCATGGTCGTTATCAGCACCTTTGAATGGTCAAGCCTGCGTATTATCCGCAAAATCCCGGCCAGTGATGCGTTTGTGCTGGTACTGGTATCCGCCGTCACCGTTATATCGGACCTGGCGATCGCTGTGGTTGTTGGCGTGATTGTGTCCGCGCTGGTGTTTGCCTGGGAACATGCCAAACACATACGCGTCGATAGCCATATTGACGAAAACGGCTCGAAAGTCTACGAACTGCATGGCCAGCTGTTTTTTGCCTCGGTCAAGAATTTCCAGGACTTTTTCAATATCAGGGAAGACCCTGATGACGTTATTATCGACTTCCAGCATTCGCGCGTCATGGATCACTCGGCAATCGATGCCATCGACTCGCTGGCCGAACGCTACCTGAATGCCGGAAAAACCCTTCACCTGCGCCACCTTAGCCCGGAATGTGTCAAGGTCCTGCACAAAGCCGGCGACCTGGTAGAAGTAAACGTTATGGAAGATCCGCGCTATCATATAGCGGTAGACGAACTCGCCTGACGCTTTCGACCGGACCACGGGAATACAGACAATGTCAGATTCAAAACACGCCACCAGTTTTTCCGAACTGGATCTTGCCCCCGCACTGCTCAAGGCCATTGAAGATGTGGGTTATGAGCAGCCCTCACCCATCCAGGCGGAAAGCATTCCGGTCCTCCTGGAAGGCAAGGACCTGCTCGGCCAGGCACAGACAGGTACGGGCAAAACCGCCGCCTTTGCACTGCCGCTACTGTCACGCCTGGACCTGAAGCGCCGTGAGCCACAGCTACTGGTTCTGGCGCCGACCCGCGAACTGGCCATACAGGTGGCGGAAGCTTTCCAGACCTACGCGCGCCACATGAAAGATTTCCACGTACTGCCGATCTACGGCGGCCAGTCGTATGAAATACAACTGCGTCAGCTACGCCGTGGCGTACACGTGGTCGTCGGCACCCCGGGGCGCGTGATGGACCACATGCGTAGCGGCAAGCTGAAACTCAACAGCCTGCAGGCCCTGGTGCTCGATGAAGCCGATGAAATGCTGCGCATGGGCTTTATCGATGATGTGAAATGGGTGCTGGAACAAACCCCGGACACCCGCCAGATCGCACTCTTCTCCGCCACCATGCCGAAGGAAATCCGCAAGGTTGCCGAACAGCACCTGAACAAGCCGACCATTATCAAGGTGGCACAGAAAACCGCAACGGCAGAAACCATCCGGCAGCGTTACTGGCCGGTCAGCGGCCTGCACAAGCTCGATGCGCTGACCCGTATACTGGAAGTCGAGAACTTCGACGCCATGCTGGTGTTCGTACGCACCAAGACCGCGACTGCAGAACTGGCTGAAAAGCTGGAAGCGCGTGGCCACGCCTGTGCCGCACTGAACGGTGATATCGCACAGAACATGCGTGAACGCATTGTCGAGCGCCTGAAGAAAGGCCAGCTCGATATTCTGGTTGCCACTGACGTGGTCGCACGTGGCCTTGACGTCAAGCGCATCAGCCATGTCATTAACTACGATATTCCTACCGATGTGGAAGCCTACATTCACCGCATCGGCCGAACCGGTCGTGCCGGCAAGACCGGCGATGCGATCCTGTTTGTATCGCAGCGCGAGAAACGCTTGCTGCGCTCCATCGAAAAGACCACGCGGCAGCCCATCGAACCGATGCAGATGCCAACGGCAAAAGACATCAACCAGCAGCGCATGCTGCGTTTCAAACAACGCGTTCGTGAAAGCCTTGCCGACGACAAAAACGAGCTTTACTACCAGCTGCTGACCGAGGTCCAGGAAGAAGAAGGCGCCGAGCCACTGGAAATTGCAGCCGCACTGGCCGGACTGCTGCAGGGCGATGAACCCTTGCTGCTTTCGGAAAAAGCACTCCGCCCCGTACGCGAAGAACGTGGGGAGCGCGGCAGATCGAGAGACGAGAAGCGTGCCCAGAAGCGAAACAAAAGTGCCGGCTCAGGCAAAGCGCTGACTTTAAAAGGCCATCCTGAAGTCGAGATGCTGCGCTTCCGCATCGAAGTAGGTTATCAGCACGACGTAAAACCGGGTAACATCGTCGGCGCCATCGCCAACGAAGCTGACCTGGACAGCGAGTACATTGGTCATATCGAAATCTTCGAAGATCATTCAACCGTTGACCTGCCAGCCGACATGCCGAAAGAGACCTTCTTTGCACTGAAGAAGACACGTGTCTGCCAGCATCGCATGAATATCAGCGTGGCCGGAGAAGCAAAACCCGAAGGAAAGCGTAAACCGCTGTCCTTCAAGTCAAAGAAACAATCAAAGACCAGGGCCAGGAAGTGCGCAGGAACAAATACAAAACCGGGGAAAAAAGTCTCCAGGAAAAAGCAGGCCGGGAAACGCTGATTTTCGGAGAAACGTGGCAATGAAGTGCTAACCAGCACACCTTGCGTAGCAAGGTAGCATGAAAATTACTATCCGGTAGACTCGTTCGGGTAATCTGCCAATATCTTCCCGAAGGAACCATCTGTGCCATATATTGGTCGGATAGTTACTTGCTGCAACCCGGGACAGATATTCCCAACTGTCATGAACACTGACGTGAACAGCCTCACTGCAGTAGAACTCGACCCCTCACGCTGGCTGGAGGAATACGGCGACATGCTGTTCCGCTACGCACTGGGCCGGCTCAACGATACAAGTCATGCGGAAGATATGGTGCAGGAAACCCTTGTGGCGGCGCTTCAGTCGCGTACGAGCTACTCAGGCCTGGCGTCAGAAAAAACCTGGCTCGTTGGTATCCTGAAGCACAAGATCGTTGACTTTATCCGCAAGCAAATACGGGAAACGACTGTTGATGATATAAGTGCATTGTACGATGCAACAGTGGAAAACGAGATGGACAACCTGTTTGACGCACGCGGTCACTGGGTCTGCCCACCCCGGGATTGGGGTAATCCGGACAAGGATCTGTATAACCACCAGTTCCTTGAAATTTTCGAAGCATGCATGCGTCATCTAAAACCCGCACTTGCACAGGTCTTCACGCTCAGGGAGCTCTCTGGCCTGTCAAATGAAGAAATCTGTAATAAACTCAACATCACCGCGACCAACTGTAGCGTCATGCTGTACCGCGCCCGTATGGGTCTCAGGCGTTGTATCGATGTACAGTGGCCCTGTGACAAGACCCAGGATACCTGATGAAGCTGTCCTGCAAAGACATATGTTTTATGGTGTCGGAATCGCATGACCGTAAGCTCACGCTACGTGAACGGATCAGCGTGAAAACCCATCTTCTCATGTGTAATGCCTGTAAACGTATGGCGCGGCAGCTGGAACTGTTACGTGCCGCGTCGCAACGCTACGGATCTGCTGATAAAGAAGGTACATCCCGTCCAGAACGTCAGACACTGTCAAAAGAAGCCAGCGCCCGCATACTTTCACGACTACGTGACAATACTAATGATCATGCCAACGACGATTAGACCGGAATATTTCACCTACTGCATATAGGCGTGCCCTTCTGAAAACTGAAGGCGCACAATCTCCGCATCACCCATTGGCACCAGCTCAACAAACCCCTGTATATCTTTCGGCTTTAGCCCCTGCCCTTCGGCAGCAAGCTTGCACATCTTGATCTGTATGACATCACCCACTGTCAGACTTTGTGCCCGGGTTTGCAGGTCTTTATATTTCTCATAATTATTTATAGCGAAAAACCGGGGTGAAAGTCCGTGCAACACAATAACGATCGATTGTTCAAATGGATCTGCGCCAGTAGTATTACTCAGGTAACTCACACGATCCAGCACATGCAGCAGTTCATCGACATCGCCCGTTGTAACATCGTAAACAACCTTCATCGGCTCATACTCGGTGGGAGTCACCTTCGCATGCCCCCAGGGGAACTGCTGCGCGGCCATAACCAGGGATGCAGAAAGACTTAAACAAACTATAAACAGGATTTTCGTATAGCGCATAAAAACTCCTTTTGTGGCGAAATACTGAATGCATTACCAGCGCCATAAAGACGCTTTATGGATGATTAATATTCCTGGGCAATATATCAATATCTCCCTGAATCCAGGGAGCCTCTGATTATTATGCGTGCAACAGCGGGGTTGCCCATGATCTTGAGCAGTGCAATTAGTCGCTACAGCACCTCATTTCTTACAGTGACCAGCACGGTATATTTTTGTAATACATTTTGTACCCGGACCGACAAACAGGTGAGCATGAATTATAAGCTACAGGAGAATACGATGATTTCGCAACGATCAAATCAACGAGGTTTTGCCATGGCCGCCATGTTTATCGCAGTATTGGCTGCGGGACTGGTTTCTCTTAATGTAAAGACGAAAGATGGCATAACAGTTGCCAATGCCATAGGAATTGATTTTGGAAAACAGACAGAATTTTCCACCTTCGAGGCAGATAGTATCGAGAGTCAATAAATGGAAGCGAATACCTGTCGCTACCCGGCAAGAGCGGTTAACCGGCAACAGGGTACGCAATACGCACATCCGGAGTTGCTGTCAGGCCTCCTGTCCCCTGGAATCATTACAATCCATGGATTAGTCACCAGGAGGCTACAGCTTCCACTCTATGCTTAAAGCGCCCAGCTCGCCCCGCCCTTCAACCTCCGTAGCGCGACTTGTATCAACGGTATCCGTCGGGAACATTAGATTAAAACTCGCCGACCAGTTTGCTCTCTGGTAGTGCAGGCCAACTATGGCCAGGCCAACAAGATCTTTCTTGTCAACACTGTGGCTATCCCTGAACGTATTACCGTCCAGAAAGATGTCATGCAAGACACCTGTGCCACGTAGAACGAGCGAGCCGTATAAAGCCGCCTTGTGTGGGTTCGGCAATTTCAATGTACCTTTATAGTTCATTCCAAAACCTGCGGATTCAGGAATATAGACAAACCCTCCGGGCATATTACGACCAAACCGCATTTCGACGGAAGTACTCACCCGGGTCGTCAGGTTGCCCAGGCAGACATTACCGTTAATTGCCGAGTCAAACGACAGACCCGCAGGATTACCAACATGTGACAGCTTCCGCTTGCGCATATAATTTACATTAATAATTGGTTCATTCTCGAGCTGGTTATCCCAGCCCCTGGGGCTGGTAATACCGATAAGCTTGTGAGTGCCTTTCTGTGCCTGCTCGGCCAGTGATGCAGGCCCAACGACCCCTCCGACCAACTCGAAGCCACTGAACTCCTTATCGTTAAAGCCATACCAGCTTGCAGAGAACACCAGCGCTCCTGCATAAGGTACGTCTTCCTTGATAAGGTCTCGCCGCTTCAGGTCGACAGGGGTTTGTGTAATCTGGCCAAGCGCGAAACTCGTGCGATATACCCTTCCATCGGCAGTCAGTGTCGGTATCGCTGCCCCAAACCGTCTGACAACACCAGGAACATCTTCCAGTTTGTCCCAACTATCGGCCACCGCCGTATGCTTCTGAATCGACCACGATCCGGACACTTCCTGATCGGTTCCAAAATAGAAATCATTGATAAATTCAAAACGGTAAGAAGAATTTCCGGCTCCATTCGATGCAGCCGCATTACTGAATACAGATCCTGATGCGATAAAAATCAGGCCCAGGCAAGCCGATCCTGTCAGGAACATTTTATACATCACATGCCGTGGCGACGGTGTAAGCCGTTTCATGAGGCATCCTTCGAAACACGCGTTCTGCTCAATTAGTAGTCGTATTTGCCGTGCAATTGTTACGGATGGCGGTGGCATTAAATCTATTTGAAACCAGATACGACTGAGTTATAACGTTGCCATTACGATATGTTGAAATAGCTGTAATAAATCATCCCCTCGCACGACAAACTAACGGTTATCGATTCCCTCATAGAATAAAGGATCAGAAAATGAAACTGACACGAAAAGGTTGGCGCAGCGTCGCATTCCCGTTATTAACGTTACTCGGCGCTGTCACGCTGTACGGATGCCAGACGACGATGCAAACCATGGGAATGGGCCCACCAATGGGTTCTTCGACAGATGTTGCCGATTCACAAGATTTGTGGAAAGCACTGCAAAGCGCGCATCTGGTCGGGCCACAAGCTGAAAAATCAAGCCCTTACATGGGTACTCCTCCTCACGGTAAAGTGCTGGAAACCTTACATCAACAGATCAGTGTGAACGGCCATAGCGGAATAGCTATCGTAAAGCGAAACTATAATGGCCCTGACGTCTCGATCAGCAACGTCGATGCCAATCGCGCCAAATACCTGAAAGCGGTAACGGTAATGTTCAAGCGCGAAGCCGGTTACGACCCCGAAGACAAGGACTGGTTCTGGGCAAAATACACACCGGATGGCGGCCTGCACGTGAAAGAAAAAATGGGCATGAAGATCAAGCTGGCCGGTCGTGTCGCGAAAGGTAAACCCGAAGGCTGCATCAGTTGTCATCGGGGTGCGCCAGGCGGTGACTTTGTCTTTGCCAACGGCATTCAGGTCCGCTAGCACCTGCATTTTCGTAACACAGTGCAGGCGGGGGCTTTATCACCTCCGCCTGCCGATCTATGGAACCGTAATGTCCGGATAGAAAATATAGTCACCACCACCGGCGGAACTGTGGCAGTAAATACACCCGCGATTTTTATCCGGGGTCGAGCCTTTCATCAGTCTGCCTGCCATCGCGACTTTCATACCCATCTTGCGCATGACAACCAGTTTTCCGTCAGGCTGGTACTGCGCCCAGAACCAGTCCTTGTCTTCCGGGTCGTAGCCGGCTTCACGCTTGAACATGACACTGATTGAAACAAGGTATTTCGCACGGTCTTTTTCCACGTCTGCCACACTGATATGACTTCCTTCATAATTTTTCTTGACCACGACAAAGCCTCTGTGGCCAGCGACCTCAACCATTCCGGAATCCACTTCCAGCACCCAGCCGTGGGGTCTGGCGGCACCGATGAAGGGCTTCAGGACTTTAGCCACCCTGCCCACCCTGTGCTCCTGTACCAGAACAGACCACAGCTGCCGGGCGTATTCAATATCATCCGCTGTACCGGCAGGCCTGTGTATCAGACTGGTACAGGAAACCATCAGTGCTACAAAAATAACGCCCGAAAGGGTCTGTGTAAGCAGGGCAGGCATGCGAGATAGTTCAGACGTTGACATGGCAACTGAATGTACTTGGTAATTCAACCGGATGGAAGTCACTTTACCCGCAATCGGCGCTTTCATTACCCTCCAGCGCAAGGCTGGCGCGTGACGACTGAATCCGGTACCTTCGAGCACGAGTGGTTGAACTCGAAGATGTTCCAGTAGCCCACTGAGTTACGCCGCAACAGCGCATGGATAGCAAGAGGAACAATAACCATCATGCACGCTAAAACGAATACCCGCCAACCGGTTGGCCGCGAACTGCTGGATAACGCAGAACTCAACAAGGGCACGGCATTTACCGCACAGGAACGTGAACAGTATGGCCTTCGCGGCCTGTTGCCCGCCACTATTTTCACCCAGGAAGTACAACTGGTCAGGGTTTTGGGCAACCTGCACCGAAAAGACTCCGATATCGAACGCTACATCTTTCTCATGGCGCTGCTTGGACGTAACGAGCGCCTGTTTTACCGGTTGCTGATCGAAAATATCGAAGAACTCATGCCCATCGTCTATACACCGACGGTAGGCCAGGCCTGTCAGGAGTTCGCGCACATCTTCCGGCAACCACGCGGATTTTATATCACCCCTGGCGACCGCGGCCATATCGAGGGAATGCTGGCAAACTGGCCGGAGCGTGATGTCCGTCTGATCGTGGTGACCGACGGTCAACGCATCCTTGGCCTTGGTGACCTGGGCGCCAACGGTATGGGTATTCCGATAGGCAAGCTGTCACTGTATTCGGCGTGTGCCGGTATACCTCCAAGGCAATGCATGCCCGTATTACTGGATGTAGGGACCGGTAACGAATCGCTGCGCGATGACCCGTTGTATCTCGGTGTCAAGCAGCCCCGCCTGACCGGCGAAGCCTATACCTCGCTGGTTGATGAATTTGTCGATGCTGTACAAAAGGTCTTCCCCAGGGTGCTGATCCAGTTTGAGGACTTCCTCACGCCCAATGCCTATAGCCTGTTGCAACGCTATCGTGATCGTGTGCGCTGCTTTAACGACGATATCCAGGGTACAGCGGCTATGGCGCTGGCCGGAGTACTGGCCTCCTGCAGAATCACCGGCACACCATTTTCCGATCTGCGTATTATGTTTCTGGGTGCGGGCTCTGCAGCCACGGGTATTGCCGAACTGATACAGGCTGCCCTGCAGGAAGCAGGACTTTCCGGTGAAGCCGCGCGTGATCGACTCTGGTTTGTCGATCAATCCGGGCTTGTGGTGGCGGATCGCGATGATCTTGCGCCGCACATCGTGCCCTATGCGCGAAATGCACCCCGGACAGACTTCGAAGCTGCCATCCGGATGGCACAACCGCAGGTACTGATTGGCGCTACCGGCGCTCCCGGCACCTTCACCGAAGACGTTGTGAAACGAATGTCGGAGATCAACGAAAGACCCGTGATATTTGCCCTGTCCAATCCGACTTCCAGGGCCGAATGCACCGCTGAGCAAGCCTACCGGTGGAGTGACGGCCGCACCGTTTTCGCCAGCGGCAGTCCTTTCCCCGGCGTCGATTATCAGGGCCACACCCTGCGCCCGGGCCAGGGGAATAATGCCTATGTATTCCCCGGCATCGGCCTCGGCGTCATCGCCTGCAATGCCAGCCGGGTTAGCGAAGACATGTTCCTGGATGCCGCGCGCGTGCTGGCGGACTCAGTCTCCGCGACCGACCTGGAATCCGGTGCCGTCTATCCACCGTTGGCACAGATTCGAACCATCTCTCTGGACATTGCAACAGCGGTTGCCGAACGCGCCTATGAACAGAACCTCGCCCGTGAGCCCCGGCCAAAAGACCTGAGGGCAGCCATAGAGGAACTGATGTACGACCCGACTTACTAGCTAAAACGGTAGTAGAGGATTGACGATCAACACCATCAGAAAACAATACACCGGACTGATAGCGACACTGCTGTTGATCGCGCCGATCGTGAATCCGGTCCAGGCCAGCTGTAACGCCAAGGCTGTGCAGCTGCAGGTGCTGGGTTCCGGCGGACCGGAAATCATGCAGGACAGCCGTGCCTCCAGCAGCTACCTGGTGTGGTTGAATGGCAAGGCCCGTCTGCTGGTAGATGCCGGTGGCGGCAGCGCGCTTCACTTTGGCAAAAGCGGTGCCGTATTCAGTGACCTGGACGCCATTGTGTTCACCCATTTTCATGTAGACCACAGTGCCGACCTGCCGGCAATGGTCAAGTCATCCTATTTTGGGGAGCGTACGCGAGACCTGCCCCTGTTCGGACCTGACGGAAACAGACTGATGCCATCCGCCCGGGATTTTATTCAGGACCTGTTCGGCCCACAGCACGGGGCTTTTCGTTACCTGAGCGACTTTATCGATGACACGCAACCGAGTGCCTACAAACTTGTTGCGGCTGACATAGCCGCTGCCGGGAAACACACATGGTCCGGCTTTCGGAATGAACGCTTGCAACTGTCGGCCATTCCCGTGCATCACGGCCCTGTGCCCGCGCTGGCCTGGCGGGTCGATATCGCAGGTCATTCGATCACCTTTTCCGGTGACATGAACGGTGACAACCATACACTGGGGAAGCTCGCCAAAAACTCGGATATCCTGGTCGCTCACAACGCCATCCCTGAAAGCGCAACCGGCGTGGCGCGAAACCTTCACATGCCGCCATCGGTTATCGGTGCAATTGCTTCAGGTGCCGGCGTAAAACAGCTTGTACTGTCACACCGCATGCGCAGGACGCTGGGCAATGAGGCACAAACCCTCGCTATCATACAGCGCGAATACAAGGGACCTGTTGCGTTCGCTGACGATATGGAATGCTTTCGGCCATGAGTAACACACGATGCAAAAATAACCGCCTGGCACCCATCATTAATCCTTCTGTTAATACTGACAAGGTGAAATAGCATGTCTAACGCTGCACAACTCTTCATACGATGCCTGGAGAATGAAGGTGTCGACAAGATTTTCGGAATCCCCGGCGAAGAAAACCTGGACATCATGGAAGCGCTGCGCGACAGCACAATTGAATTCATCACCGTCAGACATGAACAGGCTGCCGCCTTTATGGCCGATGTGCACGGGCGCCTGACAGGCCGGGCCGGCGTTTGCCTGGCGACGCTTGGGCCCGGCGCAACCAACCTGATCACCGGATTTACCGATGCCAATATGGATCGCTCACCCGTGGTTGCCATTGCCGGACAGGGTGCGACAACCCGCATGCACAAGGAAAGCCACCAGGTACTGGACCTGGTCAGCCTGTTTGAGCCTATCTCGAAATACAGCGCGGAAGTTCTGGAGCCTGAAATAATTCCCGAACTGGTGCGCAAGGCATTTAAAGATGCGCAGGCAGAAAAGCCAGGCGGCGCTTTCATCAGTTTTCCCGAAAATATTGCCGCTTCGGACATCGCCGATGATGTTTCTCCCCTCAAAGTACAAAGTCCGCTAATGCCGGCTGCACCTGAAGCGAAAATCAGGCAAGCCGCACAGATTATCGATTCGGCAAGATTTCCGCTGATCATGGCGGGCAATGGTGTTATTCGAAATCATGCAAGCAATGCATTGGTGACCTTTGCGGAAAAACTGAATATTCCCGTCACCCAGACCTTTATGGCGAAGGGCTGCATGCCTTTCTCGCACCCGCTGTCGCTCGGCAGTGTCGGCCTTCAGGCGCACGACTATGTTGCTTGTGGTTTTGACCGGGCAGATGTAGTCATCTGCATTGGTTATGACATGGTCGAATATCACCCGTATTTGTGGCACCCGAACAAAGACAAGAAAATCATTCATATTGATCTGAGCTACGCTGAAGTCGATGCGCACTATATTCTGGAAGCAGGTGTGCTGGGTGATATCTCGGATTCACTGACACGCATTGCCGCGCACGCCGGCAAGACACACGCCGGTAAAACCGAAAACCTCAAAGGCATCATCATGGAGGAGCTGGATGATTACGCCAGCGATGATCATTACCCGATAAAGCCCCAGAAGATTCTTTTCGATACACGGCAGGTCATGGGCGATGAGGATATCCTTATCTCTGACGTGGGCGCGCACAAAATGTGGATTGCACGACTGTACCGCGCGGAGAAACCCAACACCTGCATCATCTCGAATGGCTTTGCCTCCATGGGAATCGGGGTGCCAGGCGCCATTGCGGCCAAGATGGCCTTCCCGGACAAAAATGTACTGACCATCACCGGTGATGCCGGGTTTATGATGAACTCACAGGAAATCGAAACCGCATTACGCTACCAGGTTCCGATCGTGATCATGATCTGGAATGACAGTGAATACGGCCTCATAAAGTGGCACCAGGAACGGCGTTTTGGCCACTCCAATAATATCAGCTTCAATAACCCCGATTTTGTGAAATACGCCGAATCCTTTGGCGCAAAAGGCTACCGTGTCGAGAAAACCCAGGACCTGCAAGCCACGCTTGAAAAAGCCTTTGCAGATAAAACTGTCGTTATCGTCGACGTTCCCGTTGATTACTCCGAGAACATGAAACTGACCGAAAAACTGGGACAGCTCGTTTGTCCCGTGTAACCAACAGATGCTGTCCTGTAACCTGGATAACCCAATATGCTTGTACGTAACCAGTTCAAACTACTTTCGATAATAGTCCCCCTCGCCACGCTGGTACTGGCCCGCTTCTGGCCACCCGCCTGGTGGTTATTCGCTATTATCCTGCCCTTGATCGCGCTGGGTATTTACGACCTGCTTCAGCGCAAACATACGATTCTGCGCATCTACCCCGTCATTGGTCACATGCGCTTTATATTTGAGTACATACGCCCCGAGATCCAGCAATATTTCGTTGAATCCGACACCAACGGACAACCGGTTAACCGTGAGTTCAGGGCGCTGGTCTACCAGCGCGCCAAGGGCGTGCGTGATACACGACCGTTTGGCACCGTGTTCGATGTTTATCGTAATGGCTACGAATGGGTCAATCATTCTCTTGCACCAAAAGCGGTGCACGAAAAAAATCCGAGAGTCCTTTTTGGCAGTCCGGACTGCCTTCAGCCCTACGCAGCGTCACCACTGAATATCTCTGCCATGAGTTTTGGCGCATTAAGCAAAAATGCCATTATGGCCCTGAATAAAGGCGCCAGAATTGACGGCTTTGCACACAACAGCGGTGAGGGTGGCCTCAGCCCCTATCATCTCAGGCATGGTGGCGACCTGATCTGGCAAATCGGCACGGGCTATTTCGGCTGCCGCAACGCCAATGGCGAATTTGACGAGGCGTTATTTACGGAAAAAGCCGGCCTTGAAGTTGTGAAGATGATCGAGATCAAACTCTCGCAGGGCGCCAAGCCTGGGCATGGTGGCATACTGCCTGCGGTTAAACTGACCCAGGAAATTGCTGATATCCGGCATGTTCCCATGGGCCAGGATGTGGTGTCTCCTCCCGCGCACACCGCCTTTTCAACACCGACCGGTTTACTTGAATTTGTTGCCCGCTTACGCGAGCTCTCCGGGGGGAAACCGGTCGGGTTCAAACTCTGTATTGGACGAAAAAGCGAATTTCTGTCGATTTGCAAGGCAATGCTCGAAACGGGTATTGCACCGGATTTTATTACGGTCGATGGCGCAGAAGGCGGTACCGGCGCTGCGCCCATTGAGCTGACCAATTCCGTTGGCACACCTTTACGCGATGGCCTGATTTTTATCCATAACGCCCTGATCGGAACCGGTCTGCGCGACAGGATTCGCATTATCGCCTCGGGCAAGGTCATGTCTGCCTTTCACATGCTTCGACTGATGGCACTGGGTGCGGATACCATAAACTCGGCGCGCGCCATGATGTTCGCCCTCGGTTGCATCCAGTCGCGGCACTGTAACCAGGACACCTGCCCGACCGGGGTGGCCACACAGAACCCGGCCCGCTACAAGGCGCTTGATGTTGAGGATAAATCAGTCCGTGTAGCGAATTACCATGCTTCCATGATTAAAAACCTGACGGAACTGGTGGCTGCAGCCGGCCTGGATAGTCTGAATGAACTCAGGCCCTGGCATATCAATCGGCGTGTGGATGGAACAGAAACCCGGAACTATGCCGAACTCTACCCCTGCATCAGCAACGGCAGCCTGCTCTCGGATTCAGGTAGAGAGGGATGCTGGCAAACCGACTGGAACGAAGCATCGGCAAATCATTGGTAGACACAAGCGCTATCCCTGTACCGCGCTCATTGCCAGCCTGTTCAGCACGTTCATCACCATGGCATCACAGCGCTTGCCGGCAAATTCGTAAACCTGAAGGCCAGCAGCCTCCATGTACTGGTTCAGTATTTCCTGCATGAGACCTCTTGCCCGATGGTAGCGGGTTTTGACGGTGGCTTCTTTAATACCCAGACTTTCAGACGTCTCCCTGACATTCAGTTGTTGTATGGCTCGCAAGACAAATACTGTGCGAAAATCAGCCGGCAACTGGTCCACGGCTGCTTCGAGCAGCAGACCAAGCTCACCGTTTGCGGCCACACTGGCCGGATCCGTACGACTTGCAGCCATTTGATCATCTGACTGATGATCTTCCATGTTCATGGAACTGCTGTGCTTTTCATACTTCCGGTCTTTACGCTTGATCATGAGTGCCTCGTTAACAGCTATCCGCGTGAGCCAGGCAGCGAAACTTCCGGTTGGCGCATAATGCTCAAGCTTGTAAAAAGCGGAAACATAGGCCTCCTGAACGGCATCCTGCGCAGCATCGTCATCCCGCAGAATACTGCGCGCTACACGGTATAGCCGCTGGTTATAGCGCCGCATAATGATTTCATAAGCCTGCGCATCACCCCCACGTACCCGTTCAATAGCGACCTCGTCAGGTGCAGACAGCCAGGAGGCCCGGTCTGCACCGCTGAATTCAGCTACGGACTCCCGCATACAGTTCTCCCCATGAGGATGGTCTCTCGCAAATACGGTCACTGTTCTCTGCGCTCCATACCCTGGCGATATATTGCACCCGTCCCTTCAGAGCAGGTAACAAGTGCACGGATAGCCATATCATTCACGAAAAGAATGCACCAGGTACCGGTTCCATGCCCAGCGCCTGTCGCAGAACCGCCCAGTGCATGGCTTCATCAGCCAGAATGCTGGCTGCGGCCAGGGACAGATCGCGGTTATCAAACTTCGGTATTGCGCCTGCATAGGCGGTCACGGCGCCACGTTCCAGGCCGGCGGCAAACTTCAACACATCAGCCTGGGTGTTGAGCTGACTGACCGGAAAATCGTATGAAGCCGGAGGCTCTACCGGCTCACCACCGAGTCCGCGAACCGTCGAGGCCAGTACATCCCTGTGCGCCTTGTGGTGCCCCTGGAACGTTACAGCAACCTTGAGTACAGCTGGCTCAAGCAGCCCACTCCCGGCACCCACTCCGTAGGCTGCGATCGCCTCACGCTCGGCACCCAGCGCAGTATTAAGGATATGAATATCACTGGCAACCTGTGCGTCTGAGGCGCCACCGGCAAGCACCCGACCTGAACAACCGGCAAGCATGGCGACTGCTGTGCCGGACAATGCGACGTTCATCGAGCTAAACAGAAAATCCCGTCTGGGGTTATTGACTTTATTCTCTGCGCGCGGGACACGGTTTATAGGGTTGGTTGACTTCATCTTGTTCTCCTGCAATATGAATAGGTACAACATAAATGCTGCACACAGGCAGAAGGTTCCCGGATCTGGAAATATTCGTCGAAGACTGGACAATTACGAAAGATCCCGCAGGTAAATGCGTTCGAACAGGCTTTTCGCCCAGTGCATGACACGCATGGCCGGTAAAACCAGGGCACGTTTCTTGTTGCGAAATACCAGTATGCCTTTATCCAGCGTATCAACAATGCACACCAGTTCCGGTTTGAATGTGGCCTGTGCCACCCTGCCCGCCAGTTCCGCAACGATATTTTCAGCCGCTGCCTTTGCCTGCAGGTCTGCAAGGTGCGCCTGCCTGGGCATCCAGTCGGGACCCGGGAAACTGCCCGCGTCACCAGCAACATAAACACGCTCGAAACCATCGACACGACAGTTTGCTTCTGCCTGCACAAACCCGCCGGGTGACTGCGGCAAGGGAGTGACTGCAATCCATGCCGGTCCTGTCATTCCGGGCATGAACAACGTCAGGTCGGAGTACACCTCACCGCCTTCGGTGACCACCTTGTCTTTCTCGAAACGCAGGAGCTTGTGGCCAAGATGCGTTTCGATATCGCGTTTTTTCATTTCCGAAAGCAGGCCCTCAACGGCTTTTTCCCCGAGCCGCTTGCCCGGCTGCGGTGCCGGATTGAAAAACACCAGCCTGAACGCGTCACGCTTGCCTTGCTGGCGTAGCCAGGTATCCAGGCCGAACAGCAACTCGAACATCGGGCCACCACGCATGGCCGAGGGTTCCTTGGGGTTACCGCCAAACCCCAATGCTACAGTGCCGCTATCCATAGCCTGTAGCCGATCGCGTATCGCTTCGGCAGCCGGTATGCCTTCACAAATGGTCAGCGCATGCTCAATGCCGGGCAACTTCTTGATGAAGCGACCACCGGTAGCGATCAGCAACGCATCATTTCTGACCTCACCTTCCGTCGTATTCAGTACGCGCCCTTCATCGGACAACCCGGTCGCCTGCCCCTGGTGATAGCTGACATTGAGTTTGCTTAACAGCGGGAGAATATCAAAGCGCAGGTCACTGCCCTTGCGCAGACCGAAAGGCACCCAGATCAGGCTCGGCAGGTAAATAAATTCAGGCTGGGGCGCGACCAGTGTCAGCCGTGCCTCAGGCAGGCGTTTGCGCAGCTTGCGTAATGCAGTAAGCGCCGCGAAACCTGCACCTGCCACTGTAATGTCCGGTGTGCTGCTCATATCGCACCTCCTCGTGAAGCGGTTATCAGTCTTCAAGTGGTTGCTTGATACTGACCGCACCGCGCAGATCACCGGGTTTGTAGCCAACCGCCTTGTCGTGTGGATACATGACGTTCAATCGTTCGCGAACCGGTTGGGCAATTTGTGCCGTGCTGCCGTGGCAAACCATACACTGTGGCGCTGTCCCGATGGCTTTCATGTAGCGCAGTGATTTACCAGCCGGCTCTTCAACCACCTCATAGTGTGTCATGCCGGAATATTTTTCACCCTGTGCGGCGCGCTTTTCGAATGACTGCAAAACGCGCTGCTCCCAGGCGTCCGGCATACCAAGCATCGGATTGCGCACTCGCGTACCGACGCGTGTCACTTTCCAGCCTTTCTTCAGCGAGATGTCATTGGCTATCTTTGGTGCAGCATCCCGGCAGACCGACATGGCAGCGACCGGTCCACCAGACTGCATTTCATGCTTCATGGTCCCGCCGAGCTGTTTCAGAAAGGCGGCCGCCGTAGTGTTAGCCTCATCAATGCGAGCTTGTATATCAGCATCAGGTGCAAGATTCCCTGCCAGAGTGAACGTGCTGGCTGTTATCAATGCGGTGACTGCCAGTAAACCCCGAACATTAATCTTCATGTCTTTTCTCCTGCCATGTGTGAGTCATTGAGCTCATTGAATATATCAACCGGCCACCAGCCAGATTCATCCCGGGTTATGTGGGTCGAACATGTTGAAGGCTAGGCACTTTTCAAGCGCTGAACCCTCATGCACCAGAATTACTCCAGCAGATTGTAGTTCTCGCCCTGGTTGGTGTTGACGTTGGGGTCATATAACGCGTCATCGGTCTGAATCGACATACTGGAATCGTTCGGATTGACGTAATTATAGTCATGGTAGCCCTCCACCTGGTACTGCGTGCCAGTATTCGGATCGGTCATTTGCCGGCGCTCGTGGATGGAATCCACGTATTGCTGCTGCGACCGGTCCGATGCTGCGTTGCGATCCTGCCAGGCCTTGAAGCTTCTGTCGCTGGTATCCATGTTGTTCTGGTGGATCTGCTGCTGGCGCATGTTGAAAGCTCGCTGACGTGCGTTTTTGTTGTTCAGAAATTGCATGTGCTGCGAATTAAGGCCCTGCACGTAGGCCGGGTCATACTTGCTTGAGCGTACGAAGCGGAAGAACTCGTCCCGTATTTCCTTGAAAGCGTTTCTACGGGATGCCGGTATCGAAACACCGTAATAGTCCACCATTGACATCGGAGCACCGTTATTCGGGATAACGCCGACCACGAACACAGCCGTGCCAATCGTTTTTTCCTCCTGGTCTTCAAAGTCAAATGCATAGCTGGCAGCCTGCTGACCTTGTTTGTAAAGCAGCTGGCTGTCCAATTGCAGCTGGTGTTGTGTAATTTCCGGCACCCGGTAGCGCCGGGTAACCACCGCTTTGTTCTGTGCAGTTGTCTGTTCAACTATATTGTTGACAAGCTGCTCGGGGCCGATCGTGTACGGGGAGGATTTGAGGGCCCCCCTGTGGTACACCACACCATCAGGGTTTTTACAGAAGGCCGTCGGATCGTCCGGAACCTTGATGAAGCATTTGAAGTTCGACGGCACATGCCAGTAGGATGAATTCACCCCGGAATCTTTCAGCGTGACGACCTGGTACTTGTCGGCAAGAGCGACACTGGTCAGTAGAGGGCATAGCAGAAAACAAACAAGCCCGGGAATCTTCATGATTCTTCTCCTCGTATGTTGATCTTGCTGAAATAAGCGCCAGGTTCACTAAACGCAAACCTGGGACAACACACCTTACCCGACCGCTTGTTTTCGCTGTCGTGGCTCAATGTTTTCTCTGTTGTTCATTATAGTCACACGCCGGCCATCCTGGTTGCAGATCCCTCTGCGAAGCTCGTGCGACCCGGTGAGTTGTGCGACGAAGGCAGCCGCAAAAGTCCCGCACGAGTTGTGCCGAGCCTGAACAGCGGTTAGAGAAATCCTGTATCTTATTGTATTTATTTGCGTAATTATATATTTCCGTTGACAATTTTGCATAACAATGCGCAACCGACTCTCGTATTGACTGCGCAGAAGTAGTCTGTGGTTGCCTGTGCTTGTTAAACCTATGCGCTATAATCACTCGCACATATTTACAATCAATTGATCAGGGAAATATTTTGGCTTCCAATAAAGCAAGGGCCTACTTCGCGCTTAGCGGCTATCATTTCAACCCCGATAACATCACTCAACTGCTTGGCATAGAACCCACGACAGTCGATGCTTCAGGTGCACGCAGTGGACTGGATAAACCCGTGATCAGTTCATGGGAGTTATCAACGGAAACGATGACTGATGATGTTGATGTTTATGAATTGACGAACGAACTTATCAAGCAGATTGAACCGGCCAGGGAAAAGATTCTTGAAGTGATAAAAAGCCACAACCTGTCGCCCAGAATTGGCGTGGTCATGGTTTTGTCAGTCGATAAAAACGAAACAGCACCCGATGTTGGTTTCGGCGCCAGAACGATTCGTTTTCTGGCAGATATTGGTGCTTTTATTAATGTGGATTACCAGCTTTCTGAGCGCCTGTAGTAGCCGCGCGACCCTTGCAGGTACGCGCGGCTGAATGTCTCAGGGCTTCTTGGGGGTCTTGTAAGGCACTTCTTTCTGGAAAGATTCCCAGGTGGTTTTATAGCCAACGTAGCCTTTTTCATTAGCCGCCATCTGAGTGGTTGTCAGATAACGTGACTTACCTTCAGGAACCTTGGGTCGGGTTTTTGGTGCATCGCTCATAGTCATAACTCCTAAATGGTTGAAACGAGAGGAATATAAACAGGTTTGTCAGCTCCTCCCACTTAACTGACATAAACAACAAAATCTGACGCCCTTCTGTTTCCCGACAAATCTGCCAGTACTAATCGACGGTGCCAGGGCACTTTGCCTTACTAATTTGTTCCTCGCAATGCTTTAAACACAGGGGTTGAAGAGCATGCGGAAAACATTCGATAATCAATTCAAATTCATCAGCCACTTCATCGGTGAGTGACGCATCTTTTGTTAACTCAGCCAGCACGCTTCGAGCAGTCGACTTGTTTACCCGGCATAGCACGGCAAGATGAATGGGGAGTTGCTGCTCCATGCAGACTGTCAATGCCGTCTCATACGATCTTATGGCTTCTTCAAGGCGTTCCGCATTTTCTTCTGATTCAGCCAAATGGTGCAGTACTGCACCACAGTTATTGTGTGTGGCGGCCAGCTCGAAAGCGTTATTATCAGCATCGAACTCTGCGATTGCATTTTTATAGGCGACCACGGACTTTTGAAAAGTTCGGTTACCTTTTAAAAACCTGCCATACGTGTGGAACGTTGCACCCAGTTGATGCATGGCCGATGCCCATTCCTCAGGCGTCTCTTTTCGAGACCATACCAACAAGGCACTGGTATAAGCATCACTGGATTCTTTCAATAATTTCGCGTTATCCAGCTGCCGGCCCAGGGCCTGCTTTGCGGTTCCCAGGTTATTTTGGGTTGCGGCCCAGTCGAGTGGCGACTCTTCCTGGTTAAACACTTCCAGCGCATTGTTAAAACACTGAATAGCTTTTTCATACAATTCAACATCTCTCAGCTGTTGCCCCTGTGCCGCAAGAATATTGCCAAGACTGTTCCGGGCCTCAGCCCAGGCTAATGGCGCCTGCTCGCGATATTCATCTGTCAGGTTTGCCTCAAGTGCCTCACGCGCGCTGTCAAGAACATTGGAACTGAAGCGATGCTGTTCATAATTTCCCCGCGTATAAAGAAAATTATCAGCGGCAGTTACGCTGGTATCCGGCGCAGCAACGTCAGCCAGAGCGTCACCAAGCCTGGCTATTGTATTTGCTATCGAGAGTTCCAGGGCCTTATTGACCGGGTAAAACAGGTAAGTATTAGAGAATTTCATTTTGCCCGACTGAGAACCTCATTTATGTCCGGATCGGCATCAACAGCTCCGCCAAGGTCAATTTCTTCCTCGGTAGCTTCACGTATATTCAACACTTCCAACGTGAAAATAACGTCTCTGCCACACAGTGGATTATTTCCATCGACGGTTAATGTTTTATCATCGAAACGGGTGACGATAAAATTTCTGGGCTCACCCTTTTCATTTTCCATGGTAATGGTCATACCGATCTCTCGATACTCTTCAGGTACATTTTCGATATGGTCGGTAAATACAAGTGATTCGTCTCTCTCACCATATAGCAGCCTGGTATCGACAGGCACCTCGATGACATCACCGACCTTTTTACCATCCAGTTGTTTTGTCACCTGCTCAGACAGAACATCATTCACACCGTGAACATAGCCCAGAGGGAAATCAACAGTAACGAGTACATCACCGGTTTTTTGATCGATGACCTTGTAATTCAGTTCAACGAATTTCTCGTTTTGTATTGTATCTGACATGACTAGCAAAACCTGTTATCGATAAAGCTGCCCTAGAACAGCGTAGCACCAAAGATTTTCACCTTGTCCTTTTCATAACCCAGCACCAGTCTGCCCAGCCATTCACCCTCTTTCTTGGTATGTCTTTGCTTATACAAAACCGTTACATGTTCACCACGGCGTATCATGCCAAGATATTCGTAATCTTCAGCCAGGTTTTTTGTCAATTCACTTCTTGCAAACTGTTTACCCATCTCGATTTCATTTGCACCCATCAGCATGGCGGTTGCGAAATTGCGGGTGAAAGCACCGTAGTTTTGTTCATTCGAGTATTTAACAAGATCAGCCCACATCGGGTGTGCCAGTGCCAATATCTCTTCATCTGTTTTTTCAATAATATTCGTCATTCTACTGCTCGTTTAAACCATAGATAGAAAGAAAAAAAGACCAACAAATAATATGTTGGTCTTTTTTTTGAGACAAGCAAAAATCATCGTTGATTTTTTACTCAGCCAATACCCTATTCATCGCCTACCAGGTGATAAAGGGGTGCTTTCTCCATAGTGTACTCACCTGTTTTGCGATCACGATGAGAAACTGTCAGTACGTGCCAGTTTTGATCATCCAGCTTCATCGCATCACCACGGTAGTAGTAACCAGGCCAACGTGTTTCCTTACGGAACAAAGTATGCTGGAACACACTTTCAGAAGTCCGAACACGGTGATGTAATTCCCATGCACGCAACAGCTCGTGTATATCTTCTGCCGCAATTTTCTCCATATCTTCCTCAAGCAGTTTCATCTTCTTGAGACCGATCTGGAGCAGTTTTTCGTTGGTCATATAGTTGACACCAAAACCACCACAATACTCATCCATCAGTTTCTGCAAACGATCCAGACCCTGTCTTGGATTAATAAAGTTTGGATTAACCGAGCCAGCAACGACTTCGTTGCTATAAACCCTATGGGTTTCCAATGGTTTGTAGATTCTGGTCTTAAGGTCTTCAATCTGCTTTTCAGAGACCCGAATGCCTTCAGCTTTACCATCATCAATATATTTACAGGCCGCTTTGGCAGCCAGACGACCTTCAGTGAAAGAACCTGATGAGAATGCGTGAGGTGTACCACCGACCGCATCACCTGCACCAAACAGACCTTCAACGGTGGTCATACGGTTATAGCCCCAGAAGTATTCATCAGGGGAAACATCTTCCGGACCTGAGCACCAGGCGCCACAACCGGTGGCATGTGAACCCATGACGTAGGGCTCGGAAGTCGTTAATTCAGGGTTTTCGTACTTGGGATCAACGTCTGTTGCCGCCCAAAGTACCGCCTGACCAACGGTCATACCCAGGAAGTTGTGCCAGCCGATCTCTTCAAGATGAGGATCCTGGAAGGCTTCCATGGTGACCATGTGGATAGGACCACGACCGGCATTCACCTCAGAGATAAAGGCATGGTTACGCAAGCAGGTCGGAATTGGCTTATGCGACAAATGCTGACCTTCGGTATCCAGGTATTCTTTACCGACCATTTCGGTCAGCTTCGGGAACCACTTGGATTCATACTCTTCACCCAGACCATTTTGGGTATACGTTTTGAGGTGGAGGAAGTACGCGCCGACAGGGCCGTAACCGTCTTTGAATCGAGCCAGTACGATACGGTTTTCCATCTGTGTCATCTTCGCGCCTGCTTCGATCATCAGACCGTATGCAGAGCCAGATGACCATGGGGCATACCAGACACGACCCGCACCTTCACCGACTGAGCGTGGCTTGAAGATGTTGGAAGCACCACCGGCACCACAGATAACGGTCTTGGACTTGAATACGTGGTAGTTACCCGTACGCACATTGAAGCCAACAGCGCCCGCGACGCGGTTCTCTTTGCCATCGTCCATTAGCAGATGGGTTACGCAGATACGGTTAAACACCTTATCCGCTGATTTTTTCGCGGCTTCTGCAACAATCGGCTTGTATGATTCACCGTGAATCATAATCTGCCAGCGCCCTTCACGCATGTAGGTGCCCTTCTTGGGGTCCTTCATCAACGGCAGGCCCCACTCTTCGAACTGGTGAACCGCGGAGTCAACGTGACGCGCCATATCAAAAGCCAGATCCTCACGCACCATGCCCATCAGATCCATACGTGCATAACGGACGTGATCTTCCGGGTTATTTTCACCCCAGCGTGTACCCATGTAGCAGTTGATCGCATAAAGACCCTGGGCTACTGCACCAGAACGATCGATGTTGGCTTTTTCCGCAATGACAATCTTTTTGTCCTTGCCCCAGTATCTTGCTTCAAATGCAGCACCGGTACCACCGAGGCCCGCACCTGCAACCAGGACGTCGATATCGTCTTCAATAATAGTTTTGTAGGCCATTAGTAGTACACCCCTTCTTTCAATTTCAGGCCATTTGACTCAAGCGTGTGCAAGCCACCTTCATCCATGCGGATATACTTGGGCTCGTTGAACAATAGCTCACTGTCACGCATTTCGTTACCTGGCGATGCTTCACTAGCTAGCTGAGGAATGGCTGTGCCCCAGGGCTTGGTTGTGATAGGCGCTAAAAGCTCCATGTCTTTTTTGCCGTTGCGGAACTTGATGCGCCACGCAATGGTGCCTTTTTCCTCGTCACGGAGAACACGAACACTGTGACCCAGAGGAGCAAAGTCAGCATAGCCACGTACGTCAATTGCCTGATGAGGGCAGGCTTTTACGCAGGAGTAACATTCCCAGCACATGTTAGGTTCAATGTTGTAAGCACGACGAAGCGTTTTATCGATGTGCATGATGTCAGATGGGCAGATATCAACGCACTGGCCACAACCATCACAACGAGTCATATATACAAAAGTTGGCATAATATATTCTCTCTTTCCTTAAAGAATCGTAACTGAATTTTAGTAGTGGTTTGGTGGCTCACGCTTGATACCAAGCCCCATGTAAGGCGGGTTCTTACCCATGTATTGCGGGATATCCGGGAATTTTGCCTGTACTGCAGGATCTGTCAGATCGTAATCAGCAGGTAAATTTTCCCTTGAACCATCTGCCTTGGTAACACGCTTTTGAAAGGCGGCGGCAGGCTTGAAGAACATATGTGCGAACTTGGACCATAGAACGGTACTAAAGACTGTCGTGCTCGAGATGACGAACAAAACGAAGAACAAGGTCGACCATCCGGCAATGCCGTTCGACTGTGTATAGGACCAGATCAAAGCGAACGTCGCGGTTGCGAGAAGCGAGACAATAAACAAATCCGCACGTTCGAAGCGATACCACCGAAGGCCTTCCGCAGACACATCAACGCGGATAAAAAACCAGAACCAGTATCCACCAATAGCCAGCATCAGTGCGCCGATGTGCCACAGTTCCGGCAGGATGGCTGGCGTGGGCGTCGCCGGCGTCGGATAGGCAAAAATCATGATGGCTGATGTAACGATAAAAATAATGAAGCCATACATGGTCAGAAGGTGGGAGAGCCTGCGTTTTACGTTGCAGAATTCACCGGAAGTCAGGACTTCATTAGCCAGCACCCGAACGGCAATCGCTGCCTTTTCACCCGTGCCTACAGACCGCTTCGCGTTCTTTTTCGCTTTTTTCGCATTCTCAAAAAAATACTGCGCGCTTTTCTTGTGGATCATATCAAGCACGGTGCCGCCTATGACCATCAGCACCATCAAAATGACGTATGCCTGCATAACAGAGGCTGGTATAGACGCCGAAAGCTCAGAAAAGGGATTGCTCGTGAACATTAAATTATCCTCAGAATTGTTATCTCAAAAACTGTTACGCGATTATTGTGAACCACTCTACCCACGGTATTACCACCTCAAGTCCACGCTCTGACCCGACGTCCGTACCAAGACAGTCCCAATGAACAGGCGTTGACTGCCTAGGATATCACAAGCGGGCAATTTTCTGAAAGTGGCAGATTTAAAAATTATCACCCGAAACCGCTGACTTAAGACTGACGCCGAAACACCAAATGCCAATCCAGATTAGTGTTGGTAAAAACAGGGTAATTACCGTCTCCGGAGACCCGCGCAGCCCAGGGAGGACAAGAAAAATAGCGACGAACAGTAAAACCGTTGACCGCTTGAAGTCATTTTATAAATTATGAAGCGCTTGTGACGTTTCTCGTCGCGCTGCGCACGCCCCGGCTCGAATTCCCGACTGCCTGGTTCGCAGATACATCTCCAGACCCATACAACCACATGAAAACAAACATAAATCAAGAGTATTAATGCCCGACAAATTTCCGCCAGGTGGCACGCCATCAACGTACTGAATCAGCTCTGTGCCAATACGGCTAAAAAATTACTGGAATGCAACCTGCTTCTGCTACCCGTGGTCGTACCCCTGAGGCCGCGCGCCAGATTCTACATGCCGCCGGGTCGCCAGCTTATAGATTTTCAGCAGATCCTCCTCGGTAACATCGACAAAAGTATCAATGTGACTCAGGGCATAAACGAAGTCTTCGTGATTGATCGGCTCATACCCCTTGACGACCGGTCCGGGCGCGGCGCGCTTCAAATGCAGATGAACCGGATAACGGCGCCATTTGAACAACCCGTTAAAGGCGATAGCGACAAGCAGTATGGTGATCGTATTAAGCAGGATGGGCGCGTATTCATAGGCGTAACCCAACTGATGCAGTTTCTCCGACCCGATCACGGCAGCCAGCGCGGTTGCACCGACGGGGGGATGGATGCAGCGCGCAAAGTACATGGCGCCGATAGCCAGACCGACACTGGCAGACGCTGCCACCGCGTAGTCCGGTATCCATTGCCAGCACGCGACGCCAATCACTGCGGATATTGCGTGCCCGCCCAGTACGTTCCAGGGTTGTGAGAAAGGCGCATGTGGCGCGGCAAAGAGCAGCACAGCGCTCGCCCCCATGGACGGCACGATCATTACCGAAACTGCCGGGTCCAGCAGCCACTGGCTGGTCATGAAAATAGCGAAAATACCGAGAAAACCTCCCAGCGTGGAGAGCAATTTCTCACGGACATTTATTTTTTGACGGCTAAAACCGATCAGATCCAGAAACTCTGCAAGGTTCATGAATGCTCCTTTTAGCTGAAGTTTTGCATCATAGTAGTGCAGTCTATAGGTGACTAATGAAATATATTTCATGATAATATCGGAATTTTCGATATATAGGGCATGAATGCATCAGGATGGATATCGACCAGGCTCGCACTTTTCTTGCGATTGCAGCCCATGGCAGTTTCCTGGAGGCAGCCCGGCGCCTGCATGTCACCCAATCGACCGTCAGCGCCCGCATCCAGAACCTGGAAGATGAACTGGGTGCCAGGCTGTTTGTGCGCAACCGGGCCGGGGCCAGCCTGACACCGGCCGGGCAACGCTTTCTGCAACATGCCAAGACCCTGGTGCTGACCGTGGAACAGGCGCGCCATGACGTGGGATTGCCCAGCCGTTTCAGCGCCAGCCTGCGGGTTGGGGGACGTATCGCCTTGTGGGAGGACTTCCTGCCGTCCTGGGTTGGCTGGATGCGCCGAACCGCACCGGACGTTTCTATCCGCAGCGAGATCGGGTTCGAGGAAGACCTGATGAGGCGACTGATCGAAGGCACACTCGATATCGGGCTGATGTACACGCCGAGCCACGCGCCGGGCCTGATCGTGGAACGCCTGTTCGACGAGACACTGGTCATGGTCAGCACGCATCCTGATACACGCTGGCCAGGTGAGGACTACATTTACGTGGAATGGGGCCCGGGCTTTTATGCCAGGCATCTTGAAAGCTATCCCGACCTTGAACGGCCGGCGCAGGTCGTCAACATCGGCTGGCTGGGTATTCAGCTCATCCTGGCAAACGGGGGCTCCTGTTTCCTGCCAGTCCGTATGGCCCGCTCCTTCATTCAGGCCGGCCGCCTGTTTCGTGTGGCTGACGCCCCCGAATTTCTGCATCCCGCCTATATGGTGTTCCCGCGCGAGGCGGACAGTGAGGTGTTACAGTCGGGCCTTGCCGGATTGCGTGAACTCGCGCTACAGGAACAGACCAGCGGCTCCGTTACCTGACGGGTCGTCCTTCCTCAACCTGCATCAATGTTCGCCCTTGGTACGCAGCAGTCCGGCAAGGCGGTTGCCCTGTTTCTGCGGACCGCCAACAGGAAATAGCGTATGCAGATAACGATTGGAGCCACGCTCCGCATCCCAGAGCTTACGAAAATGTTTGATCATGTCACGGACACTGGCCTGGTGACCGTGTTCAGCGTAGTGCTTACGTAGAAACCGGATAACCTCCCAGTGCTCGCCAGTGAGCGTCAGCCCCTCACGCGCAGCCTGAACTTTTGCAAATGCCTCCGACCAGTCGGCGGGATTCACCAGATAGCCCTCACTGTCGGTCAGAATCGTTCGACCTTCCACCTCAACGGGGCAAGTCGTCATGCCCGGGTAGGCATTACTGCCGGCCGGAAATTCACCCGGTGCACCGGTCGACTCATTGGCCGACTCGGTGACAGACCACAACGCCACGGGAATTTCACCCTCAAGGCGACCGTGATAGCGCTCCACGCCCGAGACCAGCACCTTGCCACTGCCCGGCGGCAAATCGAAATGCGCGACCCCGGTCCGATCGGTCGGTATCGGCCCGGTCTCAACACCATCCGCATCCATTTGAATCACCACCGGCGTACGCTTCAGGGGTTCATTCGTGAATTTCATAAACACTCGCACGGCAATCATTGCTTCACCTCGAAAGAAAAACCTCTTTTCAAACAGCCGCTACCTGCTTACGGTATCGAGCTACTTTGTCGTGCGTGACTATAGGTCGCGTCAGGCTATTCGAATAATGATATTTATTGAATGCTGTTATCGTTTTTTTCGATACATGTTAGCGGCAGGCCGGATACTTAGCGGGATGTTGCGGTATACCCATCTTGCACCCGAGCATTTGAGACGTATTGCGCACCTGGAAAGATTCGAAGAATAACCTATTAATGGTACAACTTAATATCCTGGGTTAAATACAACACAAAAACCGATGAAGAGCGTGTAGAACATGGCTGTGCCCTCAGAAAAACTGGCCCGATCGCTGGAAGCTTTGAAAGCGCTTCAGGATCTTGGCGTGGTCGCTATCCGCTCAAGTGACCTGGGACGTACCGACCGGGAACGCCTTGTTAAGAACGGCTTTCTACAGCCCGTCATGAAAGGGTGGTACATCCCGTCCCGCCCTGATGAGGTGGCCGGGGAAAGCACCGCCTGGTATGCCTCATTCCGGGATTTTTGCGCTTCATATCTGAACGAGCGGTTTGGCACAAACTGGTGCCTGTCTCCAGAGCCGTCCCTGCAACTGCACGCCGGTAACCGCACCGTACCGCGCCAGCTTTTAGTCCGTTCGCCGAAGAGTGATAACAAGATCACAGAACTCCCCCATGGCACGTCACTCTTGACTGTCAGGTACAGCATGCCGGACAAGCGGGACATAGAAACAAAAAATGGCATGAACCTGTATGCCCTGCTGCCAGCCCTGATTGAATGCACGCCCAGATTATTTCAACAAAACCCGACCGATATTCGCGCTGCACTTTCCATTATTTCTGATGCCTCTGAAATCCTTGCAAGACTCCTTGAAGGTGGACATACCACCATTGCCGGGCGGCTGGCTGGCGCCTTTCGCAATATGGGGCGTGATCGCACGGCAGACGATATTGTGGCAACGATGCGCGCCGCCGATTATGACGTGCGCGAATCTGATCCATTTGAAACAAAACAGCCTGTCATCCCCGGCTGTTCGGTTTGTACTGGGGCATTTCATGTTTGTATATATCCACCCTTATATGGATGGCAATGGACGCACTTGGGACGGTTTTTAATGAATGTTATGCTGGCCGCCGGCGGCTATCCGTGGACGGTCATTCCTGTAGAGGAACGCGACGCCTATATGAAAGCACTCGAAGCCGCCAGCAGCACTGAGGATATTGCGCCTTTCACTGACTTTCTTGCTACGCTGGTCAGCGCCAACCTTGAAGGAAAACCAGGGCCAACAGTGCCCTGAGCGCCTTGTTCGCCGTTAGCATTTTAGTCGCTAACTGGCAGCCTGTGACAATGATTCGGCTACGGTGTGCAGCCGCTTGTCCCGTGTCCACAACCGGGCGGTGCCTTCCAGCGCCACGGCGGCCAGCAAATGCGCATCAATATAACCGACTCCCTGCCCCATCAGTTTATGCTGCTCAATGAAATGTAATGTCTCATCCTCGATGACGTGGGTCGTGCAACCACGATACGGGTTTTCAGCTCATAGCAAACCTTCCCCTGATTCGTCAGTGACAGGCGTTTCTCTGAAATGGCCGGGCGGGTACAGGTAAGCCGCCGGCGACGATTGAGTGGGAGTGACCTGATAGCGACAGACAAGCTAACAGGTTTACTTCGTGCGTAAACACACCTTCAATAACTGATTTGCCACCTCATACAGGTGATCGTTATACTTTCCTTCAGTCTGAAAAAATAACAAGCATGGACGCGGTTGCCACACAGGTTATCCTGGCGTCATAACAACAATTCGGGGGATCCTGTATGTCAAATCTGCTGGCACCAGCACGGGTGTTTGTTCTGTTCATTGTGCCTGTCCTGTTCTCTCTGATGGCTCAGGCCGAATCCGACACACTCCCGAAAACGGAAATTGAACAGGCCATCCGCCAACAACTGGATGCCGCCTACGAATTGCGCGAGTGGTCCCACAGCCTGATCAAGCAGGTACGAAAAGGCCCCGTCAGCATCAATCAACTGGCGCTGGAAGTCATCGTCGAGCTGAAAGAACCCTTATACAGGCGGACTGGCCAGCAACACGATGGCAAGCAGCTGGTGCGCCAGACCCGGCCAAAGGGTGAGCGCATTGTGCTGAAGGGTCAGGCTGTGGTGGCCGATACCGGCGGCCTCGGTGCCAATCAGATACAGGTGGTTCTGAGTCCTGGTGCCGAGAATGAAGCAGGCTTGCCACTGGGCAGCTACCCGGCGGGTTTTGTCATTGTCGACAACGAAGCGGAGGCAGCGTCACTCGCTCCAGCCACGCCCGTGAACTCACAAGCGAAAGCTTCTAAACCCGCTCTGGCAGGTCCCGTTCAACAGCTCCTGGGTATGTTCGGTGACCAGAAGGCTATCTGGGGCGAGGAGACCTGGGGTGCCTATAAGGGGTCGCCTGTGGTGCTGCGCGCACTCAAACAGACGGGTGATCACTCGCTGGAAGGCATCATTGATTACCCGAATCAGGGACTGAGCAATCCCTTCGTCCTCATGGGGCCTGCCGGGAGCCTGACGTTGCAGATCAAGCCCGCCAGCCCCGCCGGCAAGGGTGTGCCTCGTACACTGTACCGTGTGTCGCTGGAGGACGATCAACTGGTGGCGCGACGCGGGCCTGTTATTCCCTTAAGCCGCTCGAAGAGCGAATTATTGAGGCAGACTTTTGAGCGCGAACGCGCGCCCTGGCAGTTCGAGGGGGATAAATCCGACTATGCACAGCTGGGTAATATGCTGATCAATGTGAATACCCTGGAACGGGTTAGCGATGGTTGGGGAATCCAGCCACTGGCGCAGGTGACGAACCTGCCGGGCCGCTTCTGGCCTATGCAGACTAACTACCAGTTGACCTCGGCACCTTTCGGCGCTTACCGCGCCAGCGACGTGCATACCGAGGATCCCAAACGCGTATCGTTCAACCCGTTGGCAGGTATCAGTGCGCCAACCTGGGTAGCGTCAGACTTGTCGCGCTATGTCAGCCTGAAACAAGGTGATGTCTGGGCCGGCACACTGGATTGGCAGGCTGGTACTGCCAGTGCACCCCAAAATCTGACCGGCATCGGTGTGCTGAATAATCTCAAGCCCTTTGCATGGTGTGAACAACACGTGTTCTTTTTCAATCCGCAGGCGTCAGACAAACCCATCCTGCGCGTTAACACGCAATCCGGCGAGCTGAAGGAAATGTCCGAAAGCAAGGCGCTTCATCACTCGGCCCAGGGCAGTCCTGACGGCTGTTTTCTTTTCACCAGTGACGGGCGCATGGTGCATTCAGCGCAAGGTGCCAAAAGTAACCTGTATGTCGCCGACCTTCGCAGTCTTGAGACTTTTACTCTGGATGCCAGCTTTGACGGTCGACATTATGTCGGCACACAAAAACAGCCCGCCTTGGCGCAGGCAATCATGGTCCAGTCATGGGTCGGGCGGGGCTTGTTCTGGAGTTCACGGCAGTTCGGCTGGTTCGATCTCACCAATCGGAAGCGTATCAGTCCACATGACTTTGCCGGGGTCGTCAAGGATTTGCCTTATAGTATAAGGCCACTCGATATGTTGCCGATTCCCGGTGATCGTCATATAGAAGTGAGTTATACCGGGTTCTTGCAATCAACAGACGCGCAGAAAGATAAGCAGATCAAAAAACGCTACCGGCTCGAACGTGTAACGGGTAAGGCGATTTCCTTACCTCTGTTCGGTGACGTGGCAAGCAGGCAGGGCGTTGTCTGGGTCGATGAGAACCGTTATGTCTATCCGATCCGTAAAGGTGGATTGAACGAGCTAGGTACCTGGCTCTATGATATTCGCAGCAAAAAACTCACGCGTCTCAGCCACTTTTACGCAGACGAGAAAATTCATGCGCAGAACCGTGCTTTTGCCTCGGCGGCGCAGGCTGTCTGGTCGACGCCCTTGTATCATGACGCAAGTTATCTTGTGTTGCCGGACAAGAACCGCATCCTGTTCAGTGTAATGCGGGGTAATTTACAGGAACTGGTCAGTGTCTCGCTGGATGGAAAAGAGCTGGCCCGCAAGCCAGTGCCTGCCAGCGGCATGACGCAAAGCAATGCCGGTTTCCGACTGCGGCGTCTGCACCCTTATGACATCAGTCTGCCTTTTGTACAGCGAGGCGCTGTTCAAAGTGCCCGACAGTAAGCCGTGGAGCCTGATACATGAATCATTTTTATTCACATACCCGTCTGTTAAGTAACAAGGAGAAACACATGCACCGAACTCACGGTAATTCTGATTTTTTACAGGTGTTCGCTATGGTGATATGCCTTTCGCTGCTGCTTGTGCCACAGATGTCATCTGCCGGGGGGCTCGGAGATTTATTTCCCAGTGACATCGTCGATAAAATCAAGTCCACGGACCTTAAGGATATTTTCCGGCCTTCCGACAAAAGTGAAAAGACATCTGATACTGCACCCAAGCAAGACAGCGCTCCTCCTGCGGCAACCGTCGCAGAGACGACGGTAGAACCCGTTAAAGCTTCAACGCCTCCTCCTGCTGTTGCTGCCAGTCCTGCGGTAGCGAAGGAAGCCGAGGAGGTTAAGGCCTGGTGTTATAAAAAAGCCTCGGTGCGGATTCAAAATGATTGCGAATGTGTCGCCCGCAAGTTTCAGGATGGGCTCCTGGCAGAGACGAAGGGAAACAAAGAGAGTCTGCGGAGTCTGATACTCGACAAGAACCAGTGCCCGAATGCCAAGGGGTTCCGAGAGTTTAAATACAAGCAATGCGTCCAGCACAACGCGTTTAATCAAGATACGGGGGGGCATGACCCGGAGGCCTATTGCCAATGCTACGGCAGGCGGAATGCAGAAATACTCGTTTCCAACAAGGGACGCAGGGTTAAAACTGACTTCAAAGCCAGAATGTACTGCAAGAAGCCAGAAGCCTACAAGTAACAGGAGGATATATGCAAAAAATTATCAGATACCTAACCTCGGCTTGCCTGTTCTTTGCAGGCTACGTATCGACCGGCGTGGTATATGCCGATGCATCGTCCATGCAAGCACTTGCCGATGATGCTGTAGGGAAAGCCAGGGAGTGCAGTCAGGCTTCTGCTATGAACCGTAAAACAGGCCAGTATAATAATACACTGGTCGACGAATGTAGCCTTGCCTGCAGCAGGGCATATCAAGGCCTGTCAGGTAGCAATAGAAAACCGCCAAGCCAAGAGCAGCAACTGGCCCAGATGGAACGTTGCAAACGGGCCTACAACAACTACAAATCGCCAGAAACCGCATCCGTCGAAGACGAAATCACCATGCCCACGACCGTAGAGGAAATGGCTACGCGGATGTCTGCCATGAAACGCGAAGGCAGAACCAAAAACGACCCTTGCGTAGATGGGGTGAAGGGGATCCGCCATCGACAACTTGGTCTCGAACAGGCGAAGCTCTTTTGGAACAGGTGTGTTCAACGTTACAAGATGGACATGAAAATGCGCAGGGCTACTGGCGGCTAAAGCGACCAGGTGTAATCACCTGATGGAGCAACGTGCGTTGTTCCAGGCACTCCCGGATCATCAGGCCCGTATGTGCCTGTACAAGGTCAATACGGGCTGTCGGGAACAGGAGGCCTGCCAGCTGCGCCGGGATTGGGAAATCCAGGTACCGGAACTGAACACCTCGGTGTTCATCATTCCGGGGAAGAAGGTCAAAACGGGAGGACCGGTTGGCGGTATTGAACCGAATTGCCAAATCTGTGGTGGAAATGCTCAGCCCTGTTTGGTTGTCGGATAGACAACGCTGGGCGGAAGACGGTGAAACAACCACGCGATCATTATCAGTGCCAGGCCGCCGAACGCGACAGGAAATCCCAGATACACCCAGCCCGGGTTGTCGAAGAACACCACCAGCGGGTCTGCCCCCGCGGGCGGATGCGTCACCCGCAGGACCGCCATCGCTGCAATCGCCAACCCCACCGCCAGCCCCAGGCTCCACCATTCCACGGGCAACATCATATGCAACAGGAGCCCGATGGCTGTTGACACCAGGTGCCCACCGATGACGTTTGCCGGCTGAGAGAGTGGGCTATTGGGTACGGAGAACAACAGCACACAGGTCGCCCCGAATGGCGCCATGAGTAACGGGTTTCCAGTGACATGACTCAGCCATGCTACGGCACCAATCGCGAGTAACCCGCCCAGGCCGGCCTTCACTACGACGGACAAGGGCTGGCCTGGCTGGTGACGGAACAGCAAGCCGTTCAGGAACGTATGTTTGCGGTTTGTTCTTGTCTCACGTCTCATGACGACAAGTCTCCTTTTCCGGATAGTCGAACATCAAGATCTCTCCCTGTCACTCATTCACGTGCCGACCTGCAGTCACTCCACCGTCCACCGGTAGTACCACACCAGTGATCCAGTCCGCCTGTGAGCCAGCCAGAAAAAGAATGGCTGAGGCCACATCTCCAGGTTGCCCATTACGCCCAAGCGGATGAAAATCATTAAACTGCGGCAGCACTGTCCTGACTTCCTCATCACTCATAAACGTGTTGTAGACCGGCGTCTCCACCACAGCGGGGGCTACGGCATTCACGCGGATACGGTCTGCTGCAAATTCGATGGCCAGGTTCCTGGTCAGGGCATGGACACCTGCCTTGGCAGCCGAGTACGCACTGGACGGCGTGGCGCCTATCGCCTGGCTGGCCCACATCGAGCCGGTGTTGACGATCGCACCACCGCCACGCTTTTGCATTTCAGGAATGGCCGCTTGAGAGGCATGGAATGTGCCGCCAAGAATTATGCTTACATAGTCGTTGTAGTCCTCCACAGTATGATCAAGAAAGGGGGTTGGCTTGAAAATACCGGCATTGTTTACAAGAATATCGACACCTCCGAAGCACTGAACGGCTACCCGAACCAACCGGCCAGCCGTTTCCGGCTTACCGATATCGCCCACCAGATAAGCCACGCGCTTACCCGTTGGGTCAAGTTCTGTGATCGCTTCCTGCAATTTAATCTCACGCCGACCATTCAGGATGACGTTGGCACCACATTCCAGAAAGGCACGTGCAGTTTCCCGCCCGATACCGGTGGCACCGCCCGTGATAAGGACTACTTTGTTTGAAAATTCCATGACTCAGTTTCCTCGTATTGCCTGCGCAGCTTCTTTGGTCGTCCATACCGTGTTGGCTATGTAGCGGAAATTCACTAGCGCAGCGGCATAACCATCACCTTCCTCGACCTGCGCAGCAGCTGTTGCGTCCTCCACGACAGCCACTTCGAAGCCCTGCTCAATCAACTCCCGCATGTGTGACTCGGTGCAAAGATTGGCGGACATGCCGGCCAGGATGACCTTGTCAATACCGCGCTTGCGCAGTTGCAGAACAAGATCGTTGGTCTCCGGTCCGTAGACCTTGTGTGGACTGGTCACGACGGTCTTGCCATCTTCGATGTAGGGCTTGTATCGTTCCAGCCAGTCGGCACCGGAACCCTCGAATCCCTCCACGCTCAGAGCATCCTTGCGGTCGAACATGCCGATGTTGTGCATCAGCTTCTCGAGTGCACCCTCGAACTGCCAGCCGTGGTCGTGGGGAAAGTAGTAGTGAGGGGAAATAAACACCGGGATGCCGTTGGCCTTCGCGCTCTTGAGCAATGTCTCGATATTCTCGACCGTGTTGTTCGCGGTCACACTCTTGCCGACTACACCCCACGTCACACCCTTGGGGCTCAGGAAATCGTTTTGTGGATCGGTTATGACAAGTGCCGTGCGACCTTTTTCAACATGCAGTCCCGGATCGGGCAACGCTGCGTGTGTCATACCGGAAATTGCCTGCGAAAGAATCAGTAGCGATGCAGTAATAGCGGTCTTTATGTTCATGTTCGGATCTCCCTGGTTTCGGTCAAACTATTCGGATAACCTGAAGGTGTAATGTTCAGGGAGCCTGCAAACTTCCGCGGGCTCCCTGACACGCTGACGACCGCGCGACCTACCTCACCAGTGCAACCTGTTGGTTCAGGAACCGCCGTATAGCATTGGCAATCACCTGGCCATCTTCTTCAAGCGCAAAATGCCCGGTATCCAGCAAGTGGAACTCGAGGTTTTTCAAATCACGTTTGTAGGGATGCGCACCCTCTGCCGGGAAGATGTAGTCGTTCTTTCCCCAGACAATCAGGGTCGGTGGCTGATGTTTGCGGAAGTAGGCCTGCCATGCCGGATAGTGCGGCACGTTACTCTGGTAGTCGTAGAAAAGCGCAAGCTGGATATCAGGATTACCTTCCCGCGTCAGGTGCCGCAGGTCGACATTCCAGTTATCCGGACTGATCGCTGCTTCATTCCTGACACCATGGGTGTATTGCCACTTCACACCGTCCGGTGCAATAAACCCGGCCAGGGGCTGCGCATTCTCGGGCGTGCGATCTTTCCAGTACTTGCGGATCGGGTCCCAAAATTCACGCAGCCCTTCTACGTACGCATTGCCGTTCTGCACGATCAGTGAATCGATCCGTTCAGGATGCTTCACCGCCAAACGAAAACCGACCGGTGCACCGTAATCCATTAAATACAGGCTGTAGCGTTTCAGGCCCAGTTTATCAACGAATTTCTGCGTAATATTCGCCAGGTTGTCGAATGTGTAATCAAACTCATCCACACCCGGCTGTGCACTGTTTCCAAAACCGGGATAGTCAGGCGCAACCACGTGAAAGCGGTCCGACAGCGCCGGCATCAGGTTACGAAACATGTGGGATGAAGTCGGAAACCCGTGTAGTAACAGGATCACAGGTGCATTCACCGGACCCGACTCTCGGTAAAATATCTCCACGCCATCGATATTGATGGTCTTGTGCAGTGTTTGTGTGGTGGCTACCTCGACATGTTGATCCGTCGCCAACGTTGATTGATTGGCTGCATGGGTAAATCCCGTGGCAACCAGCGCCACAACCAGTAGTGCTTTTGAAAATATAATTGATGTCTTCATCATGGTGTCTCCTCTTGTGTATGGTTTGCCTCAAGCGGCATTCCGGCCGTTTTCACTGAAATCGCAAGAATAATGTCGAGAATGTGTACCTCAGCGATTATTGATTCAGGACTGCAAGATGTCTGATTAATCCATCCATTCCATTGGTACGTATTTCCCGGTTGAAGCTGGTTCTGTAATTGAGAACCAAACTGATACCCTCGACTTTCATGTCGTAAATCTTCCAGCCACTTTTTGCCTGATACAGGCTGTAGTCGATTTCAATCGATGGGCCGCCAGATCGTTCAACCGTCGCCCGGACGGCCGCACGTTTCCCGACTGTTTTCGCATTCAGTGCCTGGTAGGTAATCCCTCGACCGGAGTACTCGGCTAGTGCGGTTGAGTAGGTCCGAATCAGTAGTTGCTTGAATTCACCTGTGAACCGTTGTTGCTGGTCGATACTTGCCACTCGCCAGTGTTTACCAATCGCCAGGCGTGATAGCTTCCTGAAATCAATGTTGGGCGCAATGTTCTCTTCAACCAGTACAAACAACCTCTCAAGGTTCGTCTTGATCTCTGGATCCGCGTCAAGCCTGGCCAACACGTGCTCTGTGGTTGTGCGGATCAAGTCAATTGGTGCCTCACTGGTCGCATGTGTCATGACCGGAAAGAACAACAGAATCAAAATAACGCCATACCTCTTCATCATGATCTCTCTCATATTGGATGTATTGTCAGCGAGCTCTCTACTTGCTCACTTCTTCCTTTTCACTATGCGTGCCAACTTATTGAGTATTGGTAACTGCTTGTATAAACAATAATTACTGTGTTTCATGGGCATGACGGTTGTTACGAATAATCGCGAATAACGAAATCTCGTTGTGTAATTCACGAGATCAAACTATGCTCAATCGAGCGGAACAAGCCTGTAGATGGAAAGGCAGGGCCTGTCAGGATTAGCCAGGAGTACCCGGAACATGGAAGCAGGAAAATCATCATCTCAGTCACAAACCGAGCTGGAGCAAATCAAACAACTGCATGACCTGATTCTTCAGGCGGCCGGTGAAGGTCTCTATGGCCTCGATTGTGAAGGTAAGACGACCTTCGTCAATCCTGCCGCCGCACGCATGCTTGGGTGGGAAACAGACGCGCTTATTGGTCAACCCATGCATTCACTGCACCACCACACCAGGGCTGACGGCTCACCATTTCCCAGGGAGGAATGCCCTATCTATGCTGCCTTCAAGGATGGCATCGTGCATCACGTGGAAGATGAAGTCTTCTGGCGCAAGGACGGCAGCAGCTTTCCAGTGGAATATACCAGTACACCCATCATCGAAAACGGAGAGCTGGCTGGCGCTGTAGTGGTATTCAAGGACATCTCGGAACGTAAACAGGCAGAACAGGAATTACGCCAGGCTTATGCCGAAGTCGAGCAGATGAAAGGACGCCTGGAAGCCGAGAACATTTATCTGCAGGAAGAGATCAAGGTTGAAAGGAACTTCGCGGGCATTGTCGGACAGAGCCATGCCGTCCAGCAGGTATTACACCAGATTGAACTGGTCGCACCCACCGATGCCAGCGTCCTGATCAGCGGGGAATCAGGGACTGGCAAAGAATTAATTGCATGCGCAATACATGAGCAGAGCACCCGGAACGAACGCCCATTAATCCGGGTCAATTGCGCGGCGATACCCCGCGAATTGTTCGAGAGCGAATTCTTCGGCCATGTCAAAGGCGCCTTTACCGGCGCACTCAAGGACCGCACCGGCCGGTTTGAACTCGCTAATGGCGGCACCATCTTTCTGGATGAAGTCGGGGAAATCCCCATGGAGCTGCAAAGCAAGCTGCTGCGTGTCTTGCAGGAAGGGCAGTTCGAACGGGTCGGCGAGGAAAAAACCCGTACGATTGATGTGCGTGTTGTTGCCGCATCAAACCGTGACCTGAAAGAGGATATCGAATCCAGGCGTTTTCGCGAGGACCTGTACTTCCGACTGAATGTATTTCCCGTTGAAGCAGTACCGTTGAGAAACCGTATTGATGATATCCCGTTGCTGGCTACACATTTCATCACCCTGGTCTGCCGCCGCCTGAACCGCCCGGAACCAAACCTCACACAAACTAATATCAGACAGCTACAGGCTTACCAGTGGCCTGGCAATATACGCGAGCTGCAGAATGTCATTGAGCGGGCCTTGATAGTGAGCAAAGGCAGGCGGCTGCAGTTCAGTTTGCCGAGTGAGGGCATTGAGACAGACACTGTATATACCGGATCCGCAGGAGAAATAGCGGAAGATGTCACCTTCCCCGAAACAGAACGACTGGCCCGTGACCGTGCCAATATCCTTACAGCCTTACGGATCACCAACGGCAAAATATCGAGCAAGGATGGTGCCGCTGAATTACTTGGCATCAAACCTACAACATTGGCATCACGGATGAAGTCCCTGGGTGTGGAAAAACCGAAATAGCAGTTGGGACGGCGTGGCTGCGTCACATCATCAGGCAATACCATACCCATGTAATGACAGCACTTACCTGTTTAAACGGGTCTTTATAAACGCTATTGGACAACCACTAACAGAATCGGCCAAATAGATCGCTATAACAAGTTGATTTAAAAAAGAATTATGGCGCGACCGGAGAGATTCGAACTCCCGACCGCCTGGTTCGTAGTGTTCCGACTGAACCCCTGTATATTGTTGTAATTATTAGCTTTTATACGAGATACACTGTCCAATAAAATCGGGCTATTTGGCTATATTTGCCTGTATTTGGGGTTATTTGATGCTTTCTATTGGACAAGTGATTTACTCATGTTACTTAGTACTTGTGATCACTTCACGCAATGAGACACTCGTACGGAATCTTCAGGCCTTCATGTAATTTCCGGATCATTGTCAGCGTCAAATTTCGCTTTTTACCCAATACCTCGGACACACGCCCACTCGTTCCGATATACGGTTCCAGGTCTTTGCGCGACAAGCTGTTCTGCTCCATCAAGAACTTGATCGCCTCAACGGGATCTGATGCGGGAATGGCATAATGCTCATCTTCATATTTTTCTACGAGCAACATCAGAACATCCAGTTCATCGCCTCTTGGCGTATTGGGTTTTGCACCCCAAAGCTCATCGATGCGCTTTAACGCACGATTCAGTTCACGTTCATTTTTGATGGGCCTCAGTTTCATCATGCACCTCAAATATTCTCAATATCCTCAATCTCGTCGTATTCCTTATGTGTCCCTACAAAGCGAATCAGCATCCCGTGCCGGATATAATCGACAAGCACTACAATTCTGTACTTGTTCCCACATAGATTAAAAACAACACGGTTATTCTTTAAGATACTCGCATTACGTAAATCCGCCTTTAATTTGTGCGGCGTACTCCACTCTGCCGCTGCACAGAAGTTATACCATTCCGTCATTTGCTTCCTTGCATCTCTGTATTTCGGACTACTCTCCCAAAACTTCCGCAGCATGGACTTTGCGATCACTCTCATCGGCTCACTCTAGCATCCTCCCGTTATGGGAGCAAGTAGAAATATCCCAATTTGGGAGGTTCGGTAACGATACGGATAGTAAACTCATCACAACTAAAACAGCGCCTGTAGCAGATCGTCATCACACAGGTCCCACCCAGACGTGCAATATTCAACAGTTCATCGTAAGAACCACGGCACAATGAACTTTTCTTATGTGCAGCGAGTACTTGCGCGGGGATTAGTCGTTCAGATGAAGGCGCAAAAAGACGGCACCTGTCCAATAGAATGGATATTCTCCCCCCTATTGGACAGACATGAGGAAACCGGCTATGCGGAATGCATGTAACATGCTGATATGAATAGAAAATTGGCGCGCCCGGAGAGATTCGAACTCCCGACCGCCTGGTTCGTAGCCAGGTACTCTATCCAGCTGAGCTACGGGCGCGTAGAAGCGCGAGATTATCCATAAGCACGCGCTAAAACTCAAGGACATTCGCTCTTCCGTAGACAAAAAAAGACCCCTTGCGGGGTCTTTTGATATTTGGCGGAGAGGGAGGGATTCGAACCCTCGATGGGCTATTAACCCATACTCCCTTAGCAGGGGAGCGCCTTCAGCCGCTCGGCCACCTCTCCAGTCTGACAATCAGTAATTACGCGATTTCAGAGGCGGCAAGGATACCGGCGTCGATCTGCGAGGTAAAGTTAAAACTCGTTGTTATCGACAGCCTCCTTCGAGGCAGTACCTGAATCCTGTTCACGCTTGATGCGATCGTAGATCTCTTCACGATGCACAGCGACTTCTTTCGGCGCATTAACGCCGATACGGACCTGGTTACCCTTTACGCCCAGCACAGTGACGGTTACTTCGTCACCGATCATGAGAGTTTCACCGACCCGTCTTGTAAGTATTAACATTCCTTTTGTCTCCTTGACCTGCACTTTTTCACCTGCCCACATTAAAGGGCTGGCACATATTCATAAGGCAACCAACGTACAATCTAGTGTCGGCCACCCCCATTAAAACTAAAACACAACTTCAGTTTTTTGTTTTTATTGGATATTTTATTTTGCGCGAATGCTTATTTGGAGACTTAATTTACAGCTTCCTGCTCAAGCTCAAACGCCTCGTGCAGGGCGCGAACACCCAGTTCGAGGTACTTCTCGTCAACCACCACCGAAACCTTGATCTCGGAGGTCGAAATCATCCTTATATTAATCCCCTCTTTCGCCAATGTCTCAAACATCGTTGATGCGATACCGGCGTGTGAGCGCATACCCACACCGACCAGGGAAATTTTGACGATTTTGTCGTCACCCGATACTTCACTGGCGCCCAGCTCATTGGCGGTCGCCTGAAGAATCTCCATTGCACGCGCATAGTCATTGCGGTGAAGGGTGAAGGTAAAATCGGTGGTCTTGCCATCCGGCGCCATGTTCTGGACGATCATGTCGACCTCGATGTTGGCATCGGCGATCGGCCCGACGATCAGGTGCGCAATACCCGGCTGATCCGGCACACCGAGCACGGTGAGCTTCGCCTCGTCGCGATTGAACGCGATACCGGAGATCAGTGCCTGTTCCATTCCTTCTTCCTCATAGGTAATCAGCGTGCCGTTGCCCGGCTCGAAACTGGACAGTACACGCAGAGGCACATTGTACTTCCCCGCAAACTCCACAGCACGGATTTGCAGTACCTTTGAGCCAAGGCTGGCCATTTCGAGCATTTCCTCGAAAGTTATACGATCCAGCCTGCGCGCATCAGGTGCAACCCGCGGATCTGTGGTGTATACCCCATCAACGTCGGTAAATATCTGGCATTCATCAGCTTTTAACGCTGCAGCCAGTGCCACGGCGGTGGTATCTGAACCGCCACGGCCCAGTGTGGTGATGTTTCCTTCCTCGTCGATACCCTGGAAACCGGCCACCACCACCACCCGGCCCGCCGACAGGTCGGCACCGACCCGCTCGGCGTCGATGTCCTGGATACGCGCCTTGTTGTGTGCGTTGTCAGTCAGGATATGGACCTGTCCACCGGTGTAGGAGCGCGCCGGGCAACCGCGCTTTTCCAGCGCCATTGACAACAGGGCAATGGTGACCTGCTCGCCGGTGGAAAGCAGGACATCGAGCTCACGGGGTACAGGGCGGTCGCTGATCTGGCCAGCCAGTTCCAGCAGACGGTTGGTTTCACCGCTCATGGCAGACACCACCACCACGAGCTGGTGCCCCTGATCGCGGTAGGCAATGACCTTGTCCGCCACCGCCTCGATACGCTCGGGCGTGCCGACTGAAGTCCCACCATATTTTTGAACGATTAACGCCATTTCAGCTTGCCAATCCAGTGTCCGCGCCAAAACGGTGCATTAGACTACAAATCGAGGTGTGATAAAACCGTTTAATCAGCCGCCAAGCTGCTGGCTGACCCACGGCACCACGGAGGCCAGCGCCGCGTCGAGATTTTCCGGCTGGTTGCCGCCGGCCTGTGCCATGTCCGGGCGTCCGCCGCCACGACCACCGACCTGTGTTGCCACCTGGTTCACCAGGTCACCGGCCTTGATGCGTTTGCTCTCGGCCTTCGTCACGCCAGCCGCCAGTGAAATCTTGTCGCCCTCGACCGTGGCGAGCACCACGGCGGCAGCACCCAGTTTGTTTTTAAGCTGATCCACGGTCTCGCGCAGCGTTTTGGCATCGGCACCGTCGAGCCGTGCGGCCAACACCTTGATGCCATCGACTTCCTGCGCCTGCGAAGCCAGGTCGCCGCCCTGGGTACTGGCCAGTTTTGCCTTCAGCGTATCCAGTTCTTTTTCCAGTTTACGGTTACGCTCGATCATCTGGCTGACGCGCGTGGTCACGTCCTCGCGGTTACCCTTCACCAACGCTGAAATCTCGCCGAGGTTCTTTTCGGTTTCACCGATATAGTGCAATGCTTCCTCGCCGGTCACTGCTTCGATGCGGCGCACACCGGAGGCAATACCGGTTTCGGACAAAATCTTGAACACGCCGATGTCACCGGCGCGTCGCGCGTGCGTACCGCCACACAGTTCGACAGAGAAGTCACCGATCGACAGCACCCGCACTTCATCGCCGTACTTTTCACCGAACAGGGCCATGGCGCCGGCTTCCATGGCCTCGTCAACGGGCATGACGCGGGTTTCGATATCGGCGTTGGCGCGGATCTGTTCGTTGACCAGCGTTTCGATCTGTTCCAGTTCTTCCGGCGTGACCGGCTGAAAGTGCGAGAAGTCAAAGCGCAGCCGCTCCGGGTCAACAAGCGAGCCTTTCTGCTGCACATGATCGCCCAACACCTTGCGCAAGGCCGCATGCATCAGATGTGTCGCGGAGTGGTTCAGGCGTGTCGCATCACGACGCTGTTGATCGACCAGCGCATCGACCTTGTCACCCACATGCATCTCGCCCTGGGTCAGCATGCCAAGGTGCGCAATCACATCCTTGCCCTGCTTCTGTGTATCCATCACGCGGAACACGCCGCCCTCGAAGCGGATCACACCCCGATCGCCGACCTGGCCACCGGACTCGGCGTAGAACGGTGTATGGTCGAGCACCACGATACCCTCTTCACCACCCTTCAGGACGTCGACCTTCTCGCCATCGTGGAACAGGCCGGTCACCTGTGCCTGGTCGTTGAGCGTATCGTAGCCGGTAAATTCCGTGCTGCCATCGATCTCGATACCGCCGGTATCGACCACAGAAAAATGGCTGGCCGCGCGCGCGCGGTCGCGCTGCGCTTCCATTTCGGTTTCGAAACCGGCCATATCCAGCGACAGGCCACGCTCACGTGCAATATCAGCGGTCAGGTCAACCGGAAAGCCGTAGGTATCATAAAGCTTGAACACGGTACTGCCGGGAATGACCTTGCCTTTCAGCCTGGCGATAGCGTCTTCCAGAATCTTCATGCCGTTGTCGAGTGTTTCCGCGAAGCGCGCTTCTTCCTGCGCCAGTACTTTCTCGACCTGCGAGCGGGCCTTGACCAGCTCCGGGTAGGCGTCACCCATCTCCTTCACCAGTGGCGCAACCAGTTTGTGGAAAAACGGCTCGCGCTGGCCCAGCTGGTGTCCGTGGCGAATGGCGCGGCGAATGATACGTCGCAACACATAACCGCGGCCCTCGTTGGAGGGAATCACACCATCAACCACCAGGAACGAACAGGCGCGGATGTGGTCGGCAATCACGCGCAGAGATTTGCTTTCCAGGTCCTTGCAGCCGATGAGATCCGCCGCGGCCCGTATAAGATTCTGGAACAGGTCGATTTCGTAATTACTGTGCACCCCCTGCAGAATCGCAGCCAGCCGCTCCAGTCCCATGCCGGTATCGACAGAAGGCCTGGGTAACGGGTTCAGGGTACCGCTGGCATCGCGGTCGTACTGCATGAACACCAGGTTCCAGATCTCGATATAGCGATCGCCGTCTTCCTCGGGGGTACCGGGTGGTCCGCCGGGGATGTCCGGGCCATGATCGTAGAAGATTTCCGTACACGGCCCGCAGGGACCGGTATCCCCCATCGACCAGAAATTATCCTTTGCACCGATGCGCGAGAAACGCCCGGCATCGACACCGATTTCCTTCAACCAGATGTCCGCGGCTTCGTCGTCGTCCTCGAACACTGTCACCCACAGGCGCTCCGGTGACAGCTTGACGACTTCGGTCAGGTACTCCCAGGCAAACCGGATGGCTTCGCGCTTGAAATAATCGCCAAAGCTGAAGTTGCCGAGCATTTCAAAAAAGGTGTGATGGCGCGCCGTATAACCGACGTTTTCCAGGTCATTGTGCTTGCCACCGGCACGCACGCAACGTTGCGAACTGGCCGCGCGTATGTAGCTACGCGTTTCCAGCCCCTGGAAGACATCCTTGAACTGCACCATGCCGGCATTAGTGAATAGCAGGGTCGGATCGTTGCCGGGCACCAGCGAGCTGGAGGGCACGATTTCATGGCCTTTTCCGCGGAAAAACTCCAGGAACTGCCGGCGTATTTCGGTGGTACTTGTCATGGCGCGGAAAGGTACAGGATATTGTCGCCAATTGCATCCATATCGCGAGTTAGCTGCTGTAAAGTATGGGAAATCCCGAACCCGGGAGTAACCCCGGAGCGACTCAGGGGTAACGCGGCGCCGACGCGAGTGCGGCACGCGCCTGTTCACCGCTAAACCCCCGCTGCTGCAGGAAACGCAACTGGCGTGCGCGCTCCCTGAAGTCCTGCGGCGGGGTAACACCGAAGCGCCGATCACGCTGCCGGCGCGCGGCATCGAACCAGTCCGCTCCCAGCTCGCGGAACGCGTCTTCAACCAGTCCTTCGTCCACACCCCGCTCGCGCAACTCGGCGCGGATCTTCAGTGGCCCGGTACCCCGCTCGTGTCGGCTGCGGACAAACACCTCCGCGAAGCGCGCATCGCTTAAATAACCGTCATCAACCAGTTGCGACAGCACTTCGTCGATGACAGCAGGCCTGTAATCGCGACGCTCCAGCTTGAAGCGCAGTTCGCGTTCACTGTGCTCGCGGCGCACCAGCAGCCTCAGTCCACAGGCGTAGGCCTTCTGACAGGCTTCCGCAAAACTGCATTCGGCGTCCGGCTCAGTGTTTGACTTCTGCGGCGTCGACCTCTTCATCCACTTTCGTCTCTTCCACTGTGTTGGTTTCCAGCAGCATGGCGCGTAACTGACGGTCGATGTCCACGGCCATCTCGGGATGTTCCTTCATGTACTTGCGTACATTGTCCTTACCCTGGCCAATACGGTCACCGTTGTAGCTGTACCAGGCACCGGCCTTGTCGATCAGGTCGTTCTTGACGCCCAGGTCAATCAGCTCACCTTCACGTGAAATACCTTCACCGTACAGGATCTCGAACTCGGCCTGGCGGAAGGGCGGCGCCATCTTGTTCTTCACTACCTTGACACGGGTTTCGTTGCCGACAATCTCGTCACCCTTCTTGATGGCGCCGATACGGCGGATGTCCAGTCGCACCGAGGCGTAGAACTTGAGCGCATTACCACCGGTGGTGGTTTCCGGGCTGCCGAACATGACGCCGATCTTCATACGAATCTGGTTAATGAAGACCACCAGTGTATTGGAACGCTTGATGTTAGCCGTCAGCTTGCGCAATGCCTGTGACATCAACCGTGCATGCAGGCCCATATGCGAATCGCCCATGTCGCCCTCGATCTCGGCCTTGGGCGTGAGTGCCGCCACCGAATCGACCACGACGATATCCACCGCGCCGGAGCGCACCAGCATATCGGTGATTTCCAGTGCCTGTTCGCCGGTATCCGGCTGCGAGACCAGCAGATCGTCGATCTGCACGCCCAGCTTCTCGGCATACGCCGGGTCCAGCGCGTGCTCGGCATCGACAAAGGCCGCCGTGCCGCCGGCCTTCTGGCACTCGGCGATGGCCTGCAAGGTCAACGTAGTCTTGCCGGATGACTCAGGCCCGTAAATCTCGACAACGCGTCCACGCGGCAGACCACCAATCCCCAGCGCCACATCCAGTGCCAGCGAACCGGTGGAAACAACGTCCACGTCACGTACCGCGCCCACATCGCCCATGCGCATGACCGAGCCCTTGCCAAACTGTTTTTCGATCTGACCAAGTGCTGCGCTGAGTGCCTTGCGTTTGTTATCGTCCATCGTCTTCTCCCGACTGTTGCATCTTCAAGAACACGGACCCCGGGGCGGGCTTTCCGCGGCAACCGGGCGTCTCCCGGTTGAATGACAGGCAGTATGCCGCATACCACTGTAAAAATAAACAGTAGTGTTTCTGATCCGTGTCAGCCAATACCCGACAGGCCGTCGAGCTTGCAGATTACAGCGCCCATCGTTCAAGAACGACATATCGGACGCCATCAGGAGACGGTACGGATTCGGCCAGCACAAAGCTGTCCACCGGCCAGACCAGGGGCTCCGGCAACGGGTCTTCAACGGGATTTTTTGCCTTGCGAGAAAGTGTTACGTGGGGAACGAAAGGTCGTGTCTCAGCTTCTGTACCGCACGCTTCAAGAGCGCCGTTCAGCCTGTCGACCAGCTCACCGAGCGCTGCCGGCGGTGCCGACGGCCCCAGCCACTGGATGCGTTTACGCGCCCAGCCACCATAGCGATCCAGTGACAGTGTAAACGGGCAAGCGCTGACCTGTGCAGCGGCATGACAAAAGCAGCGCCGGGCCGACTCGTCCTGCATGCCCAGGAAGCGCAGCGTCAGGTGCAGGTTGTGTGCCGGCACCGGCTGCCTGCACAACTGACGGGACACGGCGGCAAGTTGCTGGCGCACAGCATCATCCGGCCACAGCGCAAAAAACAGTCGCCGTTTGCCTTCAGCGGGCACCGGTTTCCAGCCGTTCCAGCAGGCCCTGCAAGGCCGCCGCCACGGACTGACGGCGCACCCTCTCCCGGTCGCCCTCGAAATGGTAATGCATCGCCTTCTGCCAGCCGTCCGGCCCGGCCCAGGCCATCCACACGCTGCCGACCGGCTTGTCGGGCGTGCCACCACCCGGCCCGGCAATCCCGCTTATTGCCAGCGACCAGTGGGCCGCACTGTTGGCCAGCGCGCCGTCCGCCATTTCCCTGACTGTCGCTTCGCTGACCGCGCCGTATGTCTCCAGCGTTGTGGGCAGCACGCCCAGCATCTGCTGTTTGGCCAGGTCGGTATAAGTCACAAATCCACGCTCGAACCAGCCGGAACTGCCCGGCATGTCGGTACACACCTTGGCCACCCAGCCCCCGGTGCAGGATTCAGCGCAGGCGAGGTACTCACCGCGTGCCTGCAAGTATTCGGCCAGAGTAACGACCCGCGCTGCAATCCCCCCCGGCATGGTCGCTAGTCGCCGCTATTGATGGTGCAAATCAAACCGCCGACCACAAACCGCGATTCCTCTGCCAGCGCCTCGACACGCACCACTTCGATAGTGGCGTCCAGTACCGACATCAGCACCTGTGTTGCCTCGATGCGCAGGTTTAGCCGATCGCCGGGCTGCAGTGTCTCATCGGTCACAAACAACACCCCGTTACCGCTGAGGTTGCGCCCCTCTGCGGTGAAATGCCGTCCGGTATCCACGGCTTCAAGGGAAATATCGCAGTCCACCGGTACGCGAATGAAATCCCGCTTTTCGTCGAATGATCGCCGGTCCAGACTCATGCCCTGCTCCTCTCCTGTTATGACTCCATCAGTATCAAACACCGGCCGGATGTGCAAGCTATGGCCGGCGCTTCAATTGGGCTAGACTGGCGCACCATGTCAGCCGCCCCCGAGACACGCAAGCACACGCCCATGATGCAGCAGTACCTGGGCATCAAGGCCGAGCACCCGGATATCCTGGTGCTGTACCGGATGGGTGATTTTTACGAACTGTTCTACGAAGATGCGCGGCGTGCCGCGGAGTTGCTGGATATCACCCTCACCGCGCGCGGCCAGTCGGCCGGCGAACCCATCCCCATGGCCGGCGTACCGGTGCATTCCATCGAGCAGTACCTCGCCAAACTGGTGCGCCTCGGTGAATCGATAGCGATCTGCGAACAGATCGGCGACCCGGCCACCAGCAAGGGGCCGGTAGAGCGCAAAGTGGTGCGTATTGTCACCCCCGGCACCCTCACCGAAGAGGCCCTGCTGGACGACCGCCGCGACAACCTGCTGGTGGCGCTGCACCGCGATGACGAGGGCTACTACGGACTGGCGGCCCTGGATCTGTCCGCCGCCCGCTTCACGGTACAGGAGTTCAACGGCGAGGACGCCCTGCTGGGCGAGGTCGCACGGCTGCAACCGGCCGAGCTGCTGGTCAGCGAGGCTCTGACGTTGCCCCCGGCATTGCACCAACGCGCCGGCCTGCGCCGGCTACCGCCCTGGCACTTCGACACCCGCAGCGCGGCCGAACAACTCAACCAGCAGTTCGGCACCCACGATCTCAGCGGCTTCGGCTGCCAGGACATGCCGGTTGCCGTGGGCGCCGCCGGCGCGTTGCTGCAATACGTCAAAGACACCCAGCGCGCCGCCCTGCCGCACTTGCGTGGCATGCACACCGAACGCCACGAAGACAGCGTGATCCTGGATGCCGCCACACGGCGCAACCTGGAGCTCGATCAGGCCCAGTCCGGTGAGAAAAAACACAGCCTGATCGCGGTGCTGGACAAGAGCGTCACCGCCATGGGCGGGCGTATGCTGCGACGCTGGCTGCACCGGCCGCTGCGCGATCGCGACACCCTGGCCCGTCGTCATCAATGTATCGACTCGCTGCTGCAGGCAAACCTGTTCGAGTCCCTGCGCGAGTCCCTGCGTGGCAGTTGTGACCTGGAACGCATTCTGTCGCGCATTGCGCTCCGCTCGGCGCGTCCGCGTGATCTCAGCGCCCTGCGTGACACCCTGGCGCGACTGCCCGACCTCCAGCAACTGCTGCGCAGTGACAGCGACCCGCTGCTGGGCCAATTGTCCAGTCGCATTGGCGAGCACCCGAAACTGGTGAAATTATTGCGCCGGGCGATCCCCGATATTCCGCCGGCACTGGTTCGCGACGGCGGCGTGATCGCCACCGGTTATGATGAAGAACTCGACGAACTGCGCCGCCTGTCCGAACAGAGCGACCAGATCCTGCTGGACATGGAAGCACGCGAACGCGAACGCTCCGGCATCAACGCACTGAAAATCCGCTATAACCGGGTGCACGGCTACTACATCGAAGTCAGCAAACTGCAGGCCGACAAGGTGCCGGACGACTACCAGCGCCGCCAGACCCTGAAGGGCGTGGAGCGCTACATCACCCCGGAACTGAAACAACACGAAGACAAGGTGCTGAGTGCGCGCAGCAAATCGCTGGAGCGCGAGAAACAGCTCTATGAGCAACTGCTCGAGCTGTTGATGGAGCGTCTGCAACCATTGACAGCCTGCGCCGAAGGTCTCGCCAGCCTTGACGTGCTTACCACGCTGGCCGAACGCGCCGAGCGGCTTGGCTGGTCGCGCCCTGTGCTTTGTGATGAACCCGGTATCGTGATCCGCGGCGGTCGTCACCCGGTCATCGAGCAGTGTAGCGACGACCCGTTTGTTCCCAACGATGTCAGACTCGATGACAAGCAACGCATGCTGGTCATCACCGGGCCGAACATGGGTGGTAAGTCAACCTACATGCGTCAGACCGCGCTCGTGGTGCTAATGGCCTGCATGGGCAGTTTCGTGCCGGCGGACGCGGCGGAAATCGGTCCGGTAGACCGCATCTTCACACGCATCGGCGCATCCGACGACCTGGTGAGTGGCCGCTCCACCTTCATGGTGGAAATGACCGAGACCGCCAACATCCTCAACAATGCGACCGACCGCAGCCTGGTGCTGATGGATGAAATCGGTCGCGGCACCAGCACCTACGATGGCCTGTCACTGGCCTGGGCGGTAGCACGGGAACTGGCCGCTATCGGCGCCTGGACGTTGTTTGCCACACATTACTTCGAACTCACCAGCCTGCCCGAGGAATGTAACGGGATTGCCAATGTACATCTCGATGCCGTGGAGCACGGTGACCGTATTGTGTTTTTACATACGGTGAAGGAAGGCCCGGCCAGCCGCAGTTACGGCCTGCAGGTGGCGGCACTGGCCGGTGTACCGGAAAAGGTATTGATCGAAGCCCGGAAGCAGTTACAGCTACTGGAAAACAAACTGCATCAACAGGCGGTAGCAGACAGTGACACCACGCAAATCGACCTGTTTCCGGGTGACCGGGAACACCCGCTGGCCGAAGCCTTCCAGGGCATCGACCCCGACAACCTGACGCCAAGGCAGGCACTGGAACTGTTGTACAAGCTCAAGGAGCTGAGCACGTAGGCACCACCGCTAGAACATAATATCCTTGACGACATCCACACTGCCAGACGTTCTGACCGGGGACGCCTGATGCAGTCTCGATTATTGATAAGTCTTTCCCTGGTGCTCAAGCCAGCCACCAATATGGCGCCCACCCGGGTCATGGTGCGTCCAGTGTACAACGCCCCCTTTTTCATTCCATTCATACTCACCGTAGAATGCCAGCGTATCACCGGCACGCAGATTGGCCACTCGTGGCGCAAGGTCAATATTGTGTGCAATCAGGATAGTCTGACCGGCGGGAAGTTTGACGAGCAATCGTTGATGCCTTGAACCATCAAGATCATCCGGCAAGACTTTCACCACCACACCTTCACCCCGGACCTGGACGTCGCTTTTCCGGTTACTGATGGCCTGCTGCAATGCATTGCCCGAAACCTCACCCGAAACCTGATCCTGGCCTGCCAGTCCGGGCAGGGTAATCCCCCGCTCCTGGGCTATCCCGTAAACCAGCGCCAAGGCAATAACAAGAAACAGCGGTTTTTTGGCACCCTTCTTCATAGCATTGAACCACCCGTCATATCATTCTTCATCATTACCGTCCTTCCGCGCTGCTTCGCTGTCTGACCCGGAGCGCATTTTTTCACGCTGCCGCTTACCGACCCAAAGGGCGCCAATCAGACTTGCAATCACACCAATGGCCGTCACACCGACAACAACCAGGCCGGATGATTTCATCGGTGTGGTATCCCCCGGTTTGTTCATGCAAGAACCTCCCGTTATCTGGCGGTTATGAGTGCCCAGTCGCACATGAGCTGTCCGTCAACGTCACGACTCTGGCTGTAATATACATAGTCAGCAATACGGACAATGCAAAGGCATATAATCCAAAACGCATTTCGACGCTGACGATTACGCCGAGCTTAACAGCTACTACCAGCACTGCAACGACAAAAACATCCAGCATCGACCATTTCCCGTACAAATGCATCAACCGCAAAGCCCTGTCAAGGTTGTTGGCGGGCATTGCACGCTTGCCAAGCAGCCGGTACAAAACACCGATTTTCAGGATCGGCAACACAACACTGAAACCGGCAATAATAACAAACAGAAACACCTGCCCCTCTTTTAATAATTCCAGCACACCACCCAGCACAGAGAAAGTATTCTCTACCAGTACGAATTTCTTCAAGGTGATAATGGGCGTGACCAGCCCCGCAAACAGGCTTACGGCAGATATGGCCAACAATATCCGTAGCCGCCTGACAGCTTCAGGGTAACGGAGCGCAATATTCACACACTCACTTTCAGGGTGATTCATGGTAAGGCTGCATTACCTGCATTGAATAGCTACCTGTTAGCGATATCAGGACTTAAAACGGAATTTGGGTAGTGTAATATTGTAGTAAATGGCCAGCAGGCGTGAAATAAATATGCCCAGCCCTGCAATAACAGCTGCCAGCGTTATGTCCAGACCGAAGTGCAGGAAACCGATAAAGAACAAAGAACCGACCCACGAGACTGTTGCATATAAAGGGCTGAGAAAAACAACAGGTGGTTCGTTGCATAGCAGGTCACGGAAAACACCACCCATGGTTCCTGTAATAACACCCATAAAGCTTGCAATAAGAGGCGGGGCACCAACCATTAGCGACACCAGAGTACCTGCCACACCAAACGTTGCCAGACCGGCGGCATCTGCAACCAGGAAGAATCTCGGGGGAACCACAACAAGCCTTGACGCAATAAAGATCACAATGGCACTAGCAAGCGATGCCATAAAGAATACCTGGTCGCGAATCCAGAATGTATCCCTGTCCAGCAGCATGTCGCGTAGCGAACCACCACCAAGGCCTGTTGCTATAGCAATTATAATTACGCCGAACAAATCGTACTGTTTGAAGCCGGCCTTCAGAACACCTGATGCGGACGAGACAATGACGGCCAGCAGCGTTATCCAGTATAAATTATCCAGTAATAGAGGCGTTGGATTTAATGTCATCTGCGTGTTTTAACTTGGTGCTTGTTGTTTAATCATAAAGAATATATTGCATTGTTTCAGGCAACACCAGCTCTGCCAGCCGGAATGTCACTACGCGGCCACACCGAATAATCTCCCGACACCTGCAGTTAACACCATGGCAAGCGCCCCCCAGAATGTCACTCTGGCCGCACCAACTGTAACAGGCGCCCCTCCGGCGCGGGCGACTTGTCAGCCATTGATTATCGAGACACCAAGCAATAATGGAGTTGATACAGCCGCAGCCACATTCGCTCCCAGGTATCGGGGGTAATCACCGATTCTTGATGCATATTTGCGCGCCCCCGAAAGAGCATACAACGAAAATACAGCAGGAATAACAGCAATAATACTCTGACCTGGTATATATCCTTTAGCAATAGCGACAAGTATCGATAAATACGCTGCCACAAAAAATATCGTGTATACGACAGTGCTTTTATCCAGACCATATGCAATTGGAAAGGTATTGCGACCAACGCTGGCATCCGCCTTTACGTCCGGGTACTGATTTAGCAAAAGAAGGTTGTTTATCAGGAAAAACGGCACGAGGGAAACCAGCCAGGGTAAATGTGAATTCCCACCGGTTAAAATCATATGTGTACCGAGAACCATCAGAATCCCAAATCCCAGGCCAGGAGCGATCAGGCATGGAAATGGAAATCGGTTAAGCCATTGTGTATAGGTAATGATCAAAACCACACCGGCAATGCCAACAGGCAGGATCTGAATGCCCCGCTCAAGAATGAGGTAGACGCCGATTATGGCTGTCACCATCAACGACAACAGGCCGATAATCAGGACTGCATTAGCCATTTCAGGGTTGCCTGGAAGTGCACCACTGCCACCACTAAAGGCTGTTTTTTCGGTTTTGAAATCCAGCCCACTTTTGAAGTCGAAGTATTCATTAAGCATGTTTACGCTTATATGAGCGAAGACCGCACCGGTAAGAACAAGAAAAAATAAAATTGGGCTCACATGTGACCGGGCAGCAAGCGAAGTACTAAAACCCAGAAATACACAAATGGGAGACAAAACAAGAAATGAGGGGCGCATTGTCCCAAACACAGTTTTCAGTAGCATCGTTCAGATTCTCGGCTCCGAGCGGTTAACCTTAGGGTTAAATTCCCATAGCGGAGCGCATGTCACGCCTGAATGACTTGTCTGGTACAGGCTGGAATAAACTGGAATTTAGTGGCCGTTACTTGTGAGCAATTAGCGAGGTAATTACTCTATGCATATATCTGGTTTCATCAGTAAGCTCGTCGATTGGTTCGTGGTAGCCTTCATTTGACATACACTACTCCTCATTTAATACGGGGTGTCAACTATTTCGCAGGCACTCTCGGAACGACTTGACTGTCTTGTTCTACATCTACAGATTGGCGGCTCGTTCGGAAATACACTCGTATCCCCCCATCTCAAGGTCACGGCAAATTTTTGGCCGCTTCTCGTAAATCATACACATCATGGTGTTTCTATCCAGGGCCGAACACCAGCCATCTTCTAGCCGCGCCATGCTCCTCCCGCCCCACTCATCTAGCTCAATATAATTGTCGGGCACATCGGTATCACCAATGAGCAGCACCTCTAAACGGCAACAGTAGGCCTCACATTTTCTACAGGTCAACTCGGTATCATGCAGCGTTATAGCGTCGATTGTCATAAACGACTTTTCATTTTTAATATAGACATCCATTTACATCGCCTGAAAACGAATTATCAGCTTCAGCGACAGGCTTTGTTTTCGCCGCCAGGGGCGCGTAGCGAAGCGTCCCGGCCTAGAGTGGCGTAACCTTATTCGCACACGGCCCTTTTTGGCCTTGCCCAACTTCATACTCTACTTTCTGACCATCACTAAGCGTCGCATATCCACCACCACTCTGGATTTCCGAATGATGAACAAATAAATCCTTGCCACCATCATCCGGGGTGATAAAACCGAAACCCTTATCTGCATTGAACCACTTTACGGTACCTGTACTCATGTCGTGTTTTCCTTTGTGTGTTTAATATTCATTAACTTCGATTATTTACCTACGTGTCGCCGGTTGTTGCCGCTTTATCATCATTTCCAGGTACAGGCCGGGCATCCTGCGGCTGACTATCGCCTACCCCCGCTTTTTGTAACCGCTTCTCTTCCTTCTTTTTCTTTTTGGCGATTTCTTTCTGGCGCTTTTCAAACGCGTAATTGGGCTTGGCCACTTGTATTCTCCTCTACATAATTTCAGGACTGGAGCCGTTAGAATACGGTATTTTACAACCGATTATGCTCTTAATAGCATCGATAGTATCGGAAATCTCGATAGAGTACTGGATTGATAGCGAACGTCAACCTCAGGCACATACGACCAGGCTGTGCGGCGCAAACGGGGCGCAGCGGAGCTTTCGTCAGAACGAGCGCATTATCGGGCGATATTATGATTATCGAATACGGTAACCTGTATGACATGCCACACAAGCAGATGTAACTTCAGAAAGAGCCTTATAAGTAGACAATAAATCCCCTTCTTGAGCTTTTAGCGAAAAGCGGCTTGCTGCTCTGTGCATGCTTGTGCCCGCCTGGCGCATACCTTCCGGCATAAGCCTGGCCATGTGACTTGCTCCATGTGATTCAAGTGAACTCATTCCCAGCTGCGATTCTGCTATTTCTGCTGCCTGGTCTGGCTGCTCATTTGCCAGGTTTATAAGTATTTCATTTATGGCTACTAAATGATCGCGCATATTTGACATCATATGCTGCTGCATCATTTCTGGTAGCTCAACCAGCCGCCTTGGGTCTTCATCTGCGGTTAATAAGTTACTTGTTGCGACAAGAACAATTGGCGCAATAATCTGCAGCTTCTTCCTCATCACGGTACTTTCCTTTTTTCGCCTAACGCCCGGCTCACCTGCGCGCTAAAGTTGTGGCCTGCTTTTTCGGTGGCCGCTTTAGAACGTCAGCGTGCAACAGATCGTTGTTGTTAAGTAATCGAAAATCATGGTGCATTAAGCGCTATTTTGATGGAACTCGATTACATTTTTATCTTGGTCACGTATGAAGAACATGATTCCACCATCTGGTAGTGTTATTGGTCCTTCTGTAATATTGATGCCTAGATCTTCTATTTGTTTCTGAACAGCACTAATATCATTTACATCCAGGGCAATATGTGTGTAGCCTGGATATCTTTCCTTTACATCCATTAGAATATTTTTTGTAATTCCTGAATCCGCATTTAAAATAAAATTTATATTCACACCAGATGGATGCTCCATTATCGCGACGGGTTCTGGACCGACAGGACCTGCAAGAAATATAAACCCGAGTTGTTCGTAAAACTTTCTCGCATCATCCAGGTTTTCAACCCTGATTCCAATGTGATTTATCCCTGTAATCTCTTTCATGTAGCCCTCGTTCTCTCTAGTGGTTATGTGCACGTAGCGCGTCCGGTTAAGCGATTTGTCAGATTTGCTTTTCATTTGAATTTTATTGGACTCTGTGTATTTTTATCGACACTAAGCGTAAAAATATCTGGTCTGGCGTAATGCCCGGAAACATCAAGGTCACGTTTTGAAATAGCAACTCGTTTTGAGTCTACCTCTGCATATAGAATACCTTTTTCTTTATGCATTGGACCCGCTACTATTTCACCACCAGGTGCGACGACTATAGAGTCTCCAGGGTTTATCCATTCTTCATCAGAAGGATAAAAGGTTTCTTTATCTGGAAAATCGTTAGGAATGTCGCGGTTTGTAATAACTACGCCGCTACATATAACCCAGCAACGCGCTTCTCGCGCGATGTGTTGCATTGTTCCTATCCACCCATCGCCGCTATCGTATGTGAGTGCAACATAAATTTCGAGATTCTGTGAATAAAGAGCATACCTTGATAAAGGCATGTAATTTTCCCAGCAAATTAAAGTTCCTGTTCTTCCTGCTGTCGTTTCTACAACATTTAAACCAGTACCATCACCAAAACCCCAGACCATTCTTTCAGGATTTGTTGGCATAAGTTTACGGTGACGATTAACAATATTACCGTCTTTACTAATCATTACTGCTGTGTTGTAGAGTGTTGCATTACTTACTATATTGTCTCGTTCGTTTAATCCACAAATAACGCTAATTTTATTCTTCTTCGCACTTTCATATAGAGGTTTCAGGTCACCGGCATCAATATCAACGGCGCTATCTAATAAACGAGAATGTAACTCTTCACTTGCACCCCAGTCACCACCGGGACGCAGCCTCCATATCCAGGCGGGGTAGCCAGATATGTATGCTTCAGGGAATATAGCCAGCTCGGCGCCGTTTGATGCTGCTTGCTCTATCAATTGAACTGCCTTATCAATCGTTTTATCTCTATCAAGTAAAACGGAGGACTCTTGTATGATTGCTATCTTTGTCATTTATTATGTCTCAATTGAACGGGGAGTTCCTACTAAAAAGTTGACACCCCGTAGTTATAAACATGCTTGATCAAACTCCATCGGTGACTGGATGGCTGGCGCACGCGTAAGGCATGACGCAGGGCTCTTCGTGACAGCGCAGCCGTTCGCTCCTTGCCCAGCGCCCAACCCAACAGGCGTCACGAATAGCGATCCATGACCGTGGCCAAATAGCGTCACTGACCGGCTACTTTAGAATTGAGCCGCGCTGATTTTTAGCGTCGGTTCGAATGATTGGTTATGTGCGCTACGGGGACGCTTGAAACCAACCCTGCAGATATGCTTTAATGTGTACACGCACGCTTAATTATACACATTCGGAGTGGTTATGCGCACCAATATTGTTATCGATGACAAACTCATGGCTGATGCACTTAAACTCACCGGCGCTAAAACCAAGCGTGAGGCAGTTGAGCTTGGCCTCAAGGCACTGATTAGATTAAATAAACAGCAAGCGATCAAGAAATTTAAGGGCAAGCTCAAATGGGACGGCGATCTTGATAGCATGAGACTCAACAGATGATCTTTGTCGATTCCAGTGTCTGGGTTGATTACTTCAACGGCAACCCGACACCTGAAACTGACAAGCTTGATTCATTGCTTGGCATTGAACCGGTTGCTACAGGAGATTTGATTCTTGCTGAGGTTTTGCAGGGTTTCAGAAATGATAAGGACTACAAAACCGCAAAGAATCTACTTACATCACTTACCGTATTCAATATGCTCAATACCAGCATCGCTGTAAAAAGTGCTGATAATTTTAGGTTGTTAAGAAAGAAAGGCGTTACCGTCAGAAAAACTATAGACTCGATTATCGCAACCTTCTGTATTGAGTATAGTCTACCATTACTTCATTCCGATAAAGACTTCCAGGCATTTCATAAGCACCTACGCTTAAAAAATGCGATTTAGCACATAACGGTTGGCGTGAGTAGCGGCAGCGCGCGCCTGCGTCCCTGACGTCTGCTCGACGCCATGGTTATATTTGGCTACTCCGAGATTGCTTTAATAACCGCCTCCGGGTTCTTTTGCACAACCTTGAGTAAAACCCGGGCAGCCCCTCTAGGGCTTCGCAAGCCTTGCTCCCAATGACGCAGGGTACCAAGTGAAATTCCAAAAGCCGCGCAGAATCGTTGCTGGCTCATCCCGGTTTTTTCACGAATAGCCTTCACGTTTATTTCTTCCGGCGTATGCTCGACGACTTTACTTTTCTTTCCCTTGGAATAGCTGATCGCATCGGTTAAACCTTCTTGTATTTCATCAAATGCTTTACCCATCTCTCTAACTCCAGAAACTCACCAGCTCTTTAACGAGCCTGGACAACACCTGCTTTTCCTTCATAGAAATATTGGCCTTTTCATTCTTCCCAAAAACAGTGAGAAGATAGAGAGGCATTATTTCGCTATGGAAATAGCAGATAACCCTTACTCCGCCACTTTTCCCTCCACCACTCCTGGCCCATCGGAGCTTGCGGATACCCCCTGTATTCTGGATAAGGACACCGCTTTGCGGATTTTCCGAAAGATAAGCAATCAGATCCGATTTTTCCTCTTCGGAAAGGAGCTGATTCGCTTTTCTTTGAAACGTCCCTGTTTCTGCGACGGTAATCATGTAAGATCAAGCATACTCCAATGGAGTACCTTGTCAAGCGGTAAAACAGATGTTTATTGCAAAATATAACGACCAGGCTAACAGGCACGCCGTTTTTTTGCGCGTCCGGTTGAGCGCCTTGTTAGAGGTTGCTGTTGCGATGCTGAATACACATCCAATAAGCGCCGGATCATTTTTTGATATTGCGTTTTATGTTTTTTTGCCTCTTGCTTGAAAAATTCCACACTTTCTTTGCTAAGAGAAATGGTGACCTTTACGGTATCTTCCTTAAAGGCAAGTTCCTCTGGAGATGGGAGGAAATCAGCTATCACCTTCAGCTCACCAAGCTCTTCATCGGTATATTTAATTTTCGCGCTCATAGATCTTTTTACCTTTCCGCCAATAACCGGCGCCAAATATTCGAATTACACCAGCGCGATAAGTAAACCTCACCGTCACGACACCACTTCCAACCTTTCCAAAGCAAAAATACCGTTTTTCTTTTTTATTACTATGGGCCAGGTCTTCTGCAATTATCCTGCTCGGGTCGGCGAAAGCATACTGCGCTTCCGAGAACGAGATATCGTGTTTTAACTGGTTTGCTAGATCCTTCTCTGGATCCCAATCGAAGCTGTCCTTGCTCATAAGGTCAGTATAGTCTGGATATGGCCAATATGCCATATTTTTATATGTATTAAAATTCAGGCGATTAGCAGTATGCAACCTCTAACGATTAAGGCCAGCCGCACGCGGTACGCCCGTCGGACTGGGCCGCATGGTTAGAGGGCGAATCCAGCAAACACCAATCAACGGGAATGCCAATAGCCAGGTTTACGTTTGTGATGTGCAATTGCAATGATTTCGACTTCCTGACCCTTCAACCTGTATATAAGACTGAATGGGAACCGGGGCATTACATAACGACGCGCCCTGGTACCGAATCGAGGCCATCGATCCGGACCCTCTCGAACCATCTCTACCGAATGATTTAATTCTTGCGTAAAAGCACGGGCAGCAAGCAGGCTGCGTTGCGCATACCAACTAAAGGCCGCATCAGCCTCGTTAATTGCTGCCGAATGAAATCTAACTGTTCTCTGCGGCATCCAGCCTTTTTAGGAGTCGATTCCTTACATCTTCCCAAGGAACCAATTTGGCATCACCAGAATCCAGCGCCGCCATCCGGCGTTCTATTTCCTCTAGCCACGCCGCTTCAACCCCCTCCTCCACTTCCGTGTCCAAACTCTCCAATAAAAGCCCAGCAAGCGAAGCCCTCTCTTCGTCTTCGAGTTCCATCGCCTGCTGATATAGTTCGCGTGCTGAAGTTGCCATGCGATAATAATAGCACACCATAAACGGCATATGCATCAGTCGCTTAAGTTCTCTAACGATTGAATTGAACCGCGCTGATTTCTAGCGTCGGTTCGAATGATTGGTTATGCCGCAGACTCTTGGCGAACATCCCAACCCGGAAAGACGAGAACAGCGGGATGGCATTTAAGCGCCCTGGCAAGAATCTTTGCCCGCTCCACTCCAAGGTTGACTCGATCATTCTCAATGGCAGAGATGGTGGATTGCGGAATGCCCGTTAGCTCAGAAAGCTCGTTCTGACTCATTTCCTGTAATTCACGAAGAATCCGAACCGACTCCCCAACAGAGACATCCACCGACTTCTTTGCTTTTCGATAATCTTTCATCTTACTTCCTACGATAATCGTGCGGCGTCACGTTAACCACCTGAACCAAAACAAGATCCTTCTCGATTTTGTAGATGACGCGATACTGAATGTTTAGACGAGATGAACGATGCCCTTTCCATTCACCACGAAGCGCCTCATCCCTAAAGCCTCTAATTTGCTTCAACCCATCAGGGCCACTTATCAATATGATATCTTTCCATTTTTCATATCGTTTGAGCACGTCAATTGGCAGCGACGCAAGCTGCTTTACGGCCTTCCTGTGCTCGTATATCTCCCACATACCTTAATTAGTATATATACGTTATATAGTATGTCAACCCTGCGGCATAACGATTAAGGCCAGCCGCGCATACGCGCGTCGGATTGGGCCGCATTGTTATACCTTACCCCGCTTGCTTTAACTCTTCTCTGATAACTTTCCGTAATGCATCTTCTAATGATTTATCGTGTGCTTTGATATGCTCACGCAATGCTTCGTTTATAAGCGTTTGGTAGTTTCCGCCTCCTGCAGCATGCACCAGGTTCTTGAAGTGCTCAATAATGTCCGCGTCTAAACGAATGGTGATACGAACCTTGTTTGGGTCAGGCTTGATTACGGCGCCTCGTTTTCCTTTACTGAAATCTTCACTCATAGCTCAGGCCTTGATAATACTGTTTGGTTTGACTGCGATCGGCTTTCCGGGCTGAAATAATGCGAATACAATTTTCGCCACGTTCAGCGTGAACAACGAAAAGGACATTCAATTGCGGCCCCAGTCCCAATGTTTTAAAACGTTGTTCCGGGTGATCCCTATCTTCAATGGTAAGAGCGTTTTCATCCTCTAGAGCAATCACCGCATCAGCGAAGTCCACCCCGCGTTTGCGGAGATTTTCGGCAGCCTTCCTTGGATCCCACTCAAAGTCCATGAGATAAGTGTATGTACATTCCGTGTACATGTCAATGTAGATAAAAGCGATTATTTTTCAGAGGTATAACGACCAAGTTGAGCAGCACAAAACCCGTGGTTTGAATTGCGGTATAGTGACGCGAAGCGACACCGCAATTCAAACCACGGGTTTTGGGTCAGCTCGAACGCCTGGTTATGTGTTTCTTTACCCATTGAATGAACCTTTACTCCCTAAATACTCAAGCTCCTTAACAGTGCTCTCTCGCCCCAATATTCTATTTCGGTGAGGAAAACGCCCAAACTTCCGAATTATATCTCTGTGATGTTTCGCGAATTCAAGATTTCCCTCTAATTCGTTTTCACGGAAAAGCTTAACCGCTAGGTCTTGATCCTCTATTTTTTCACTATGCATAAACGGCATAAATAAAAATGACAATTGCTCATCATTGAGCTGAGGTACAAAACCATTATTAATAGAAGCTCTTGCAACTTCTATCGCGTCTCCCTCGGTTTTAAAGCTCTTTGCTTCACCTCGAAACATATTGAGCGGAAATTGATCAAATATTAGAACTAAAGCTAAGCTACCCAGAGCATCCTTTTTCCACCCATCTAGCTCGCCTTCTACCGCTCGCTCCCAAACAGTTTCATACTTACTGCGAATCTCGGCATCTAACTCCGGCGTAGATGAAAACCACTGGCTTCTGACCTGATCTGAGTACCAATAATCAATGACTTCTTGAGGGTTCATTTATTAGTCTGTTGTTTAAACACATAACGCTTGCCTAGATTGTGAGGCGCGTTTACGCACCGCGTCAATTTGAGGCGGTTGTTATGTGGCATTAAATACGTTGGCACCTCATTAATTACGAATCAATTTTTTTGCTAGTGGGTATGAAACAATCGCTAATACAGCCCATGCCAACCCCAAATATTTCATAACACTTTCTGGCGCTTGCACATTCAGCGAAATCAACAATACAACCGCTACAAAAATAATGCCAAAGCTTATAATTAAAGAACCTACTATGTATTTCATATTAATTATCATGATCGGTTTAAATTAATCATTAACTACATAACGCCAAAGCTGTGCGGCGCAAACGAAGCGCAGCGTAGTTTGCGTCCGAACGAGCGCCTTGTTAGCGCTTTTGCTCAAAATCTGCCTCTGAGTAACCAAGCTCGGCCATCTTTGCATGGTAGCTTTTAGCTTTTTGTACATCCTTTAGGTTATTGCCATAAAAGTACAACAGTGCCGCAATAAATTGCTTTTCACTCTTAGAGTATTGGGCGGTGATAGGAAGAACGGCATCCAAATATTTAGCGCCATCTTCAAACTGATTTAATTCTAGGTAGGTTGCTGAAAGTTCTGCCATTCTTCTGCCACTTTTTATACTACTTTTACCAGACAGCTTTTCTTCTTCAGCGAGCGACCTTGTAAGCGCCTCTTTTGCGTCGGTGTAACGGCCTGATTTACGTAGCACTCTACCAAAATTATATAATTTCTCGGATTTCGCCTCTGGCCCTAAGTTACCCCACTCGACGTTAACGTAGGCTCGATAGCATGCCTCCGCTGCTACTTGCATGTTTCCTGCTCTTTCAGCTTCCGAGCATGTTTGCGAGTAACGATCAGATGTTGCGCGGTTGAGGGGATTTGCACACCCGACTAATGCTGCAAATAAAACAAGCATTGAAAACTTAATAGCAATATTCATTATTGTTGATTCTCCTTATTCTTAGCGCTAACGTCACCCATCAGCCGCGCCGTTCTTTGGCATCTGCTGGATGGGCTTGTTAGCCTCTTCATGCTTGAAAGGTGGTAATGAGCCGAAATCAGCGTTAATTTTCTTAGCCAACTCTTGAGCACGCTCCAACTCTGATCCACTCAATCGCGATTTTACCCTCTTAAGAATACTTTTCGCCTCCTCCGCGACGGGTTCTGATCTTCCTGCGGTTAAAGACAACCAAGCATAAGCCTGAAGGTCATTACCTATAGGTGGTGGTACAAGTGAATACAGAATGCCCAATTGCAATTCTGAGCCTCGATGCCCTAGCGCCGCACCCGCAAAGAACATTTTTGCTGCTTGCTCAAATTCTTGATTTGCTGCCAATATCATTCCGACGTTATAAAAAGCGGGTGGGTATGATTGCTCGGCCGCCTGAAAATACAGTTGTATTGCTTTTTTTCCATCACCAGCTAGGCATTTACCCGTGCTGTAGTAACGCGCCATCATGTAGATGGATTGCGCATTATTGTCTTCTACGCCTTTCTGATATTTTTCGATAAGCTTGTCGTTGCAGGGTGGAGCCGCTTTTTCAATAGGCTCAGTAAGCCCTACTGTACTAGCGAGCATCAAGGCGAATAATATTGTTGTTCGTTGCTTGTCCATGTTTTAAGGCTAACGTCGCCCTTCAGCTGCGCGGTTTTTGCGTCGGCTGGAAGGGCTTGTTAGGCGCCACCAAAGGACACCATCGAAACCCCAATACTAATAATCCACATATCGAGGACCAAACCGAGCCAGCGCCAAACCGCGTTCTCTTCCGTTGCTGGAGTTACGACATAGCCCAGAAATGTTTCTTTTCCTAGGCTAAAGTTTCGTATCTCCAGGATGCCGAGAAATATCAGAGGGATCGCAATCCACTCAATGTCCAAGCTCTCCGGCAATAAGACCTTTACAAGAAGCATGGCTGCTAGCATTCCAAGCCCTAACCACCACACGGTATTGCCAATAGTTCTAGCAACAAAATTTTTCCCGTCTGATACTTCCACAAACCAGTAGTAACGGTTCAAGCTAGGACTAGAACTTCGAGTTAAGGGCTGAATCACCTCTCCTTCAGCAAGCTTTTTTCTCAGCTCAACAATCTCAAACTGATTTAATTCGGCCGGCGCATTGCATTTACGGCATGAATGAGCCTCAGATTCATTCAATGCTCTGCAAACATTGCAAACCCATTCATAATCCATCCAATTAGCGCCTAACGTTTAGTTAACCTGCATGTTTTACAACGCGCCTTTTTGTGACATTATCGGGCGCAGCGAGGCTACAAAAAGGCGCGTTGTAAAACATGTCAGGTTGAACTTTTTGTTATGTTAATATCACTGGTGCTTGTTAATTTCATCGATTGCTGCTTTCCGGTATTTCAAAAGATCCTCAGACCTAATGAACCACAATATTTCATCTGGCTCTGATATGTTATTTAAGGCTAAGCGCCCTAAAACAAGGTGTCCTTCTAGGAGTACTGGTTCTTCCTCTCCATTTATATCAACAAGTTTAATTTTGAACTTTTCTTGTAGTGATTGAAACGAATCAATTTTATAAAGCTTTATAGAGTTTTCATTAAAAACTATTGCCATTATCCCGGCATCATTTTCGTTTACAGATAACCTAAAATATGAAAGCGGGCCAGTAGATTCCCATGATCCTGACAAATCATGCAATGTTGGATTTTGCACCATCAATGATACGCAACCACTTGCAAGGATAACAACAAACCCGATTGCCAATAGTTTCCTATTCATTTTCTCTTAAACATAACATTGTATATCTGGAAAAACGCCGTGTTATAACACGTGCGTTTTCCGTATATCCCGCACAGGGTTGTTCCGGTGCGCCCCGTTTCTTGTCTGTAAACCTACGCTTGTATCCCTTTCTTTTCAAGCCGCTACACACCTCAAACCTGCTTACTGGCACCAGTTACGGATCAACCCCACCTGTAGAATTAACTCAATTTTCCATCTATCCACGCCTTGCAATCCGGGAGCAGGCTATTATACTGTTCATCCATACAGTCCATGGAGGGATATGTATTATGACCAGGAAACGCCACAGCTCGCCTTTTCTTGACCAGGTTCGAAATACGATCCGGACCCGGCATTACAGCATTCGTACCGAGAAGTCTTATGTAGGCTGGGTTCATCGCTACATTCTGTTCCATAACAAACAGCACCCGAAGGACCTTGGCGAAAAGCACGTTGCCGAGTTTCTGACCTATCTGGCTGTCAAGCGTCGTATATCACCCAGTACGCAGAACCAGGCGCTGAATGCGCTGGTTTTTCTCTACAAACAGGTTATAGGCCAACCGCTGGGGGATATTCTGAATGTGGTTCGCGCCAAACAGCCACAGCGACTGCCAACGGTATTGTCACAGGATGAGGTGCGCAGGCTGATCCGTCAGGTTGATGGCCCCTGCTGGCTACCGGTCTGCCTGCTGTATGGTTCCGGCCTGCGGTTAATGGAGTGCCTGCGCTTGCGCGTCAAGGATCTGGATTTTGAGCATCGCGCCATCACGGTGCGCAGTGGCAAGGGCGGCAAGGACCGTGTGGTCACCTTGCCGGACCCCTGCATCGAACCCCTGAAGCGCCAGCTTGAACTGGTTCGGAATCTTCATGAAAAGGACCTGGCCGATGGCTTTGGCGCTGTGTGGCTGCCCTATGCACTGGAACGCAAGTACCCGCAGGCACCGAAATCATGGGGCTGGCAGTATGTGTTCCCGGCCAGCAAGCGCAGTAACGACCCGCGCTCCGGTATCAGGCGGCGTCATCATCTGGATGACAGTTGTCTGCAGAAAACCGTCAAACGCGCCTTGCGCCGGGCAGGTATCTTCAAACCCGCCAGTTGCCACACGCTGCGACATTCCTTTGCCACTCACCTGCTGGAACGGGGTATGGATATTCGCACCGTTCAGGAACAACTGGGACACAAGGATATTCGCACTACGCAGATCTATACCCATGTTTTACAGCGTGGCGGTAATGCAGTGATCAGTCCGTTGGTGGACATCCTCGGCAGCGGCAATTCATTCAGTCCTGGTCCGCCAGCAACGCCTTGAGTTCGGGCACACAGGACCCGCAGTTGGTGCCGGCCTTCAGCGCTTCACCGATCTGTTCCACGCTGGTGAGGTGCTGGCTTTGAATAGCATCGACCAGGGTATTGATGCCGACACTGAAACAGGAGCAGACGATAGGCCCGGCGTCTTTCTGACCGATGGCAGGTTTGCCGGTAAGCAGGCTGGTGCGTGCGGCATCGTCGAGCGGGCCCTGTTCGAACAGTTTTGATAACCAGTCACGTGATGGCAGGTGGATATCGGGGCCGATGAAGATGCAGCTTTCCAGCTGGTTATCGACCAGCCGTGCGGCGCGGTAGCGGTTGACGGCCGGGTCGAAGTATTCCAGCCAGTCGACGTCGGTTTCGTGGCTGCATAACAAATCGCGCGCGCAACGGGCCCAGTCTTCGGGGCTTTGCTCGCCGGCGATTTCATAGCGCCACATGCCCTGCCCTTTGGCGCAGGACCAGTAGGCCGCATTTTTCAGCTCCAGCCGGCGGCGCGACAGGATAAAGCCGTGCCAGACGACCGGGAAGGGTTCGATGGCCACGGGGGTATATTTGAATTCGGGTTGTCCGGACACCGGGTCGGTAGCCGGGCTGACCAGGCAATCCACACTTGGCACGCTGGAGAATTGCAGGTTCCAGTGCATGGGCACGAACACGCTGCCACGCTGCTGGGTACCCGTGACCTGGGCACGCACCACGATCTCGCCCCACGCACTGTGCAGCCTGACCAGGCCGTGATCTTCGACGCTGTACTGCGTGGCATCGTCGGGGTGCAGTTCCGCATAGGGTTCAACGATGTGACCGGACAGGCGCGGTGATTTACCGGTACGTGTCAGGGTGTGCCAGTGATCGCGCACGCGGCCGCTGTTCAGCACCAGCGGGTAGTCATCGCTGATGGCATGCGCCGGTTGCGGGTTGTTGATCGGCACGAAGCGCGCGCGACCGTTGCGGGTAAAGAAGTGGCCATCGCTGAACATGCGCGCACTGCCCTGCGGGGCGGCATGACTGACCGGCCACTGCACGGGGGGCAGGTACTGGTAGTCTTCGTGACTGAGGCCGGCCAGTTCACTGATGTCGAAATCACGCTCGCCGTCGTTTTCAAAGCCGGACAGTGCGGCGTGCTCACGCCACACGTCGACGGCAGCCGGGTAGTCGAATGCACTTTCATAGCCCATGCGCCGTCCGACTTCACTGACAATCCACCAGTCCGGCCGTGCATCGCCCTGGGTCGGCAGGAAGGCGCGTTGACGGGAAATACGCCGCTCGGAATTGGTGACGGTGCCTTCTTTTTCGCCCCAGCTTTGTGCGGGCAACAGTACGTCGGCGTATTGGGTGGTGTCGGTGTGTTCCACACAGTCCGACACCACCACCAGTTCACACTGCCCGAGTGCAGCACGTACGCGTTGGGTGTCGGGCAGGCTGACGGCCGGGTTGGTGGCCATGATCCAGACAGCCTTGATCTTGCCGGTCTCCATTGCCTGGAACATGTCCACGGCTTTCAGTCCGGCCTGCCCGGGGATGGCCGGGGACTGCCAGAAACGTTGCACGCGTTCGCGGTGTTGCGGGTTGTCGATCTCCATGTGTGCGGCCAGCTGGTTGGCCAGCCCGCCAACTTCACGCCCGCCCATGGCGTTGGGCTGCCCGGTAAAGGAGAACGGCCCCATGCCAGGCCGTCCGATACGGCCGGTCAGCAGGTGGCAGTTGATAAGGCTGTTGACCTTGTCGGTGCCGAAGGAGAACTGGTTGATGCCCTGCGAGAATACGGTGACCACACGTTCGGTACGCGCAAATAACCGGTAGAACTCGCGCAGCGTGTCAGTATCGATACCGCAAGCGGTTGCAACTACGTCAAGCTCACCGGCGGATGCGCGCGCGCTGGCCAGCGCTTCATCGGCGCCATCGGTGCAGCGTTCCACGAACAGGGCATTCAGTTCGCCGCTGTCTTGCAGGTAGCACAGCAGGCCGTTGAACAGCATGGCATCGGAACCGGGACGCACGGCAAGGTGCAGGTCGGCAACATCGCAGGTTGGCGTCGCACGCGGGTCGATCACCACGACCATAAGATCCGGGTTGTCTTTTTTGGCCTTGCGGATACGCTGGAACAGCACCGGGTGGCACCAGGCGGTATTGGAGCCGGCCAGCACAATCAGCTTGGCGCGCTCCAGGTCTTCGTAACTGCACGGCACCGTGTCGGTGCCAAAGGCGCGCTTGTAACCGGCCACCGCCGAGGACATGCACAAGCGCGAGTTGGTATCGATGTTGGCGGAGCCGATGAAGCCTTTCATCAGCTTGTTGGCGACGTAGTAGTCTTCCGTCAGTAACTGGCCGGAGACATAAAATGCGACGGCATCGGGGCCGTGTGTTTCGATCACGCGTTTGAACTCACCGGCCACGTGATCCAGCGCGCGGCCCCAGTCGGTGACTTCGCCATCGACCTTCGGGTACAGCAGGCGGTTATCCGGCCCGACGGTCTCGCCCAGCGCTGCGCCCTTGGAGCACAGGCGCCCGAAGTTCGCCGGGTGATCGGGGTCGCCGCGCACACTGACGTTCATCGCCTCGTCGACGCTGACCAGTACGCCGCAGCCGACGCCACAGTAGGGGCAGGTGGTTCGGATTTCGGGGTTACTCATTCGGCCATTATACCCGTTGGCCGAGGTGCGGCATCAGATATCGAGCATCAACTTGAGCGGCTTGCGCATGCCGGCAATCTTGCACGCCTGCTGGCCGTAGCCGTAGGGAAACAGCGAGTACAGGAACTTGCGGCTGGCTTTTTCCTTGCCGAGTTTTTCCCGCAGTGCTTTTAGCGCATGGCGTGCTTCGGGGACAGTCTGGCGTTCTTCAAAGTAGCCCCGCACAAAGTAAACAACTGTCCAGTGGTCATCGCTCATGTCAATCCGTTCGCGCGTTGCCAGTGCATTGGCAACCTGCATATCCCACTCTTCCGGGTAGAGCAGGAAACCCTCGTTATCGAGACTGACTTCGGTACCGTTTACTTCAAGGGTCATTTCATTACTCCATCAATTACCAGACAGCTTGTTATCAAAATACCGTGCGCAGGCTACGGGGTTCGAGCAGGCGGCCACCAATGAAACGTCGGTAGTCGTCACGCACCGAGCCATACACAAAACGTGACCAGCCAGCGGTCGCCAGTACCAGCAGTGTCAGACGAATCACATCCCACAGACCGGGGAAATCGACAAACACCAGCAAGGTCAGTGGCCAGACATACAACAGGCCACGCAGACCGTGCTTGCCAACGATCAAAAGGACACCGGCCAACCGCAGTACGCGCTGTCGCAGTGACTGGTACTGCACCATGAACACGGCACGTTCCAGGTCATTGTCGAATTTATCCGCTGGATTCCGGCCTGCGCCGGAATGACGGGGAGGTGTTTTGCACGGGATCACTACTGTAAACCTGTCAGTGCTCGGCGACCTGCACGCCGACCTGTGTCATGTCGGCCAGTCCCGCCTCGCGCGCGTGTTCCTCGAATGCCGGGTTCTTCCAGAAGAAGGCACCGGGCAGGGTGGTCGGGATGACCAGTACGTAGAACAGTGCGCGACCGATCAGCGCAGCGCCCGACAGGGCCAGTGCCGCAAGGCCCCACAGGACAAAACCGGCAACACCTTGCAGCCCGCTGAGGGCCGCGAGTGCGATCAACAGGCCGGCGCCGAGCATCAGCGCATTGCGTAACCAGTAGGTTTTGCCGAAGGTAGTGGTCTGCTCCATCCACGCGGCCTGCCCTTCACCGCTGTGGTGGCGCAGGTAGTCCGCGTGACGGTAAAGACCAAACGCCTCGATCACCAGTCCGGCCAGCGCCAGCAGTGTCAGTGTCTGCAACAGGGGCGTGTAATCGGTGTCCTGTACGACCAGCAACGGTACGAACACCAGCGCCACGGCCAGCGAGCCGAGCGTTAGCATGCTGGCGTAAAAGCTGGTCAGCACCTGCCAGTGGTTCCAGAACGGGCGCGCCGGGATGCGGTAGATGCGGTGCATGAAATAAATCGACACGGGGCCGGCAATGACCGCCAGCCAGCCGGACAGCTCGCGCACAGCGCTGACCAGGCCTTCCGGTAACCAGGCAAACAACTGCGGCAAACCTGTCAGCACGGCATAGGCGCCAAGCAGGTTATAGAACACGGCGACAGCGGCAACTTCACGGCTGACCGGCGAATGGCGCAAATTATTAAAGGCACGGTAAAAGCGGTGCGGACGTCCCAGGTGCAGGGTGGAGATCACCAGGGCAAAGGTCTGTACTGCAATCAACCCGAACAGCATGACCGGGTAGGCAACCGGGTGAGCGGCAGCGCCCAGCGACGCCAGTCCGAACGGCGGGCCGAGGAATAACAGCAGGAATGCGCCGACCACGGCCTGGGTAATCAGCGTAAAGAGCACCAGCGGATCTTCGCGTGAGCGCAGTTTGGTGAGGTTCCACTGCCTGGGTTTATTGGTTCGCTTCAGCGCTGCGCTGCGGTACGTTCCCTGCCCGCCTTTAACGTCGGGCTCCGGCTTTGCGTTCTGGTCATCGCGCACGTAGCGGATCGGGGTGCTGTCGGTGCGGCGCATTTCCCGTGGCAGGCTGCGCGTCTGCTGAAAGCGGATATTGGGCTGAGTAATCGAGGTGTCGGGGAAACCGGGAATGCTGGTGGAAAGTTGTTCGCGGTTCTCCGGGACGGTTTCGATCACGCCAAAGTCGAGCGCACCGCCGAGACAGGCCGAGGCACAGGCCGGTTTCAGGCCGACTTCCAGGCGATCGACACACATGTTGCACTTGGAGACATGGCCGGCGACCGGGTCGAGTTGCGGTGCGTTGTACGGGCACACCCAGGTGCAGTAACCACAACCGAAGCAGATGTCCGGGTCCTGCAGCACAGCACCGTACTCGGCAAACTTGGTATAGGCGCGCGTCGGGCAGCCTTTGAGGCACACCGGGTTGTCGCAATGGTTACAGGCCATGGAAATATTCAGGCGCGCTACCGCCGGGTAGCTGCCACCTTCAAGATACCCGACGGAACGGAATGCCAGGTGTGCCGGCGTATCGTTCTTTTCCGCACAGGCGGCCTCGCAGGCGTGACAGGCAATGCAGTTGTCGGCATTGAAATAGAACCCGTGCTGCTTGTAGCGGTTGGGGTTGTCGCCAACGCTGCTGTCGCCGTTGATGTTCAGGCTTTGTCCAGCCAGTGGATCATTTTCATCGATCAGCTGGATGGGCTTGCCGTAGCAGTTGGTCTGCGGCGCTTCGGAGTCCGGAATAAAGGCGTATTCCGGTTCGTTGTTTCTTACTTTGAACATAAGTTGATTGACTGCCTGAATAAATCACTGTCATTGCGAGCGCAGCGCGGCAATCTTTCTAACTCTTGCAACAAACTGTGGGAACTTGCCGCGCTGCGCTCGCAATGACGGAAGTTTTTAATACTGCTCATAACGATCAATAGGCCCGCGCCGCAAGGTTCAATTCTGCTGCCGCCTGCTGGTCCTCGATCGGCTCCACACGCACGGCGCACTGCTTATAGGCCGGCTGGCGCGAATGGGGATCGAGCAAGCCGAGACTGACGCGGTTCACGCACTCGTGGTAGTGAAACGGCACGAAGATCATGTTGCGCGGTACGCGCTGGGTGCTCTGCACCAGCACAACAGCATCACCGCGCCGGGACACCAGGCGCGCATACTGACCGTGCTCCACACCAAACTCCGCGGCAGCATCCGGGTTCATTTCCATGTAAGGCGTGGGACTGAACTTGTTCTGGTTACCGACCTTGCCGGTGCGGGTGCGGGTATGGAAATGCTCTACCACGCGGCCGCTGTTCAACCACAGGGGGTATTCATCGTCAGGCCGTTCGTTGTTGTCGACAAACGGCAGCGGAATAAGTTTGGCCTTGCCGTCCGGGTACTGGAACACGCCATCGGTATATAAACGCTGCGAACCGGTTTCGTCACCGTCGCGACAGGGCCATTGCAAGCCTCGCTTCTCCTCGATCTTGTCGTAGCTCATGCCGGAGATATCCAGAAGACGCCCTTTCGACAGCTGTTTCATCTCCTCGAAGGCCTGTTCGGTGGTCTCGGGAAAGTTCGGCTTTTTGTCGCGCTCGATGCGCTTCGCCATTTCGTTAAAGATCCAGAAGTCCGGCTTTGAATCACCGAAGGGTGGCATGACGTTACGGATCAGGTTGACGCGGCGTTCGGTGTTGGTGAACACACCTTCCTTCTCGGCCCAGATGGCGGCCGGCAGGAACACGTGACTGTATTCGTTGGTCTCGACATCGGCGTAGGCATCCTGCACTACCAGGAAGTCCAGTTTCTCCAGTGTCTTGCGGATGCGTGCCGTGTTCGGCATGGAGGTCATGGGGTTGGTGGCGATCAGCCACAGGCCCTTGATCTGCCCGGTTTCAATCGCAGGCAGAATATCGGTCATGAACAGGCCGCGTTTTTCCGGGAAGAAGTCTTCGTCGATGCCCCAGAATTCGGCAATGTCCTTGCGGTCCTGCGGCTTCTCCAGCGCACGGTAACCCGGCAGGCCGGAACAGGACGACCACTCGCGCGTGCCCATGGCGTTGCACTGGCCGGTGATGGACAGGCTGCTTCCACCGGGCTTGCCGATGTTACCCGTGATGAGGTTGAGGTTGTTGATGGCTACCACGCCGTCGGAACCGTGTGTGGACTGGTTGATACCCATGGTCCAGATGGTCATGGCCGAGCTGGCTTTGGCATAGACGCGCGCGACGTTGCGGATGGTGTCTTCGTCGATACCGCAGAGCTTCGAGGCCGTCAGCGGGTCGTAGTCCTGCACCGTGGCCTTGAAGGCCTCGAAGTCTGTGGTGTGGGCGCGGATATAGTCTTCGTCCTGCAGGCCTTCTTCCAGGATCACATACGCCAGGCTGTTCAACAGCACCAGGTCTGTGCCGGGACTGATCGGCAGGTGCATGTCGGCATTCTGCGCCAGCATGGTTACACGCGGATCGACGACAATTAACGGGAAAGGCCGCTTCTCGCGCGCTTCGCGCATGCGCCAGTAAATAATCGGATGCTGTTCCGGCAGGTTGGAGCCGATTGCCAGCAGGCAGTCCGTATGTTCAAAATCATCATAGCAGCCGGGTGGGCCGTCGGAACCGAATGAACGTTTGTAACCTGATACCGCCGATGCCATGCACAAGGTAGTATTGCCATCATAGTTATTGGTCCCAACCACACCGCGCGCCAGTTTACCCAGCGTATAAAACTCTTCCGTCATGATCTGGCCGGTAGACACAATGGCGAACGCATCACGGCCGTGCGCTTCCTGGATGCGCTGGATCTCGGACGCAGTCTTGTCCATCGCCTGGTCCCAGTTTGCTTCCCGGAACGGCTCATGGATACGATCACGCATCAGCGGCACGCGTCCACGGCCGCCACTTTCGAACAACTCGTACTCGAAAATACCCTTGATACACAGCTTGCCACGATTCACATCGGCATCACCAACGCCACGCGCCGACACCGCCTTGCCGTCCTTGTTCAGGCCGACTTCAATCGCACAACCGGTAGAACAATAACCGCAGGTCGTGTACTTCCACTCCACCGCGCCCTTGTCGGCCAGTTTAATGGGGTTCTTTTTGTGACGTCCGAAAAGCATCAGGCGTTCGGACACCCCTCATTCGGTGTCAGCGACAACATAATCACATCACCCTCGATCTTCACCGGGTAACTCGCCGCACACCCTTCATCCGGCGCCACCGCTTCACCCGTATCCAGCCCGATCTTCCAGTCGTGCAACGGACAGGCCACACGCTTGTCGTGCACAATGCCCTGCGACAGCGGCCCGCCCTTGTGCGGACACTGGTCGCGCAAGGCGAAAATCTCGTCGTTCACGGTGCGGAACACGGCAATATCGCCTTCGGCGCGGCTGACCACGCGCGCACCCTGGCGCGGGATTTCCCCGATCTTGCCGACTTTAATCCAGTTATCGTTACTCATGTCTTTAACCTACCTGCGTGATCGGGGTAAATTCGTGTGCTTCGCCACCTTTGGCGCGTTCTGCCCACGGATCATCCTGTGCAAATTTCTGGGCATACAGGAAGCGTTCTGCCAGCGCCTTGCGGCCTTCATCGTCCTCGACGATTTTTTCCTTCACGTAGCTCAGGCCTACGCGCTCCAGCCAGGGCGCGGTACGCTCCAGGTAGTGAGCTTCCTCGCGGTACAGTTGCATGTAGGCGGCAGCGTATTCCTTGACGTCTTCCGGTGTCTTGACCGTGCACAGGAAATCCGTTGCACGCACCTTGATGCCACCGTTACCCCCCACGTGCAGCTCGTAACCGGAATCAACACAGACCACGCCGAGATCCTTGATGGTCGCCTCGGCACAGTTACGCGGACAGCCGGACACGGCCATCTTGTACTTGTGTGGCGTCCATGACCCCCAGGTCATCTTCTCCAGGTCTATACCCATCTGCGTGGAATCCTGTGTGCCGAAACGGCACCACTCGCGGCCCACGCAGGTCTTTACGGTGCGCAGCGCCTTGCCGTAGGCGTGACCGGACACCAGGCCGGCTTCATTCAGCTCGCCCCAGATTTTCGGCAGCTCATCTTTCTTCAGGCCGTACAGCGCGATGCGCTGGCCACCGGTCACGTGTACCGTCTTGATGTTGTACTTCTCCGCCGCATCCGCGATAGCGCGCAGCTCTTTTGGTGAAGTGCCACCGCCCCACATGCGTGGAATCACCGAGTAGGTAGCATCCTTCTGGATGTTGGCGTGGGCACGCTCGTTGATAAAGCGCGACTGGCTGTCGTCTTCGAACTCACCCGGCCACTGGCACAGCAGGTAGTAGTTGAGCGCAGGACGGCACTTGGCGCAGCCATCCGGTGTTTTCCATTCGAAGAACTGCTGTGTGGAGGGAATATCTTTCAGTTCGTGCTCACGGATGCCGGCACGTATTTCATCGTGCGTGAATTCAGTGCAGCCGCACAGCGGTTTCTTTGCCGGTGACTCGGAGTAGTCGCCGCCCAGTGTGTGCGCCAGCAAGGCTTCGACAAGTCCGGTACAGGAACCACAGGAGCTGGACGCCTTGGTGTGTGCACGCACATCGTCCAGGGTAAACAGATTTTTCCTGGTGATGGCATCAACGATATCGCCCTTGCAGACACCGTTACAACCACAAATCTCGGCGGTGGCAGCCATGGCGGCCACACGATTGTCATCACCGTGGCCGGAATCACCGAGGTGGGCCTGACCGAACAGCAGGTTGTCACGGATGTCGGACACATCGGTGTTGTCGCGCAACAGTTCGAAGTACCAGGTACCGTCGATGGTGTCACCGTACATGACAGCGCCGATGATGCGGTTGTCACGCAGTACCACTTTCTTGTAAATGCCGCGGCCCGGGTCCTGTAATACCAGTTCTTCGGTATGTTCGTCGCCGTGGAAATCACCGGCAGAAAACAGGTCGATACCGGTTACCTTCAGTTTGGTCGATGTCACCGAACCTTCATAACGGGCAATACCCAGGTGCGCAAGGTGATTGGCGCACACCTTGGCCTGTTCGAACAGCGGCGCCACCAGACCATAGGTCGTACCACGGTGCTGTACACACTCGCCGACAGAATAGATGCGCGGGTCAAAGGTCTGCAGGGTGTCGTTAACGACAATACCACGCTCGCAGTGCAGGCCGATCTTCTCGGCCAGCTCAATATTCGGTTTGATGCCGACCGCCATGACGACGATGTCGGCGGGAATTTCCAGGCCGTCCCTGAAACGCACAGCCTCGACCTTGTCCTTGCCCAGCACGGCCTCGGTCTGCGCTTCCATCAGGAACTTCATGCCCTTCTCTTCCAGCGAGGCTTTCAGCAGTGCGCCGGCCGGCTTGTCGAGTTGACGCTCCATCAGGGTATCCATCAGGTGCACCACGGTGACATCCATGCCCTGCTTCATCAGGCCATTGGCCGCTTCAAGACCGAGCAGTCCTCCACCGATCACCACCGCCTTGCCGTTTTTTTTCTTCGCGGCTTCGAGCATGGTGTCGACATCGGCGATATCACGGAAAGCAATCACACCGTCCAGTTCGTTACCGGGAATCGGGATGATGAAAGGATGAGAGCCGGTGGCAATAATCAAACGGTCGTATTTTTCTTCAGTGCCGTCCGAGGCACACACGATACGCTTTGCACGGTTAACGTCCTCGACCCATTTGCCCTTGTGCAGGGTAATACCGTTGTCGGCGTACCACTGCTCGTCGTTGATCATGATCTCTTCGATGGTCTTCTCGCCGGCCAGCACCGGCGATAACAGGATACGGTTGTAGTTACCGTAAGGTTCACCACCGAACACGCTGATGTCGTACTGCTCGGGTGACAGCTTCAGCAACTCTTCAAGGGCGCGCACGCCGGCCATGCCATTGCCGATTAAAACGAGTTTCTCTTTCATGTAACTTTTCCAGTGAGGGTCTGACAGGTGTTTAGCAAGCGCTGTGCCAGACCACTGAATTCATATTTTTAATTTATTTAACAAAAAGATAGCTATATACGATGGGTTGCGTCCGGACACTATGCATCACACCACGCACTACATTAGTGCGTGCTTATACGCTAATGCCTTGGCATGGAGCAGCACAGGCGCTTGATAAAGGGCTGACGCTTGCCCGGTAAACGGGCGCTGGCAGAAAAACCAACCGGGCCGGTCAGCGTGCAGGCGCCCGCAAAGGACGACTACCACGGGGTTTCAGACCACGCATGTCATCCCTGCCGTGCACCCGCCAGCCATACAAGATAACGGTAGCCCGGGTGCATGGCATAGTCCTTGCTGAAGGCATCAGCAGTCATATTCAACCGGGGATACAACGCACCATGCAAGCCACAGGATTCAAACTATTTTCATTTTCCGGCGAAACGAAAATCCTGCACCTGACCTGGTTCGCCTTCTTTCTGAGTTTCCTGGTCTGGTTCAACCACGCCCCGCTGCTCGGCGCCATGCGCGAGACCTTTGGCCTCAGCGACCAGCAGATCAAGACGCTGCTGATACTCAATGTCGCGCTGACGATTCCGGCGCGCATCATCATCGGTATGCTGGTAGATGCGTTCGGGCCACGGCGCATCTACTCGGGCCTGCTGTTTGTGTCTGCATTCCTGTGTTTCGGCTTTGCGATTGCGGACAGTTATGAACAACTGGCGCTGATGCGCTTCCTGCTCGGCTTTGCCGGTGCCGGTTTTGTGATCGGCATCCGTATGATCACTGAATGGTATCCCGCCAAACAGGCCGGCATTGCACAGGGCATCTACGGTGGCTGGGGCAACTTCGGTTCCGCAGGCGCTGCGTTGATTCTGCCTTCACTGGCAGTTGCATTCGGTGGCGACGACGGCTGGCGCTACGCCATCGGCAGCACCGGCGTACTGGCACTGATCTACTCCGCGGTGTATTTCTTTTCTACCAGCGACACGCCGAAAGGATCGACCTATTTCAAACCAAAGCGTAACGGCGCGCTGGAGATCACCAGCCCGGGTGATTTCTTCCTGTACCTGGTCATGAACATTCCGCTGTACGCGGCGCTGGCGGTGCTGGCCTGGAAACTCAGCCCGGCCAACCTCGGTATGCTCAGTGAGCCTGTGGTGGATATCATCTACGCGATACTGCTCAGCCTGTACATTTTCCAGACCATACGCATCTACCAGATCAACGGTCATGTGTTCAAAAAGCCGGTACCGGAGATCGAACGTTACAAATTCAAACAGGTCGCCGTACTGGACCTGGCCTACATGGTGACGTTTGGTTCGGAGCTGGCTGTGGTATCGATGCTGCCGCTGTTCTTCCAGGACACTTTCGACCTGTCTATCGTAAAAGCCGGCCTGATCGCCTCGGTGTTCGCCGGGCTAAATCTTGTTATGCGTCCGGCCGGCGGCTGGATCAGTGACAAATTCGGGCGCAAGCGCTCTCTTGTTATTATCATGGCCGGTCTGGCAGTTGGCTACCTGCTGATGAGCTATATTGACGCTGGCTGGTCCGTGCCTGCGGCGGTTGCCGTCGTTATCTTCTGTTCCATTTTCGTCAACGCCGGCAACGGTGCCGTGTTTGCCGTTATTCCCCTGGTCAAGCGTCGCCTGACCGGGCAGATCGCCGGGATGGCAGGCGCTTTTGGTAATGTCGGTGGCGTGGCATTCCTGACCGTGCTGTCCTTCGTGGCGCCCAACGTATTCTTTCTGGTCATTGGTGGCGCCGCCGTTGTGGTACTGGTTGCCGTACTGTTCTTCCTCGACGAACCCGAGGGGCACATGACCGAAGTCCTGCCGGACGGCACTGTGCAGATGATCAAGGTGAGTTAATGTGACATCATCCTGTCATGCCTGAACTGACTGTCATCGCCGGCCAGCGCTCGGAAGCCGGCCTCAAGGAGAGCAACGACGACTCCTGCGGGATTCGTATTCCGGAACAAAGCACGCTCCTGAAAGACAAGGGTGTCGCCGCTGTCATTGCCGATGGCATGAGTGGCAGCGAAGCCGGGCGTGAGGCCGCTGACTACAGCGTAAAGGGTTTCCTCAACGACTATTACAGTACCCCCGAGTCCTGGACGGTCGAAACCTCCGGCGAGAAAATACTGGGCGCACTGAACAGCTGGCTCTACAGCCAGGGGCACCAGCAGTACGGTACGCCGAAGGGGCTGGTGACGACACTCAGCGTTATGGTGATTAAATCCACCACGGCCTACCTGTTCCATGTTGGTGATACGCGCATTTACCGCCTGCGCGATGGCGATCTGGAGCAAATGACCAACGACCATCGCGTGACAGTCAGCTCGGACAAAAGCTATCTCAGTCGTGCCATGGGCATAGATACCCACCTCGATATCGACTTTCATTCTTTCAGTGTGGAAAAGAATGACGCCTATCTTCTGACGACCGATGGTATACATGATTTTGTCGATGACACCACGTTAAAACGCCTGGTACTCGAGAACCTGAAACACCCCGAGGAAGCGGTGAAAGTCATTATCCGCAAGGCGGCAATGAACAACAGCAACGACAACCTGAGCGCACAGTTGCTGTACATCCAGGACCTGCCGGAAGGTGACGAGCACGAATTCTTCCGCAAGCTCACACAGCTGCCCTTCCCTCCACCACTGGAACCCGGCATGGTGCTGGACGGCTACCGTATCCTGCGCGAACTGCACGCCAGTAACCGCACCCAGGTGTACCTCGCGCTGGACACGGAAACCGATACACAGGTGGTACTGAAAACCCCGTCGGTCAATTTCGATGACGACCCGGAATACATTGACCAGTTCCTGCACGAGGAATGGGCGGGTAAACGCCTGAACAGTGCGCACATACTCAAGGTGCTGGATCCACACGGACGGCGTCAGTTTCTCTATTACGTCACCGAATATATAAAAGGTAAAACGCTGCGCCAGTGGATGCGCGACAACCCGAAACCTTCGATCGACGCGGTGCGCAACATCGTGGAACAGGTCGCGCGCGGACTGCGTGCCATGCACCGGCAGGAAATGATCCACCAGGACCTGAAGCCGGAAAACATCATGATCGATGAACACGGTGTGGTAAAGATTATCGACTTCGGCTCGACCAAGATAGCCGGTATCTCGGAAATAACGACACCGCTGGATCGCGACAACGTGCTGGGCACCCGGCATTACACCGCACCCGAGTACCTGCGCGGCCACAGTGGCAGCAACCGCTCCGATATTTTTTCGCTCGGCGTCATCACCTACGAAATGCTTTGCGGGAAACTGCCCTACCCGAAGGAATTGAGGGAGAACAACCTGAACAAGGTTCGTTATGTTTCTATTCGTGAACACGACAAGGTGATACCGACCTGGGTCGACGGCGCGCTGATGAAGGCCGTTGCCATCAACCCGGAGCGTCGCCACAGCCTGTTGTCAGAGTTTATCTACGACCTGTCTCACCCGAATGAGCACTACACCCGCCTGGATCAACAGCCACTCATCGAACGCAACCCGGTGGCATTCTGGCGTGCGTTGGCAATCATCTTCATGGCAACCACGATTGCCGCACTGGCACTCTGAATAATTTAGACGTCATTGCGATGCCTTGACCCGCAAGGGTAAGGCATCGCAATGACGTGGAATTATCAGGCAGTAGCCGGCTGCTGGTTTCTGTAGTGCTTTTTCAGCGTCCCGATCGGCACCCTGCGCTCACCGGTTTCAACGTAATGTTTGTAACCCAGCAGCACATCACGTGCGAGTCCCTTCATTTTCGGTACCAGTAGCGGCGTAAGCAAGGCAGGCTTTGCCAGGTAATTGATATCGATCGCAAGCCGTGTGTGATCTGACGTGGAGTCAAGTATGGTAAAAGTGAATGACATCTCCCGGACTGGAAAGTTTTTCCACTCATAGACCTCGTATTTATACGAACGGCCCTCTTCATAGTCAGTAATACGTTCCTTGAGGGTGATCTTCAGCCCCATATCAACGATATGACAGACGCGCTCGCACCCTGGCGATGCAGTATTTTCACTGCCCGTCTCTGCATGTGATTCAACGACACCACCGTGAAAACGGGAAACATTGCCGTATTGTGACAACACCTTCCACATCTGTTCAGGTGTGGTACGTATCAGGGTTTCGTGATGGATATTTTTCGGGTTCATAATTTACTCCTTGCCAAAAATCTTCTGGGCCAGAATCAGCCCGGGACATATCCCGACCAGCGCGGCGAACAGGAAAAATCCAGGTACCAGATAAAGAAACCAGTGCACCTTATCGAACCCGGTGAGCCAGATACCCACCGTTATGAAAACCGATGCATTGAAAAGAAAAAATCGCATTGCCTTACTTGCCCGGGTCATCTCTACCTCCTTCACAGTCACTTGCATCAACGTGAGAAAAATTGTAGAAATGTATCAGTACGATAACAATACTGATTTGTTATACATCTTTGTTCTCAAAAGGAGATCAATAGGCGTATGGATGACCTGAAACGCATGGTGATCTTCTCTCACGTGGTTGAAACGAAGAGCTTTTCCGGCGCGGCGCGACGTCTGGGCATAGCCCGCTCGGCCATCAGCCGGCACATCTCGCTGCTGGAACAAAGTGTGGGGGTCCGACTGCTCAACCGCACCACACGCAGCCTGAGCCTGACGGAAGCCGGGGAAACGTATTACCAGAGCTGTGCGCGTATTGTGGCCGAGGCACAGGAGGCAACACGCCGCATCAGCCAGCTGCAGGACGAGCCGACCGGGACACTGCGCATTGCCGGCCCGACCGGTTTTGGCAGCCAGCTTGCGACATTGGTGAATCTCTTTACTCAGCAATACAGCGGACTGAGCGTAGAACTGTTACTGGATGACCGTGTTGTTGACATGGTGGAGGAAGGGATCGATTTAAGCGTTCGCGTGGGCTGGCTGAGTGATTCAACCCTTATCGCCCGCAAGTTGTGTGACTCACCGCGCCTGCTGTGCGCTTCACCGGACTATATCGAGCGTAATGGAAAACCGGAAACCCCGGCACAACTGGCCAGCCATGAGTGCATTATATTCAGCCAGCTTCCGACACCGCACCACTGGACATTCATACGTAACGGGAAGGAACAGGTTGTCCATGCAAAGGGACGCCTGAAAACCAACAGCGCAGTCGCCGTACGGATGTTCGTACTGGGCGGTTCGGGGATTGCCGCCCTGTCGAACTTTATGGTTGGTGATGACATCCGCGCCGGACGCCTGGAGCGACTGTTACCGGATTATGATTGCGGCAGCGCGGGTGTCTATGCCGTTTACCCTGATCGCCGTTTCCAGCAGGCCAGGGTCCGGTTGTTTATCGACTTTCTTGAGAGTCGTATCCGGGACTATATTTAGATTGCCCCCGATTCATTCGTCATGCCGGCGTAGGCCGGTATCCATGTCATTGAAAGCGCTGGATCCCGGCCTGCGCCGGGATGACGCTAATCAGATCTCGCGCGTCGCCAGGAATCGTACATCCGGGTGACGCTCGATGGCCAGCTCCAGGTTTACGCGCGTCGGGGCGATATACACCAGCTCACCGGCCTGGTCGATCGCCAGGTTGTCGTAGGCCTTTTCACGAAATTTCTCCAGCGTTTTCGGATCATCGCAATCGATCCAGCGCGCCGTGGCGACGGAGATATTTTCAAAGGCACATTCGACCTTGTATTCGTCCTTGAGACGCTGCGCAACCACTTCGAACTGCAACACACCAACGGCACCAAGAATCAGGTCATTGTTTCGTAATGGACGAAACAGCTGTGTGGCGCCTTCTTCACTGAGCTGTTCAAGGCCTTTCTGCAGGGCTTTCATGCGCAGCGGGTCTTTCAGCACCGCACGACGGAACAGTTCCGGCGCAAAGTTTGGGACGCCTGTGTATTTAAGCGCTTCGCCCTGGGTAAAGGTATCACCAATGCGGATCGTACCGTGGTTGTGCAGGCCGATAATATCGCCCGGGAAAGCTTCTTCGACATGCCCCCGGTCTGAAGCAAGAAAGGTCATGGCATTGGCCACCTGCACGTCGCGCCCGATACGTACGTGGCGCATTTTCATGCCCCGTGTGTAGCTGCCGGAACAGACACGAAAGAAGGCAATGCGGTCACGGTGCTGTGGGTCCATGTTGGCCTGTATCTTGAACACGAAACCGGTCAGCTTTTCCTCGGTGGGATCTACGCTGCGCGTGGTGGTTTCGCGTGGTTGTGGCGGCGGCGCATGCTCGACAAAATAATCCAGTAGTTCCTGCACACCGAAGTTATTGATGGCTGAACCGAAAAACACAGGACTCAGTTCTCCACGCAGGTAGGCTTCCTTGTCAAAGCCGTGACTGGCGCCCTGCACCAGTTCGATTTCCTCGCGCAGCTCATCGACCTGACTGCCCAGCGCTTCATCGAGCTGCGGATTATCCAGGCTATCGATCACCGTGACCGCCTGCTTCTTGCTGGCATCACCACCCTGGTACAAAAAGACCTTGTCCTGCTCGATGTGATAGACACCCTTGAAACGTTTTCCCATGCCTATCGGCCAGGTAATGGGGGCGCATTTTATCTTCAACACCTCTTCCACTTCGTCCATCAGATCGATGGCATCACGCCCTTCACGATCGAGCTTGTTGATGAAGGTAAAGATCGGCGTGGTACGCAAGCGGCAGACATCCATCAATTTTATGGTGCGTTGCTCGACACCCTTGGCCACGTCGATGACCATCAGCGCCGAGTCAACAGCCGTCAGGGTGCGGTAGGTGTCTTCGGAAAAATCCTCATGGCCCGGTGTATCCAGCAGATTGACCATGGCGTCTTTATAGGGGAACTGCATGACGGATGAAGTCACGGAAATGCCGCGCTCTTTCTCCATTGTCATCCAGTCTGAAGTTGCATGCCGGGCTGCCTTGCGGCCCTTGACGGTACCCGCAAGCTGGATGGCACCACCGAACAGCAGCAGCTTTTCGGTCAGCGTGGTCTTACCCGCATCCGGGTGGGAGATAATGGCAAAGGTACGGCGACGCTTTGCCTGATCGGAGATACTGCTCATTTTGCTGCCGGTTAACTAAAACGGCCATTTTACCCGAACGACAGGACTTTTGCTCAGGGTGTCGTGCCCACCAGGACAGCCTTCTGTAACAACAGGAGATCTGCTACGTTGAGAAAATTGTCATTATTGATATCTGCCAGCGCCAATTCCAGTGCGGTCGGCGAAATGACACCCGTCACCAGGCGCGTCATGACCACAACATCGCCGGCATTGTACAATCCATCGGGGTTATTACGTGGTCCTATATCGCCTTTATCAGACACGTTTGGATCAAGGCCATAGACATTGACTTCATCACCATCGGTGAGACCGTCACCGTCCGTATCCTGCACGGTCGGTAGCGTACCGATAACGAACTCATCCACGTTCAACAATCCATCACTATCGAAGTCACCGGACCCCGTTTCTGCCAGCGTGCCAAAGTTGGAAAACTCCCAGTTGTCCGGCAGGCCATCAACGTCAGTGTCACTGTTGCCATAACTGGTGATTGTCAGACTCGCGCTGCCTGTCCTGCCCAGGGAATCTGTGGCCGTAGCAGTAATCGTATGCGTACCCTCAACCAGGGTAGCCGCAAGTGGGGAGCCACCACCCAGTGCGCCTGAAATATTTGATGACCAGGTCAGGGAAGCACTTACATCTCCGTCCTCGATATCGCTTGCATCCGCCTGCAGACTGACCAGGTCGGTATCCAGAAACATTGCATTATTCGCAGGACTGGTAATCGTTACGACCGGCGAGTTATTCAATGTCACGTTCAGCTGAAAACTTTCGCTTGCACTGCCGGTCGCGTCAGACACCGTTACCGTAATGGTAACACTCCCGGAACTCCCTGTTTCCGGCGTCACCGACAAGGTACGCTGACGGCCACTTCCACTGAAGGCCAGACCGGCGGGTGCAACAATAGCTGAGTTTGAAGATACAGCGGTCAGACTCAAGCTTGACAGTGGCGTATCATTGTCCAGTACCAGGACGGTTACAGGGATCGTTTCCCCGTCCATGGCACTCTGATCACCCAGCTGCGCAATAACCGGAACTGCATCGGGAAATGCCGACCAACCGATATCTGTCATTAGCTGCAAGGCAAGCCCCGGACCGGACTTGGGTCCGGTATCAATCGGTTCCATCAGTTCATTAGGCGTCAAGGCATTGCTGAAATGTGAGACTGATGACCCGCCGCTCAATGCTGCTGGCGCATACATTTCGACATGCCCCAGTCCGGCACCCGAAGTGTAATTGGCAGCCTGCGCTGTTACATCCGGACCCGTCCAGTGCAGGTCATTGGTATCGGTCGCCGAGGCCAGGCGGCCTGCGTCAGTCAGTTGGTCCCATGTTTGTCCAATACTGTGGTCTTCCAGGTTAAGCATGAAAATATCGTTCTGGCCGCTGAATTTGGCGCCGCTGGCAAGATCAACGTACGTCTGGAAACCCAGGCCGTGACCGATCTCGTGAAGAACGACGCTCAATAACTCAATCGTGCCGGCTGGCCGGTTGCCGTCCAGACCGTAGTACCAGTTGGTGCCGTTAAGGCAGCCATTATTATTGTCGATGCTTGAATTGAAGGTGGCGGTAATTTCTGCAGTAGACGCATTCTTATCCTGACCTGACAGACTGTTAGCCAGTGCTGCTGCATACCAGGTATCCCTGACCGGCGTAAAACGGAAGTTCCCGTGGATCGTTGTTGTCCCGGCTGATCCAAGTACAGCCTGTGTAGAGGTGCAACTCAGGGGATTAAATTGCGCATCAATAACTATGTCAACACTACTGTCTACAACCGCTTCCCAGATCTTGGCAGCCTGTTCAAAAACATTGAGACGTTGCTGACCAAGTGTTGTGCCCGGGTTCCCGCCTGCCGGTGAAATCGCCGTTGGGTCGTTAAAACCTTCGCCTGCGCCATCCAGGTTCGATATGATTATTTGTGTAGCCTGTGCATTCAGACTACACAGGCAAAGGAAAATAGCCACTATTCCTGACTTGATCACCTCCAGGTTTTTCATTGTTGTCCCGATGTCGCGGGCAAGTGGGTGTAGTCTGTAATCTGTATATTTCCATCCTTATCAATTGTTGCCACCGGCGCAGTCTGAAAACGTCCTTTTAAATCTACACTTGAAACACCATTTGTGGTTTTTTCAACAAGCCCTTTTGACGAGGTACTCAGTATTTTTCCCAGCGCATCGCGTATTTCAGGTTCCAGTTCCGGGGCCTGCTCAGGAGACGTGGGTGACACATCTGAGTTTGCATGCTCCGGGGTGCCAGGCAGACTATCTCCCTGAGACGGTAGTGCAGGGGCCGTTTGACCAGCGGGCTGGGATGGAGCGGATTTTCCGGTGAGTGGAGTCGAGCTTTCCGGTTTCTTGCCGGACATCAGAAAGACTGCAAGTCCAGTAACCAGTACAACCCCCAATAGAATCAAGCCTGCATTCTTGTTCATTTTTCTCTACCTGACTAGATCCTGCCAGATACCTTTTATCAAGACTGCGTATAACTATATCACCGAAATAAAACAGGCGTATTAGCCCGCACTTATAATATTGTTAATCAACAGGTTGACAGAAATTTGCGCGGCTTTTGAGCCGGTCAATTAATCAGGTAGTCAAATCCAGCGCCAGCAGCAGCGCATCTTCACGCCCATTCTCTGACGGGTAGTAATTGCGACGACGCCCCATTTCGTTAAACCCCATCGCGTCATAAAGCCGGATCGCAGCGGTATTCGAAGGCCGCACCTCCAGCATCAGGGTGTCCGCCCCGTGACGACGGGCCAGCTGGATGAAGTGCATCAACAATTTCCGCCCTATCCCCTTGCGCTGTGATTCAGGATGCACCGTCAGGTTGAGAATATGTGATTCACCGGCGGCGACACTCATCACACCGTAGCCCAGCAACTCGCCATTTTCCTCGTAACACCAGCAGCAGTACCCGACACGCAGACAGTCACGGAATATGCCTTCGCTCCAGGGAAATTCGTAGGCTAACGGTTCGATCGCCATAACCCTTTCCAGATCATTCACTGTCATGGGACGCAGACGTTCTCCCTGGTCAGAGAGAATCGCGCTCACGAAGAAGCCTCGTTCACAATCTGCATGGCCAGCTGAAGATCCTGCCAGGCCTTGCGTTTCTCTGCCGGCGAGCGCAGCAGGTAGGCGGGGTGATAGGTTGCCACCAGGGGTATGCCGGTATCGCGGAATGTGTGCACGCTACCGCGCAGTTTTCCGATGGGTGTATCGCACTGCAACAGGTTCTGCGCCGCAATGCGACCTACGGCCAGGATCAGTTTTGGCTGGATCAGTTCGATCTGACGCATCAGGTAAGGCTCGCAGCTCGCCACTTCCCCGGGCCGTGGATCACGGTTATCGGGTGGTCGGCACTTGAGGATATTTGCAATATAGACCTGTTCCCGCTCCAGCCCGCAGGCAAGCAGCATGGCATTCAGCAACTGCCCGGCGCGCCCCACAAAAGGCTCACCCTGCGCATCTTCGTCTGCACCTGGTGCCTCGCCGATCACCAGCCAGTCGGCATTCCGGTTACCTGTGCCGAATACGGTTTGCGTGCGACTGGTGTGCAGTTCACAGGCCGTACATTCGCTGACACGGGACCGCAACGTGTCCCAGTCCAGTCCCGCAATCTGCGGGGAGCCCTTCCCTGCACTGTCGTTTTCAGGCTCAGTCCTGATGACAGCAGGGCTGTCGTGAGATTTCCGTGGCGGAGCAGCCCGGGCATGCTCCTGTGAACGCTCGCCTTCATGATTGTCGGGGGGCAGGGATACATCCACCTCATCTCCTGCCGGCTGCGCATTTTCCGGCAGCCCTGACGCTCTCCGCTGCCAGCGCAGAATACCCATGGCATCAAGGTACTGCTGCTTCGCGTTACCTGCTGTATCGCCACCCCGGTTCATGTCTGCTACACGTCACCCAGTTGCGGATGCTCACGCCCCTCCGGTTCGATAATCTTGTTCAAGGCGTTCACATAGGCGCGCGCCGATGCAATCACGATATCGGTATCCGCACCTTGCCCGTTAACGATGTGCCCGGCCTTTTCCAGCCTGACTGTGACTTCACCCTGTGCATCAGTACCACTGGTGATATTGTTGACCGAGTAGAGCTGCAATTCCGTACCGCTGCCAACAATGGATTCAATGGCCTTGAATGTCGCATCAACAGGCCCGCCACCGGAAGCACTTGCCCGTTTCTCTTCACCATTGATATTAAGCGTGACATCGGCGCTCGGGGTTTCGCCGGTTTCGGAACAGACGCGCAAGGCCACCAGTTTGAACTGTTCGTTCTCAGCCTCCTGGCTGGCCTCGGTCACCAGTGCCTGCAGGTCTTCGTCATAAATCTCGTGCTTCTTGTCGGCAAGTTCCTTGAAGCGCGCAAAGGCTTCATTCAAAGCCTCTTCAGAATCGAGGTGGATATCCAGTGCTTCAAGACGGGTGCGGAACGCATTACGACCCGAGTGTTTACCCAGCACAATGCGGTTGGCCGCCCAGCCAACATCCTGGGCACGCATGATTTCATACGTCTCGCGGCTCTTGAGCACACCGTCCTGGTGAATACCGGATTCATGGGCGAAGGCATTGGCACCGACAATCGCCTTGTTCGGCTGCACGGCAAAACCAGTGATGCTCGACACCAGCCGGGAACAGGCCATGATTTCCGGGGTTTCCAGCCGTGTATCACAGGTGAAGACATCACGCCGCGTGCGCACGGCCATCACCACTTCTTCAAGTGCGGCGTTACCGGCACGCTCACCCAGTCCGTTGATCGTGCACTCCACCTGGCGCGCGCCATTGATCACGGAGGAAAGCGAATTGGCCACGGCCAGGCCAAGGTCGTTGTGGCAATGCACGGAAAATACAGCCTTGTCTGAATTCGGTACCCGCTCGATCAGCTGACGAATCAATTCGCCGAACTGGTGCGGCAGGTTATAGCCGACGGTATCGGGAATATTCACCGTGGTGGCACCGGCATCGATCACCGCTTCCAGCACGCGGCAGAGAAAATCCAGCTCCGAACGCCCGGCGTCTTCCGGTGAGAATTCGATGTTGTCGGTGTATTTTCCGGCGCGCTTTACCGCCTTTACCGCCTGCTCAATGACCTGCTCGGGCTCCATGCGCAATTTCATCTTCATGTGGATCGGTGACGTTGCAATGAAGGTATGGATGCGGCCCGAGGCCGCATCAGCCAGCGCCTCGCCCGCACGATCGATATCCCTATCCAGCGCCCTGGCAAGCCCGCACACGGTCGAGTCCTTCACCGCACGCGCCACCGCTTGCACCGACTCGAAATCTCCGGGGCTGGCGATGGGGAATCCGGCTTCGATGACATCGACACGCAGACGTTCCAGTGCCCGCGCAATGCGGACCTTCTCGTCTTTGGTCATTGACGCGCCCGGGCTCTGCTCGCCGTCGCGCAAGGTGGTATCAAAAATGATTAATCGATCGCTGTTCATGTTCTGCTCCAGCGCGGCACAGGCCGCGTCCCGCGCACGCAGCATACCAAAACGGGCGCTGCTTGCGCATCAAATTCATCTGTTATTTCGGGGTGTTGCGTTTCGCCTCGCCAGGCTGAGTATTAGCCGCGCAGCGGCAGCAGCAGTCGTGCAGACAGCGACAGGCCGCGGAGATCCCGGGCCGGAAAGGACATCGAATTGTCGCTGTAATGTGTCATGTCATCGCTAACGGTAAGTTCAGCGGAAACTATAGGCAAACCGCTGCTGGTCTGCAATATTTTTTTACGCGCCACTATCAGGCAACCCGGCGGGATACGCGTAGTGCGCAACCCAGCCTGTATCACTGTGCACCACCTGCCAGTCATCGACATCAAAATGAATGACCGTGACAGCACCGGCCGGCATATCCAGCGAATCACCTGTCAACATCTGCCGCAACCAGCTGATCCCCGGGTTATGCCCGACCAGCGCAAGATGCCGGCAGGTCGGGGTGGTACGCTGCACTTCGGCCAGCAAGACGTCGGCACTGGCATTATAGAAAGCATCGATATAGCGAATGTTGTGCGCCGGAAAGCCCACTTCCGCTGCGACAAGCCGTGCGGTCTCCCGGGCCCGATGGGCCGGGCTGGATATCATACAGTCGACACCCAAACCCAACTCCGCCAGGCGTCGACCCATGCGCACAGCATCCTGCTCTCCGTGCGGACTCAGCGTACGATCGAAATCAGCGACACCCGGGCTGGGCGAAACAGCCTCGGCATGACGGATCAGGAATAACTCAAGCATGCGCCAAGTATGGAGAGATTCAGCTTCCAGTCAACCCGCAACAAATTTCCGGGCGGCCGGAAACGACAAGGGCGGAAGATCCTGCGATCATCCGCCCTGGTAGTTTTCCTGAAAAAGGCTATTACTTTGCGTCGACAATATGGTCTGCAGAGAAAATGCCCAGCTGGGTCGCATTCTTTACTGCACCGGAAGCATTTTCACCCCCGGAGAAAAAACTGCCTACAAAACCATTATCACCATCTGCTGCTGTAAAGTTCACTCCCTCCACAGCACCTGTTGCTTCAAAGCCGTTAAATCCATTCTCGGAAGCAAAGCGACCTACCACCGTGTCATTGCCCAGATTGAACTCCATGGTAACTGCCGAATTGTAATCCAGCACGACACCCTGGTAGATAGCCGTGACATTGCCGGCGGCAAATGTTTCCATCTGTTCAATGGTTGGCGTACTTCCAAAGGCAAAGTAACCGTTTGCAGAGAAGAAGTCGATGATGGGAGGATTTACAGGACCACCCGTATTAATTCGTGTTTGGGTCAGTTGTTCGTCACTCCAGCTACCAGTATCAGCATCGAAGTCAAACTGCTCGGTAAGCGTTGAAGTCTGGCTTTGCTGCGTGACACGTATACCATTCTCTTCACGCACGATCTCGCGACTGGTGACTGTGCCGGTATAGCTTCCCTCACCTTCCATATCGACAGAAGCAATATCAGGAAAGTCCGGATTTTCAGTACCGGTGACTTCGAAATTCACCTGCTGAACACCACCCGCGCCACCGCCAACAGCAGCCGCCTCGACACCTGTCGATGTGTCTGCTGAATCCGATGCCTCGAGATTGAATCGGGCCAGAACCGGTCCACCCGGATTATTTTCGGATTGGTCATAGCCCTCAACAGCCGATGCGGCTTCGACCATGCCATCATCAGTGTAGTAAGTAGCATAGCCACAATTCGAACCCGCACTGCAGAAATTCGTGACTTCAACAGGCGTGTCCGCAAGTTCTGGATGAAACTCGTCACTGTCCTGGGGACGGGTATTGTGTGCCGCCTCCGGTGTGAGTTTTGCCACATACGTCTCGGGACCGCCAGCAGCCGGACTGAGTATGGCCCAACGACCCCATTTGTAAGCGGAATCTTCTTCCTTTTTCTTTGCTGCGTCGGCTACAGAACTCAGCCCCAGAGCCAGTGCGATACTTGCAACAATGATATTTCTTGCGGTATTCATCGTGAATATCCCCGATTTCAATGACACGTAAATTAAAGACTGATTAATATAGCCCAAGCAACGATTATGCCGTCATGAAAAACTGTATGTTCCGCAAGGCTTTAACGAATCAGGCGACACCAACAGCCCCGAGCAATGTAAATAAATCCGTCAATGGCGGGTTGGGGTCTACCCTGGCATATTGAATATTGTTATTTATATTTCAATAGGTTGCCAGACAACACCCGGAGGTTGCCAAAACCCCTGTATAAACGTAAAGTTTTCCGACGAACGTTTATCTCGCCTCGTTTAAAAACTTCTTGTCAGGCTTATCATCCACTGATTCCGTATGTAGCTATACAATGCCCCGATGTTTGAGTCGTTGAAGGTTCTTTCCCAATACACACTGAGAACCGAATCCTTGAGCAGGTCACCGTCATCCTTGTACTCATGCAACAAGCCCACGGTAGTACGATATTCGACATCGTCACGCTCCTTGTTGAACAGCGTGTCACGGCCATCGTACTGAAATGCAGAAATGCGCCCGCGGGCATAGGCCGAACCATTGTGCCAGGTATCTGTACTCACACCCGCATTCACCTGGCCACCCAGGTAGCCGAACTGATCGTCATCGGCAAAAAACTTGATGGCTTTTGCACCCAGGGTGGTAACCACCTGGCGATTATTGAAATACCGCCCAAGATTGAGCCCGGTAGCAATATAATCGCCCTCGCGTCCATCATCGACCTTACGGTTATAAGCACGCCGCGTATAAATCGTATCCCAGTTCAACTCTCCGTTCTCGAACTGCCAGGTGATGGAAGGGTTAACCGAGTTAAACCAGCCAAGCGCGTGGCCACCAAGTGTCAGGTAGTCCGAACGCACCTGCAAAGATGCACGCCAGTGCCTCAACATCAACACAGCAGGCCCGGTACTGACACTGGCAACTGCCAGGTCGAATTCATCAAACTTGTTGTACTTGCGGGAGTAAACGCTGGCATTTGTCTGCCATACCAGCATACCGGTACGTTCACCAAGCTCAACTCGCTTGCCGGACTGGTAGAGGTGATCCAGACCAGCATTGACGACATAGGCATTATCGCTCTTCGCCAGTGACCCGGGGGTAAGATTCAGATCAATATCACCCACCCGGATATGCTGTCATTGGGCCCGACATTCACATTGCTGTCATGCATGACACCGCCGGAAATGAAGGGTTTGAACGCATTCTTCTGCCCATACTGCTGAGAATCGCGTTTGACCTGGGCAAGAAAGGCCAGGATGGTTACGCGTACTTCAGGAGGCGTTGCAGGGTTATCAAGTACCTCCTTGGCAAGCTTTTCTGCCTTCTCGTAACGCAAGGAACGATAGTAAGCGAGTGCCAGCTCGAGCTTTGCACGATGCAGACGGGGGTTAATATCAAGAATTTTGCTAAAGGCTCTGATCGCAGTTTTCAGACGCTCTTCCTGCAAGGCGCCAATACCCTCCTGGAATGTCGCCTCAACCTCCGGATCTACATTCACTTCCGCCTGCGCTAACGGCAGCATGGCGAACGCCAGAGCTGCCCCCATCAGTAAACTCCGACACTGTTTTGTTTTTATTATGTCTTGTACCATGACGCTTCCCCAGTTAGTTTTGTGCTTATTATGCTGTATATTACCAAAATATTATAAAGAATTAACTGGCAAAAACAATTGAACATTCGATCCCTGCTTCCCTGGCCCGGTCTGGTGCTTGCCGCACTGATGGTACTGTACCCTTCTGCTCAGGCCTCCCCTGCAGCGTTCCCCACCAACCTTTTCGGCTACCAGCAGACCCTTCAATCCGACACCGCTATCTTCGGACAATGGGTCCAAGCGCTTGAAAGGCATATATTAATCGATGTGCCGGAAGGCGACTGCTCAAGCGCAAAACTGGATCGCTGCCACTTGCGGAACTGGCTGACATTTCTCGAATCTCTCAAGCATTTGCCACGCGACAAACAGCTGGAGGCCGTAAACCGGTATGCCAACAACAAGCCCTACGTGCTGGACATAGACAACTATGGCATCGAAGACTACTGGGCGGTCCCAAAGGAATTTCTCTATAACAACGGTGACTGCGAGGACTACGCCATCACCAAAATGTTTTCGCTGCTATGGCTCGGATTTGACCAGGACAGCCTGCGCATTGTGGTATTGCAGGACACCAACCTGCGGATTCCACACGCGGTACTGGCCGTTGCGGACCATGATGATATCCTGATCCTGGACAACCAGACCAGCGAAGTCATCTCGCACCGGAAAATCGTGCACTATGCACCGGTATACTCGATCAACGAATCACACTGGTGGATCCACCTGAGTAACTGACACGGACGCAACGATCATTTGAACCAGACAGATACACAACAGATCCGCAAAGGCATACTGATACTGGCCAGCATACTGCTGGTGGGCGGTCTGCTGATCAATGCCTATGTCAACAGGGAAAGGCAGCGTGACCTGGATGACTGGGCCATTCGCCTCGGGCTGGTGGCCGAAACACGCGTTGAAGCTATCGAAAGCTGGCTGGGCAAACAACGTGGAACACTTGGCGAACTGGCCAACAATGCCTCCGTGCAACTCTACCTGTGGCAACTCTCGCAACGCGAACAAAAAGAAAATTCCGCCGAGCCCGCACAACTGACCTACCTGCGCAATCTGATTATCGCCAGCGCCGAACGTTCCGGACTTGCTCCCGATAGCGGACAACCGGCCATTCCGGCCAATCTGCCGCAGCGCCATGACACGGGACTTGCACTGTTCGATAACAACCGGCGTCTTGTTGCCGCTACCCGGGGCATGCCGGAGATCGGCAAGGCCTTCCAGCTTGCCCTCGACAAGGCACTACAAACCGGCGAAACACAATACTCTCAACTGGTCACCGACTCGCACGACCGTGTACTGTTTGGTATCGCCGTTCCTGTTCCGGTCGTCATCGGCGCCGAATCCGGCCAGAGCCACAGCGGTATTGTGTTCGGTGTGTATAGTGCAGCACGCAGCATCTACCCGTTGCTGCGCCGCGGTGTACCGGTGGCGCCCAGCGATGAATCGCTACTGGTTACAAAACAGGACGCGCAGGTCGTCTACCTGTCGCCGACAGCCTCGGGCGGCATCCCGACACGCAAGACACTCCCTCTCGATCGTGAAGGACTTGCGGCCGCCCGCGCGGTCATGCAACCTGGTCAGTTCGGTGAATTTACCAATTACCGGGGTGAACCGGTACTTGCCACCAGCCGCCCGCTACGTTCACTGCCATGGGTTCTGGTGCAAGAGGTCAACGCCGCCCAGGCACTGCAGGAGTCCAACCGCCACCGCCGTTCGCTGATTATCACTTTCTCGCTGTTGCTGTTTTTCATTGCCGCCATTCTGGTCGCCGCCTGGCGGCATGGCAGCAGCGTACGCGCCATGCAGGATGCCGATGAACTGCGCGCAAAAACCCACGAACTCCAGAACCAGACCGAACTGCTGCACGCTGTAACCGACAATACCGAAGCGCATATCCTGCTGCTCGACGAACAGCAGCAGGTTCTGTTCGCCAACAGCCTCATCGCCAGCACGACAGGCGCAAGGCCACAGGAACTGGTTGGAAACTCCCTGACAGGCGTACTGGGACCGGCGAATGCCGCGCCGTTAAACCGTCTTGTTGAACAGGTGCAGTCAGACCGCAAAAGCCATCACGATACGCTTGAACTCACGCTCACCGAAACAACACGAACCTTTCAGTGCTCCGCGATTCCGGTCGATCGGGTTGGCAAACGCGACAATGCCGTATTACTGGTACTGCACGACATCACGGACTTGCAGCAGGCACAGCAGAAACATGCCGAACTGCTACGCCGCCTGGTCGCAACCCTCATGCATGTCGTCGATCTGCATGACCCCTACTCCGCCGATCACACCGCACGCATGGTGGAAGTTGCCAATGCAGTAGCTGCCGAGCTGAACCTCGACGAACAACAACGGCAATCCCTCGACCTCGCCGCAAGCCTGGCCAACCTGGGCAAGATATTTGTTCCAAAGGAAGTTCTGACAAAACGTTCGCCACTGACCGAGGCAGAACAGGCACTGCTGCAGCGCCACGTCCAGTTTGGCGTGGAGTTGCTCGAGGACCTGGACTTCGATGGCCCGGTACTCGACACCATCCGCCAGAAGCAGGAACATATGGATGGCAGCGGTTATCCCGATCACCTGCGTGGCGACGAGATTATTCTGACCGCACGCATACTGGCGGTAGCCAATGCCTTTGTTGCGCTGGTCAGCCCGCGCGCCTACCGGCAGGCTGTGAGCATCGAACAGGCACTGGACCAGTTACTGCAGGAAGCCGGCAGCAAGTATGACCGTCATGTGGTTGCAGCCCTGTTCCATGTCGCCGAGAATCGCAGCGACTGGTCGGACTGGGTTGATAATACGAACCAGGACTAATCGTCATTGCGAGCGTAGCGCGGCAATCTCACACAGACTGGCACCTGGCCAGAAAGATTGCCGCGCTACGCTCGCAATGACGAATTATTCCGGCCTTGCTTATAATTGCAGCCCGCGCAAACGCTGCCGCATGTCCCGATGAATCCCTTCCAGGCGTTCGCGATTCTCGCCGGGTAAAGTGTCCAGCGCTCCGACTCGCTCGCCATAACCTGCCGTCACCTCCAGCAGACGTTCTACACAACGCCCCAGGTCTGCACGCCGCAGGCCGATGTTATGCGCAAACTGTATACACGCTGCCTGCAGGGGGTCGTCCTCGTCCGGGTGTTCACCGTATTCCCCGAATGTCACGGCGCACAGCATGTTGTGCATACTATAGGCCCGCATGGGCGTCGGATCGTAGACAGGTGAAAATTGCGCCTTGCCTTCCGCGCCGATAAGCGACAGGTTCTCGAGGTGCATATCACCGTTGCCCGTTAACAGGGCCAGCAACAGACGCTCCAGCAGATGTATTCTTGCGGTTTTTTTATCCGCCATCAGCAAGGGTTCCGCCAGGTCTATCACTTTGCCGATGCGATCCAGGGAACCGTCCGTGTGCCGGACAATATCTCTGGCACCGGAGGCCAGCAGTGAATACAGGCTTTCCATCGGTAACGGGTTCCCGTCATCACTGCGGTCGAAGCGCTCCACCGCCAGCGCCGGTAGCCCGCCAACTTCGGCAAACCAGTAACGCGGCGTTTTAAAACCGGCTTCGCGATGCAGATCGAGCGCCAGCGCCTCGAGTGCAGCAAGCCCGGGGTACGCCTGGGTACGTTCGATCTTGAGCACCACATCGATACGATCATCGCGCGCTATACGATTTGGCAGACTGATGCGGCCGTCCCAACCTTCCGCCGGTATCGCCACCAGTAACTTGGGGATTGCACCACCCACCGACGGTGTCGGTCCCAGGCTTTCGAGAATAAATCGTGCATCCGCATCCAGCCAGGAAATCATGTCCTTGAGCGAGAAACCGAAACGATCGCCGATCGGTACCAGTGGACCGCTATCATCGCTGGTATACCAGCGCTGCGCGGCATCGTCATCGGGGAATACATCGACATGACCGATCCCGCCGTGACCGGTATGGGCCAGCAAGGCAAGATCCGCCGCAAAGCCACTGCCCGGCTCAACACCCTTCTCACGTAAAAAAGCCAGCATCAGCTTGCGCTGGAAATTCTGCTCATCGGCGGGAGGTATTAATGCGCGAAAGCGCGGATGCAACGAACCACTCTGGTGGTGAACTATGGTTGTTTCTGCAAACAGTTGTGGTGAATAAACCAGGCTCAGGCCAGGCAGACCACTGTCCACGAAGTCCGCCGTATAGGAAAAGCGTGCCTCGGTGTCTGTGACATAGAGACTACCCATCTTCACCGCTTGCCCGCCGGCCCGGGTCCAGATACTGAACTGCACATCCTGCATCAGAACAGATCACCCCGCGTCAGTTTTTCCGTAAAGTCACTGTCCGGTACCAGCGTCAACCTGAGCCCCACCGCACTGGCCAGTCTGGCCAACGTGGCGAGATCCGCGCGCCCTGTTCTTTTAATACGGGAAATACTGGAATCGGGAACCGAAGCGCGCTCGGCCAGCTCGCCCTGCGACCAGCCACGGTCCTGTGCCTGACGAAGAATATCCTGCATCAGACCAGCAACCACGGTGTCATGTTTTTGAATAGATATGGTCATATGTGACAAGTATAGCCCAGATTTATACTTGTCAATACTGCTAAATTTAGTATTATTTTATATAGTTTTAGCGTTATTGCTAATTTATATGGCGAAAATTAAGAAAATTTCCGCACGTATACACGATATTACCTACTGGGACTGACGGCGCTGACGCCGACGCTGACGTATCTGGTAGAGCGTCAATACCGGCCCGGAGATTACATATAACAGGAAACCGAAAAACAGCACACTGGGCGGGTGGCTGGAAATCACTACAAACACGAAAACCGTAAGCACCAGTGCCACGAACGGCACCCGATTCTTGAAATCGATTTCCTTGAAGCTGTAGTAGCGCACGTTGCTGACCATCAGTGCACCCATGGCGGCGGCCAGTACTGCACCAACCATCCACATATCCTCACCACTGAGGTTATTGTCTTCACTGAACCACACCAGTCCGGCCAGCACAGCGGCAGCCGAAGGACTCGGCAATCCCTGAAAATAGTGTTTGTCTGCACTGCCAACCTGGGTATTGAATCGTGCCAGGCGCAGTGCTGCACCGGCGGTATACACAAACGCCGACAACCAGCCTAACTTGTTCCAGATCCAGCCCTGCTCGATCATGCTGCGCAGCGCCCACTCGAAAATAATCAGTGAAGGCGCGAGTCCGAAACACACCATGTCCGACAGGCTGTCGTACTGGACACCGAATTCACTCTGGGTATTGGTCAGGCGTGCAACACGGCCATCGATTCCGTCCATAACCATGGCAACAAAGATGGCGATCGCCGCCACCTCGAAGTTACCGCTCATGGCCGACACAATGGCGTAGAACCCGGCAAACAAACCTGCCGTGGTAAACAGGTTGGGAAGGAGATAGATACCCCTGCGACGAGGTCGGGTCTGCTGTTCTTCGTCCATACTGTTGCCCGGGCGCGAAGCCTATTTGTGGACCAGAAGGGCTATTACATCAGATCCGGCCCGTACGTGCGAGCCGGCCTTTACCTGCACACGACTGTTACACGGCAAATAGATCTCGACCTGTCCGCCCATCGGGATAAATCCACAGCGCTGCCCCTGCCCGAGCCGTTCTCCTATACCCACATAGCAGCGCGGCAGATTGTGCAAGGGACTGCGATGCATGACAATCACCAGGTCATCATCCTCGTCGGTTTTCAGCCACACGCCGTGTGGTCGGTCGGCACCCCCATCGTATGGCGGCTTCATGACTTTTCCTTCCACCGGACTACGCGTGCTGTACACACCAATATGGCTCATATTGATCAGGACGCGAATTGCATCACGATCCAGATACGGATCACGAACGTTTTCCACCTGAGAAACAATACCATCGGCAGGGCTCACAACGGCAAGCGGACTCGCCGGTATATCGCGATACGGATCCCGGTAGATAAACAGGACAAACAGGCAGAGCAGCCAGAAAGGCGACGACCAGAGCCAGCCGACGGCATTTCCGACAACAAACCCGGTAATGGCAAACAGCAGAAACGGCAACCAGCCGGCACGGGAAAAGTAGGGGTAACGGCCTGTCGCCATAGCGTGGGGCTCGGAAAGAAAAGGGGCTGCAACGGCAGCCCCTGTGATTACGGGTTAGTTGACTTTCTTGTCGACAATCTTGTTATCACTGATCCAGGACATCATGCTGCGCAGCTTCTGGCCAACCTGTTCGATCTGGTGCTCACGACCCAGGCGACGCTTGGCCTTCAACGTGGCGGCGCCGGCCTGGTTCTCCAGGATAAACTCGCGGGCAAACTCGCCGTTCTGGATTTCTGTCAGGATGCGTTTCATCTCCGCTTTGGTTTCCGCGGTAACAACGCGTGGACCACGGGTCAGGTCGCCGTACTCGGCGGTATTGGAAATCGAGTAACGCATATTGGCGATGCCGCCTTCGTACATGAGGTCGACGATCAGCTTGAGTTCGTGCAGGCACTCGAAGTAAGCCATTTCCGGCGCATAACCCGCTTCGGTCAGGGTTTCAAAACCGGCCTGTACCAGCGAAGTCGCACCACCACACAGCACAGCCTGCTCACCGAACAGGTCCGTTTCGGTCTCTTCCTTGAAAGTCGTCTCGATCACGCCTGCACGGCCACCACCATTTGCCGAGGCATACGACAGGGCAATATCCCTGGCCTTGCCACTGGCATCCTGGAATACTGCAATCAACGACGGTACACCGGCGCCCTGTGTGTACATGGAGCGCACCAGGTGGCCGGGCCCCTTGGGTGCGATCATGATAACGTCGAGATCGGCGCGCGGTTCGATCTGCTCGTAGTGAATATTGAAACCGTGCGCAAACGCCAGTGCCGCGCCCTTCTTGATGTTGGGTTCGATCTTGTCGCGGTACAACTTTGCCTGGTGCTCGTCAGGCGCGAGAATCATCACCACGTCGGCGCTCTTGACGGCATCTTCAATCGACTTCACGGCCAGGCCGGCGTTCTTCGCCTTGGCTTCGGAAATCGAACCTGCGCGCAAACCGACAGTAACGTCCACGCCGGATTCCTTCAGGTTGTTGGCATGTGCATGCCCCTGTGAACCGTAACCGATAATGCTGACCTTTGAACCCTTGATGATGGAAAGGTCTGCATCCTTGTCGTAATAAATGTTTAGTGCCATAGCTCTGTACCCTGACTGGATTTTAAATGTGTTTAAACATGCAAGGCGCGTTCACCGCGCGCTATACCCGTTACACCCGAGCGCACCACTTCGATGATGTCGGTCGCCGGGATTGCTTCAATAAAGGCATCCAGCTTGCCGCTGGTGCCGGTGACTTCGATGGTATACAGGGCGTCGGTGACATCGATGATACGTCCGCGGAAAATATCCGCCATCCGCTTGATCTCCTCGCGCCCGTTGTCCACGGCGCGCACCTTGATCAACATCATTTCACGCTCGATGTGCTCGCCTTCGCACATATCCATCAGCTTCACCACGTCGATCAGCTTGTTCAACTGTTTGGTGATCTGTTCGATGATCTGGTCGGTGCCGGTGGTCACCAGCGTCATGCGCGACAGCGAGGGATCTTCAGTCGCCGCCACCGTCAGTGACTCGATGTTATAGCCACGCGCCGAAAACAGCCCGGCCACACGCGACAGTGCGCCCGCTTCGTTTTCCATCAGTATGGAGATGATATGCCGCATCGTTACACCAGTATCATTTCGTTCAGGCCGGCGCCGGCCGGGATCATCGGGTATACATTCTCGTTCGGGTCAATCAGAAAATCCATGAACACCAGGCGATCTTTCAGCTTCATGGCTTCCTTCAGTGCGCCCTCGACATCTTCCGGCTTGCTGATCTGCATGCCGACGTGCCCGTAGGCCTCGGCCAGCTTGACAAAATCCGGCAATGACTCCATGTACGAACTTGCGTAGCGCCCCTGGTAAAAGAATTCCTGCCACTGACGCACCATACCGAGAAACCCGTTATTCAGGTTAATGATCTTGATTGGCAACCCGTACTGCAGGCAGGTCGACAGTTCCTGGATGCACATCTGGATGCTGCCCTCACCGGTGATGCAGGCCACGGTGCTTTTGGGATGCGCGATCTGCACGCCCATCGCCGAGGGCAGGCCGAAGCCCATGGTGCCCAGCCCACCTGAATTGATCCAGCGGTTCGGCTTGTCGAACTTGTAGAACTGCGCGGCAAACATCTGGTGCTGACCCACGTCCGAGGTCACAAAGGCATTGCCCTTTGTCACCTTGTACAGGGTTTCGACCACCGCCTGCGGCTTGATGTGCTCGCAATCGGTACTGTATTTCAGGCAATCCATGGCGCGCCATTCGTTGATCTGCTTCCACCAGGCCTTGAGCGCTGCCGCATCCGGTTTCACCTTGCTGGTAATCAGCTGGGCGATCATTTCCTTAAGGACCTGGTCAACCGGTCCGACGATCGGTACATCGACACCGACATTCTTGGAGATACTGGCCGGGTCGATATCGACGTGAATGATCTTCGCCGAGGGACAGAATTTTTCAACATTACCGGTGACACGGTCGTCGAAGCGCGCGCCGATCGCAATCAGCACATCGCAGTTATGCATGGACATGTTGGCTTCATATGTCCCGTGCATGCCCAGCATGCCGACAAACTGCTTGTCCGTCGCCGGGTAGGCGCCAAGACCCATCAGTGTGTTGGTAATCGGGAAGTTCAGCAGCTTCGTCATCTCCACCAGCTGCTTACTGGCATTACCAACCACCACACCACCACCGGTGTACAGCATGGGCCGTTTCGCCGACAGCATCAGGTCAACAGCTTTTTTGATCTGCCGCGGGTGCCCTTTGGTGACCGGGTTGTAGGAACGCATTTTGACGCGCTTCGGGTAATGGAACTCCGCCTTCAGCGTACTGACGTCCTTGGGAATATCGACCACCACCGGGCCAGGTCGACCTGTGGTCGCGATATAAAATGCCTTGCGGATGGTGAGCGCAAGATCCTTCACATCCTTGACCAGGAAGTTGTGTTTCACACAGGGGCGCGTGATGCCGATATTGTCGACTTCCTGAAAGGCATCGTTACCGATCAGCGCCGTCGGCACCTGGCCACTGAAAATCACCATTGGAATTGAATCCATGTAGGCGGTGGCAATACCTGTCACCGCATTGGTCGCACCGGGACCCGAGGTCACCAGCACTACGCCGGGACGGCCGGTGGAGCGCGCATAGCCATCCGCGGCGTGTGTGGCAGCCTGTTCGTGGCGCACCAGGATGTGCTCGACCTTGTCCTGCTGGTCAAGTGCATCATAAATCGGCAACACCGCGCCGCCGGGATAGCCAAACACATGCTTGACCCCCTGCTCTTCGAGGCTACGTACAAAAATTTCCGCGCCAGTCAGCTCCACCTGTTTTGTCTCCCGGGTGCAGGCAAAAAATAAAAACCAGAAAAAAAGCCCGTATATCGGGCACATGCACAAAAGTGCAGGTTCAGAACTGGCTAATATTGCCACCCTTTTCAGACAGAATCCAGACCTGTTTTTGATGAATTCACCCGCCCCCCTCAACGTTTTCCTCCCGCGGCCGTGAACCCATTACTTGCCGCGCACGTATCCGCGTGGTAAGTATCTGAAATACGACGACAACCAAGGGGATTTACATGATTGCTAAGACACTCATCGGAGGCATCCTGTTACTGGCCATGGCCGGTGCCCAAGCCGCCATGTATAAATGGAAAGACGAACATGGCAACACCCAGTTCGGCCAGTTCCCGCCTGCCGGGGTCGAAGCCAAACGGATGAAAACACCGCACGCCCCCGCTTCGTCGTCCGGTAAATCCGGCCCCGGCCTGCAGGACCGCGTCAAGGCGCTGGAGGAAAAACAGGGCCAGGATCGGGAAAACGCACAGATGGCGAACCAGGAAAAGGAACGTGCCGCGCAGCTGAAACAGAATTGCGACAACGCGCGTAAAACCGTGCAACTGCTGGAACGCGGTGGTAACCGTCGTTATCGCATGCCGGACGGCAGCGTCCAGCGACTTGACGAGAAAGAAACCCGTCGCCGTATCGATGAATCAAAGAAATATCTCAAGGATAACTGTTCCTGAAGCCCGGCCATGACGGAGGAGACCGAACATGCCCCTGCTTAAAATCCAGACCAATCAGGCCATTGATGAAACAACGGCAAAAACCCTGATCAAAGACGCCTCTGCACGCGTCGCCGAACTACTGGGCAAACCCGAGCGCTATGTCATGGTCAGCCTCGAACACAACCCTGACATGGTATTCGGCGGCAGCGACGAGCCGCTCGCCTACCTGGAGCTGAAAAGTATCGGCCTGCCAGAATCACGGACGGGCGAACTGTCGAGCGGCCTTTGCAAGCTGCTCAATACCTCCCTGGACCTCCCCGCCGATCGTGTCTATATCGAATTCGCCGATGCAGCCCGCCACATGTGGGGCTGGAATGAAGGGACCTTCCAGGAATGACGATGTGTTTCAAGCACAGGGCCACAACTCGAAGCCACCTGACTCGAAGCCACCCGGATAAAACCTATACTCCCCCAACCCCGACCGCTACAATCCCGCCCCTGACCCCTACTAATTGATAAAATCCGAATGAAAGTCTCCCGCTTCCCTCTCTCCACGGTAAAAGAAACCCCCGCCGACGCCGAAATCATCAGTCACCAGCTGATGATGCGCGCCGGCATGATCCGCAAAATCGCTGCCGGCCTGTACAGCTGGCAACCCCTTGGCCTGCGCGTGCTGCGCAAGGCCGAAGCCATCGTACGTGAGGAGATGAATGGCGCCGGTGCGCTGGAGCTGCTGATGCCCGCCGTGCAACCGGCAGAACTCTGGCAGGAATCCGGCCGCTGGGAACAGTATGGACCGGAACTGCTGCGTTTCACCGACCGCCATAACCGTGAGTTCTGCATCGGCCCGACCCACGAGGAAATCATCACCGACCTGGTGCGCCGGGAAGTGCGCAGCTACAAGCAGCTACCGCTCAACTATTACCAGATCCAGACCAAGTTTCGTGACGAGATTCGTCCGCGTTTCGGCATAATGCGCGCGCGCGAATTTCTTATGAAAGATGCCTACTCCTTCCACATCGACAAGCCCTCGCTGGATGAAACCTACCAGCAGATGTACGACACCTATACCCGCATCTTTACCCGACTGGGACTCGACTTCCGCGCCGTGCGTGCTGACAGCGGTTCCATCGGCGGCGCCCTGTCGCATGAGTTCCATGTGCTGGCGGATTCCGGTGAAGACGCCATCGTATTTTCCAGTGCAAGTGGCTATGCCGCCAACCTGGAACTGGCCGAAGCCTTGCCACCTGCCGGGGAACGCCCCGCACCGGGTAAAGCAATGCAAACTGTCGATACGCCCGGCGTACATAGCATCGAAGACGTCTGCAAGGCACTGGATGTCAATCCGGAACAAACCATTAAAACGCTATTGGTTGAAGGTGCCGACGGCGGCGTAGTGGCACTGTGCCTGCGCGGTGATCACACCCTGAATGAAATCAAGGCGGAAAAACTGGAGCAGGTGGCGCAACCCCTGACCCTGGCCAGCGACGAGCAGATTCGCGCAGCCGCCGGTTGCGGTGCCGGTTCACTCGGGCCGGTCGGAGTGGATATCCCCGTCATCGCCGACCGGGCAGCTGCGCATCTGGCCGATTTCGTGTGCGGCGCCAATGTCGATGGCCAGCACCTGACCGGCGTCAACTGGGGCCGTGACTGCCCGGAGCCACAGGTCGCCGACATCCGTAATGTGGTTGAGGGTGACCCCAGCCCGGACGGCCAGGGTGTGGCAAAAATCGCCCGCGGCATCGAGGTAGGCCATGTATTCCAGCTCGGAGACAAGTACAGCCGTGCCATGAAAGCCACTGTACTGGACGAAAATGGTAAGGAAATCATCATTCAAATGGGCTGCTACGGGATTGGCGTGTCACGCGTCATCGCCGCTGCCATCGAGCAGAACCACGACGAGCAGGGCATTCGCTGGCCTTCGGCGTTGGCGCCCTTCCAGGTGGCGCTGCTGGGCATGAACCGCAAAAAGTCCCAGCGGGTACGCGAAGCCTGCGACGCGCTCTACGAGGAAATGCTGGCCGCCGGCCTGGATGTCATTTTTGATGACAGAGAGGTAAGGCCCGGGGTCATGTTTGCCGATATGGAACTTATTGGCATACCGCATCGGGTGGTAATTGGTGAAAAAAATCTGGACAAGGGGCTGGTGGAGTACAAATCGCGCCGTGGTGGCGACAACCAGGATATTGCGCGTGACGGGATTATTGACTTCCTCACGTCACAGCTGGCCCAGGGAAGATCTGATTAATTCGTTATCCCGGCGTATTAAATCGTCATCACGGCGCATGCCGGTTTTTCTGCTGCCTTTGCTCACCCTCCTGTACTGTAGTCTTGCCGGTGCCGCCACCCAGGAACGCCCCGATGACGAAATGCGCGAGCTCCTGATTCACGCCGTGCAATCTTCCGACAGCTTCGAGGACCGTTTCCACGCCGAGGTCTGGCTGACGGACATGTCGAAGCGGCTGGCACGCAAAATCCCCGACCCTGAAGAACGCTTGCTGATCCTGAAAACCGCGCACTATGAAGCGACTCGCGCCAACCTGCCCCCTGAAATGGTACTGGCGCTGATCGAGGTGGAAAGTAACTTCGACCACTTCGCGATATCACACGCCGGCGCGCGCGGCCTGATGCAGGTGATGCCATTCTGGCTGGACGAAATCGGCCGTCCCGATGATGACCTGTTCGATATTCATACCAACCTGCGTATGGGTTGTACCATTTTGAGGCTTTATCTCGACCGGGAAAAAGGTGACCGCACGCGGGCGCTGGCGCGTTACAACGGTAGCGTGGGAAAGACCTGGTACCCGCAACGGGTGTTCAGCGCCCTGTCAAAACGCTGGTATCGTCTGTAATCAAGGGCTCCGATCGACTAACCACTTTTTGTAATTCCAGGCCCTTACGCTAAGCTAGGTCTAACGCACAGGATGTAGCAGGCACAGGAAGTTGTAATAAATGCCTAAAAACACGTTTCGTATGCTCATGGCCGCATTGGCCGGCAGTGTCGCTTTTATTGCAGCACTGCTGCTACTGGATATCCCTGCACGAATCATAACGGGTAACCACGCGCAAATCGCTATCCAGTTCCTCGATGCCATGCGTCCGCCCATGCTGGCTATCGAGAAAGCCGAAGGCTCCTCGTCAATGCCTGCCGCCATGGCGACATTCACCCAGTCTGCCACTGAACTGAGAAAACGCGTCGCACAATACCTCGAAGCTTCACAATACAATCAGGTATTGCATGAACATGTCATACAGCTCTCCCGGGTCATCGACAAATGGCTGAATAATGAAAAAGCCCTGTGGGAATATCGTATCAGCCTGGTTGAAGCAAGAGACAGTCTGGAGAAACTGAAACAGCTGGAACTACGGCATGAAGCGGCCATCGACGAATTCCTCAATGCCATGGAAGTCCTCGCGCTTGGTGAGCAACCCATCCACCAGGATATAGACCGCGGCCGGCAGGCCAGTCAGATACTGCAGATACTTGCCATTCTGCTTGTCCTTTACCTGCTGTCGCTGATTATCCTTTTCCAGCACATGACCCGGAAAGCCCTGCTCTCCTCGTTTCACGAAGTCCAGCAAGCCCGACATAATCTTGCACAACAGGTCAGTGTTCGCACACAGGAGCTGGAACGGAGCAACAAGGAACTGGAATCCTTCAGCTACGCAGTCTCGCATGACCTGCGTGCACCGCTACGCAGCATCAACGGTTTTTCGGAAGCGCTGCTGGAAGACAACAGCGATCAGCTGGATGACACCGGCAAGGATTACCTGAGACGCGTGTCCGCTGCCGCACGGCATATGGGTGAATTGATCGATGCCATGCTGGTCCTGTCACGTGTAACACGCAAGGACATCCGTCACTCCGATGTTGACCTGTCAAAGGCCGTGACGGAGATTGCCGGGGAACTGCACAATCAGGACCCTTCCCGCACGGTTGAATGGCGGATCAGTGATAACCTGCACACCGAAGGTGATATTGATCTGCTACACATCGCGCTGGAAAACCTGCTGGGTAATGCCTGGAAGTACAGCAGCAGAAACACCGGCACTACCAGTATTGAATTTGGCGCCATGGAACAGAAGGGCGAACAGGTTTTCTTTGTCCGGGATAACGGTTGCGGCTTCAACACCGACTACTCTGACAAGCTGTTCATGGCTTTCCAGCGCTTGCACGGCAAGGAATATGAAGGCACCGGCATAGGGCTTGCCACTGTCCAGCGCATCATCCAGCGTCACCAGGGGCGCGTCTGGGCTGAAAGCACGATGGGAGAGGGGTCAACGTTTTACTTTACCCTGGGCTGAAGTCGATACACCACCCATCAACCGTATAAACGACTGTACAGACCGTCCGACCTGAGTAACTCCCCGTGCGTACCCTGCTCGGCGATCTGACCATTTTCGAATACGTAAACATGGTCTGCCTGTTTCACCGCGCTCAGGCGATGCGCAATAATCAACACGGTTCGACCTTCCAGGAACGGCTTCAACGCCTCGTGCAGACGCGCTTCGGTTTCGGTATCCAGTGCCGAGGTGGCTTCATCGAAAATAACCACCTGCGGGTCATTGAGCAGCAGGCGGGCAATCGCCAGACGTTGACGCTGACCACCGGACAGGCGCACACCCTGCCGACCCAGTTGTGAATCGAGCTGTTGTGGCATATCGCGCACCACATCCTCCATTTGTGCCGCTCGCAATGCTTCCCATAACGACTCATCCGGGTAGTCGCGCCCCAGTGTCAGGTTGTTACGCACTGTGTCATTGAACAGTACCGGGTGCTGCAACACCGTAGCCACATGCTCGCGTACTACTTCGAGTCCGATTTTCCGGACAGGCACACCATCAAAACAGATCTGACCCTGTTGTGGCTGATACAGGCCCAGTAACACCTGCACCAGTGTCGACTTGCCACCGCCACTGGCGCCCACCAGCGCGACACGCTGACCGGCCTCGATATTCAGACTGACACCGTTCAGCACCGGTTCATCGGGACGGTAGGAGAAATGAATATTGTCCGCCTGAACCGAGACGCCACGTCTGCCCTTGAACGGATTCCGCTCTGTGGGATAGCGGGGCTCCTCGCGCAAATCGAGCAGGCTGTTGATGCGCTCCAGTGCGGCGCGCGCACTGTAGAAGGCATACTGGATATTCAATACTTCCTGGACCGGTCCCATCATAAACCACAGATAGGCGAATACCGCCATCATCTCGCCTATGCTGAGTCCTGAATAAAGCACCATCAGCATACTGACTGCGCGAAACAGGTCGAAGCCGACCAGAAAAACAAAAAATGACAGGCGGCTGGCGGCATCGCTTTTCCACGAGAAGGCGGCTGAATCATGCTTGATCTGCCGTGCACGCTCGATGACGCGTTTCAGGTAGTAACCTTCGCGGTTGGAAGCACGTATCTGTTGAATGGCATCCAGCGTTTCCGTCAGCGCGCCCTGGAAAACTTCGAAGGCCTGGTTCTCACGACGTTTGAGCTGTTTGACCTGCTTGCCCAGTGATACAGTGAAGTACACGACAACCGGGTTCAGGAACAGGATCAGTAACGCCAGCTTCCAGTGCATCCACAACAACACCCCGGCGGCGCCAATCAGTGACAGCACCGCGATCAGGAACTTGCTCACCGACATGCCGATGAAGGTATCGATGGCATTCAGGTCAGTCACGAAATGTGACGTCACCTCGCCGCTCCCCATAGCCTCGTACTCGGCCAGTGAAATTCGCTGCAAGCGTAACAACAGATCACGCCGTATACGGAACACAACATCTTTGGAAATAAAACTGAACTCGCGTAATTGCCACACGGTAAATATCACGCTGGCGAAACGCATCGCGATGGTGGCAAGTAATATTGCGGTGATATATAGCACCGGCCCGTGCCAGCCTTCCGGGAACAGCCGGTTCATTGTGCTGACCAGCGTTGCAGGCTCCTTGAGCAATACTTCGTCAACCAGTAACGGCATCATCAGGGGCAATGGCACACTGACCAGCACGGCCAGCATGGCAATAACATTCGCCCACACCAGCTCACGCCGGTGTTCACGGACAATACGCATCACACGCTCCCAGGTGTAATGCTCGTCTGTGGTTTCTGTATTACCCGCTTCAGCCATGGCTCTTCTCGAACATGGCCATGGACTCCACGTGCGCCGTATGCGGAAACATGTCCATAACACCGGCTGCAACCAGCCGGTAACCGTGTTCGTTGACCAGCAGACCGGCGTCACGTGCCAGTGAGCCGGGATGACAGGATACATAGACAATACGTTCGGCACCCAATGCCGCGATATGTGGCATCATTTCCTGTGCGCCGCTGCGTGGCGGATCGAGCAGGATACGGTCGTATTGTTGTTGCATCCAGCCCTGGCCGGCCGGATCCTGTGTGAGATCGACAGCATGGTATTCGACGTTATCGATGTCGTTTCGCGCGGCATTTTCCCGTGCGCTTTTCACCAGCCTGACATCACCTTCCACACCGGCAACCTGTGCAGCGTTTCGCGCCAGTGGCAAGGTAAAATTACCCAGCCCGCAGAACAGGTCCAGCACCTTGCTGTCACTGTCCGGTTCCAGTAGTTCCAGCGCCTGGCGAATCATGGCGCGGTTGATGTCAGCATTGACCTGGGTGAAATCCGTTGGCTGGAACTGCATCTCGATATCATGGTCCTGCAAGTGATAGGACAGTTGTGAATCCTCCGGCCACAATGGCGCAACCGTGTCCGGCCCGCCCGGCTGCAACCAGACATGCAGACCGCTTTGTTCTGCATAGTCTTTCAGACGCTGTGTATCACTGTCTGACAGGGGGTCGAGGTTGCGAAATACCAGTACCGTGGCCTGCTCCCCGACCGCTACTTCGATCTGCGCAATACGTTCACGCGCCTGCAGGCCCTGGATCATCCCGGCCAGCTCGTCGAGACGTTCACCGACCGAAGGGTGCAGGACTTCACAGCGCCGGATATCGGCAAGATACGGTTTACGCTTTTCCCGGAAGCCGACCAGCACCCGACCCTTCTTGCGCACGAATTTCACACCCAGCCGCGCCTTGTTACGATAACCCCAGGCTGGCCCGGTCAGTGCTTCGAGCACCCGCTCGGGCGTGACTTTACCGATACGCTCCAGGTTATCCAGCAGGGTCTGCTGCTTGGTCAGTATCTGGCTGGCGGGTGCCTGGTGCTGAAGGCTGCAACCGCCGCAGATTTCAAAATGCGCACACTTTGGCTCGACACGCTGATCCGAAGCCTGGAACAGTTCGCACAGCTTGCCTTCATCGTGTTTGCGTGATTTGGCCGTGTACAGAAAACTCAGTTCCTCACCTGGCAGAGCGCCATCAATAAAGACCGCCTTGCCCTCGACGTGCGCTACGCCGCGCCCGTCGTGGGTCATGGATTCGACCGTGACCCGCACCGGGTAGTTGGGCAGTTTGGGTTTTCTGCGACGTTTACTCATGGCTGCCAGTGTTGCAGAAATTCAGTAAAGTGCGGCTTGTCTTCCTGCACCAGTGTTTCCCGCAGCAATTCCAGCTCCTGCTCGTAGGCCTTGTGCGTCAGGTGGCCGCGGATCAATTGAAAACGCAGGTAAACCAGCCAGGTGTTCAGCACATCGGTTTCGCAATAGTTGCGGATTCCCTCGACCTCGCCGGCGTGAAAGGCGTCCCATACTTTCGCACCGCTCATCCCCATCTTGCCGGGAAAACCCAGCATGGTCGCCACCTCGTCGAGTTTGGCACTGGCCCGCATCTGGTAGCCGGCCAATACATCCATCAGGTCAGTATGACGCGCGTGGTAGCGACTGAGGTAGTTATTCCACTTGAAATCCCGGTCATCTTCACCGGTATCCCAGTAGCGCGGCGCCTGCACGCCGTGTAATAAGGAACGATAGTGCAACACGGGCAGGTCAAATCCACCGCCGTTCCAGGACACCAGGGTGGGCGTAAACTTCTCTACACCATCAAAAAACCGCTGTACCAGTTCCGCCTCACCGGCATCCGGCTCACCCAGTGACCAGACCTTGAGCTTGTCCTTGTGGCGCAGCACGACGGAAATGGCGCAGATCCGGTGCAGGTGCAAGGGCAGAAATTCACTGCCGGTGGCTTGCTGGCGCAGGTGAAACATGGCCTTGGCGACATCGGCATCATCAAGATCGGGCAAGTCATACAGCTTGCGGCCACTCTCGATGTCCGGAATGGTCTCGATATCGAAAACAAAGATATTATTCATACGAGGGTCGGCAAGCTCTGTTGCCCGCTTCCTTTATGTGACCGGTTACTTCCAGCAGGCCTGCCATTATAAGGCCAAATTCATACTTGCGGTAATCAGCGCCGGTTACCCGGGTGCCGGAGTCAGCTTGACCTAAATCAATGACAGGAGTGGCCGGCCGGCGCTTAAGATAGCCATTAATGATTGACACACACCAGTCAAGGGAGTGTGCTACGGATGGTTTTTTCATAACTCATGCTGAATTCACCAGTAATACATCATCGAGCACAGCTGTTTTACCGGCAGTTCGTCGCTGTTCCAGCCTGGCTGGCTGGCTGCTTGCTGCTGCTGGCGGCTACGATCAGTACCGCTTTCGCTGACCCTGTAGACGACCTGGCCCGAACCTTTTTCCCGCAGGCAGACCAGGTCGGTGAGTTCCAGGGTGATCCACTCGCGGCACCGGTCTACAAGGGTGACCGCCTGCTGGGCTACGTACTGCGCACCACAGACATTGCAGCCATCCCTGCCTATTCCGGAAAACCGATCACCCTGCTGGTCGGCCTCGGACTCGATGGCCGGATTACCGGCCTTCAGATCATCAAGCACTCCGAACCCATCCTGGCCGCCGGCATCTCCGAGAAGCAGCTGAAACACTACGTTGACCAGTACCGTGGAATATCGGCCCGCAAACGGGTCAAGCTGGGAGGCGTGGAGCGAAAGGGTTACGTGACCATAGACGGAATTACCGGTGCGACCATTACGGCCATGGTCATGAACGCAACCGTAATGAAAGCGGTCAACAAGGTTGCCCGTTCACGTGGAATACCCGTGCCGACCAGTGGCTCAGCGTCGACAGCGCCGGTGGTCGCGCCTGCTGCCGAGGCAACAGAAAACCACCCGGCCCCGGCCTGGTGGATGGGTGCGACCCATGAGCCTTTCTGGGTCTCCGTATGGCGTGTACGCCTGTGGCAGATCACGGTACTGTGTGTCGCACTTGGCGTGCTGGTTTTTATACTGTTGTTCCAGGACTGGCTGACCCGGCGACCAGCACTGCTGAAGTACATCCGTACCGGGTACCTGGTTTTCACCCTGTTTTTCATCGGCTGGTACAGTCTGGCACAGCTTTCAATTATTCACGTGTTGACTTTTATCAATGCCATTCTGCATCAGTTCAGCTGGGAAGCCTTCCTGGTCGATCCCCTGATATTTATTCTGTGGGGTTTCGTGGCACTGACACTACTGCTGTGGGGACGCGGTGTGTATTGCGGCTGGCTGTGCCCGTTTGGCGCCCTGCAGGAATTGATCAGCAAGATAGCCCGGTGGCTGAAAATTCCTGAGTATCACTTTCCGCCAGTTGTACATGAACGCCTTACCGCACTGAAATATATTATTTTTGTGGCACTGTTTGGCCTGTCCCTGCAATCCATCGGCTACGCCGCCATGGCCGCCGAAGTGGAACCTTTCAAGACCGCGATTGTGTTGCACTTCAACCGGGATGGTGTGGTACTGGGCTATGCCCTTGCCCTGCTTGTTATAGCGGCTTTCAACCGCAAGTTTTACTGCAAATACCTTTGCCCGCTTGGCGCGGCACTGGCCATCCCGGCACCCCTTCGCATCTTTGACTGGCTGCGACGTCGCAAGGAGTGTGGCCGACCCTGCCAGATCTGTGCCCGGCAATGTGAAGTCCAGGCGATACGGCCAACCGGCGAGATCAACCCCAATGAGTGCCACTACTGCCTGGATTGCCAGGTAACGTATTGGGACGATCACAAGTGCCCGCCACTGTCGGAAAAACGTATCAGAAGGGAGAAAAGTAAAGCGGCACTGGAACGCATCAGAGGCATGGAGAAATGATGCTTGTGCAGCCGATGCTGTTTCACCGGTCAATTGATATAGATCAAGGCCTGCAATATTGATCTATGTAGGATGCCTGCAGTAAGTCAACCTGAAGAAAGGGAGAGAACGATGGACAGATCAGCAGTTTCCCGTATTGCGGCCATGAGCGTGCTTTTGCTCAGCTCGCTTGGCGCACATGCCAAGGATTCCGAACACCCGGGAACCACGCCGGGAGAAATGCGCTACAAGGGCGCACCTGTTCCGGAACAGATGCAGTCAAAAGATGTGATCACCCCCGGCGCCCCTGCCCTGACAGAGGCAGAATTTTCCAAGGCCAAGAAGATCTACTTCGAGCGTTGTGCCGGTTGTCACGGTGTACTGCGCAAGGGCGCGACCGGCAAACCGCTGACCCCTGACATTACCCGGCCCAAGGGTCTTGATTACCTGAAAGTGTTCATCAACTTCGGTTCCCCGGCCGGTATGCCGAACTGGGGATCATCGGGTGCGCTCTCGCCTGATGAAGTCACACTCATGGCCAAGTATCTTCAGCACGAGCCTCCGATTCCGCCTGAGTTCGGCATGAAAGAAATGAAGGCGACCTGGAAGGTGCTGGTTGACCCGGAGAAACGTCCGAAGAAGAAGATGAACAAGTACAATCTGGACAACATCTTCTCGGTGACGTTGCGTGATGCCGGACAGATTGCACTGATTGATGGTGATACGAAAAAAATCATCAACGTGATCGATACCGGTTATGCGGTACACATCTCGCGTTATTCAACTTCAGGACGTTACCTGTTTGTGATCGGGCGCGATGCCAGGGTCAATCTCATCGACCTGTGGATGAAGAAGCCTGATAACGTGGCCGAAATCAAGATCGGGCTCGAAGCGCGTTCCGTGGAGACCTCCAAGTACAAGGGCTATGAAGACAAGTACGCCATTGCCGGCGCCTACTGGCCACCACAGTATGTCATCATGGATGGCGACACCCTGGAGCCGCTGAAAATCGTATCCACCCGCGGCTACACGGTTGATACCCAGGAATACCACCCGGAACCACGCGTGGCTGCCATTGTCGCCTCTCACGAGCACCCCGAGTTTATCGTCAACGTGAAGGAAACCGGCAAGGTACTGATGGTCAACTACGAGGATATCAACAACCTCAAGGTCACCACCATTGGTGCAGCACGTTTTCTGCATGATGGTGGCTGGGACTCCACGCACCGTTACTTCCTGACAGCGGCCAACAAATCGAACAAGATTGCAGTCATCGACTCGAAGGAAGACACGCTGACAGCCCTGGTCGATGTCACCAAGATCCCGCATCCGGGTCGTGGCGCCAACCTGAGTGATCCAGAGTACGGTCCGGTCTGGGTAACCAGTGCACTGGGTAATGATCATGTCACCATGATTGGTACAGATCCGGTGACCCACAAGAAAAATGCCTGGAAAGTGGTACGCACCCTGAAGGGCCAGGGCGGTGGTTCCCTGTTCGTGAAATCACACCCAAAATCAAAGAACCTTTGGGTTGATTCACCACTGAACCCGGACAGCAAGATCAGCCAGAGTGTCGCCGTGTTTGACGTGGACCACCTCGACAAGGGCTATGAGGTCCTGCCGATTGCTGAATGGGCCGGTATCAAGGGTGACGGACCGAAACGTGTTGTTCAGCCTGAGTACAACAAGGCCGGTGACGAGGTCTGGTTCTCGGTGTGGAGCGGCAAGGAGCAGGAATCCGCCATCGTGATCGTGGATGACAAGACCCGCAAACTGAAGAAGGTGATCAAGGACAAGCGTCTGGTTACACCGACCGGCAAGTTCAACGTGTATAACACCATGCACGATATCTACTGATCCGGCTTGCGCTGAAACAGACGGGAAGGGGAGGTCACTCCCCTTCCCGTTTTTTTATGCGTTCAGATATCCCATTTCCTGTCTGATTTCGACATATCGAATGTATCGAGCTGCTGTGAAATTTCTTCCCGGCTGGCGTCCAGTATATGACTGGCCATGGGTAAAAAGAAATCCTCCTCCTTTTCATGATGTTTGATCATCCGGTCTTCCAGCCGAGTCATACAATCCAGAACAAGGTCCGAGTTCCTGGACTTGATGACCTGCGCCATGTCCGTAACAAGACGGACGATGTCATCATGCTCCTCCCGAAGGGCCACTGTCGGTCCCTGGGGAGCATGGCTTGCCGCTTCATAGGCGGAGTACAGCACTTCCTCTTCCAGGGCCATATGGCGCTTCAGGTGGGCAACCATTTTCATGAATAGCACGTCAGTTGTCTGCCAGTCCTCGACTTCAATCGCTTCCATACAACGGGAAATGAGATTCTCGTACAGTGAATGTTCGTGTGTCAGCCAGTTGTCTGTGCTGCCCATGGAGCCCCCTCCCGTAATTGCATGGTGCTATAAGAATCCCCCGGGCCGGACGAGTCAAGGGGACGGCCGCGAACCTCCGGGTGTTGCCCCTTCCCGAACGGCTTTCAACATCCTGTATTAGACTCAATATAAACCCTTGACCTATATCAAGGACAGCAAAAACCCCCACCTCCAATATAAGCCCAATAGTGCCGCATGGGCGGGCGGGAGTTCGTCACCACAGACAATGGGGTATTCGGGAGATATCGGTTGAGCATACAGGCAAAAATTTATCTGGTTGGTGCAGGACCTGGTGATCCGGATCTTCTCACGGTCAAGGCACAGCGTTTGATCCGGTCAGCTGACACTGTGGTTTACGACCGGCTGGTGTCACAGGAAGTTCTCGACCTGATACCTCACTCCGCTTCCAGAGTGTACGTCGGTAAAGTAACCGGTCACCACACCCTCAGCCAGAAAGAAATCAATGCCCTGCTGGTAGACCTGGGCAGGAAACGCCAGCGTGTGGTGCGTCTGAAAGGGGGCGACCCCTTTATTTTCGGTCGTGGCGGTGAAGAGGCACTGGCGCTGGCACGCAACGATATCGCTTTTGAAGTGGTACCGGGCATTACTGCGGCACAGGCCTGTGCTGCTTATGCGGGTATCCCCCTGACCCATCGCGGTCTTGCCCGGGGGGTGCAATTCGTCAGCGGGCACAGCAAGAATAACGAAACACTGGTACTTGACCAGGCGGCCCTGTCTGACCCGGAACAGACACTGGTGATTTATATGGGTCTCGCAAACCTGTCCCGGATCATCCGTGATCTTGTCGAAGCCGGCCGGCCCGGAGATACACCGGCGGCGATTGTCGAGCGCGGCACCACCTCAAACCAGCGCACTGTCATTACCACTGTCGATGAACTACAGCAGGCTGTAGAACAGCACGCGATCACGTCACCGGCCATGCTGATTATCGGCCAGGTCGTTTCACTGGCGGAAGAACTGGAATGGTTTATGCCGTGGGCGAAGGAAATGGAACTTAAATATGCCTAGGGTGATTCTGTTTATCACCATGTGCACCTTGACGATGTCTGCTACGGCGGAAGCCGTTACCGCGCAACGCCAGACCGAACTGCGTAACCTTGTCCACCAGGACTGCGGTTCCTGTCACGGGATGCGATTGACCGGCGGACTGGGGCCTGCGTTAACACCGCAGGCACTGCAGGGCAGGAACCACAAATCCCTGTTTACGACCATCCGTTCAGGACGGCCCGGAACGCCCATGCCGACGTGGCAGCCGTTACTCACCGACGCAGAGATCAACTGGATTGTCGACTACCTGAAAACACCGGAGACAACACAATGAGATCATTGCTGGCTACCCTCCTCGCGTTTTCCCTTGCAGGCAGCGCACTGGCCGGCGATCTGCGCGGCACGGGTGATCTCGGCGTAGTGGTGGAACGTGCCAACGGTAAACTGCTGGTCGTTGAACACACCGGCGATACCCGTCTCTCGGAAATCGAGGGGCTCGGCGACCTGTCTCATGCTTCTGTCGTGTTTTCACGAGATGAACGCTACGCCTATGTGTTCGGCCGCGATGGCGGGCTGACAAAGGTGGACCTGCTGAAGGGCCGCATAGTAAAGCGGGTGATGCAGTCCGGCAACAGTATCGGTGGTGCTATCTCACAGGACGGGAAGTGGGTCGCAGTGTCCAACTACAAGCCGGGGGGGGTGCGAATCTTCGACGCGACTACACTTGAGATGGTCGCCGATATCCCCGCCGAATATACCCCGGGCAAACTCTCCAAGACAGTCGGCCTGGTGGATGCACCCGGCAACCGGTTTGTGTTCAGCCTGTATGATGGCGACCAGATCTGGCTGGTGGATATGAAAGACCCCCACAAGCCCGCGATAACACGCTTCGAACATATCGGAAGGGCGCCCTATGATGCCCTGATCACACCGGACGGCCGCTATTACATTGCCGGCCTGTTTGGCGAAGACAGCATGGCGTTGCTGGACCTGTGGCACCCGGAAAACGGGGTGCGGAAAATACTCAAGGGTTATGCAGAGCACGATGAAAAACTGCCGGTCTACAAAATGCCGCACCTGGAAGGCTGGGCGGTTGCCGGCAGCAAGGCTTTCGTCCCCGCTGTCGGGCAACACAAGGTGCTGGTTATCGATACAGCTGACTGGACCATACTGGATGAAATCGATGTGCACGGCCAGCCGGTATTCGTCATGGCGCGTCCTGACGGACGCCAGGTGTGGGTGAATTTTGCACACCCGGACAACGATACCGTCCAGGTCATCGATGCCGAATCGCAACACATCATCAAGACCCTGAAACCCGGCAAAGCTGTTCTGCACATGGAGTTCACACCCCGTGGTGAAAAACTGTGGCTGTCCGTGCGTGACGACAATCGTGTCCAGGTATACGACACAGCAACAATGACGCTACTTAAAGAACTGCCGGCTGAAAAACCCAGCGGGATCTTCTTTACCGACCGCGCACACCGGACGGGGCTGTAGCTATGGAAGTCCTGACTGAACGTCTGCTCAACAACTACCAGCGGAATTTCCCGCTGCTGCCGGCACCGTTTGAACATATTGCGCAGTCACTGAACACTGATTCAGGCACCGTACTGAAACGCCTCAGGGAATTGCAGAAAAACGGCGCCGTGAGCCGTGTCGGCGCTGTCTTCAAGCCTAATACCGTGGGTGTCAGCACGCTGGCGGCAATTGCCGTACCGGACAACCTGCTGGAGAGCGTGGCGCCGATTATCAGCGCATTTCCGCAGGTAAACCATAATTATGAACGCGAGCACGAATATAACCTGTGGTTCGTGGTCACCGCCAGGGACCAGCCGGCACTGGTACAGAGCCTGCGACAAGTCGAGGAACGCGCAGGCTACCCGGTGCTTTCCCTGCCACTGGTCAAGGATTACCACATCGATCTGGGTTTCCCTATGCAGCTTGATCAGCAACCCGAACCTGTCACGCTGGAAGAGACACCTTTCATACCGAACCAGGCTATCACCCCCACGGACCCGGCCAGTGCCGAGGACCTGATCGATGCCATCCAGGACGGGCTGCCGCTGGTCGCGCGGCCTTACCGGGAGATTGCCGAACGCCTGGGCTGGTCGGAACAACAGGTGATCGAGCGGCTGCAACAAATGCTGGAAAGCGGCGTCATCAAGCGACTGGGTGTCGTCGTGCGGCATCATGAACTGGGTTACCGCGCCAATGCCATGGTGGTCTGGGACGTGCCGGACGAGTTTGTCGATCAGCTGGGTTACCAGCTGGGCCGGCAGGACTGTGTCACCCTGTGTTACCAGCGTCCGCGCCGTCTTCCGCAGTGGCCCTACAACCTGTTCTGCATGGTGCACGGCAGGGACCGCGACGATGTGCTGGCCTGCGTCGAACGGATGGTCGAAGGACTCGGGCTCGAGCAACTCGACAAATCGATCCTGTTCAGCGGCCGACGCTTCAAACAACGTGGTGCACGCTACCGGGGTACGCAGCTGAATGGATGATCTCGATCGCCGCATCATTAATCAACTACAGGGCGGGTTCCCGGTCAGCGCACGCCCGTACCGGGATGCGGCGCGCAAACTGGATACCAGTGAGAGTGAGCTGATCACCCGTATCCGCTGCATGCTCGATGACGGACTGCTGACACGCTTCGGCCCGTTGTTTCATGCAGAACGTATGGGTGGGGCCCTGAGTCTTTGTGCACTGAAAGTGCCTCAGGCAAGATTTGATGAAGTGGTGGGAAAAGTAAACAGTTTCCCTGAAGTCGCGCACAACTACCAGCGCGAGCATGAAATGAATATGTGGTTCGTACTGGCCACTGAAACGCCACAACAACTGGACGAGGCCATTCAGAATATTGAACGCTGTACCGGTCTGGAAGTTTACAACTTCCCCAAGCAGACGGAGTACTACGTTGGTCTGAACCTTCAGGTATGACATGACGGATTCTGCAGCACACAGTGAGATTATTGAAACGCCGGACGACCTGGACCGGCGGCTGGTGCTTGCCACCCAGGCCGGGCTGCCACTTCATGCAAGACCCTGGCACTGGCTGGCGACCGAACTCGGCGTCGAACCGGAGCAGGTCATGGCGCGCGTACAGGCCATGCTCGAAGATGGCCGTATCCGGCGTATCGGTGTACTGCCCAATCACTACCGGCTGGGGTATGTCGCAAACGGTATGTCAGTGTGGGATATACCCGATGATATTATCGACGATGTCGGTCGCCAGGTCGGGCAATTGCACAGTGTCAGCCACTGCTACCAGCGGCCACGGCATCTGCCGGACTGGCCCTATAACCTGTTCGCCATGGTGCATGGACACGACCGCCAGGAAGTCATGGAGGAAGTGGATGCGATTGCTGATCTGCTGGGTGAACGGGCGCGTAGCCATGATATCCTGTTCAGCACCCGCATCCTTAAAAAAACCGGCTTGAGAATAGGAGGCTGATATGTTCCGCATATCACAGTACATGAAGGAACTTGAACAGCCGCTGGATAACCCGGTGTCACGCCAGCCGCCGGGGCCGGTGGTCATCTGGAACCTGGTGCGGCGCTGCAACCTGACCTGCAAGCACTGTTATTCCATTTCCGCTGACATTGATTTTCCCGGCGAGCTGTCTACCGATGAAGTCTTCACCACAATGGATGATCTTCGCAACTTCGGCGTGCCGGTACTGATCCTGTCCGGTGGTGAGCCACTGCTACGCCCGGATATTTTCGATATCTCACGGCGCGCAAAGGAGAAAGGCTTTTATGTCGGCCTGTCGACCAACGGCACCCTGATCAACGAAGGCAATATCGCTGACATCGCTGCCATGAACTATGACTATGTCGGCATCAGTATCGACGGTATCCGCGAAACACACGATCGCTTTCGCCAGAAAGAGGGTGCCTTCGAGGCTTCAATGCACGCCATCCGTCTGTGCCGTGAAGCCGGAATCAAGGTCGGCATGCGCTTTACGCCGACACAGGATAACGCCCACGAGCTGCCACAGATGCTGGATGTCATGCGCGAGGAGCAGGTCGACAAGCTGTATGTCTCACACCTGAACTACGGCGGGCGTGGTAACCGCAACCGGCGTTCGGACGTTGTCCACCAGGCTACCCGCCGGGTGATGGACCTGCTGTTCGAACGTTGCCGGGAAGATATCCAGGCCGGCCGGTCGACCGAGTATGTCACCGGTAACAACGATGCAGACGGTGTCTACCTGTTGCAATGGGTAAAACGTAACCTGCCGGAGCGCTATGATTACCTGCACCAGCGCCTGGTACAGTGGGGCGGTAACTCGTCCGGCGTCAACATCGCCAATATCGATAATCTTGGCAACGTACACCCCGACACCTTCTGGTGGAACTACAACCTGGGCAATGTAAAGGAAAGGCCGTTTTCTGAAATCTGGCAGGATCGCAACGACCCGTTGATGGACGGGCTGAAACAATCGCCGCGCCCACTGAAGGGACGTTGCCGGGTGTGCCATTACCAGGATGTCTGCGGCGGCAACACCCGCGTGCGAGCTTTCCAGCTGACCGGCGATCCCTGGTGGGAGGACCCGGCCTGTTACCTGGACGATGAGGAACTGGGTATCTCCGAAGCAGACTATAGCGACGACAAACCGGAACCGTCAGAACTTGAAATTCGCACCATAAGGCGGGCCAGTTGAAGCGGATCGTCCTCGCCTGCTCAACGTTTCTGCTGCTGACATCGGGACCGGCCCGGGCCGACGCTGCGCCTGATGCGCCAAAACTGTTTCAGTCACAGTGCGCCCGTTGCCACGGTGATAACCGCCTGGGCGCCATGGGTCCCGCCCTGCTGCCGGAGAACCTGCACCGCCTGCGCAAAAACAAGGCTGCCGGTGTAATTGCCAACGGCCTGCCCGCCACACAGATGCCGGCCTTTGGCAAAAAACTGACTGACACACAAATCACCACGCTGGTCGACTACATTTATTCACCGCCGGAACACCCCCCGGTGTGGGGCGAGAAGGAAATCCGCGCCAGCCATATTGTCTACCCGGCGGCTGAACAGGCAAGCCCGTCCGACAAGCCGGTGTATGACGCCGACCCGCTGAACCTGTTCCTGGTGGTAGAAGCCGGCGACCACCATGTCACGGTACTCGATGGCGACCGCCTGGAACCCATTAAACGTTTCAAATCACGCTTTGCCCTGCACGGCGGCCCCAAATTTTCTTCTACCGGACGTTATGTGTATTTTGCCTCGCGCGATGGCTGGATCACCAAGTACGATATGTACCGGCTGGAAGTCATCGCCGAAATACGCGCCGGTATCAATACCCGTAATGCAGCCGTGTCTGCGGACGACCGCTATGTCATGGTCGGAAACTACCTGCCGCACAGCCTGGTGCTGCTGGACGCGAAAGATCTCAGCCTGATCAAAATCATTGATGTTAAAGATGACTTCGGCCACAGCTCACGTGTCAGTGCCGTGTATACTGCACCACCCCGGCAGAGTTTTGTAGTCGCACTGAAAGACCTGAAGGAAGTCTGGGAGATCAGCTACGCCGATGATCCGGAGCCGGTCTATAACGGTCTGATGCACGACTACCAGTTGAAAGAAGGCCTGGCCGAAACCGGGCGCTTCCCGGTACGGCGCATCCGTCTGAATGATTATCTGGATGATTTTTTCTTCGACCCCTCCTATGAACACCTGATCGGTGCGGCGCGGAACGCCCGTAACGGCCAGGTGGTCAACCTGCTGGTCGGGCGCAAGATTGCCGATATCGACCTGTCCGGTATGCCCCACCTCGGGTCCGGCATCACCTGGAAATACGCTGACACGCGTGTACTGGCGACGCCCAACCTGAAAGACGGTGTGGTGACCATTATCGACATGCATAACTGGAAAACGATCAAAAAAATCAACACCGACGGCCCGGGATTCTTCCTGCGCAGTCATGAGAACACCCCTTACGCCTGGGTCGATGTGTTTGTCGGGCCACATCGCGACGAAGTCCACGTTATCGACAAGAAAACCCTGGAAATCGTAAAAACCCTGAAACCCGTGCCTGGCAAGACCTCCGGGCATGTCGAGTTCACCCGTGACGGCAAGAAAGCCCTGCTGAGTATCTGGGAAAAAGACGGTGCCATCATCGTCTACGATGCCAGCACGCTCAAAGAGATCAAGCGCCTGCCCATGAGCAAGCCGGTCGGGAAATACAACGTCTACAACAAAATCACCCGTTCTGAAGGCACCAGCCACTAACCCCCCTGCCATTGCGAGCGCAGCGCGGCAATCTCCCACAGTCTCACACCAGATCAAACAGATTGCCGCGCTGCGCTCGCAATGACGGTGTGTGAGGTCGCTTGATGTATATCAAGGACAAGCCACGGCCTGCATCGTTAAATCGCCCACAGGTTCCCGGAAAAAAGAGGTGAGTCAGCCATGAGTGATGTATTCACAAAAAGCATGGCGAGGAATATCTACTACGGGGGAAGTGTGTTTTTCTTCCTGCTGTTCCTCGCACTAACGTTCGACACCCTGGGCGAAGTCCCGAATCGCGACAACCACGAGGCCATCACGGAACAGGTTGCCCTGGGCAAGAGAGTGTGGGAACAGAACGACTGTATCGGGTGCCATACCCTGCTGGGTGAGGGCGCCTATTTCGCACCGGAGCTGGGCAATGTCTACAAGCGCTTCGGCAACTCGACCGATGCCATCGTGGCCTTCATCAAGAGTCGCCCGGTAGACGGGATCCCCGGTCGCCGCAGCATGCCGCAATTCAACCTGTCGGATGAAGAGCTGGAGGCAGTCGCCGCCTTCCTGAAGTATGCCAGCGAAATCAATACCGATAACTGGCCACCGAACATCCAGGGCTGAGGGGTACATCATGAAATATTCTTCACAAGCTGTTGCCAAACTTTACTTTATCGCAGCCATCGGCCTGTTCGTGGGACAGATTCTGTTCGGCGTCATTCTCGGACTGCAGTATGTCATCGGTGATTTCCTGTTTCCGGAGATCCCTTTCAACGTTGCCCGAATGGTGCATACCAACCTGTTGATCGTCTGGTTGCTGTTCGGCTTTATGGGCGCGTCCTATTACCTGGTGCCGGAAGAAGCAGAGCGTGAACTGCACAGCCCGTTACTGGCGAAAGTGCTGTTCTGGATATTCCTGGTCGCCGGCGCGCTGACCATTCTGGGTTATCTGCTGGTGCCTTATGCGAGGCTGGCCGAACTCACCATGAACGACCTGCTGCCGACCATGGGACGCGAGTTCCTGGAGCAGCCGACGATTACCAAGATCGGTATCGTGATTGTCGCGCTGGGCTTCCTGTATAACATCGGCATGACCATACTGGCAGGCCGCAAGACCGTGGTTAACCTGGTATTGCTCACTGGTCTGGTCGGCCTGGCAGTGTTCTTCCTGTTCTCCTTCTACGTACCGGACAATCTGGTCACCGACAAGTACTTCTGGTGGTGGGTTGTCCATCTGTGGGTGGAAGGTGTCTGGGAACTGATCCTCGGCGCCATCCTGGCCTTTGTGCTGATCAAGGTCACCGGTGTTGACCGTGAGGTCATCGAGAAATGGCTGTATGTGATTATCGCCATGACCCTGATCACCGGTGTTATCGGTACCGGTCACCACTTCTACTGGATCGGTACGCCCGAATACTGGCAGTGGTGGGGATCGATCTTCTCCGCCATGGAACCGATTCCGTTCTTCATGATGACGGTATTCGCCTTCAATATGGTCAATCGCCGTCGCCGCGAGCATCCCAACAAGGCGGCCGTGCTCTGGGCGCTGGGAACGGCGGTCATGGCATTCCTGGGCGCGGGCGTATGGGGGTTCCTGCATACACTGGCCCCGGTGAACTACTATACTCACGGCACACAGATCACCGCAGCACACGGGCATATGGCCTTCTATGGCGCCTACGTGATGATCGTGCTGACCATCATTTCCTATGCCATGCCCAAACTGCGCGGCCAGGAAGCCGCCAACCCGCGCGCGCAGGTGGTAGAGATGTGGTCGTTCTGGCTGATGACCGTGTCGATGGTGTTTATCACCCTGTTCCTCACCGGCGCCGGCGTGTTGCAGGTGTGGATGCAGCGTTACACAGAAGTACCGGAAGCGTTCATGGTCGTTCAGGAGAAGATCGCCATTTTCTACTGGTTACGTGAACTCGCCGGTGTTGTGTTCCTGCTCGGCCTGATCCTGTATGTCATCTCATTCTTCGTCAAAGGTGGCGAGCGTGAGATGGCGACCGACAATGTGGCCAACACCGCCTGATGGAAGCGATCGCCAGTCACCCGGCTGTTCGGGAAAAAAGCAGTCTGCCGGGTGATTTCGCGATCTGGATATTTATCTACGCCGAACTGCTGGTGTTCGGCGTTTTTTTTCTGGCCTATGCTTTCACACGTGCGCGGCATGTCGAACTCTTCAATACCTTTCAGCAGACGCTGGATCGTGAAAGCGGTGCTATTAACACCCTGGTACTGATCACCTCCAGTTACTTTGTGGTAATGGCGGTCAATGCCATACGCCGTAACGCAGCACGTCGCTGCAGCCTGTGGCTAACACTGGCTATACTCAGTGGGAGCGTATTTGTTTTCCTGAAACTGGCCGAATTTTCCGCCAAACAGGCAGAAGGCGTGACACTCAGCACCAACACCTTCTACATGTTCTACCTGTCACTGACCTTCTTTCATTTCATGCACGTGTTAATGGGAATGGTCATTCTGTCAGTGGTCGCCGTGAAAGCCTACCGGGGCGACTACAGCGCGCAGCAACACACCGGTGTCGAGACGGGCGCATCCTACTGGCACATGGTAGACCTGGTGTGGATTGTGCTGTTTCCACTGGTCTATGTCCTGCACTGAAATGGACAGGATAGCTTACAAGGGATTGCAGGTATGGCTGATCCTGGTGGCGCTAACGCTGGTGACCTATGCCGCAGGACGAGCCGGCCTGGGTGGTCGACTGGTGATTACCGGACTGCTGCTGTCGGTGGTCGTGAAAGGACAGTTGATTGCAGATCATTTTATGGGCCTGAGGGACGTACGCAACCCCTGGCGCTGGATCGTAACGGGCTGGCTGCTGGTCGTGGTAACGTTGATCGGTGTAGCCTTTACCCTGGGAGAAAGCTGACATGGTAACCGAAGTGACTCAATTTCCGGCCTCTGGCGAGGAGCTGCCTTTCTACCAGCCACAGAATCGCGAGGTGGAACTGTTTAGCTACGCCTGGCGCAACCAGCTGCCGATGCTGCTCAAGGGGCCGACCGGTTGTGGCAAGACACGGTTTGTCGAGCACATGGCGGCTCGACTGGGGCGTCCGTTATACACGGTTGCATGCCATGATGACCTGACCGCGGCGGACCTGGTCGGACGCCACCTGATTGGCGACGGTTCCACCTACTGGAATGACGGCCCGTTGACCCGCGCCGTGCGTGAAGGAGCCATCTGCTATCTCGACGAGGTTGTCGAGGCGCGCAAGGACACAACTGTCGTATTGCACCCGCTCTCGGATAACCGGCGCATCCTGCCTATCGAGCGTACCGGTGAAACGCTGCACGCACCCCCGGAGTTCATGCTGGTGGTTTCCTACAATCCCGGCTACCAGAACATGCTCAAGGGTATGAAACCATCCACCCGCCAGCGCTTTGTCTCTGCACGTTTCGACTTCCCGGACGCGCAAACCGAGCAGGAGATCGTGGTGCGTGAAACCGGTATCGGGCCGGAACTTGCCAGGCGCCTGGTCGAGCTCGCCCACGGCCTGCGCGCCCTGAAAGACCACGATATCGAGGAATCAGCCTCTACCCGCCTGCTGATCTATACCGCACAGCTGATACGAGACGGTTTTGAAGCCACGGAAGCCTGCCGCGCCGCCCTCATCGAACCGCTCACCGATGACGAGGCCACCGTAGAAGCTCTGATGGATGTGGTACAGGCCAGTTTCGGAGACTGACGTGGACAGCAACCGCGGGAAATCACTGGCGATACAGGCCGAGGCCTTGTACCTCGTCAACCTGATGCTGGCACCCGGACTGGCGTTTTTCCTGCTGCTTGGCCTTTACTGGCTTAACCGCGGCAAGGCCGATGCACTGGCCGTGAACCACCTGTCACAGACCGTTGGCGTCAGTGTTACAGGCGGGGCATTGATTATTCTCGCTTTTGGTATTTTCCTGTACACGGGGGGTATGGAGTCGGGATACACCCTGATGACTATCGTGCTGTATTTCACTTTCATTCACAGCAGCCTCATTTTCATGGGGGTACTGGGCCTGGTGAAGGCCATGGCCGGCGAGCACTATGTCTACCCGCTGATTGGCCGGTTTTTCCGCGCATGAACCGCACACAACGACAAAGGCTGTTCTGGCGCAGCGCCTTCTTTGCCCTGTTTGTGCTGGCACCACCGCTGGATCTTTTTCGCCTGGACCTCTACCAGGGGCACTTTATTTTCCTCGGTATGCCCTGGACACTCGGCGTGCATGATGCCGGCACCGTGCAGGCCAGTGTCAATCTTGTATTGCGTGTCTTCGTACCACTGCTGACCCTGATCGGTTTCGGCCTGTGGCTGTCGTGGCGTTACGGGCGACTCTATTGTGGCTGGCTATGCCCGCACTTCTCCGTGGTCGAGGCCATTAACAGCCTGATGCGACGTGCCAGCGGAAAAGTGACCCTGTGGCAGCGCGAGCCGTTGCCGGAGGTGCAACGGGATGGTACGGAAATTCACCCGCGTAAAACGGCATGGGTAGCGGTTATGCTGGCGATCGCTGGCTTCTCGTTACTGTGGGCGGTGACTTTTCTGACATACCTGCTGCCACCGGACGAAGTCTGGGGGAATCTGGTACGCGGTGAACTGACCCGCAACCAGTTTATTTTTATCACGGCTGCCACCTTGCTGCTGACGATTGAATTCAGTTTTGCCCGCCACCTGTTCTGCCGCTACGGTTGCGCCGTGGGCCTGTTCCAGAGCCTGGTGTGGATGGCCAACCACAAAGCTCTGGTGGTCGGCTTTAACCGCGCCCGTGCCGCGGACTGCGCGAGCTGCGACGCTTCCTGTGAGCATGCCTGCCCGATGCGCCTGCAACCACGCCAGATCAAACGAAAAATGTTTACCTGCACCCAGTGCCAGCAGTGCGTACAGGCCTGTGAGCGGGTCAACCTGCCAAAGGGGAAACCTGGCCTGCTGACCATGCTGGACGGCCAGTGTGCGCTGGACGTTTCCGAGCGTGACTTCGGGCGTCGTCCCGATGTGCCGGCCAGTTGCTTCCCCAAAGTACCAACGGACGGCGGCTGAACGCGATGGAGGAATGGGTCGGCCAGCTGTGGCACAACATGATTACCCGCGCGGCGCGGCAAACATACCCGCAAGCCGCTGTCAGCCTCGATGAAATCCGTCGCCCGGCTGCAATGCTGTTCAGGGCGCTGGGCGGTGATGGCGGCTTGCGTATCGAAACCGCTAACCAAACCGAAACCGGCGCACGCAGAAGCCTGCTCAGCCGTATCGCGGGCAGTAACGACCGCACTGAACTGGCCTGGCGCGATGAAGACACCCTGCGCCTGCCGGCACGCATTGCCTGGTTTCCCGAGCGCACACTCAATCGCGAGCTGTACCTGTGGCTGGCGGCACTGGCCGCACGCAGCACGCAACAGCACGGCGAATGGCTACAGGAAAATGCAGCGGCCAGTACCACACTGCTGGTATCCCACCCCGGGCTGAGAAAGCGTTACCAGCGACTGGTCGAGGCACACCTCGAACAACGGCCCGATCCCCGCAAGCTTAAAAATGACGAAGCCGAACAGGAACGGGCGATCCGGCATGCCCTGCTACAGCCGCAGGATGTTACCGCACCACTTCCTCCTGCGGCCGTCTCACCACTGCCGGTTCCCCTGTGGCTACACCCCGACCCACCGCTTACCGCTGCAGGATCTCCGCCGGCCCGGGAAGATGACAACAGCGATGAGGATACACAGCAACAACACAGCGAACAGGTCGATTCCGGTAAACGCCGCCGCGGCGAACGTGTCGATACACCGGAGGGTAAAGGCGGCCTGCTGGCGTTCCGGCTGGAAAGCCTGTTTACCCGTGCTGAGTTTGTCAATGTCGATCGCACTACGGAAGAAAACGAGGATGAAGACGCCGGTTCGGCTCTGGAAGATATGGAGGTGGTCAGTGTAGCGCATGACCGTGGCCGTGTGGCTTCACGCCTGCGCTTTGATCTCGACCTGCCCCCGGAGGACAACGACGATCTTTACCTCGGTGAGGGTATTGCCCTGCCCGAATGGGACTATCGTAAACAGATACTGCAACCGGATCACTGCCGCCTGCAACGCATGCAGGCACGTGACGCGGAGCCATCCCCCCTGCCGCAACACCTCCAGCTCAAGGCACGACGCCTGCGCAGGCTATTCGAGGCCTTCAAACCAAAACGCCAGTGGCTGAATGCCCAGGCCGACGGCAGTGAGCTGGACCTTAATGCCCTGATCGACCATGCAACAGACCGCTTGCGGGGCATTAAAAGCACCGAGGCCAGCCTCTACCGCCGTTTTGAAAATGCCGAGCGCGATCTTTCCTGCCTGCTGCTCGCCGACCTGTCACTGTCGACCGATGCACATGTCAATAATAAACAACGTATCATCGACGTGATCCGTGACAGCCTGTTCCTGTTTTCCGAAGCCTTGCAGGCAACCGGTGACCGCTTTGCCCTGTATGGATTCTCCTCGCGTCGACGTGACCACGTCCGCTTCCATGTACTGAAAGACTTTACATCGCACTACGACAACCAGGTTCGTGGCCGTATACAGGCCATACGACCGGGCTACTACACACGCATGGGTGCCGCCATTCGCCATGCCACCAACCTGATAGACAGGGAGCCGTCCCGGCAAAAGCTGTTACTGTTGCTCACGGATGGCAAACCCAATGACCTGGACAAGTATGAGGGTCGTTATGGCGTGGAAGATACACGCAAGGCCGTGCACGAAGCACTGGAGCGTGGCGTGCGCCCTTTCTGTGTCACCATTGACGAGAAGGCCGGTGATTACCTGCCTTACCTGTTTGGCAGCGCGTCCTATATCCTGGTGCGCAATGCCAGCGAACTTCCGTCAAAATTGCCGCTGTTGTATGCACGCCTGACCAGCGAATAGCATGAATTACGCATTCCCTCCCCTGGCATAATTCCGCAACTGGCCAACATCCCGCAGCACCATCCCGCTATCATCAATATCAATCAGGCCGTCACGGTTCAGTTTCGAAAACGTGCGCGACAGGGTTTCCGGCGTTATAGACAGGCGTGAGGCAATAACGTGCTTGGGAATATTCAGCTGAACACGCGATGCTCCACGGTCTGTACTGGGCACCTGGTCGAGCAGATAGGCCACCACACGAAAGGTCGCATTGTGCAGCGTCAGGCGATCGATCTCGGCAATCTGCCAGTGCAGCCGGCGACTCATCTGCGCCATGATGGAAAAACAGGCCTCTGTCGACTGGTGAAGGATATCGGTGTATATACCGGCATCGAAGCACAGTACCTGGCTGGCCTGTAGCGCGGTCGCCGTTACCGGGTACAGCGGTTGCAGTGAAAACATAATCGCTTCAGCAAAAGTACTACCGGGCGTAATAAGATCAATCACCTTCTCATGGCCTTCGGGTGACAGGCGCGCCAGCTTTATCTGACCGGACTCCAGCATAAAAATCTCACTCGCCGGACGCTCCTGCTCGAACAGTACCTGACCTTCATCCAGTGATGCAGCCTGGGTACTTTGTACAATGGTATCCAGTTGCCCTTCATCCAGTTTCTGGAACAGAATGGACTCACGCATGAAAACCAGCGCGTCGTTCCTTGCTTGATCACTCAGCTGTATTCGATTACTCATACCGCCACGCGTCCGGGTTTAACATTCTGATGCTCAACAGGCCTCATTCAGGAAACACACCTGTCGACAGGTACCTGTCACCACGATCGCAGATAATAGCGACAATGACAGCGTTTTCGACCTGTGCACTGAGTTGCAGCGCGGCTGCAACCGCTCCGCCGGAAGAAATGCCGCAAAATATTCCCTCCTGCGCCGCCAGTGCCAGTGTTGTCTGTTCTGCTGCTTGCTGACTTACATCAATGGTTTCGTCCACACGACTGGCTTCAAAAATACTTGGCAAGTATTCCTTTGGCCAACGGCGGATACCGGGTATAGAGGCCCCTTCCACGGGTTGCACGCCGACAATGCGCACATCAGGGTTCTGCTCCTTGAGATAGTGCGAGGTGCCCATGATGGTACCCGTGGTACCCATAGCGCTGACGAAGTGCGTGATACGGCCGTGTGTGTCTTTCCAGATTTCCGGCCCCGTGGTTTCATAATGGGCACGCGGGTTATCCGGGTTGGAAAACTGGTCGAGCACCTTGCCCTTGCCTTCGGCTTCCATCTGCTTGGCAAGGTCACGCGCGCCTTCCATGCTTTGTTCGCGCGTAACAGGAATAATCTCGGCGCCAAACGCCTTCATGACCTTGCGGCGTTCAACACTCATGTTGTCCGGCATAATCAGTACCATACGGTAACCTTTCATGGCCGCCACCATGGCAAGGGCGATACCGGTATTACCACTGGTTGCCTCGATGAGGGTGTCGCCCGGCTTGATTTCGCCGCGCGCCTCGGCCTGCTGAACCATGCTCAGCGCAGGCCGGTCCTTGACCGATCCAGCCGGGTTGTTACCTTCCAGCTTCACCAGTATCCGGTTACGGGTAGCTCCCGGCAGACGCTGTAACTGCACCAGTGGCGTAGCACCGATAAACTGTTCTATGGTGGGGAAATCCATTAATACTTCCTGTCAGGCGGAACCCGCCAACCTCGTATGAAGCGGGCATTATGGCTGAAAGTGGGCTTTTGCGGGTAGTGAAAATAGCGATATGTCCACAACCACCTGAACGGTAGATACAGTAGGGTGTAAACAGGTCGCGTACCTCCCGAATATAACTGGCCATAACAGCATACTATGCTAGTCTGAGTGTAGACGGGCCTTACGCGCGCTGCTGCGGCAGTGACGCACAAAAGATAAGTCAATGATTGATAAAGATAACCCGCACGCTGGTCATCAGGACGAATCATCCACAGGGAAGGAAGAACGTGCCGCCGCCGAAAGGCTGATTCGACAGGCGGGTCGCTATGTACGTCTTCTGCATATCACCCACGAAGCTATTATCTGCATCGATGAAGATTGCCGAATTCTCATTTTCAACCAGGGCGCCGAGAGGATGTTTGGCTATGACCAGAAGGAAGTTACAGGCACCCGGGTACAACACCTCCTGTGTCCACGCTTCCGTAGCAAGGAAAAACACCGCCTGAGTGTGCTGACACGAATCGCCCGCGACAACCACATAGGTTTCAACACGGGTAACATTGTCTGCAAGCGTAAAAACGGGGATCGTTTCCCGGCTGAAGTATCGCTGTCACAAACCACCTTTTCCGGACAACATCTGTACACGCTCGTCGCACACAATTTGAGCGAACGATTACGCGCCGAGGAACAACTGGCGCATGCCGCGCGCCACGATGAACTCACCGATCTGCCAAATCGCACGCTGCTAAATGACCGGCTGAGTGCAGGTATCGCCCGCGCGGAACGTTACCAGCGCAAACTGGGAGTGGTGTACCTGGACCTCGATGACTTCAAACCCATCAACGACCACTACGGACATGAAACCGGCGACTGCCTGTTACAGGCCGTCGCAAAACGACTGCGCGATACCATGCGCCAGTCGGACACGGTTTCAAGGATCGGTGGTGACGAGTTTATTGTTTCGCTGGAACAGATCAAGGGTGCCGAGGATGCGCTCGCGGCCGCCGGCAAGCTGGACAGCGCACTGAGACAACCGTTCAGTGTGCTTGGAAAGAAAATCAATATCTCCGCCAGTATCGGGATTTCCCTGTACCCTGACCACGGGAGCGACCCGGCAACCCTGCTGCGGTGCTCGGACGAAGCCATGTACACCTCCAAGTCATCACACCTTGGCCCGCAGCTGTTCCGCTAACGTTCCCGTGCTGCCAGCAGCATCAGCTGTTTCATTTCCCGTACCGCATTGCCCAGCCCGGTAAAGACCGCGCGCGCAATAATAGCGTGACCGATATTCAACTCACGTATGGCGGGAAGCGCCGCTATTGGCCGCACATTGTGATAGTGCAGGCCATGACCGGCATTGACCTGCAAGCCGGTATTCTCACCCAGCTGAACAGCGGCACGGATACGCTCCAACTCTTTCTCCGCGGCCTCCGGCGTGGTGGCATCGGCAAAATGTCCGGTATGTATCTCAATACAGGGTGCACCTACGACCCTGGCTGCATCCACCTGCACCGGGTCGGCATCGATAAACAATGACACCCGCACACCGGCTTCGGCCAGTTGTGTGCAGGCATCCTGCATACGATCCACCTGCCCGGCTACATCCAGCCCGCCTTCGGTCGTCAGTTCCTCACGCCGTTCCGGCACCAGGCAACAATCGGCCGGCCGGATACGGGAAGCGATGGCCAGCATCTCGTCCGTCACGGCCATTTCCAGGTTCATGCGCGTTTGCAGGATATCTTTCAGCATCTCCACATCACGGTCCTGGATGTGACGACGGTCCTCGCGCAGGTGCAGGGTGATACTGTCGGCGCCTGCCTGCTCCGACTCGATGGCGGCCTGTACGGGATCCGGGTAGCGCGTACCGCGCGCCTGGCGCAGGGTGGCGACGTGATCGATATTAACGCCGAGCAGGATATTGCTCATGGAAAAACCCCTTGTTCAGTCAATGGCCGGTGCTGCCGGGAAACGACGCGCATGATCGGCAATTGGAAGGAATTTGGCAACCGGGCAACAAAAAAGGCGGCCACTGGCCGCCTTTTGCGTCTTGTCAGAAAAGCTGTTCAGGCCGCTTTGCGACGCGCCACACCGACCAGACCCAGCAGACCGGAACCGAACAGCCAGACGGCGGCGGGTACCGGAACTGCGGTAGGTGTTAGTGTGATGCCGGTCCAGGTCGCATTCACAAAATTAAAGCTGTCGTCGATGGCGTCAACATTAAGCAACACCGAAGTTAAGCTGCTAGAACCGGCATTTCCTCCATAATTCAGTTCCGTCAACGCCCCACCGGAAAGTGATAATCTTGGCGCAAGCGATGGATCAGTACTGGTGTAATTAACATCAGCAGAATTCAGAAAGCTCAGACCACCAAACAAAATCGTCAAGCTGTTCCCGGAAAGATTGTTAAACAGGATGGTGCCTTCGCCCGGGCCTGTAAATGCGCTATCGTCAAATTGACCAGACGCAGATAGCGTAAGATCACCAAGCGCGGTTCCGTTAAAAGATGGGTCGGACACTAACGGATCAGTGTTAACAGTACCGTCAATCGTAAAATTCACCAATGCCGCATTCGCAACACTTCCCCCAAAGAATAATCCGGCCAAAGCCAGCTTCAATAGCGTTTTCATGTTCTCTCCACCCACACCTTGGTCATTATTTGTGTGTTTCATTGCACATTCTATACCCGAAATATATTTCATATATATAACAACAGGTTAAGCACTAACAATCAAGAAATGACTTATCAGTATGTAAAGTTGGTCGACGGAAATCTTGACCGCACTTGATAGTAATTATAATTATTTCAATTAGTTACAGGTGGTGCTGGGATAATATGGATTGTAAATAATGTCGACAGCCACCATCCCGTGGCATCACGCTTTAACAAATAACTCACGTGATTTCAGAGGCTTCCCTCCAAGGTACAGGGACAGGGCGGCCCGCATCAGTCGCTTGGCATCGCGCAGTACTACCTCATCAAGGTTACTTTCCTGTGCCAGCGCCAGGAGACTGGAGCCCGGAAACAGGAAACCTTTTGTCGATCCGGGGATCGAGGCCACCGGCCCGGCTTCCAGGTGATAATCGTAGAACCTGTCGGCCTGCACCGGTTCACCGGTTTCACAGTCCACGTCCAGCAACAGGCCGTAGCCGGTTTCCTGTAACAACTGTTTTTCGAACAATCGTAGCGTCAGCTCAATTCCGGCCGGCTGATCAGACAGTGCCTGCAGTGCCTGCCGGTATCGCTCATACAATAGAGGGTGGGGGTCATGACGTACCAACAAGCGCACCAGCAATTCATTCAGGTAAAAGGCGCTGTAGAGTGCCGCGCCGGCCAGACTGACGCCCGGTCCGTCTGATTCAACCCCGGTCAGGGTCCCCAGTTCGCCACGTTCATTCCAGGACAGGCGCAGGGCGCGGAAAGCCTGTAACTCACCGCGCCGACGTGACTTTGGGGCATATACACCCCGTGCCACCAGTCCGACGCGGCCGTGTGTCGGGGTGAAGATTTCCAGCAAGGCACTGGTTTCCCGGTAAGGCCGCTGGTGCAGCACGAAGCCGGGCGTCAGCTCGACGCGCGATGCGGACCCCACCGGCATATCAGTTGTCCTGGTACCCCAGGCTGCGCAGGGCGCGGTCGTTATCCGCCCAGCCTTCCTTGACCTTCACCCACAGTTGCAGGAAGACTTTCCGGTCAAAGGTTTTTTCCATGTCTTCACGCGCTTCCTTGCCGACAGCCTTGAGCAGCGCACCTTTGCGTCCGATCACGATCGGTTTCTGACTGTTCTTCTCGACCCAGATGAGCGCATGGATAGTCAGCAGGTTCTTTTCTTCCTTGAAGCTCTCGATTTCCACGGTGAGACCGTAAGGGATTTCCTCACCGAGTTTACGGAACAACTTTTCACGCACCAGCTCAGCCGCAAGAAAGCGCTCACTGCGATCGGTTACCTGGTCTTCGGGATAGAATGGCACGGACACCGGCAGGTGCTGGTGAATGGCCTTTTCCAGTTCATCGAGATGGTCACCGCGTCGCGCACAGACCGGGATGATGGCGGAGAAATCACCCCGCCCCGCCAGCTCCTGCATGAACGGGAGCAGGGCTTCCTTGTCTTCCAGGCGGTCGATCTTGTTAATGGCGACAATGACCGGGCAGGGCACGTGTTTGAGTTTTTCCAGCACCCATTCGTCGTCCTTGTGCCAGCGTGTGCCTTCCACGACAAATACCACGACATCAACATCCTTCAGACTGTCGGTGGCGGCGCGGTTCAGGTAGCGGTTCATGGCACGCGGCTGTTTGGCATGCAGGCCTGGCGTATCGACGAAAACAATCTGTGCGTTGTCGTCGGTCTTGATGCCGCGAATACGGTGACGGGTCGTTTGCGGCCGTCGCGAGGTGATACTGATTTTCTGACCGACCATGTGGTTCATGATGGTCGACTTGCCGACATTGGGGCGGCCAACCAGGGCCACGTAGCCACTACGAAATTCAGTCACTGGAACCCACCGCATTTAACATATTTTGTGCTGCGGCCTGTTCTGCACCGCGCCGGTTACTACCCTCACCCCTGATGGACATATCCAGGTCTGCGACCTGGCACTCCACGACAAAATGTTGCTTGTGCGCCTTGCCACTCACTGACAGGACATGGTAAACCGGCAGCCCGAGTTTGCGGGACTGGAGCAGCTCCTGCAGCAGGGTCTTGGGATCTTTCAGCTCGTCGGCGGACGACAACCCGGCCATCTTTTCCGCAAACAACCGGTGGATAGCGGCATGCACTTGCGGGTATCCGCGGTCCAGCAGGATTGCGCCAAGGATGGCTTCCAGCGCATCGGCGAGTATCGAGTCGCGACGAAAGCCGCCGCTTTTCAACTCACCGGAGCCCAGTCTCAGGTAGTCGCCGATATCCAGACCCCGGGCAACCTCTGCCAGCGTTTCACGCTTGACCAGCGTGGCGCGCAGGCGGCTTAACTGGCCTTCACTGGCCTCGGGAAACTTTTCGTATAACCCTTCGGCAATGACAAACCCGAGCGCGGCATCACCCAGAAATTCCAGGCGTTCGTTATTGTGACTGCCGGCACTTCGATGGGTAAGCGCCGCTTCCAGCAATTCCGGTTGCCGGAAGTCATACTCGAGTGAACGGGCCAGGCCGTCCAGCGGGCGGTTCAACGACTCGGCACCTCGATCTCTTTGCTGAAACTGGCGACCACATCGAGGTTGGCCATCAGGTGCTCACGGCGTTCGTAGTCGATGGATATCCGCGTTATGCCCTTGTCCTTGCTCAGCTTGACCAGTTTGGGGGAAACCTTGCGCACGTCATTTATATCGAAGCGCTTGTTGACCAGCTTGATAATTTCGCTGCGCGGCTTGGCACCGATACCCGGCTCGTTGGCCAGTGATTCAAGGACGGATACGACTTTCGAGTATTCGAGATATATTGGAACCAGGCGAAGGGTAATCAGGGTAAAGAATGCAATCAGACCCAGCACCAGCAGCCAGCCGATTGCCGTCATCCCACGTTGGTGATGCCATTTCCTCATCGTTATTCTCCACAGACTAGTTGATGGAGTCCCCGATACGATCCCAGGCAATACCACCCGCCGCAGAATCCCAGTTCATCCAGATCATGAATGCCTTGCCGACCAGGTTCTGGTCCGGCACAAATCCCCAATACCGACTGTCATTACTGTTGTCCCGGTTGTCGCCCATGACAAAATAGTGCCCTTCGGGCACCACCACGTCAGCCGTCACACCCTTGATGCGCGGCATAACCAGGATCTCGTGCTCAACATCACCCAGTATTTCGCGACGCACACTGGCACCCGACATCGACAGGCCGGAGCCCTTGCCAATATAGGTACCTGCGGGTATCTGCGCAACCTTCTGGTCATTGATAAACAGGGTTTTGTTGCGATAGACCACGTGATCGCCCGGCAGGCCAACCACGCGCTTGATGTAATCAACGCTCGGATCCCTGGGGAAACGGAACACCATGACGTCACCCCGCTCGGGCTCGCCCATATCAGCGACCTTGCGGTTCAGTACAGGCAGGCGAATACCGTAGGCATATTTATTGACCAGGATGAAGTCGCCGACCAGCAGCGTTGGCATCATGGAGCCGGATGGAATACGGAAGGGCTCCACCAGGAATGATCGTAGCAGCAGGACGGCGAGGATGACCGGGAAAAAAGACTTCGCATATTCGACAACAGTTGGCTCTGCGAATGCTATGCCTCCTTCCTGTTCGGCTTTTTTTCGTCGCTTCGGCGCCCAGACAAGTGCATCTGCCAGCCAGATAAAACCCGTGATGAAAGTTGCCGCGACCAGTATGGCCGGAAAATCGAAGTTCATATTATTTTTTCCCTACCTGGAGGACGGCGAGGAAGGCTTCCTGTGGAATCTCGACCCTGCCGAATTGTTTCATGCGTTTTTTACCGGCCTTCTGCTTCTCCAGCAACTTGCGCTTGCGACTTATATCTCCGCCGTAGCATTTTGCCGTGACATTCTTGCGCAGTGCCTTGACCGTGGTGCGCGCAATAATCTGTGAACCAATGGCCGCCTGAATGGCAACATCGAACATCTGCCGGGGAATGATCTCTTTCATCCGTTCAGCCAGATCGCGGCCACGGGTATTGGCAAACTCGCGATGCACGATCACCGACAGGGCATCGACGCGCTCACTGTTGATGAGTATATCAAGCTTGACCAGCGAAGCCGCCTGGAAACGTTCGAAGGTATAGTCGAAAGAGGCATAACCCCGACTGACGGATTTTAGCCGGTCGAAAAAGTCCAGCACCACTTCACTGAGCGGCAATTCATAGTTCAGCGATACTTGCGTACCGAGGTACTGCATATTGCGCTGGACGCCGCGTTTTTCCACACACAGGCCAATCACCGCGCCCAGGTAATCCTGCGGCACAAGAATATTGGCCAGAATAATGGGCTCGCGAATTTCATCTATCTGGTTGGCGGGCGGCAGACTGGCCGGGTTATCGATTTCCAGCACTTCGCCTTTGGTGTCCAGCACCTGGTAGATAACCGTTGGCGCCGTGGTAATCAGGTCGATGTCGTATTCGCGTTCCAGCCGCTCCTGGATGATCTCCATGTGCAGCATACCGAGGAAGCCACAGCGAAAACCGAAACCCAGAGCCGTCGATGTCTCCGGCTCGAAATGCAGCGAGGCATCGTTAAGCCGCAACTTCTGCAGGGCTTCGCGCAGATCCTCGTAATCGTCGGAGACCACCGGGTATAGACCCGCAAACACGCGCGGCTGGACTTTCTGGAAACCGGGCAGTACGTCCCCGGCCGGACGGTCTGCCAGGGTAATCGTGTCGCCGACCGGCGCACCGTCTATTTCCTTGATACCGGCAATCACATAACCGACATCACCGGCGGTCAGCAGCTCCCTGTCCTGGCGATGCGGCGTGAACACACCGACCTTCTCGGCCGGGTGGTCACGCCCGGTCGACATGATGCGAATTTTTTTACGACGCGGCAGCGTACCCTGCATAACGCGCACCAGCGAAATAACGCCAACATAGCTGTCGAACCAGGAGTCGATGATCAGCGCCTGCAATGGCGCATCCGCGTCACCTTCCGGTGGCGGGATACGCTCAATCAACTGCTCAAGCAGGTCATCGATACCCAGGCCGGTCTTGGCACTGACTTCGATGGCATCCGTCGCGTCGAGGCCGATAATGTCTTCTATTTCCTGCTTGACGCGATCCGGCTCGGCAGAAGGCAGGTCGATCTTGTTGAGCACCGGCACCACTTCCAGTCCCTGCTCGATGGCGGTATAGCAGTTCGCCACGCTCTGGGCTTCCACACCCTGAGCGGCATCGACGACCAGCAGCGCACCTTCGCAGGCGGCCAGCGAACGCGATACTTCGTAGGAGAAATCCACGTGCCCCGGTGTATCGATAAAATTCAGCACGTACTCCACACCATTCTTCGCCCTGTAGGGCAGGGACACGCTTTGTGCCTTGATGGTGATGCCACGTTCACGCTCGAGGTCCATGGAGTCCAGCACCTGGGCCTCCATCTCGCGCTCGCTCAGGCCACCACAACGCTGGATGAAGCGATCCGCCAGCGTGGATTTACCGTGGTCGATATGCGCAATGATGGAAAAATTTCGAATGTGGGACAGGTCAGTCATTTTCATCCCTGTCTACGGGTTTCGTGGGCACGTTTAACAACCTGATTTATAAAGCAGAATGGCGCCAAAACGGCGCCATCCGGAAAAGTCTGGACAGTGAGTCACTCTCGAGGGCGACAGTATACACGCTATTCCCGGGACACCCCACTGTGGCGCACGTTCAGAAAAGCTTCCAGCGCCGCCTGGTCAAGGTGGTAATGGCATATCTCCTGATCCCCGCCCAGCAGCACCGGCACCCACTCATCATAGCGTCGGCGCAGGTCAGGATCACGGTCGATATCGACCAGGCGGATGTCAAACCCCGGACGTAATTGCAGGCCCCGAAGGGCCTGCAACATGGTTTCACACAAGTGACAGCCTTCGCGGTAATACAGCGTCAGCGTCGGTCTTTCAGGCACCCGGGTCAATCGTCCCTGGGCACCTTGAGGGCGAGGAAAATCGGGCCACCACGCCGCTGGACCAGCACCGGAACTGATTTACCGGCAGGCAATTCCTTGATCACCTTCTCGAACTGCTCGACATCCTTGATGGTGGTGCTGTTGATGCGCACGATAATGTCACCCTGGCGAACGCCTGCATCGGCTGCCGGACCTTCACCAATGCCGTCCACCAGCACACCACCTTCCAGGTCCAGCTCTTTACGCTGGTCGGCGGTCAGATCAGCGACCTGGACACCCAGGCGGTTGTCGCTGGCCACCTTGCTCTCGGCCGCCTTGGCAACCTTCTTGTCCTTGTCGGGCAGTTCACCAAGCTTGATCCACAACGTCTGGGTACGTTTGTCACGCATCACCTTGATCGGTACACGCTTGCCTACCGGTGTACTGCCGACCACAGGTGGCAGACTCGATGAACGATCGATTTCCTTGCCGTTGAATGCCAGCACAACATCACCGACCTGGAGGCCTGCCTCCTGAGCCGGGCTGTCCGGCATTACCTTGGCAATCAGCGCGCCCTGCGGCTTGCTCATACCAAATGACTCGGCCAGGTCCAGCGTGACGTCCTGTATCAGAACGCCCAGCCAGCCGCGACTGACCTTGCCGTGCTCCTTGAGCTGGTTGGCCACATCCATGGCGACTTCAATCGGGATGGAGAACGACAGCCCCATATAACCGCCGGTACGACTGTATATCTGTGAATTGACACCGACCACTTCACCATCGAGGTTAAACAACGGCCCACCTGAATTACCCGGGTTGATCGCCACATCGGTCTGGATAAACGGTACGTAATTCTCACGCGGCAATGCACGGCCCAGGGCGCTGACGATTCCGGCTGTTGCAGAGTAATCAAAACCAAACGGCGAACCGATGGCCAGTACCCACTTGCCGACTTTCAGCTCCTCCGACTTGCCGATTTTCGCTACTGGCAGATTCTCGGCATCGATCTTCAGCAGCGCGACATCACTGCGATCATCGGTTCCGACCACCTCGGCCTTGAGTTCACGACGGTCAGCCAGCCTGACAATGACTTCATCCGCGTCCTTGACCACGTGGTTGTTGGTCAGCACATAACCGTCTTTCGAAATAATGAAACCCGAGCCGAGCGACTTGGCTTCTCTTGGAGGGGGTGGTGCACCACCGCCACTACCGCCCTGCTCGCCAAAGAAATGTTTGAACAGGTCATTAAACGGGGAATCCTCGGGCAGGTTGGGAATCTCGATACCTTCCGGCAACTGCATACCACCCGATTTCACTTTCTGCGTGGTGCTGATGTTGACCACAGCCTTACTGGCGTTTTCCACCAGATCGGTAAAGTCCGGCAACTCGCCTGCCTGCAAACTGCCGGCAAACGCCAATACCAGAACAAAAACCGATCCCGCTCTCTTCAACAAAGACATAGTTACTCCTGAATCACTGTGTCGTAATTTTAATGTCCGGATGCCCGGACAGCTTGCGTAACACGACCGGCTGGTAATCCGCATCATGGCGAATATGACGGGTAAACCGCCTCAACCAGAACAGCCCGGCTACAAACCCCGAAATACCCAGCACAAGGCTCCCCGCTTCGGCACTTTGCCACAGAAAGCGTTGTGCGCCTAACTCACCGAGCAGAGCACCCAGCAAAAGCAGAATGATCGGAACGGCATAGACGGCCAATGAGCCCTTAACGAGGGCCCGCTCACGAATTCCGATAATGACTTCATCCCCGATCTTCAGCGGCATGCTGGCAAGAACCCTGACCAGGCTGCGCCGGTTACCCACTACGCGGGAAATCGCCGCTGTCCCACATCCCTTGCTGGCCGCACAGGAACCACAGGTCGAGCGACGCTGCGTCTCCACCCAGATGGCGTCGTGATCAACATTAACAACACGGGCTGTTTCTTCCAGCATAACGGGTTAGCGGATTTGTACCGAATTACCGATTAATTCGACGGTTTTCATCGGCACTTCTCCCACAACGGTAACGTAGTGCCCCTCAATCATCGTGCCATAGGCATTGAGTGCACCACGGTGTGTGACTCCCTGGTAACTGCCGTGTTCACGGGGAGCCTTTTCAATATAGACCGAAACGCTGGCAAGGCCATCACTGTATACCCAGTGTTCTACACCCGGGTCATGGGCAGACAGCTGGTGCCAGTTATGATCGGTCAGTACAAAACCCTCCGGCACCTGGATCACTTCCCAGCGCGTATCATTTTCGTCGCTGCCGGGTTCTGCCTGCGCGACCTCCGGCTCAAGCTTCCAGGTATAATCTGCGCCACTGAGATCGGGCAGAAGCTCTTTCTCACTGATATGTTCCGGAAAGTTTACCGAAGTGAACATCATCTGTTCGATCGTGTCACTTTGAAAATCCGTGAGTTCAGACCTCAGCATCATATAGCTATCGCCATGCACACAAAGCCGCCTGCCATAGCGATAGGTGTCGCGTGGCCTGATCTCAATCATACGACACATCAGACCGGCAACACGGTCCTCGCTGCCCAGCCTGAAACTGTAAAGTTGCTCGAGCCCCGCGAGGCTCTTGGGGAAACTGGCGGGAAATGGAGAACGTGGCCGGCTGCGATTCACGTAAACCGACTCGCTGTCACCCAGGATACAGGTGACAACCTGATTATCGCGCAATATTTCACGCTTGGGCCCGGTCAGAGACATCAGGCGTTCGCGCTCACCACCGCTTTCCCCCGAGTGAATGATGCGCATGGCATCCAGTTGCCCCTGATGCTGGTAAACAAAAGTCCCTGAATAATTCAGGGTGCGGGCCGCCATGGACATGCGTTCAAGCAAGTCACGCGCATCTGAATCAGCCCTTGCCGGTGTTGTTCCGACAAGGGCTGCAAAAAGAACTGTCAGGTAAGCGACAGGTATTCGCTTCATCACGGATGGGTGTCAGATACGACGCGCGCATAGGGCATAACACCCTGAAAACCGCGGCTGGCTGCATACTCGCTATGGTTGACCAGATAGCCCGACAGGCGTTTTTCAACCTGGGGTTCGATACGATTCCAGCGCAACTGCGGATCCTCACTGGCCAGCGTTGTATCCGGTGTCGTCTCTGTTACCGCTACCACGGGTTCGCCGGCATCATCGTTACGTACTGTCGTTACCGCCAGCACAGCAACCAGCGCGACCGAAGCCGCTACCGCAAGGCCTGCAAACGGCTTCCACCAATACGTCTTGTGTGGCGCCTTCATCGGCGTATCACTTTCCATCGCCTGCTGAACCCGCTTTGCGACACCCAGTCCGGCCGAAGCACCGGCACCACGCATCACTTCACCAATCAACTGGTAACGTCCAAGGCATTCACGAAGCAGGCTGTCACGCTGCATCCGTCCCAGCAACAGGGGACGCTCCAGCTCGTTCAGCTCATCATCGGCCAGTGCAGACAGTTGCTCGCGGATTTCGTCGTTCATCGTTCTTCACCTGTATCTTTGTCAGTCAGCAGGGGACGGATACGTGTATCGATGGCATCGCGCGCCCTGAAAATTCTTGATCGAACCGTGCCAATCGGACAATCCATGGCAGAGGCAATCTCTTCATAACTCAGACCATCCAGTTCACGCAGCACGATCGCGGTACGCAACTCCTCCGGCAAGTCATCGATGGCGGCCTGGATCGTACTGGCCAACTCACTTTGTAATGCCATGCGCTCCGGTGTAGCGTACTCCTTAAGACCCGTACCCGACTCGAATTGTTCCGCATCCTGGGCATCGATATCATCATTCGGCGGTCTGCGGTTGGAAGCCACCAGGTGGTTCTTTGCCGTATTGATCGCTATGCGGTAAAGCCAGGTATAAAAAGCGCTGTCGCCACGGAAGTTCGGCAGCGCGCGGTAGGCCTTGATGAAAGATTCCTGCGCCACATCGAGCACCTCACTGGGATCACGGATATAGCGGCCGATCACATTGGCGAGTTTGTGCTCGTATTTGCGCACCAGGATGTCGAACGCCGCTTTTTCGCCGTTCTGCACCCGTTTGACCAGTTCCTGGTCGAGGTTTTTGTCGCCCATTCGGGCTACCCTCTCTTTTTCCTGGATAGCATGCATGGCTGCTGTAGACCGGAGAAATTCACAAGAGTTCGCCAGAAACCGGGGCTTGGGGTAAAATAACTGTGCAAAGCGCTTTAATCTGAATGAGTTAACCTGGGCAACCATACCCGATTCCGGCACAGGCGACCACCGTCCATGCATACCCAGCACCAGTATGATGTCCTTATTATCGGCAGCGGGGCCGCCGGCCTGACGTTGGCGCTGCGCCTGCCCGTCCCTGTACGTGTGGCCGTGCTGTCGAAAGGTCCGGTGCAGGAGGGCAATACCTGGTACGCGCAGGGCGGGATTTCTGCCGTGCTGGATCAGCGCGATTCCATCGAATCGCATGTACAGGACACCATGGATGCCGGTGCCGGCCTGTGCGACCCCGACGTGGTGCGGTTTACCGTCGAAAGCGGGCCGGAAGCCGTACAGTGGCTGGTCGATATGGGCGTGGCGTTCACCCGCGAACATAGCAGCCCGGAGAACGGCTTCCACCTGACACGAGAAGGCGGCCACCAGCACCGCCGCATCATCCATGCCGCCGACGCGACCGGCAAGGCCGTGGAAACCAGCCTCATCGAGGCCGTAAGAGCGCGCGACAATATTGACCTGTTTGAACAGCATATTGCCGTGGATCTGATTACGGCGGAGCGTATCGGCGAAGCATCCAACCGCTGCCTTGGGGCCTACGTACTGGATCGCAGCAGCGGCCGCGTCGAGGTATTCCGGGCCAAATGTGTCACCCTGGCGACCGGCGGCGCCAGTAAGGTGTACCTGTATACCAGCAACCCCGACACCTCCACCGGTGACGGTATCGCCATGGCCTGGCGCGCCGGCTGCCGGGTGGCAAACATGGAATTCAACCAGTTTCACCCGACCTGCCTGTACCACCCGCAAGCCAAGTCATTCCTGATCACCGAAGCGGTGCGCGGTGAAGGCGGGAAACTGTTGCTGCCGGATGGCAAGCCTTTCATGCAACGTTTCGATACACGCTGCGAACTGGCGCCACGCGATATCGTGGCGCGTGCCATCGACCACGAGATGAAACGCCTTGGTATTGATCACGTACTGCTGGATATCTCGCACAAGTCTGCAAAGTTTATCCACAAGCACTTCCCTACCGTGCAACAACGTTGCCTGGAACTGGGTATCGACATCACCCGCGAACCTATCCCGGTCGTGCCGGCCGCCCACTACACCTGTGGTGGCATCCCCACCGACATGAAGGGGCACAGCGACGTCGAAAACCTGTACGTGGTCGGCGAGTCGGCCTGTACCGGTCTGCACGGCGCCAATCGCATGGCCAGTAACTCGTTGCTGGAATGCCTGGTATTCGCGACCTCAGCCGCAGCGGATATCGAGGCAAGGCTTGCAAACCACCCGATGCCGCCCGAACTGCCGGAGTGGGATGAATCAAAAGTCACTGATTCCGACGAGGAGGTGGTGGTCAGCCATAACTGGGATGAATTGCGCCGCTTCATGTGGGACTACGTCGGCATCGTACGTACCGACAAACGGCTAGAACGCGCACTGCGCCGTGTCGCCACACTGCAGCTTGAAATCGAGGAATACTACGGTAACTTCCGCGTCACCAACGACCTGCTGGAACTGCGCAACCTGGTGCAGGTCGCCGAACTGATTATCCGCTCGGCCCAGATGCGCAAGGAAAGCCGCGGTCTGCACTACACGCTTGACTATCCGAAACCTGACGACCAGCACCCGCCGCGCGACACCATACTGGCACCACAAAAAGCCAGTCGGGAACCTGGCCATAATGTCGCGGTGGGGAAAGTAGAACAGCTACAGATTGCACCGCGTCAAGGGCGTGCCTAGCCCGATACACCCAGTGCCTTTTCCAGTGCAGCGAGAAAACGGGTATTTTCATCCGCTGTACCGACGGTCACACGCAGGCAATCCTGCATGCGGCCACCGGCAGGATTCAGGTTCTTGATCAAAACACCCTGTTCGCACAACGCACCGAACACGGCGTCGGCCGTACCCTTCGCGACACGAAACAGCACAAAGTTTGCCTCGCTCGGATACACCGTCAGCTCTTCGAATGCTGACAGTACATCGAGCATCCGGCGGCGTTCCTTGCGGATCAAACCGGCCTGCTCATCCAGCATCGCCTTGTGCTCCAGCGCAAACATGGCACTGGCCTGGGTCAGTACATTGATGTTGTAAGGCAACCGTGTCTTGTTGATTTCGTTCAGCCATTCCCGCGAACCGGCCAGCAGGCCAAGGCGCAGACCGGCAAGGCCCATTTTGGATACCGTGCGCAACACCAGCAGGTTGGGAAATTCATCAAGCCTTGGCATAAAGCTGGCGTCTGTAAACGGCGCATAGGCCTCGTCGACCACCACCAGGCCCGGGGAATGTTCAATTATGGATTCGATGGCAGCATGGTCGAAAAGCGTGCCGGTCGGGTTATTGGGATAGGCCAGAAACACAATGGCAGGCTGGTGCAGATCAATGGCGTGCAACATGGCATCGAGGTCCAGCGAAAAGTCGTCTGCCAGCGCTACACTCTCGTAACACAGACCCGCTACGTCCGCGATCATCCGGTACATAACGAAGGTCGGGTCCGGCGACAGGATCACGCGATCCGGCTGTGCCACGGCCAGCGCGAGCATCTGGATCAGCTCGTCAGAGCCATTACCCAGCACGATCTGTGCATTGTCCGGCACCTGCATGGCTTCGCGCAGGCGTTCGGTCAGCGCACGCGCGCCAGGATCCGGGTAACGGTTCAGTTCGACATCACGCAGGACTTCGAGCCATTCATCGACAAGCGGCTCCGGCCAGGTATAGGGGTTCTCCATGGCGTCCAGCTTGATGCTGTCGCCGGGGTCAGGTACATGGTAGGCCTTTAACGCCTGGATTTCGGGGCGTATCCAGAACTGTGGTGATTTAAGCCTGGCGCTCATGCGTCTTTCATCACCCGGTATTCTGCCGAGCGGGCGTGCGCCTCCAGTCCTTCACCACGGGCCAGCGTTGATGCCGTACGTCCCAGGTCATTTGCGCCCTTTGCCGAGCAATGAATAATGCTGGAGCGTTTCTGGAAATCATACACACCCAGCGGTGAGGAAAAGCGCGCGGTGCGCGAGGTCGGCAACACGTGGTTTGGACCGGCACAGTAATCACCCAGCGCCTCGGCCGTGTAGCGGCCCATAAAGATTGCGCCTGCATGACGAATACGTTTCGCCATACTCTGCGGGTCTTCAACGGAGAGCTCCAGGTGTTCGGGTGCTATGTGGTTGGCAACTTCGACAGCCTCTGCCAGGTCCTTTACCTTGATTAGTGCACCGCGCCCCTGCAGAGACTGACGGATAATGTCCTTGCGCTGCATATCAGGCAGCAGTTTTTCGATGCTGGCTGCGACCCGATCGAGAAATACTCCATCCGGACTGACCAGGATGGACTGCGCATCCTCGTCGTGCTCGGCTTGCGAAAACAGGTCCATGGCAATCCAGTCAGGATTCGTCTTGCCGTCGCACACCACCAGGATCTCTGACGGACCGGCAATCATATCGATACCGACCTGACCGAATACCATACTCTTGGCTGTGGCAACGTAAATATTACCCGGGCCGACAATCTTGTCGACTCCCGGGATGGTTTCCGTGCCATAGGCAAGCGCCGCCACGGCCTGCGCACCGCCAATTGAAAACACCCGGTCAACACCTGCCACAGCCGCAGCTGCCAGCACCAGCTCATTAATCACACCATCCGGCGTCGGCACCACCATAACCAATTCATTCACGCCGGCCACTTTTGCCGGCACAGCATTCATCAACACGGATGACGGGTAGGTGGCCTTGCCACCCGGCACATACAGCCCGGCCCGATCCAGTGGCGTTACCTGCTGCCCCAGTACCGTGCCGTCGTCTTCGGTATAAGACCAGGAATCCATTTTCTGTTGTTCGGCATAGGCGCGCACGCGCGTGGCAGCATGTTCCAGTGCCTCGCGCTGATCAGCGGGAATAGTGGCCAGCGCCTGTCTCAGACGGTCGGTAGAAATTTCCAGTTCCGCAACACTGTCAGCCTGCAAGCAATCAAATTGTGTGGTGTATTCCAGCAGGGCCGCATCACCACGCTGGCGGATGGCCACAATAATTTCGCGCACAGTGCTTTCTACTGCTTCGTCGGCGGAAGCTTCCCAGGCCAGCACCTGGTCGAGTGCGGCATAAAAATCGTCCTCACGGCTGTCGAGTCGTTTGATATCTGTCATGGTCAAGCCGCCTGCTGTCGTTCTACCGCTTCGGATACCCGTTCGATGAATGCCTGCACTCGTGTGTGTTTACGCTTCATGGAAGCCTTGTTGACTACCAGCCGTGAGCTGATATCCGCAATGTGATCGAGCGGTTTCAGGCCATTGGCCTTGAGCGTATTGCCTGTATCCACCACATCGACGATCAGGTCTGACAACCCGACCAGCGGTGCCAGTTCCATGGAGCCATACAGCTTGATGATCTCCACCTGCTGGCCCTGTTCAGCAAAGTACCGGCGTGTGCTGTTGACGTACTTGCTGGCGATACGCAAACGGCGTGACTGCGGTTTCCAGGCTTCACGACCGGCCACCATCAGCCGGCAACGTGCAATGCGCAGATCGAGTGGTTCGTACAATCCTGCACCACCGTGTTCCATCAACACATCCTTGCCGGCAACACCCAGGTCAGCAGCACCGTATTGCACGTAGGTCGGCACATCCGAGGCACGGATAATCACCAGTTTTACGTCGTCCTGGTTGGTATCGAGAATCAGCTTGCGGCTGGTCTCCGGATCATCGACCGGCTCAATACCGGCGTGCGCCAGCAGCGGCAGGGTTTCCTTGAAAATACGTCCCTTGGACAGGGCGATGGTCAGCTGTTCAGACATGGGTCGGACCTGGGGTTAGAGTGTCAGTGTGTTACCGGATCAGAGCTGTTTGCTCCAGTCTTCCGGCGTGAAGGTACGGAATGACAACGCATGTACGGCACCCTGCATCAGGTCGCCCAGCGCCGCATAGACTATCTGGTGTTGCTGTACCTTGTTCCTGCCCTCGAATTCAGGGCTGACAATTGTCGCCTCAAAATGATCGCCATCGCCCTGCACTGTGACCTGTGCCGAAGGAATGCCATCTTCGATGATTTTTTTCAGTTCGTCTGCCTGCATGATTCCACTCATCCTTAACACTTCAGATGTCAGATCATACTATAAGTCCGGCGGGGTCTCTTCCCTGTAAAGCCTGCGGTAGCGACCTGCCGGCCTTGATTGTCTAATCCCTGTGCAGGGGCAGAATCCGGTCCAGGCCACTGGCACGGGCCATTTCCAGCATTTGTGGTGGAATATTGAAGAAACGCAACCGGGCGCCGCTGCGCTGGGCCTCACGTAACCACTCGATCAGCAACGCCAGTCCGGCGCTGTCAGAGCGCTGCACCTGTCCAAGATCGATATCGACATCATCACCGGCGACGCAGGTTTCCCGACAGTCGCGCCACAGACCGGGTACCGAGTCGAAACTCAACTCGCCATGGACTTCAAGCCGTCCATCACGACCTGGTTGTATGGTTGGCGGGTTAGTGGTCACGCCTACTTGCCGCTCGCCTTGTCCATGACAAATTTGCTGATCAGTTTTTCCAGCACAATCGCGGACTGGGTCAGTCCCTCGTCGATTTCGGAACCATCCGCCAGGTACTCATCGGAACCACCGGATTCAAGACCGATGTACTGCTCACCCAGCAAGCCGGCTGTGAAAATACTCGCCGAAGTGTCATCACTGAAACGGTTGTAGCGCTGGTTGATATGCAGCTTCACCACGGCGACCTGGCTGTCGTTATCGAAGTCCACACTTCCCACCCGCCCCACCAGCACACCGGCGGCTTTTACGGCTGAACGCACCTTGAGCCCACCGATATTATCGAAGCGTGCTGTCAGGGTGTAGGTTCCGTCCTCGGTAAAACTGCTGAGATTACTGACTTGCATCGCCAGTACAAATAAAGCCGCTATACCGGCTGCGACAAACATTCCCACCAGCATTTCTGTTGTTTTGGTCTGTTTCATGCTCAGCTATCTCCGAACATTAATGCGGTTAATACAAAATCCAGCCCAAGCACAGCAAAGGCCGAATGCACAACGGTACGTGTGGTGGCGCGGCTGACGCCTTCTGAAGTCGGTATTGCGTCATAACCCTCGAACACGGCAATCCAGGTTGTGACCACACCAAAAACAACACTCTTGATCACACCGTTCAGAATGTCATCGAAAAAGTCCACCTTGTCCTGCATCTGTGACCAGTAGGCGCCCTCATCGACCCCCAGTAGCCCGACACCGACAAAATATCCACCCCAGATGCCTACAGCGCTGAAAACCGCTGCCAGCAAAGGCATGGAAATTACACCTGCAAGGAAACGTGGTGCTATGACCCGGTGCAGGGGGTCTACTGCCATCATTTCCATACCCGACAGCTGCTCGGTCGCTTTCATCAGTCCGATTTCCGCTGTCAGTGCGGAGCCGGCACGACCGGCAAACAACAACGCCGTTACTACCGGGCCCAGTTCGCGCACAATCGACAGTGCCACCACCACACCCAGCGATTCTTCTGCGCCGAAATCGACCAGCGTGTTGTAACCCTGCAAGGCCAGCACCATGCCGACGAACATACCGGAGATGGCAATCAGCGCAAATGACAACACACCCACAGACGACAGTTGTGCAATCAGCAGGCTGGGCCGCGCCAGCACTTCCGGTACACCGGTCAGTGTCTTCACAAGAAACAGGTTGCCACGACCGAGCTTTTCAAAAAACGCACTGCCATCAGCGCCCAACCGTTGAATCCACTTAAACATTTTCAGCCAGCCTCTCCGCCCTGCAAAAGATCTTCCCGGTAATCCGGCGCCGGGTAGTGGAACGGCACAGGGCCATCGGGCAGACCTTGCATAAACTGCTTCACCCATTCCGAGTCCGTTTTCCCCAGTGCCTCGGGAGTGCCATGGCCTACCACCTTGCCTTGCGAAATGACATAGATGTAGTCCGAGATCGCAGCCGTTTCCTGCACATCATGGGAAACAATGATACTGGTCAGACCCAGCGCATCATTGAGCAGACGAATCAGCTTTACCAGCGCGCCCATGGAAATGGGATCCTGACCGGTGAAGGGCTCGTCGTACATGATCATCATCGGGTCCAGAGCAATGGCGCGTGCCAGCGCAACGCGTCTTGCCATACCGCCCGACAGTTCGCTTGGCATCAGCCGGCGGGCACCGCGCAGACCAACAGCCTGAAGCTTCATCAGAACCAGGTCGCGTATCATGGACTCCGGCAAACCGGTATGTTCGCGCAGCGGAAAGGCAACATTTTCGTACACATCAAGGTCAGTCAGCAGGGCCCCGGACTGGAACAACATACCCATACGCTTGCGCAATTCATAAAGCTCGCCGCGCCGCAGTGATGGCACTTCCTCATTATCCACCTGCACACTGCCCTGGTCCGGGTATAACTGCCCACCGATCAGCCGCAGCAGGGTAGTCTTGCCGGTACCACTCGGTCCCATGATGGCAGTGATTTTGCCACGCGGAATATCCAGATCGATACCGTCAAAAATCATGTGCTCGCCACGCGAAAAATGCAGGTCACGTATACGCACCAGTGTGTCGGATTGTGATGGGTTGGCTGCTTCCGCCATGGCTTTATTGTCAGTTCTGTCCCTGTTGATTGGCGGGCATTATACGGAAACCGCCGCAATAGTCCCCGTCCAATACAGAATCCCTGTCAGACCGACTCGTTTTTTTCCTTTCCACAGCGCTCACAGCGGTAGCTGGTGACCAGCCTGCCCTGTTTGACGTCAAAGGGCTTGTTGATGACAGCCCATTTATGAAATCCACGCCGGCACAGGGTATTGCCCTTGTGCTTCTTCGGGGCTTTTGGCCGCCTGAAATCAACGATATCACCCATGCTCCGCTCCTCGTATGCAAACGGATTTGTCCCCGCCGGTCCTTATCCCTACTATACGCCACCTATGTGGACTCAGCTTGTGGCCCTGCTGGCCGGATTTGCGCTTCTGGTATGGGGCGCCGAACGTTTCGTGATGGGCGCAGCCAGCACTGCGAGACTGCTTGGCGTGTCACCGCTGCTAATCGGCCTGACGATTGTCGGCTTTGGTACGTCCGCGCCGGAAATCCTGGTTTCGTTGATGGCCTCACTGAACGACAATCCCGGTCTGGCCGTCGGCAACGCAATCGGTTCGAATATCACCAACGTCGCCCTTATCCTGGGCGTCACTGCGATTCTTGTACCCCTGTCGGTACATTCAGGCACCGTACATCGCGAGCTACCTATCCTTCTGGGTACCACGGTCGTCGCCTGGCTGTTGTTAATCGACGGCCGGCTGGATTTTGCCGATGGACTGATTCTGCTCAGCGGCCTGATCATCATGCTGACCTGGGTCATCTGGCTGGGCTTGCATTCTCGCGACAAGGACCCGATAGAGGCCGAGTACGCCGCTGAAATTCCCACCAACATGACGCTGGGGCGGTCGCTGTTCTGGTTACTGTTCGGTATTGTGATTCTGGTTGCCAGTTCCCGGTTGCTGGTTTGGGGTGCCGTGGAGATTGCCGAGGCATTTGGCGTAAGCGACCTGGTGATCGGCCTGACAATTGTCGCACTTGGCACCAGCCTGCCGGAACTGGCAGCTTCGATAGCCAGTGCGCTGAAAAACGAGCCTGACATCGCTATCGGCAACGTCATCGGGTCCAATATGTTCAACTTGCTGGCGGTACTCGGCATTCCGGGCATCATCCGGCCTGATGCGGTAGATGCCGCCGTATTGTCACGGGATATGCCGGTCATGGTTGCCCTGACCGTCGCATTATTGATTATGGCCTGGGGCTTCCGCGGCGAAGGCCGCATCAACCGCCTTGAAGGCACTGTGCTATTGGCCTGCTATATCGGGTACCAGAGCCTGCTATACTTCACCACCGTTCGCTAAGCGGCGGATACGCGACCACAAGCAGAAAATTCAATGACTGATGCAACTCTGAAAAAACTGGGCCTGGCAGTGCTGGATACCGAAGCCACTGCCATCGACGCACTGAAATCCCGCGTCGATGATGATTTCGTGCGTGCCTGCCATTACATGCTCGAGTGTGAAGGCCGCGTAGTGGTTATTGGCATGGGTAAGTCCGGGCATATCGGAAGCAAGATCGCCGCCACCCTGGCCAGCACCGGTACACCGGCTTTTTTTGTCCACCCCGGAGAAGCCAGTCACGGTGACCTGGGTATGATCACGGCAAAAGATGTCGTCATTGCCCTCTCCAACTCCGGCTCGACAGAAGAAATACTCACTATTCTGCCTATCATCAAACGCCTTGATGTGCCGCTGATTTCGATGACCGGAAACCCGGATTCACCTTTGGCCAGTGCCGCCAGTGTCAATCTCGACGTCAGCGTGGAGAAAGAAGCCTGCCCGCTGGACCTTGCCCCGACCGCCAGCACCACGGCAGCACTGGCCATGGGGGACGCCCTGGCGATATCACTGCTGGAAGTTCGCGGCTTCACCGCCGATGACTTTGCCCGCTCTCACCCGGGCGGCAAACTGGGTAGACGTTTGCTGCTGCTGATCGATGACCTGATCCACACCGGCGACCGCGTTCCCTACGTGCCTAAAGGCACGATTATATGTGATGCACTGCTGGAAATGACCCAGAAAGGTCTGGGCGCGACTGCCGTGGTAAATGACGAAAACCGGGTCGAAGGCATTTTCACCGACGGTGATTTACGCCGCGCACTGGATAACGACATCGACCTTCATAAAACCCCCATCGACGAGGTCATGACCCGTAACTGCACCCTGATTTCCCCCGGTCTGCTGGCGGCAGAAGCCCTGAAGATCATGGAGGACGGGAAATTCAACGCCCTGCTGGTGGTCGATAATGATAATCACCTGATCGGCGCGCTCAATATGCACGACCTGCTGCGCGCAGGCGTGGTATAGGCCCACAACATGAAAGACATCCTGGAAAAAGCCGCCCGCATCAAGCTGCTGATATTCGATGTCGATGGTGTATTGACCGACGGCAGTCTGTTCATCGGTGATGATGGCCAGGAATACAAGGCCTTTCATTCCCAGGATGGCCACGGCATCAAGATGCTGCAGAAGTACGGTGTTCGCTGCGCCATAATTACCGGACGCACCTCGAAAGTCGTGGAACACCGCATACGCAACCTGGGTATAGCGCCGGAACTGGTCTGGCAAGGTCAGCACGACAAGCTGCAGGGCTTTGCCGAGTTGCTGAAGCAAACCGGCCTGCAGGCGGACGAAATTGCCTATCTTGGCGATGACGTAGTCGACCTCCCCGTCATGCAGAAAGTCGGCCTGGCCATTGCAGTCGAGGATGCCCACGCCTTTGTGCTGAAACACAGTCACTGGCAAACACCACGCGCAGGCGGCCGCGGAGCGGCACGCGATGTCTGCGAAATGCTGATGGAAGCACACGGCGTTTTACAACAGGAACTGGAAAGTTACCTCTGATTACAGGTAACGTATACGCATGACGCGCATCATTCATCTCATTCTCGCCACTTTACTGGCTATACCTTCCTGGAGCCACGCCCTTTCCAGCGACCGTGACCAGCCGATGATGATCGAGGCAGACCGCGTTGAACTCGATGATACAAAAGGCGTCAGCATTTACACCGGTAACGTCAAGGTCACCCAGGGCACACTGGTGCTGACCGGTGACCGCATGGTCGTCCATAACAAGGGCAACGACATCGATAAAGTCCTGATGGACGGCAACCCTGCCACCTACAAGCAGCGTCCGGACGGCAAGGAGCACGATGTCCACGCACAATCCAGGCGTATGGAGTACTACACCAACCCGGAGCATATCATTCTGCTGCAGCAAGCCGAGGTCAACCAGGCCGGTGATGTGCTGCGCAGTGAACGTATTGTCTATGACGTGGTAAAAGACCAGGTCAATGCAGGCACCGACAAGCCGGACGACCGCGTCATCATCACCATTCAGCCAAAGCCCAAAAAAGAAAACAAGGCCACGCCTGCACCATGAGTCGACTGGAAGCCCGGGAACTTGGCAAGAGCTATTCGGGGCGCAAGGTCATCGAGTCTGTATCGCTCCATGTCGACAGTGGCGAAGTCGTAGGACTGCTCGGCCCCAACGGTGCAGGCAAAACCACCTGTTTTTACATGATAGTAGGCCTGGTGCCCAGTGATGGCGGCAGCGTATGGCTGGACGACCAGGACCTGACACCCTTCCCCATGCACGTACGTGCTCGCAAGGGCGTCGGCTACCTCCCACAGGAAGCCTCGGTGTTCCGCAAGTTAAGCGTTGCCGACAACCTGCTCGCGGTCCTGGAATTACGAAAAGATTTAAGTCGGCGGGAACGTGCCGATAAAATGGAAAACCTCCTGCAGGAACTGCACATAGAACACCTGCGGGAACAAAAAGGCGTGAGCCTGTCCGGTGGAGAACGCCGGCGCGTGGAGATTGCACGCGCCCTGGCCATGGAGCCTCGCTTTATCCTGCTGGACGAACCTTTTGCCGGTGTCGACCCGATTTCGGTTATCGACATCCAGCGCATTGTTGAACACCTGACCGAGCGGAATATTGGCATCCTCATCACCGACCACAACGTACGTGAAACACTGGGCATTTGCTCACGGGCCTATATCATTGGTAACGGCCACACGCTGGCCGAGGGCTCGCCGGACGACATCCTGCAGAACCAGAAAGTGCGTGATGTTTACCTTGGCGACCACTTCCGTATGTGATCGGGAAAATAATTTAACAAAACACTACAATGGCACAATAAATGCAGTAGAATATCACTCTGTAACCGGCTGTCACACCCTTCAGCCGCTGCACAACAGAGACCGGTGACACATAGACCTATGAAGCAGTCCATTCAGCTCCGGCTTGGCCAACACCTGACTATGACGCCCCAGTTGCAGCAGGCGATTCGTCTTCTGCAACTATCGACGCTCGAACTGCAACTCGAAGTACAAACCGTTCTCGACTCCAATCTGATGCTGGAGCGTGACGAGAATGACCAGGACACCAAAACCGAAACAGCAGCAGAGTCCGCACCGGACCAGGCCAGCGCCGCAGATGCCGACCCGGCTGCAGCAAAAAATGAAGCTGTCGATGCCGAAGTCACCAGCAGTACCGAAACCATGCCCGACGAACTGCCCGGCGATACCAACTGGGAAGACACCTACGACATGGGCGCCACCAGCTTCAGTGCCCCCGGCGGGGACAATGATCGTGACTTCTTTGAAACCCACCTGGGCAGCAGTGAAAGCCTGCACGAACACCTGTACTGGCAGCTCGACCTGACGCCCATTCAGTGATGTTGACCGCACCATTGCAGAAGCTGTCATCGATTCAATCAATGATGACGGTTACCTGAATATTTCACTCGAGGAGCTGTGTGAAAGCCTGGATATGGCCCCGGAACTGGAAATCGGCATCGAGGAAATCCAGGCTGTTCTGCGCCGTATCCAGCATTTTGACCCGGTTGGCGTGGGCGCCCGTGACCCGGCAGAATGCCTGCTGATCCAGCTGCTTGCACTGGAACCCGAGACGGCGTGGCGTAAACAGGCGCTGCAATTGGTGCAGGAACACGTCACTCTGTTAGGAAATCGGGACTATAATCAGATTATGCGGCGCATGAAGCTCACCGAGTCCGAGCTTCAGGATGTGCTAAAGCTGGTTCAGTCGCTCAACCCGCGGCCAGGTTCCCAGATCACCAGCGCGACGCCGCAGTATGTGGTGCCCGATGTATTCGTCGTCAAAAGAAAGGGCAAGTGGCAGGTGGATCTGAACATAGAAGCAACGCCCAAAATCCGCATCAACAGCCAGTACGCCAGTATGGTGCGGCGCGCTGACAACAGTGATGACAATACCTATCTGCGCAATCACCTGCAGGAAGCTCGCTGGTTTCTCAAGAGTCTGCAAAGTCGCCATGAAACCCTGCTCAAGGTGGCGCGTTGCATCGTCGATCGGCAACGCAACTTCTTCGAGTACGGCGACGAAGCCATGAAACCCCTGGTCCTGCGTGACATTGCAGAAACGGTAGAGATGCACGAATCCACCATCTCCCGCGTCACCACACAGAAGTACATGCACACCCCGCGCGGCATATTCGAATTCAAGTATTTCTTTTCAAGTCATGTTGGCACCGCCGACGGCGGTGAATGCTCGGCTACCGCCATACGCGCCATCATCAAGAAACTGGTCGCGGCGGAAAAGGCCAACAAGCCTCTCAGCGACAGCAAAATCGCCGCCCTGCTCGCCGACCAGGGTATAAATGTCGCTCGACGCACTATCGCCAAATATCGCGAAGCAATGAACATACCACCTTCCAATGAACGCAAACGCCTCGCTTGAGGCCATGGACGAGGAGTACCTCCATGCAAATCGATATTACTGGACACCACGTAGAAATAACCGAACCCATGCGCGCCTATGTCGCTGAAAAGTTTCAGCGACTGGAGCGTCATTTTGACCACGTCACCGATGTACACGTGGTACTCAGTGTAGAGAAGCTGCGCCATACTGCCGAGGCGACCATCCACATTACCGGTGGCAAGCTGTTTGCCGAGGATACTGAAGAAAACATGTATGCCGCAATCGATGGCCTGACGGACAAGCTGGACCGCCAGATCAAGAAACACAAGGAAAAGCTCACCGACCACCACCGCTCGGAAGGTGCAGAGAACAAAAAGCAGGCCCTGTAGTACTGATCCATACGGGAGACGCAAACACGCCTCCCGGAGTTAATAACCATGCATATTGCCAAACTCCTTGATCCAGAACGTATCGCCTGCCAGCAAGAAGGCTCCAGCAAGAAACGTGCACTGGAAACACTTAGTAAACTGCTGGCAAGCGGTCTGCCGGACTTTACGGACGGAGAGATCTTCGACAGCCTGATCGGGCGTGAACGGCTCGGCAGTACCGGACTCGGCAAGGGTGTCGCCTTGCCACATGGACGCATGAGCGGGCTGGATACCCCGATAGCGGCACTGCTGACCCTTGAGAAGGGCATTGACTATGACGCCATAGACAACCAGCCGGTTGACCTGCTGTTTGCCCTGCTGGTACCCGAAGAATCGACAGATGAACACCTGAAAATACTCGCCCTGCTTGCAGAAATGTTCAGTAATGCCGACTTCTGCAGCCAGTTGCGCAAAAGCAGCAATGCAAAAGACTGCCTTGACCTGATCAACCACTGGAACACGAACCAGCAACTTTCTGCATGAAAGTCACTGATACCTCGGTCGGCACCCTGTTTGACACACTGAGTGACAAGCTGGAGCTTGAATGGGCTGGCAACCGGCTGGGCGAAAACCGTGAAATACAAAATATTGAACCGGACAACGCCAAAACATCACTTGTCGGCCACCTCAACCTGATACACCCCAACCGTATCCAGGTGCTTGGCGCCACAGAAATTCAATACCTTGACCGGCTCAACGAGAATTCACGGCGAGACCTTGTCGATCAGCTATTCGACGGTAATACAGACCTTGTCATCGTCGGTAACGGGCAAGCCGTACCCGCTGATATCCATCAACGCGCAGAGGCCAGCTCCATACCGTTGATCACCTCACCCCGCCCGACTGCGCAACTGGTCAACTACCTGCAGTATTACCTGACTAACCTGTTTGCCGAGAAAATTACCCTGCACGGGGTGTTTATGGAAGTTTTCAGTCTCGGGCTGTTGCTCACCGGTGACCCCAGTGTCGGCAAGAGTGAACTGGCGCTGGAACTGGTCGCCCGCGGGCACCGGCTGGTTGCCGACGACGCACCGGAATTCGCCCGCACATCGCCTGACACGCTAAACGGACGCTGCCCGGAGGTCCTGCGCGATTTCCTTGAGGTACGCGGCATCGGCGTTCTTAATGTACGCGCCATGTTTGGTGACAGTGCGATCAAGCAAAGCCGTAACCTTCGGCTTATCCTGAGGCTGGTGCCAATGAACGAAGCGCAGATGCACACCATCGACCGTCTGCATGGCGCCCGCTCCACCCAGACCATCCTTGGTGTCGAGATCCCGGAAATCACTTTGCCGGTGGCACCAGGTCGCAACCTCGCCGTACTGGCCGAGGCCGCTGCACGTAACCATACCCTGTTGTTAAAAGGTTTCGACTCTGCGCAGCTGTTTGTGGAACGCCAGACGCGTTTCATGGAAAATAACACTCCGTGAAACTGATCATTGTCAGCGGACTCTCCGGCTCGGGGAAAAGTGTGGCGTTGCACACGCTCGAAGACCTCGGCTATTACTGCATCGACAACCTGCCAGCCGGGTTGCTGAGCGCCCTTGCGCTCGAACTCGAGCAGGCTGCCAAACCCGTCGAAAAAGTTGCCGTAGGTATTGACGCGCGGAATCTCCCCCAGTCGCTGCAACAATTCAATGACATACTGGACAAACTCAAATCCCGGGGCATCAGTAACGAAATCCTGTTTATTACCTGTGATCCTGCAACATTGATCAAACGCTTCAGTGAAACCAGACGCCGCCACCCGTTAAGTGACACACATATATCACTGGCCGAAGCCATCGAGCTGGAACGCCAGCTACTTGAGCCCATTGCCCGGCGCGCCGACCTGTTCATCGACACCAGCCAGACTACTGTTCACCAGTTACGCGACATGGTCCAGCAGCGCGTGGAACGCCGCGAAGACAACCATCTTTCCCTGATGTTCCAGTCCTTTGGCTTCAAGCACGGTATACCCGGCGATGCAGATTTTGTCTTTGACGCACGCTGCCTGCCGAATCCGCACTGGCGCCCCGAGTTACGCCCACTTACCGGACGTGACGAAGCTGTTGCACAATACCTGGGCAATGAAGCGCAGGTTACTGCAATGGTGGATAACCTGACTGCATTTCTCGACACCTGGATTCCGGCTTTTGAAGCCGACAACCGCAGCTACCTGACTGTGGCCATTGGTTGCACCGGTGGCCAGCACCGTTCTGTCTATCTTGTCGAACAACTGCAGCATTACTTCAGGACGCGTTACCCCAACGTCACCACCCGCCACCGGGAGTTACCGTGAACGTCGGAATCCTGCTTATCACGCATGGCAATATTGGTGCGGTACTGTTGCAATCCGCGATTGATGTACTGGGCGTCTGCCCGCTGCAAACATCCACCCTGTCTGCACCTACGGACTGCGATCCGGAACGGGTGCTTGCAGAAGCCGTCACCATGGCAAACCGGCTCGACAGCGGGGATGGTGTGCTGGTACTGACTGATCTGTATGGATCGACGCCCAGCAACATTGCCTGCCGCCTGCAGGAACAGCACGCCGTTCGCGTAGTTTCCGGCGTCAATCTCCCCATGCTGATACGGGTACTGAATTACCCCGGCATGGACCTTGACGAGTTGACACACAAGGCAGTAACCGGCGGCCGGGACGGCGTTCTAACCTGCAACCTGGAAGGTCCGCTGCATGCTGGATAAAAACATAACCATCGTCAACAAACTTGGACTGCATGCACGCGCCGCTGCGAAACTGGTCACCCTTGCATCATCCTTTGCCAGTGACATAAAACTTGCCCGCAACGGACAAGAGGTCAATGGCAAAAGTATTATGGGCGTCATGATGCTGGCAGCGTCAAAAGGCACTGAGATACGACTCATTGCTGATGGCGATGATGAGCATGAGGCAATCAGGAAACTGACCGAACTGATCGAAAATCGCTTTGGTGAGGAAGAATGACCATCACCATCTCCGGTACGGGAATTTCACGCGGTATCGCTATTGGCCGCGCGCAACGGCTGGATGATGGTGAGCTGGAAATCTATGAAGCAGCTATCCCGAAAGAACTGATCGAAGACGAAGTGGCACGCTTCCGCCGTGCTGTTCACACAGCTCGCCAGCAACTCAAGGCAATTCGCAACAGCATCCCCGAAGCCACATCCGCAGATATTACCGACTTTATCGACACCCACCTGCTGATGATGGAGGACAGCATGCTGACCGCCGCGCCTATTGAGCGAATTCGCCATGAGCACTGCTGCGCAGAATGGGCACTTAAATCACAGCGCGACGAACTGGCGCAGGTTTTTGATGAAATGGATGACCCTTACCTGCGCACCCGAAAGGATGATATTGATCACGTTGTCACACGTATCCAGCGCATTCTGATCGGGGAGAAGGCAGCTGGTGCAGCTGATGAAAAGCATACACTGGAGGGCACCATCGTCCTTGCCCATGATCTCAACCCGGCCGAAGCAGCCCTGCTGCAACACCAGGGTATAGCCGGCTTTGTCACTGAATCAGGCGGCCCGCTGTCACATACAGCAATACTCGCTCGCAGCCTGGGTATGCCAGCCATCGTCGGCACACATATCACCCCGCAACACATACGCGATGGCGATACTGTCATCCTTGATGGCAGCCGTGGCCTGTTGCTTGCCGATATCGATGAAGATACCCTGAAAGACTATCATCGTCAGCAGCGACAACAGAAGAAACACCAGGTCGAGCTTAAGCGGCTTAAAAACGAGCCGGCAGTAACGGCAGACAACATCCCGGTCAACCTCTTTGCCAACGTTGAACTACTTGAGGATATACGCGCTGCACGCCAGTCCGGTGCCGATGGAATCGGCCTGTTCCGGACCGAATTTCTGTTCATGAATCGTAATGATATCCCGGACGAGGAAGAACAGCTGAAACACTATCTGGCGCTAATCAGATCCATGAGGGGGCTACCCGTCATCATTCGCACCCTTGACCTCGGTGCAGACAAGGAATGCGGCGCCTCGGAAAAGCGTAACTGCCCCAACCCGGCGCTCGGACTGCGCGCCATACGTCTGTGCCTGAACAATATTGAACTTTTCCGCCCACAACTACGTGCCATTCTGCGCGCCTCGGCAAAGGGACCTGTGCAAATGATGATTCCGATGCTGTCCAGTTCCAGCGAACTGGACCGCGTCATTGAGCTCATCGAAGAGGTCAAGCAACAACTCCAGGATGATGGGCTGGCATTTGACAGGAACCTGCCGGTCGGCGGCATGATCGAGGTACCGGCTGCTGCACTTTCCGCCAGCCTGTTTGCGCGCAAACTGGATTTCCTGTCAATTGGCACCAACGACCTGATTCAGTATGCCCTCGCCATCGATCGCACCGATGACAGTGTCACCTACCTGTACGATCCACTTCATCCCGGTGTCCTGAAACTTGTCCGCATGGTTATCGATGCCTGTCAGCAGCACCTGACCCCGGTTGCCATGTGCGGTGAAATGGCCGGTGACCCGCGCTACACCCGCCTGCTGCTGGGCATGGGGCTGCGCCAGTTCTCGGTGCCGCCAACGTCACTGTTCGAGGTCAAGGACGCAATTCGCCGCTGCGACACCCGACTACTGTCCGTGCACATCGATAAAATCCTCGCCAGCGACGATCCGCAGCAAATTCACGCTGCTGTCGATGACCTGAACACCCTCCACTAACAGCCGGTACCACCGATAAAAGTCGGCAGCTGCGGTTTTGCGCCGGCAAGCACCCTGTTACACTGCGCAGCGATTATCCGTTGAACCGCTTGTGAGGCCCTACACGTGGAATCTGCCGAACAGAAAAACACCCAACAGCGCCTGGAAGCGCTTACGGATGCCTTGCACAGCGGTGCGGCAGATAAAGTGCGGCAACTGCTGTCGGTCCTGCACCCGGCAGAAATCGGCGATTTGCTCGAGTCACTCCCGCACGGCCCACGTGAATTGCTCTGGGAACTGGTTCCCAGTGAAGAGCAGGGTGAAGTCCTCGTCGAAGTCAACGACGAGGTGCGTTCCGGACTGATCGATGAAATGGAGACCCATGAACTGGTTCAGGCCACCGGCGGACTGGACACCGATGACCTTGCCGACCTGCTGCACGACCTGCCGGGCGCAGTCATCCATGAACTCCTGCTGTCCATGGACAAGCAGAACCGCCAGCGCCTGGAAGCGGCACTCTCTTACCCGGAAGATACCGCCGGCGGCCTCATGGATCTCGACGTGGTCACGGTGCGCGCCAATGTTTCGCTGGACGTGGTATTACGCTACCTGCGCCTGCGGGGCGAGATCCCGGAGCTGACCGACAGCCTGTTCGTAGTCAACCGCTTTGACCATCTTCAGGGCCTGCTGCCCCTCAGCACACTGCTGACCAATGACCCAGAAGCCAGCGTGGCGGAAGTCATGAACCGCGATGTCGAAGGTATTCCCGCGACCATGAAAAGTATCGACGTTGCGCGCCTGTTCCAGGATCGTAACCTCGTATCCGCACCGGTCATTGACGAAAACAACAAACTGCTCGGTCGTATAACAGTTGATGATGTCGTGGATGTCATTCGCGATGAAGCCGAACATAACATCATGAGTATGGCCGGCCTGGATGAAGAAGACGATATCTTCGCACCGGTGGTTACCAGCGCACGACGCCGTGCTGTATGGCTGGGCGTCAATCTCGCCACAGCTTTCCTCGCTTCATGGGTCATAGGCCTGTTCGAGTCCACGCTTGACAAGGTCGTAGCGCTGGCCGTTCTGATGCCGATTGTCGCCAGTATGGGCGGTATTGCCGGCAGCCAGACACTGACCATCATGATCCGTGGACTCGCCCTGGGCCAGGTCGGCTCCAGTAACGCACGCTCTCTTATGCTCAAGGAAATCCAGGTCAGTATCATGAATGCCCTGATCTGGTCGCTGGTGGTGGCCGTTATTGCAATGGCCTGGTTCCAGAACATGGATCTCGGCCTGATTATCGGCGCTGCGTTGATCATAAACCTGATTTTCGCAGCCGTAGCGGGCTTCACTATTCCGCTGATTCTCAAACGTGTCGGTGTAGACCCTGCACTGGCGGGGACGGTACTGCTCACCACAGTAACCGACGTAGTCGGGTTTGTTGCCTTCCTCGGTCTGGGAACCTGGTACCTGACCTAATCGCGTATACCGAAATTCATCCCGACTGAGAGGCGGATTTCCTTACCAAGGTTCTGTGTCACATGATGCAGCACATCGGGCGGGAACAGCACCAGCATACCGGCTTGCGGACGAATTCGTGTGGTAACACACCCCTGCTCAAGCACCAGGTCGCCGGAATTTTCCGGTACATCAATGTAGTACACCCCCGACAGCAGTTCGTCATCCTCATCGTGGCGGTGCGCCAGCGTGACGTGACCGGGGGCCATTTCGTTTAGCCAGAACCCTGGTTCCGGCAATACTTCTGTTTTCAGAAAGGCTGCCGCCTCACGGCGAGCAATATCAAGCACAGGCTGGATACCGGTCAGCACCGAGGCTGGTACATAGGTGTTTTCATAGCGGCCTTCAAAATAATGGCTATGGGTAATAGCTGCTGAATTCGCTTGTTTTAATGCCCTGTACTGGGCCCGGACCGCCTCATTGAGCCGCACGCTGTCAGCCAGCTGGACAAGACCATAGTGAATATCGAGATTCTGTTGTTTGCTCATAATTGCATTAGCCACCCGCGTTACACTGCCCCATAATACGCAATGAATGTGACAAGCTGAATATTGAGCCGATTGTGGAACAAGACGAATTTGACCCTGCCGACCTGCCGCCAAGCAAGACCCGGCGAAAAAAAGATGCCGATGCGCTGCAACAGCTTGGCACCGACCTGCTTGAATTACCTGAAACGGACTGGGTGAAACTGTCGCTACCCGATTCGTTGATCGATGCCCTGCGCGAAATGAAACGAATCCACTCGCGCAGCGCCCTCAAGCGTCAACGCCAGTTTATCGGGCGCCTGATGCGCGATGTCGACCCTGAACCTGTCCAGCAACACTTCGAGCAACTGCGCCAGAAGACCCGCCAGCAGGTACAGGCACATCACGCACTGGAGGAGTGGCGTGACCGTATGATCGGGGAAGACGATTCAGTGGTCGAGGCGTATTTGCAGGAGTATGGCAACGCCGACCGTCAGCACCTGCGACAGCTGGTGCGCCAGGCGCGTAAAGAACGCGACCAGAGTAAACCGCCAAAGTCTGCGCGTGCGCTGTTTCGCTACCTCCGTGAGATGGCAAAGTAGCACAGGCAACAATCAGACCCGGCAAACGATATTGCGATGCTCCAGGCAGGGGAAGCTGCGACGTATGCTGTTCAGCCGATCCAGATCCATCTCAGCACACACCAGCCCCGAACCATTGGCCAGTTCATTCATGATGTTACCCCAGGGATCGACGATCATGCTGTGTCCATAGGTCTCACGCCCATTAACGTGATACCCGCCCTGGCCTGCCGCCAGCACGAAACACAGGTTCTCGATAGCACGTGCGCGTACCAGCGTTTCCCAGTGCGCCTTGCCGGTAATGGCGGTAAACGCGGAAGGCAAGGCGATAATCTCCATACCCTGATCCAGCATGGTGCGGAACAGCTCGGGAAAACGCAGGTCGTAACAGACGGCCAGTCCGAGGCGACCAAACGGTGTATCGACAACAACTGCCTCATCACCGGCTTCAATGGTATCGGACTCGGTATAGCGCTCGCCGTTATCCATGACCGAAACATCAAACAGGTGAATTTTATCGTAGCGCGCAACACGCTTTCCCTTGTCGTCATATAACAGACATGCGGCGCGAATCTTGTCATCGACCGAAGCCTGCATGGGTACCGTTCCGCCCACCAGCCAGATCCCGTGCTTCGCCGCCTGCTGGGAAAGGAAGTCCTGGATCGGCCCACCTTCATCCGACTCGCGCACGGCAACCTTGTCACTCTCTTCCTTGCCCATAATGGCAAAATTTTCCGGCAACACCACCAGCCTGGCGTCTTTATCCGCCGCCAGACCAATCAGCCTTTCGGCCTCAAGCAGATTGGCGCCAACATTGGGCCCTGAGGCCATCTGAATACAGGCTGCTATTGTCACGACTCCACTACCTCGTCAATTCCAGTTCGATTTGATCCGGCTGGCTACTGCCTGCCACCAGCTCCTGCTGTCCGGAAGGGATCCCGAGGGCGACCAGCCAGGAGCGCAACTCGTTAGCCCACAGCAGACCCTCTTCTCCGCCCGGGTAGCGTATCACCAGGTGCAGATCAGGCTTCCCCTTCCATGCTTCGACAACGTCCGGAAGCGGCGGCATCTGCACCATGACCGCACCATCTCGCGGCCGCGCCCACTCATCCGCACCCAGTAGCCAGACCTGTCCGGCGGCAGACACCCCGCATGCCACAATACCGGTAGCCGCGACTATGATGATACGCAGAAAATACATCGGCAAAGCATAACACAAGGCCCGGGCAGGCCTGCCACCCCATGACGGATCAGGGGTTCTTTTCCTCCACCGACGGATCCGCTTGAGGTTCGGATTCAGCATCAGATTCCGTTTTCAGACGTGTATAAACCGGATCATCCCAGCTTCCCGTAACTTTGTAGCTCACCTGTGCCATGCGGTTAAAATTCTTGCCGACCAGCCGCTCTGCAAGAAATACGGCCGCACCAACTGCAGGGCCACCTGCTATGGCCCCGGCCAATGGAAGACTGGAACTCACCTGCGGTATCACCTGGACCAGCTGATCATAATCCCGGCTGGCCAGGCCTGTCCGCCCCGATATTATGATAATGGCCGATGACCCTTCTATCACAAAATCTTCCGTGTAGGCGTTTCCATCACCGATAACAAAAGTACCCTTCATCTTGTCGAAACTGAATCCCTCTTTGGTCAAGTCAGTAAAATCCAGGGAAAGGCGTCGCTGCAACGAATTGAGATTGAACAGGTTGAGCAGCTTGCCTGCTCCCTCCTTTACCTCGACCAGGCGGCCTTTGCCGGTTTCCAGTCCGACCTCGCCCTCCATGGACGTGAGGCTGATATCGGCCGGGTTACCTGGCCAGTTGAGTGAAGCATGGCCCTGCATTTCACCGCCCTTGATCGAACCACGATCACCAAACATCTTCACCAGCTTGCCAAGCTCTCCACCTGTGATATCCGCACGGAAACGCGTGCTCTGCTGCGCACCTGACTGCAACCAGGCACCATCACCCTTGAAAACAATGGCCCGGGAGTCAACCTCCAGCACCGGGAATGTCATACCCTCTGTTCCCCGCTGGCCACGTACGACAATCCTGCCAAAGTCACGTGCGCCAACCTGCAACTGCCCGACTTCTATGTCCAGATCTGGCAAGCGTTCAGGTGTCGGCGCAGTACGCGATTCCGGTACAGCACTGTCCTCTACCTTTTCTGCCGTCAGCTTTTCCAGCCGCAGGGCAAGTAACGGGGCGGCAGCGCCTGTTGGTGGAGTCCATTCAACTTGTCCGGCCATATCACGTCCACTGACGGTAAAATGCCAGGGATTCGCTGCAAGACTGGAAACATTCAGTACCTGCGCCGTATAGCCGAGAAAGGTTGCCCGCTCTATATGCAATTCTGTCGATACTGCCGGGGCCGGCGTGGCACCCTCCACCCCGGGTTTTACAATATCTCGCAGAAGGTCTATCCATGCGTCAAGATCCAGTGCATCCAGCGAGCCATCAATATGCACAGTATCGGAAAGTGGTAACGTCACACTACCTTCGCCAAAGTGAATGCCCGCCTTGCGCAGTCCGCCACCATTTTCACGTAGCAGCAGACTTAGCAACACATCCTCGTCCAGCGTAACTTCAAGCGGTTCTTTCGACAGCTGACCAGGCACCCAGGCAACTGACAGCGAACGGGCATCATCGGCAAGCTTGGAAAACGGATGCGGCAAGCTCGTTGCTACACCTTTAAGGTCCGAGCGCAATTTCAGTACTACAGAGCGACCCGAAATATCCCTGCCCGCAGGTATCTGCAACAGTGCATGCCAGTACGCTGCGCCGTCTACGTAGGGGGCAATACGCGGGAACTCCTTTTCCAGCATCCCTTCCAGGCCAAGATTTCCCTCGATATCGACAGTTGTACGTTGTGTATCCGCCGAGCCCTCCGGGTAAACAGAAACCTTGACCGGGTGACCAAACAACTTCGCTCTCACGTCCCTGGCTGTCACACCTTTATCCGAGAACTTCAGGAATCCATTTACCTGTTCCAGTGCAATATCACTATCAACCACTTTTAACGTATCACCGTGAAACCCGACCGTGCCCTCCACTTCTACATGGACCGGTTTCCTGTGTAACGGAATGCGCAGGCCGAGTTGCAGGTCTGCATCGCCACGTGTCGTGGTGCGATCCACCAGCTGCCCAAAGCGGTCTCGTAAAGGACTGTAGTTGATATACGCCAGCAGACTTTCCAGCGTTCCACTGACTGTGCCGTCTATATCCAGGACCGGTTTGGAAAAATCATCAATACTGGCAACCGCACGGTCTACATTGGCATCCAGGATGGTGGCGGAATCGGCAGTGATACGCATGGAGCGCCCGGAAAACAGGGCCGAACCTCTTAATGCATCCAGCTGCCCCCACAAAGGGTGGTAGTCGAGCAGCACATCATCAAAATCAAAACGCACCTCAAGACGCCCATCTCCCTGGTCAAATGGCACATGATCCAGCGGCCCCTGCAGCAGAAAACGGACATCATGCACATTCCCTCGCCTGAAAGCACTACCCAGCCATTTCATCGCCTTTGGCCGCAACACCTTGTCAGGGAAATAAGGCCTGATATCTGTGACAGCAACATCATCAGCCTGCAGCTGCATATCAATCCATGGAACCGCCTGCCCCGGCACCCAGTCGAGCTGCAGGCGCGTCCATGTACGAAGCGGGCCTGACACAAGTAACAAGCGATCTGAATTGACACGAAAACGGTCTGTCAGGTGCTGCCATTCCAACCGACCTGACAAACGGGAAATGGTTGGTACCTCGGAGAAAATCCTCGGGAACTGCAAATTGACAGCTTCACTGTCGAAATCAATACGGCCGGCCTGCAAGTTGCCTTCCAGCCTACCCGAAAGACCTGTCGCCCCGGGCAGCCTGTCATCAGCCATCATGCCGAGATTATCAAAGCTTGAACGCAGTGACATATCCGGTGGCGCGTTATCGTGCAGGTAAAGCTCGAACTCCGTGTCCTTCAACTCACCACGTGGCTTTATACGTTTAATACGCTGCCGCATTTCAGCACCGACCCATGGTAACAGTGGCAAGATCCGGCTGACTTCTGACACAACAACATGACTGGCCCTGCCCTGGACAGACAGGGATGCATCATTTCTGACTGTCGCGCGCAAACTGGATTCCGGCCATGCCTCCACCTGGTCACGCATCAGGCTGAACTTCTGCAACTCCAGCGTCCAGCCCTGCTTTTTTGCGCGCAGGCTGAAACGGCTGGACAACTCATCAGCCGTATAAAGGGCTTCCGGTTCTTCAGGCCGTGACAACATGGGATGCGCCACATCAATCGAGCCTGCACTCCACAGCAGTTTGCGGTTGCGGATGTTGGCCCACACTTCAAAATCGACATCACCTTTCGCAATATAGCCGAGTGGCTTTATCCATTCAGCCACGGATGACACATGAAAGTCTTCTGTCTTTAAATAAAGCTGGCCAGTCCAGTCCTGCGGCCATTTAAGCGGACCGGAAAGATCAGCCGCCAGCTCAATCCGCTTGCCATACGCTTCGTTAATATCTGTCTGGACCAGTAACTGGTGTCGCCAACCATCGCTTTTCAGCTGTGCCGACAAATCAGTGAGGTGCACGGGTTGAGCAAACAGGCCTGGATCCTGCCAGTCGAGTGTTATTTGCTCCAGCGATACGCTTTCCTGATGCATTAGCCAGTAAAAGGCATCCAGGCTCGCATTCTTGTCCTGCTCCGCAGAAAGATCGGTTTGCAAAGCCAATTGCACGCCAATAATACGAATACCTGATGTCAGCCATTTTTGCCGTAACAGCGAATCGACAATATTCAGCCCGACCTGGACTTCACCGATATCCAGCCGCCCCCCGGGAAACCTGTCGTCATGTACAACAACCTGTTGCAGTCTCAGCACCGGTGAAAGTCGGTGCCATGCTGCATTCATCGAACCGATTTCCACCGGCCTGTCGAGAACCTCCTCAACCAGCGTTTCCACCTGTCCACGGTACTCGGCCATGCCGGGCAGTAACAAACGTGCCGCACTCAGCGCAACCGCAAGCCCGACAATAACGCTGGCAGCCACCCACCACAGCATACGTCCAAGGCGGCGCAGGGGCATCAGCCGGGACCCTGATGCCGCACGGGCAATACCGCGAGGAAAAGAAAGAAAAGCACCATGCGACTACAACAAGACAACGTCGAACAGCTCCTGGGAATACAGTGCCTCGACCTGGAACTTGATCGGCTTGCCAATGAACGCTTCCAGCTCGGCAAGACTGGTGGACTCCTCGTCCAGCAACAGGTCCACCACTTCCTGCGATGCCAGCACCAGCAATTGCTCAACATCAAACTGGCGCGCCTCACGCAGGATTTCACGGAATATTTCGTAACAGACTGTCTCGGCCGACTTGATCGATGCACGTCCACTACAGGTTGGACAGGTTTCGCAGAGAATATGCTCCAGGCTTTCACGGGTGCGTTTACGTGTCATCTGTACCAGGCCAAGACTGGAGATTTCGCTGATATGGCAATTCGCCTGGTCACGCTCGATGTGTTTTTCCAGCGCCCTGATAACCTGACGCTTGTGATCTTCATTTTGCATGTCGATAAAATCAACGATGATAATCCCGCCGAGGTTACGCAACCGCAACTGACGGACAATAGCCTGCGCCGCCTCCAGGTTGGTCTTGAAAATTGTTTCTTCCAGGTTACGGTGACCGACATAGGCACCGGTATTCACATCGATGGTAGTCATCGCTTCTGTCTGGTCAATAACGAGGTGGCCACCGGACTTGAGCTGCACCTTGCGCTCGAGGGCCTTCTGGATTTCATCATCAATGCCATACAGGTCAAAAATAGGACGCTCCCCCGGGTAGTACTCAAGCTTGTCCTTGAGGGCGGGTGTAAACTGTGCGACGAATTTTTCCACACGCTGGAAAGTTTCACGCGAATCAATGCGCAGCTTCTCAACTTCGGCATCGGATATATCTCGCAACACGCGTAAAGCCAGAGGCAGGTCTTCATGAACCACACCACCGGGGCCGACCTTGCCAATACCTTCCTGGATCGATGCCCACAGTCGCTGCAGGAACTCAAGATCAGAAGCGACAGCTTCTGATGTTGCATCTTCCGCCGCGGTACGCAAAATATAACCCCCTCCCTGTTCTCCACGGGCGCCCAGCACTGCCTCGCGAAGGCGCTGGCGCTCATCCTCATCCTCGATACGCTGTGACACGCCGACATTGCCCGCGCCCGGCATAAACACCAGGTATCGTGATGGGATCGTAATACGGGTTGTAAGACGAGCACCTTTGGTGCCGAGGGGATCCTTGATCACCTGCACCAGGATTTCCTGCCCTTCCTGCAGCAGGCGCGTGATGCTGTCCTCAGCATTTTGCTCGGCCTTCTCACTCTCTTCCGCGGAGGTGATATCCGAAGCGTGCAGGAAAGCTGCACGGTCCAGACCGATGTCAATGAATGCAGCCTGCATACCTGGCAGCACACGACTCACGATACCCTTGTAGATGTTACCGACCAGCCCGCGGCAGCGCGCACGCTCAATAAACACCTCCTGCAACATGCCATTCTCAACCACCGCAACGCGCGTTTCCTGCGGCGTCACGTTTACCAGCAGTTCAACTGTCATACCGATTTCCCGGAAGCCTGATACCAAATTCCTGTAGCAGCTGCGCAGTTTCAAACACCGGCAGACCCATCACACCGGAGTGACTGCCCTGCAGCTGCTCAATAAATATTGCGCCCATGCCCTGCACGGCGTAGCCACCAGCCTTGCCGGCCGGTTCGCCGCTACGCCAGTAGGCGGCGATCTCGTCTTCACTCAGCGTGCGAAACCATACCCGGCTCTCGCTGACGCGACAGGCCTCATGCCGCCCTACCAGGGCGACTGCGCTGAGCACCCGGTGCTCACGTCCGGAAAGCTGCCGCAACATGGCGGCAGCGTGCGCCTCATCACGTGGCTTGCCGAGAATTTCTTCATCGACCACAACCGCCGTATCGGCGCCCAGTACCGGGGCTTCATCATCGCCCAATCGGGCCTTGACCGCACGGGCTTTCTCCACCGCCAGGCGCGTGACATAAGCTTCGGGAGGTTCATTTTCCCGCGGTGTTTCATCGATTTCCGCGACCTGCTGATCAAACTGAACACCAATCTGGTGTAAAAGTTCCTGCCGGCGTGGCGAAGCTGAGGCCAGAATGATTTTTTCCATCTCAGCCCCGGTGGTAGGGATGACCGCTATTCAGTGACCAGGCCCGGTACAGCTGCTCGGCGAGGATGACCCGTACCAGCGGGTGGGGCAGGGTCAGGGGGGACAGGGACCAGCGCTGCGAAGCGGCCTGCAGGCAATCATCAGCCAGTCCATCCGGCCCACCTACCAGCAGGCTGACGTCACGACCGTCGCGCATCCAGTCCCGAAGCGCCCCGGCCAGCTGGTCGGTCGACCAGCCGTGGCCCTTGACGTCCAGCGCGATCACCTGGTGATTTTTGCCAATGACCGCCTGCATGCGCCTGCCCTCGTCTTCGATGGCGCGCGACAGCGGCTGTGATTTACTGCGCTTTGCCAGCGGTATTTCGTTGAGTTTCAGGCTGCATTCGCGGGGCAGGCGGCGGGCGTATTCAGCATAGCCATCGTTGACCCAGCCCGGCATACGGGTACCGACGGCAATAAGGTGAATTTGCATGCAAAGATCGTATAACGTGACGTCTGGATTGCCAAGTCAGCCCTGCATCCCGGCCTGCGCCGGGATGCGTACAGTAAAAACCCGGTCTGTGTTGGTTAAAGAGAGTCCTGACCGCCACTTTCCCGTTCGCGGCTTTCTTCTGTCACTGACCAGAGTTTCTCCAGTGCATAGAATTCACGGATACGCGGTTGCATGACATGTACGACCACGTCACCCAGGTCCACCAGCACCCACTCCCCCTCGCGTTCACCTTCTACGCCGAGTGGCGCAACACCGCCTTTTTTGCAAGCCATCACAACGGCGTCGGCGAGAGATTTCACATGCCGGTCCGAGGTACCGCTGGCGATAATCATCACATCTGTAACAGAGGTCATTTCGCGCACATCAAATTCGGTGATATCGATACCCTTGAGGTCTTCAAGTGCATTGAGCGCAGTCTTTTTCAGTGCTTCAGTTTGCATACCAGTTCTCTTGTGTAATACGTTCCAGCACGGCTTCCGGCAGAAGGTAGCGTGCATTTTTCCCTGCTGCCAGCAAGGCCCGGATGTCGGTTGATGAAATTTCCAGCTGCCTCACCGCCACGGCAGCCACCCGACCGGCCGATGTACCGTGCAATGCTGCCACATCATTTACACGTGCGCCTTGCAGCCAGTCTGCAATTTCACCGCTAACCGGCCAGTCATTGCCGGGTCGCTGCATAACCACCAGGTGGCAAAGCCCGGTAATATCATGCCAGCGATGCCAGCCGGAAAGTCCATGCAGCGCATCCATTCCCAATGCCAGGCAAAGAGGCTCGTCAGTACCGATATCATCACGCAATGAGTGCAGTGTGTCGACCATCCAGGACGGGCCTTCGCGTTTGAGTTCCCGCGTATCGACCTGCAAAGCCGGCTCATTCTGTATACCCAGCTGCAGAAGTTCCAGCCGCATGGCGGCCGACAACTGTGGCTCAGGTCGGTGCGGCGGTATCCGGCAGGGCAACAGGTGAAGTCGGGGAATAGCCAGCGCCTGCTGTACATCAAGCGCAGTTCGCAGATGACCGAAATGGACGGGATCAAACGTGCCGCCAAGAATGCAAATCATGGGCTGCCGTGGGTATGCGGTGTGTTATGTACGAATGTGACCATCACCCAGCACAATAAACTTGAGTGTCGTCAGCCCTTCCAGACCGACCGGTCCGCGTGCGTGCAGCTTGTCGGTGCTGATACCGATTTCCGCACCCAACCCGTATTCAAAGCCGTCGGCGAAACGCGATGAGGCGTTGACCATGACAGAACTGGAATCCACTTCACGCAGGAAACGACGCGCACGGGTTACGTTCTCGGTAACAATGACATCGGTATGCTGCGAACCGTAACGATCGATATGGTCCATGGCAGCGTCCATATCATGGACCACCCGGATCGACAGAACAGGGGCAAGATACTCTTCATCCCAGTCGGCTTCTGTTGCAGGCTTGATACCAGGGAGTATCTGGCAGGTTTTTTCGCAACCGCGCAGTTCCACACCCTCGTCCTGGTACATCTTGCCCAGCACCGGTAACACGCGCCCGGCAATGCCATCGGCCACCAACAGGGTTTCCATGGTATTACAGGTGCCATAGCGCTGGGTCTTGGCGTTGAACGCGACTTTCACTGCCTTGTCGATATCCGCCTGGTCATCAATATAGGTATGGCAAACACCGTGCAGGTGTTTGATCACCGGGATACGTGATTCCTGCATCACGCGCTCGATAAGACCTTTGCCACCGCGCGGCACAATGACATCCACGCTACCTTCCAGTCTTAATAATTCACCCACAGCCGCGCGATCAGTGGTTGCAACCACCTGCACAGCCGTCACCGGCAAGCCGGCTTTCTCCAGCCCCTGCTCTATACAACGCGCAATCGCCTGGTTGGCGTGCAGCGCCTCTGAGCCACCACGCAGTATGCAGGCATTTCCCGCTTTCAGGCACAGTGCCGCGGCGTCCGCTGTAACGTTGGGACGGGACTCGTAAATAATACCGATGACACCCAGCGGTACGCGCATGCGTCCGACCTGGATACCACTGGGTCGATAGTCGAGATCACTGATGGCACCGACCGGGTCCGGTAATGCAGCAACCTGGTGCAAACCTTCGGCCATGGCGTCGATACGTGCGTCTGTCAGTTCCAGGCGATCCAGCAAGGCAGCGTCCAGCCCGTGTTTACGACCGGCATCCATGTCCTTCCGGTTTTCGCTTTTCAGCACTTCGCGACTGGCCAGTATGGCGTCGGCAATGGCGTGCAGCGCTGTATTCCTCGCACCGGTTTCGGCACGGCTGAGCGCACGTGCAGCGACACGCGCCTGACGGCCAAGCGTTTGCATATAGGTGGCAACATCAAATTGTTCAGTTTGCGCAGTTTCAGTCATAACCCGGTATCTCTGCAGGACGGATCGGCGCACGACCCGCCAGTCGAAGTGCCAATTGTAACAGCTCATCCCATGCACTGCCCGCCGCACGGCCCTTGATCACCCGGTCGATCAGGGCACAACGTTGCAGCATGGCCCACCACTGGCGACCACGGATGCGCTGCAAAACCCCGCTGACAAGGGGTTTTCGTTTGTCCCAGACACGTCGCGCTGCCATGGCCTGACCTGGCGGGGTACCGGTCTGGATATCGCGCGCCATACCCGCCAGTGAACGAATCTCGCGTGTCAGCGCCCATAATACCAGCACCGGATCCACACCCTCGGCGCGCAGCCCGCCCAGTATGCGTTGGGTGTGCGCCGCATCTCCGGCCATGGCCATATCCACCAGGCCATAAATGTCGTAGCGGGCACTGTCTGTCACCAGTGATTCGATATCCTCCAGCGAAACCTCTCCGGGCCCATGCAGGAGAAACAGTTTCTCGATTTCCTGGTCAGCGGCAAGCAGATTACCTTCCACGCGATCAGCCAGCAGTTGCAAGGCCTCACGTCCGGCGTGCATGTCATGACGGCGCATGCGCGCATCGATCCAGCCCGGTAATTCACGTAAGCCTACCGGCCATACCGGCACACTCACTCCCGCTTTTTCCAGTGCCTGCACCCACTTGCTTCGGCGTGCGGCCGGCTCCAGCTTGCCGGAGACAATCAGCAGTACGGTGTCTTCCGGAGGGCGTTCTGCATAATCGCGCAATACCTGCGCGCCCTGCCGTCCCGGCTTGCCGGTTGGCAGGCGCAATTCCATCAGGCGCTGCTCGGAAAACAACGAGAGGCTGTCGGCGGCTGCCAGCAGGCAGTCCCAGTCAAAGCCGGTCTCAACACTGAACACCTGGCGGTCGGCATAGCCCTGGTCCCGGGTTGCCGTACGTACTGCATCGGCACACTCGTTGACCAGCAGCGTTTCATCACCATAGATGAAGTAAACCGGTGCCAGCCTCTTGCCAAGCCCGGCCGCCAACTGCTCAGGGCGCAGCTGGCTCATGCGCCTGCAGACTGGTGCGGATACGAGTGATAATCTGACGCGCAAGGGAACGACGCATCTGTTTGCGCAGCTCGTCGATTTCCGACACTTTGCCGAGCAACTGGTTTTCATCGAAAACCAGGTCGCGGGTCAGGCGCAAAGTCTGGGGCTCAAGGAGCACTTGCCCCTTGTTATCCTGTAGCGAGAATGTCACCTCCTCAAACAGTTCATATTCGCTGGCCTTGCCACCTCGTCCTACCGACAATACTCTTCGCTGTGAGCGCTCATTTTCCAGCCGCAGTATGGCTGTCGCTTCGTCAGCGTTTGTTGTAATACGGGAACCAGAGGATTCCAGTTCAACACGCAATGCAGCGGCAACACCCTCCCAGGGGTCTTTGGCTTGCAGCAAGGTGGATTTGAGTACGGGTGGTAATTCGACACTACCACGCAGTTGAAAGCCGCATGCCGATAATTGCACCAGCAATAAAGCCACCAGCGCAGGAACGGTGATGGATAAAAGGCGATTCATCAACATGGCACTACCCCACCACCAGGTTAACCAGACGTCCCGGCACCACAATCTGCTTTCGTATTGTCTTGCCTTCGACAAAGCGCTGCACATTGGGCTCCTGCACGGCAGTCTCTATAATGCTGTCATTATCTGCACCCGCCGGCACATTGATTTTTCCACGCATTTTTCCGTTGACCTGCACAACCAGTTGTACGCTATCCTGCACCAGTGCACTGGCATCAGCCTTCGGCCAGCGCGCATTGACGACTGGCTCATCCCGGTGACCCAGCGCTTCCCACAATACCTGGGCGATATGCGGCACAATTGGCGATAACATCAAAACAGAAGCTTCCAGTGCTTCCTGCACCAATGCCCGACCCTGCCCGGAATCGTCGGCAAATTTCCCTGTTTCGTTCAGTAGCTCCATATTGGCTGCAATCGCGGTGTTGAACGTATAACGACGCCCGATGTCGTCGCTAACCTTGCCGATCGTCTCATGTAACTTGAAACGAAAAGCTTTCTGGCTGTCGTCCAGTGTATCTGTATCCAGCACGACTGTCGCACCTGCGGACACATGCCGGTAAACCGCCTTCCACAGGCGATTGAGAAAACGTGACGCACCTTCCACACCGGAATCCGACCACTCCAGCGATTGTTCCGGTGGCGCGGCAAACATCATGAACAGGCGTACAGTATCCGCACCATACTGCTCGATGAGCGATTGCGGGTCCACAGTATTACCCTTTGACTTGGACATCTTGGAACCGTCCTTGTTGACCATACCCTGGGTCAACAGGTGCGTGAACGGTTCATCGTGTTTGACCAGACCAAGATCACGCATCAGCTTGTTAAAGAATCGCGCATAAAGCAGGTGCAACACGGCGTGCTCAATTCCACCGACATACTGGTCGACCGGTGACCAGTAATCCACGCGTGAATCCAGCATGCTGTCTTTCGCATCCGGGCAGGTGTAGCGGGCGTAATACCAGGAGGATTCAAAGAAGGTATCAAAGGTGTCTGTCTCACGTTCTGCCTTGCCTCCACAAACGGGGCAAGCTACATCAATAAAACTCCGGTCCGTTTTCAGCGGCGAGCCGGTACCCTCGATGACCACATCGCGCGGCAGCTCGACCGGCAACTGCGCTTCCGGTACCGGCACCGGGCCACAGGACGGACAATTGATCATGGGAATCGGGCAACCCCAGTAACGCTGCCGGGACACACCCCAGTCGCGCAGGCGGAAATTGACCGTCTTCCTGCCCTTGCCGTGTTTTTCCAGCCACGCGGCAATGACATCAAAGGCCTGTTCCGAGGTCAGGCCGTCAAATTCACCGGAGTGCTGAAGGATACCCTTTTCGGTAAATGCTGCCTGACTGACGTCTGCCTCCACCGAATCATCCACCGGGTAAATCACCTGTTTTACAGGCAGACCATATTGTTGCGCAAACTCCCAGTCACGCTGGTCGTGGGCCGGTACGGCCATCACCGCACCCGAGCCGTATTCCATCAGTACGAAATTGGCTGTCCATACCGGCACACTTTCACCGGTTACCGGGTGAATGGCTTTCAGGCCGGTATCCACACCCTTTTTCTCCAGTGTGGCCATATCGGCTTCAGCTACCCTGGTGCGTGCGCATTCATCGATAAAGGCCTGCAGGGCAGGATTGTTCTGCGCCGCTTTCTTTGCCAACGGGTGTTGCGAGGCGATACCCACATAACTCACACCCATCAGCGTATCGGGACGGGTGGTGTAAACGGTCAACGGTTCTTCCTCACCTTCGATCCCGAACTGCAATTCCACGCCTTCAGAGCGACCGATCCAGTTGCGCTGCATGGTACGCACCTGCTCGGGCCAGCCGTCCAGCTGGTCCAGGTCATCGAGCAGTTGCTGGGCATAGTCAGTGATCTTCAGGAACCATTGTGGAATCTCGCGGCGCTCCACAGGGGCACCGGAACGCCAGCCCTTGCCGTCGATAACCTGTTCGTTGGCCAGTACCGTCTGGTCAACGGGATCCCAGTTGACCACCGCCGTTTTTTTGTAGACCAGGCCTTTTTCATAAAGCCGGGTGAAAAACCATTGTTCCCAGCGGTAATACTCCGGGTCACAGGTTGCCAGCTCACGCTCCCAGTCATAGCCGAAACCGAGGCGTTTCAACTGACCACGCATATAATCGATATTCTCCAGCGTCCATTTGGCCGGTGGTACCTTGTTCTTGATGGCGGCATTCTCGGCCGGCAGGCCAAAGGCATCCCAGCCCATCGGCTGCAGCACATTTTTACCCAGCATTCGCTGGTAGCGGGAAATTACGTCGCCGATAGTATAGTTACGCACATGCCCCATGTGCAGGCGGCCGCTGGGGTACGGGAACATGGACAGGCAATAGTATTTTTCCCGGGAATCGTCCTCCCTGGCGCAGTAGGTACCTTCCTGCTCCCAGTCTTGCTGGATCCGCGCCTCGATTTCCTGGGGGTTGTAACTCTCGTCCATCCGGTGTGCCTGTCTCTGGGTTCAAAGGCGGGAAGAATACCGTACCGGGTGGCCGGCAAACAACACAACTCACCGACCCTGGCCGGTTTATTCCATTGATCCCGGTCATAAACAGGGCGATAAAGGAGGACTAGACTCGTATCCACACCACCCGACCGGACAGGAAAACAGCCAGGATGACCGACAGAATCAGCGACAGGCTCCACGAACTCGTCCAGACACTGCAACAACCGGCGTTGTTTCCACACCCGGTGACGCGTTTCGAGACTATCGAGACGCATATTTCTATCGTCCTGCTGACCGGGATGTTCGCCTATAAATTCAAGAAGCCGGTCAATTTCGGCTTCCTGGATTTTTCCACACTGGAAAAACGCAAGCACTTTTGTGAAGAGGAATTACGCCTCAATCGTCGGCTGGCACCGGAGTTATACCTCGAAGTTGTCCCCGTCACCGCAGGACCGGAGCTGGGTGGTGAGGGCAAGGTCATTGAGTATGCCGTACGTATGCGCGAATTCGATCAGGCGTCGCAATTCGATCGTTTGCTTGATGCAGGCCAGCTGGGATCTGCTCACATGGACGCACTTGGCTTGCGCATCGCGAGGTTTCACATGAATGCCGCTGTCGCCACTCCGGATTCACACTATGGTACACCTGCAGCGATACAGGCACCGGTGGAGGAGAATTTCAGCCAGATCCAGGATTGCAGACAAGAAACCGGCGAGCAATCACGACTGTCATCCCTGCGCAACGGGTCGCGTGAAACATTCCGTAAACTTCAGACAATATTACAGACCCGAAAGAATACGGGTTTTATCCGCGAATGCCATGGAGACCTGCACCTGCGCAATATCGCACTGGTAAACGAGACACCTGTCGCATTCGACTGTATCGAGTTCAACGACAACCTGCGCTGGATCGATATTATCAGCGAGGTGGCTTTCCTGGTCATGGATCTGGACCATCGCGAACAACCCGGCCTGGCAAGCCGTTTCCTCAATACCTGGCTGGAACAAACCGGGGATTATGCCGGCATCACACTGTTGCGGTATTACCTTGTCTATCGCGCCATGGTACGCGCCAAGGTTGATTGCCTGCGGGCATACCAGGCAGGTATAGATAGCACATCAAAGGCATCCATGCTCAAGGAGTACCGTGCCTATCTTGCGCTGGCCGAACGCTATACCAAACCACCATCTCCCATGCTAATACTGATGCACGGACTCTCGGGGTCGGGGAAAACCCGTGTCAGCCAGGCACTTCTGGAAAGCCTGCCCGCCATTCGCCTGCGGTCTGATATTGAGCGAAAACGTTTGCACGGACTGGCAACAGATAGCCGTAGCAGCTCAGGGATCGACCAGGGTATTTATAACCGCACAGGCAGTGAACTAACCTACCGGCACCTGAAATCACTGGCTGCCGTACTGCTGGATGCCGGACACCATGTCATTATTGATGCCAGCTTTCTTCAACAAACGCGACTCGTGCCATTTATTGATCTGGCCAAAAGCCGATCGGCTCGCTGTTTGATTATCGATTGTCAGGCACCGGTGCAGGAACTGCGTGAGCGGGTAATCGCTCGCGAGAGCGACCAGAAAGAGGCCTCGGAAGCTGATATCGAAGTACTGGAGAGCCAGCTGCGCAATTACCACCCGCTGGGTACTTCATTCGCCGGAGCAGAGGTTGTTGTTACACATAGTGATGCATCGGCGATAAACCAGCTTCTTGTCAGCCTCTCACCGCAGCAACCCTGATCCGCCACAACAACACACCAATCAGCAATAACGCACCACTGACCACTGGCCAGTTACCCCAGCGAACATAGGGGGTAGCACCATGGCGTGGCTCGACCTCCGCGCTGATAGTTTCTGTTTCAAACTGCCGGCTGCGTGCCTTCAGTTTTCCATCAGGTGAAATAATCGCGGAGATACCCGTATTGGTGGCGCGTAACACATAACGCTCCGTTTCACGGGCACGCATACGCGCCATTTCAAGGTGCTGGTGTGGCGCCAGTGAATCACCGAACCATGCATCATTGCTGACGTTCACGAGCAGGGAAGCTTCCGGCAATGCCTTGATCAACTGTTCGCCGAAAGCGATCTCGTAACAGATAGAAACTCCCACGGGGAACCCTGCAGCCTGTAACGGCCGCTGATCGGGGCTGCCTGCACTGAAGTCGGACTCGGGGACAGGCAGGAAGCCAAGAATACCGGCCAGCCAGTCTCGTAATGGAAGATATTCGCCAAATGGTACCAGGTGCACCTTGTAGTAAAAGTGGTCCGGTGCATCCAGGCTAAGGACGGCGTTGTAATATTTCCAGTGATCACGGTCCAGCACCGGGATACCGGTAATCAGTGACACATCATTCGCACGGAGTTGTTCCGACAGCGGCTTGATGAAAGTTTCTGCAACCTCATCATAGAAGGCCGGGATTGCAGTTTCCGGCCATACCACCAGGTCACTGTCATAGTGGGCGCGAGTCAGGTCGACATAGGTTTCGAGCGTAGCGGCCTGTTGTTCCGGCCTCCATTTCATATCCTGGGGGATATTGCCCTGCACCAGGGTAACGTGTAGCGAGTCGGTGCCGAGATCCGTCCAGTCCTGATGTTTCAGCCCCAGGCCAGCGAGTACAATCAGGGCCATTGCCGGCAGCGTGACAAACCTCGGCCAGCCCGGCGCCCGCAGCAACGCCGCCAGCAATCCGGCGAATAATGCTGTTATCCAGCCCACGCCATAGACGCCAAACACAGGGGCGAAGGCGGCCAGCAAACTGTCGATCTGACTGTACCCGAGGTTCAGCCAGGGAAACCCGGTGAATAGCCAGGAACGCAACCACTCCGACAAAACCCAGGCAGCCGGGAACAAACCAATATAAAACAGGGCGGCAGAACCTGCCTGTGCTTTCGCAAGCAGCCACGACATGAGCGCCGGGTAGAGCGCCAGAAACGCCACAAGCAAGAGCATTACGGCAAGCGACAGCGGAAGACCGGCATTGCCGTAGAGATAAATGCTGATATAGACCCAGGAAACACCGACGCCAAACTGGCCGAGACCAAAGCTCCAACCGGCCAGAAACGCCTCTTTGGGCCGCAGAGGAAACAGCAGCAAGGCAAAAGCGGCAAGCGCCAGGATCGGCACAAAATACAGGCCATAGGGTGCAAACCCCAGCGGCATCACTGCGCCGCACAGAAAAGCAGCGAACACGACCCGCAGTTTTGCCGCTATCGCCATCAGTCGGCGGAAGACGCTGCGCCGGTTGCGTTGGGGTTGAGCAGCAGGGTGACTTTCAGCAGGTTGATACGCCGGTTATCGGCATTGGTTACCTGGAAACTCTGGTTGCCCAGGATGATGGTTTCTCCACGTTTGGGCAGGTGTCCGAACTCGTGGGTGATCAGGCCGCCTATCGTGTCGAACTCCTCCCCGCTGAAGTCAGTACCGAAATATTCATTGAAGTCATCAATGGGTGTCAGTGCCTTGACCGTATAACTGACATCACTGTGCTTGCGAATAAACGTATCTTCATCGATATCGTGCTCATCCTCGATCTCTCCGACGATCTGTTCCAGCACATCTTCAATCGTCACCATCCCGGCAACGCTACCGTACTCATCGACAACAATCGCCAGGTGATTACGGCTGGCACGAAACTCTTTTAGCAGAACATTCAGCCGCTTGCTCTCCGGCACGAACACCGGCTTGCGCAAAATATCGCGAAGGGAAAACTGTTCACCGCCATTCCTTGAGGTGTAACGCAGCAAATCCTTTGCGAGCAGCACCCCGATGACATCGTCACGGTCATCGCCAATAACAGGAAAACGTGAATGCCCGGATTCGACTGCTACAGGGATGATGTCCTCCGGGCTGTCATTACGGTTGACCACCACCATTTGCGAGCGCGGGATGAGGATATCCCGCACCTGCATATCGGACACAGCCAGCACACCCTCGATCATGCTTTGCGCATCGGCATCGAACAGGCCACGCACCTGGGCCTCACGCAACAACTGGATCAGATGGTCCCGGTCCCGGGGCTCTCCTTTCAATAGCTGCCCGATCCGCTCGAACCAGGAAAGCTTGTTACCGTTAGACGTTTTTTCACTCATGGACTATCCCTGCTCCACTTCGTCAATTTGACGATACGGATCTTCGATACCCAGCTCCTGCAAAATAGTTCTTTCACGTGACTCCATCAATTGCGCTTCTTCTTCAGTCTGGTGATCATAACCGCGTAAATGCAAAAGACCGTGTACCACCAGGTGTGCCCAGTGGTCATTCAGCACCTTGCGCTGCTCCCCGGCCTCACGTGACACAACCGATGCGCAGATCACCAGGTCACCAAGGTGATGGCTCTCGACTTCAGGTGGTGCCTCAAAAGGAAAGGACAATACATTGGTCGGTTTATTCTTGCCACGGTAACGGTCGTTCAGTTCACGACCCTCTTCCTCGTCGACAATACGGATGACGAGTTCCACCGGCTGCCCGATATCGTCCAGTGCAGCCCGCACCCAACGCTCAAGATCCGCTGCTTCCGGCAAGGCCGTATCATCGCTTGCCCGCTGGATCTCAAGCATAACCGGGGAGTCAGTCATTGCCCTGACTCTTTTTCAAAACGGTGATAGGCATTGAGTATCTTCTGCACCAGTGGATGCCGCACGACATCCCGGGTATCGAAACGGGTAAAGCCGATAGCTGACACCCCTTCCAGTACTTCACTGGCATGGTGCAGACCGGACTTTACATGGCCGGGCAAATCAATCTGTGTCACATCACCTGTGATCACCGCTGTAGAACCAAAACCGATACGAGTCAGGAACATTTTCATTTGCTGCGTCGTGGTGTTCTGCGCCTCGTCGAGGATAACGAAGGAATCGTTGAGTGTTCGTCCGCGCATGAATGCCAGTGGTGCAATTTCGATAATATTGCGCTCAATGAGTTTTGCCACACGCTCAAAGCCAAGCATTTCGTACAGCGCGTCATATAGTGGACGCAGGTAGGGATCGACCTTCTGGGTCAGGTCGCCGGGCAGGAAACCAAGTCGCTCTCCGGCTTCGACAGCAGGACGCACCAGTACCAGGCGCCGCACAGTTTCATGTTCCAGCGCCTGTACGGCACAAGCCACGGCAAGGTAGGTTTTTCCGGTACCGGCAGGACCAATACCAAAGTTAACGTCGTACTCGATAATATTGCGAATATAATCCTGCTGGTGGCCGCCACGGGGCTTTATGGTGCAGCGGCGAGTGTGAATCAGCATGTCCTGCGGCTCATCATCACCCGGCGTGATATCACGCACGTCAAGCCCGGCCTGTTGCAGGTAGAGGTGCACACGCTCCGGCGTCAACGGCATTTCGCGCGTTGCATCGTAGAGATCCTGGAGCACATTACCCGCAAGATGCGGCGCCTGGTCGATACCTACGATATGAAAGCGATTGCCACGGTTGCTGATCTCGACGTGCAGGCGACGTTCAAGCTGACGCAGGTGCTCATCGAACTGGCCGCACAGGGAAGCCAGCCGCTGATTATCAGCGGGTTCGAGTGTCAGCGAATAGGAAGAGGGTTCAGGATCCAAGAGTCGTTGTATGTTGCGAGGCTTCAGCCCCAGTTAACCAGATTATCGGCAGCGAGCGGGTCATCCACAGCCAGGAATTCGCCTTGCAGGGAATTGGGCAACGCCTCAACAATGCGTACACGCACAAAGCGACCAATCAGCTCGCTACCACCATCGAAGTTTACCACCCGGTTGTTTTCGGTACGACCGGCCATCTGCGCAGCATTCTTGCGTGACGGACCCTCTACCAGGATACGTTGTTCGCTTCCGACCATGGCTGTACTGATATCCGCAGCCATGCCGGCAATGCGCGCCTGCAGGCGCGCAAGACGCTGCTTTTTGACCTGGTGAGACACATCATCAGGAAATTCGGCGGCCAGAGTGCCGGGGCGCCGGCTATAGATAAAGCTGTAGGAATTATCGAAGCCGATTTCTGCAATCAGGTTCATGGTTGCCTCGAAATCAGCATCGCTCTCCCCGGGGAAACCGATAATAAAATCCGAAGACATGCTGATGCCGGGGCGCGCTTCACGCAGGCCGCGTATTTTCGACTTGTATTCCAGGGCCGTATGGTTGCGCTTCATGGCAGCAAGTATGCGATCAGAACCACTTTGTACCGGCAGGTGGAGGTGACTGACCAGTTCCGGCACTTCACCGTACACAGCAATCAGACTATCGCTCATTTCCTGGGGATGGGATGTTGTATAGCGAATACGATCAATACCCTCGATAGCGGCTATATAGGTGATCAGTAACGCAAGGTCGGCAAGCGAACCGTCGTCCATACTCCCCCGGTAGGCATTGACATTCTGGCCCAGCAGATTGACCTCGCGCACACCCTTGCTGGCCAGCGCCACGGCTTCTGCAAGAATATCGTCAAAGGGGCGACTGACTTCTTCACCGCGCGTATAGGGCACAACACAAAACGTGCAGTATTTGCTGCAACCTTCCATAACGGACAGGAAGGCCGTGGGGCCATCTACACGCGGCTCCGGCATGCAGTCAAACTTCTCGATTTCGGGGAAGGATACATCCACCACGGCACTGTGCCGTGAACGCACTTCAGTGATCATGGCCGGCAGACGGTGCAGGGTCTGCGGGCCAAACACCAGGTCTACAAAGGGCGCTCGCTTGCGAATGGCCTCGCCTTCCTGGCTGGCCACGCAGCCACCGACACCAATCAGAATATCCGGACGTTGTTCTTTCAGCTCACGCCACTGGCCGAGCTGGGAAAACACCTTCTCCTGCGCTTTTTCGCGGATCGAGCAGGTGTTCAACAACAACACATCGGCTTCCTCGGCCGAAGCGGCCAGCTCCAGACCATGAGCGTCAGCCAGCACATCCGCCATTTTCGACGAATCGTACTCGTTCATCTGACAACCGTGGGTCTTTATAAATACTTTTCCGCTCATGCACTCATCGTTTCATTTTCCGTCATGCCGGCGCAGGCCGGAATGACGAATTCAAAAAATTAAATGAAGCCGGCCTGTAAGCCGGGTTCTGTCGAGGACAATCATTCATCTGGGCCACACGTCACCGTGCACCTCAAGCGACCTACCCGGGAACGACGCGGGCCGCGCCAATGTTCCCCTATTTGGTCTTGCTCCGGGTGGGGTTTACCCTGCCACGACTGTTACCAGCCGCGCGGTGCGCTCTTACCGCACCTTTTCACCCTTGCCTGTGCCCGAAGGCCATCGGCGGTATGTTTTCTGCGGCACTTTCCGTAGGCTTGCGCCTCCCAGGCGTTACCTGGCACCCTGCCCTGTGGAGCCCGGACTTTCCTCTCTGGCGAAACACCACAGCGATTGTCCGGCCGGCTTCGGGGCGATTATAGGTGATATGGGCGAAAGTCGCAGAAAAAACCGGCCAATCCAGCGGGAAACACCCGCACCCGTCCTGCATATCGCGCATCTTCGGCCTCATTGGGCACATATCTGCAAATTTTTTGCTGAATTTCGTATACCCGGCAGCCTGGAAGGCAGCTTTACCGGTTAACGCCTTGCAACGGCATTCTTTGCCCGGCGGTAAGTCACCTTGCCCAGCCATTTGTTGAGCGGGTTATTGCGGTCAAGGAATACCAGGCAAGGTTGACGGCGCGCGCCCATATTTTTATGCAGCTTGAGCAGGCCGCGATGTTTCGGATCTATCATAAGACCACGCTTCACAGCCCCACAGGCACGCTTGCGATGGCGTAACTTAAGCTCGGCAAGTGCGAGATTCTGGAATACCGTGGCATCTATATTTTCATTCGCTGCCGCATGACGGCACAGGTTCAGGCCACTGACATCACCGCTGTATACCAGTGACACACCGTGCCACGCCTTATAGCACTGAAGGTGTACATCATCGCGGCTGCACTTGTGTTCCGCCTGTGAAAAATGTCGTGTTGCGGTACGCCACTGCTTTTTATGAAAAAATGCAATACCCAGCTGGTATTCGTCGCGAGCACGGCGCTCCCGCGTCTTTGATATAGATGATGAAATTGCCATAACGTCTCCTTGTTGGTCTCAATTTCCGGCGATTCCTTCGCCAACCCCCGTTACCCCTTTCCACGATGCAGGTAAAAATTCAGTAGCCCCTGAGTAGAACTGTCATGATGACCTGCAATACTGGCCTCGTCCAGCTCCTTCTGTACAACTTGCGCAAGCTGTTTGCCCAGCTCTACACCCCACTGATCAAAAGAATTGATCTGCCAGACAATACCCTGCACAAACACCTTGTGCTCGTACATGGCAACCAGCATTCCCAGCACTCCCGGCGTCAACTTTGGGTAGATAATCGAATTGGTCGGCTCATTTCCCGGGAATATCTTATGCGGTAGCAGCCTGCTGATCTCATCTTCGGAAAGCCCCTGCGCTTCCAGTTCGGCACGCGCCTCTGCGGCAGTTCTTCCACGCATCAGCGCTTCAGTCTGCGCGATAAAATTCGAAAACAGGATCTTCTGCTGCTCATCCAGTGTGTGGTGTGCCGTAGCCCCGGTCAGAAAATCCGCGGGCACCAGCAGGGTTCCCTGGTGAATCAGCTGGAAGAAGGCGTGCTGTCCGTTAGTGCCCGGCTCACCCCAGATGATCGGACCGGTACGGTAATCGACCACTTCTCCATCACGGGTAATGCGCTTGCCGTTACTTTCCATATCACACTGTTGCAGGTAGGCCGGCAAGCGGTGCAAATGTTCATCGTACGGGAAGATGGCATGACTGTCCGCATTGAAAAAATTGTGGTACCAGATACCCAGCATGGCGAGTATGACCGGTATGTTTTCTCTCAATGGCGCATGACGGAAATGTTTGTCCATCTCGTGTGCGCCTTCCAGCATTTGCTCAAATGCATCCATGCCGATATAGAGTGCAATCGACAATCCGATTGCCGACCACAAGGAATAGCGCCCACCAACCCAGTCCCAGAACACGAACATATTCTGCGGGTCAATGCCGAATGCCGTGACCTCTTTTACATTGGTCGACATGGCGACAAAATGTTTTGCCACTGCACTTTCGTCCACCGCACTGTCCAGCAACCAGCGCCGCGCCTGGTGCGCATTGGCAAGTGTTTCCTGGGTGGTGAAGGTCTTGGATGCCACCAGAAACAATGTCGTTTCTGGATCCAGTTCTGCCAGCGTGTCACAGATCTGGCTCCCGTCCACATTGGAAACAAAATGCACTCTCAGCGAACCGCTGTAAGGCTTTAGCGCACCCGTCGCCATCACCGGCCCCAGGTCTGAGCCACCGATACCGATATTCACGATATCCGTAATCGCTTTTCCGCTGCAGCCTTTCCATTCACCACTGCGTACAGACTCTGTAAATTCGCGCATTTGTGCCAGGACACGGTTTATGTCCGGCATCACATCCTTGCCATCAACACAGACCGGCGTATTGGAGCGATTACGTAGCGCTGTGTGCAACACCGCCCGGTTTTCGGTGAAGTTGATCCTTTCACCGGTGAACATACGCTCAATCCATTGCGGGAGGTCGCTCTGTTCTGCCAGTTGAATCAGCAAGTCGAGACTCTTGTCCGTGATGCGGTTCTTTGAGTAATCCACCAACAGTTCGCAGCATTGCAGGGTATAACGCTCGAAACGCCCGGGATCTTCCTCGAATAACTGGCGCATATGCAATTCGCCAATCTCGTCAAAGTGCGCCTGGAGTGCCTTCCAGGCAGGTTTCTCTGTCAATCGAATCATCTGGTTTTGTTTATCCGTTAACGATCAAAAATCGAATCCATGAAATCAGGAGGCTTCTTCGTCGTTGCCATCCAGCGTATTACGCCAGTACTGATCCTGACGCAAAAACAGTCGATCCGCCTCCGGCGGACCCCAACTGCCGGCGTTGTAACCGGTGATGTAGTCACGCTCTACAGACCAGACCTTGAGAATGGGGTCAACGACCTTCCATGCCCAGCTGACCTCGTCATAACGCAGAAACAACGAGTGATCGCCCTCGATCACATCCAGCAAAAGCGCTTCGTAGGCATCCAGTTGATCGGGATTGATGCCGCAATAACTGGCATCCAGGCGAGTGGTTTCAGTGCGCATTTCCAGACCATTCTGCTTGACCTGCATTTCCATACGGATACATTCGTTCGGCTGCAGGTTCATCAATATCCAGTTCGGTTCGAGCTGTTCAATCTGTGTTTCCCGGAACAACTGCTGCGGCGGGTGCTTGAAACGGATCGCCACCATCGAGTTACCCTTCGCCATGCGCTTGCCGGTGCGCAGGAAGAACGGCACATTGCGCCAGCGCCAGTTATCGATGAACAATTTCAAGGCGGCATAGGTCTCTGTGACACTGTGCTCCGGTACATCCGGTTCATCGAGATAACCCGGTACCTTTTCGCCATTTATCTTGCCGGCAGTATATTGCGCACGCACGGCGTGTGCATTTACAGCGCTTTGCGGGATCGGGCGGATGGAACGCAATACTTTCACCTTCTCATCGCGCAGCGACTCGGCATCCAGATTGGCCGGTGGTTCCATGGCTACCAGCGTCAATACCTGCAACAGGTGACTCTGGATCATGTCGCGCAGGGCTCCTGCACCATCGTAATAACCCGCACGCCCCTCGGTGCCGAGTGATTCGGAATGGGTGATCTGTACATGGTCAATATAATTCCGGTTCCACAACGGCTCGAGCATCAGATTGGCAAACCGGAACACCAGAACATTCTGCACGGTTCCTTTGCCAAGGTAGTGATCAATGCGGTAGATCTGTGACTCCCTGAAGTCACGACTCAGACTATGGTTAAGACTTTCCGCGCTCTCAAGGTCATAACCGAAAGGTTTTTCGATCACCAGCCTGCGCCAGCCACCTTTTTCACCGGCCAGTCCGCATTCACCAAGTTTCCTGCTGACTTTGCCAAATTCAGCGGGGCGGATAGCCATGTAGAAAACGATATTATGGGAAAAATCATTCTCTCCGAGCAGCATTTCCCTCAAGGCAGGGTACGCCGCCTCATCAGCCAGATCGCCCTGGCAGAAGTGAAAGCGGGCCAGGAAACGCTCCAGCACATCCGCTTCAGTCTGCTTTTCCGCCAGCCAGCCGCGTACCTGTGAACGCCAGGCCCCGTCATCCCAGTCACGGCGCCCGAAACCGACCACTTTCATGCCATCCGTCAAACGCCCGGCGGCATCCAGGTGATACAACGCCGGAATCAGCTTGATGCGTGACAGATTCCCGGTCGCGCCAAATATTACGTAGGTGCAGTCTTCCATGTCGTCCTGTTAACCTTTTCCAGGCCCCGTACCGACAGGGCACATCCGTTCCGGTACAGATATCCAGCTGCCGGAAACTATCCACACCAGCGCCGGAAACAATAGTCACATTGACGGCCGCACGCTGCAACTGCCGCACTGTGCCGCCTTGCGCTAGAATACGCTTCCCCGTCACCGAGACCTGCGTCCAATATTCATGGATATCCTGTTCGCCAGCAGTGAAGCGCACCCGTTGATCAAAACGGGAGGCCTTGCCGATGTATCCGGCAGCCTGCCACGCGCCATCCGTAATTCCAAGCAAGAAATACGCCTGATCCTGCCGGCGTATCCAGCAGCCGTGAAAGCCGCAGGTACGCTAAAGACTATTGCCACACTGAAGGTAACCGGTGCAAACAATCCGGTACGCCTGCTGCAGGGCCGCCTGCCACACACGCGGGTGCGGTTGTACCTGGTCGACTGCCCGCAATATTTCGACCGCGAAGGTGGGCCCTACAGCAAGCCGGATGGAACCGACTGGCCGGACAATGCCGATCGCTTTGCCCTGTTCTCACGCGTTATCTGTGCCGTGGCCATGAACCGCGCCGGGCTGGACTGGCAGCCACAGCTGGTGCACTGCAACGACTGGCAGACCGGCCTGGTGCCAGCGCTACTGTCACTCGAGGCGGAACGCCCGGCTACCCTGTTCACCATACACAATCTTGCCTACCAGGGACTGTTCGACAGGCCGGCATTCGAGCGCCTCGGACTGCCGCAAACGTGGTGGGCCATGAACTACCTGGAATTTTATGGCCACCTGTCTTTTATAAAGGGCGGCCTGGTCTTCGCGGACTGGATCAATACCGTCAGCCCGCGCTATGCCGAAGAAATCTGTACCCCTCAATTCGGCTGTGGGCTGGAAGGCCTGCTGACACGCCGTAAATCTCACCTGAGCGGTATCCTCAACGGTGTTGATTACCGGATATGGAGCCCCAGCCGCGACCCGTTGATTGCCCGCCGCTATACCGCACGCACCCTGCGCCTTAAGCTGGAAAACAAGCGCGTACTACAGGCGGCATTTGGTCTCCCCGATGACCCGTTTGTGCCGGTATTTGCGCATGTTGGCCGACTCGTCGACCAGAAAGGCATCGACCTGATCCTGGACTTGCTGCCCCAGCTGCTGCAACGTCACCTGCAACTGATTATTCTCGGAACCGGCCAGTCGGCACTGGAAGCCGCGTTGCGTGATGCCGGCAAACAATACCCGGAGCGGGTAGGTGTGCGTATCGAATATGACGAAGCGCTATCGCACCAACTGGAAGCCGGCGCCGATGCCTTCCTGATGCCCTCGCGTTTCGAACCCTGTGGACTCAACCAGCTCTACAGCCTGCGCTACGGTACCCCGCCGATTGTAAACAATACCGGGGGGCTCGCTGATTCGGTGACCGATGCCAGCAGCGAGAACCTCGCGGCCGCTACTGCCACCGGCTTTGTGTTCAACAAACCGGAACCAAAACCACTGCTCGGCGCCATCGATCGCGCCCTTGACCTCTATGCCGAACCCGACCGCTGGAAACAGCTGATGCAAACCGGCATGCAACAGGATTTCTCCTGGACGCGGAGTGCAGCCGCGTACCTTGACCTGTACACCAGACTGGCTCCCGCCAGCCCGTAAAGCCCCATGAAAACAATGTAATTAATTGTTTTAAATAATATTTCCTGGCTTCGCTCGCTCACTCCCGGAACACGGTATAATGGCGCGCCCTTTTCCGGGCAATTCGCCCTGTCTAGGTGGAAATTCTCCTTTTTAAACAAAGAAGTAGCTATATGCCAGCACAGTCACAGATCACGCCCCCGCCCCGCGACAAGGAACTGCGTTCCCGCGTCCGCCTGTTCGGCAATCTGCTTGGTGAAGTTCTGGCAAGTCAGGCAGGGCAGGATGTCCTTGGCGCCGTAGAAACATTGCGCAAAGGTTATATCCGCCTGCGCAAGGAGGACAACCCCCCACTGCGTGCGCGTCTGGCAAAAAAGATCGACCAGCTTGCACCGGATACCCTCAGTCACGTGGTGCGCGCATTCAACCTGTACTTCAGCCTCGTGAACATTGCCGAGGAAGCTTTCCAGCACAAGGAACGCCGTCGCCATGTGCGCCAGGGCGGCCCGTTGTGGCGCGGGTCATTTGATCACACCCTGCGGGAGTTCAATGACCAGGGTATCAGCGCTGATGAAATCCAGTCCCTGCTCGACCGCACACTGTATCTGCCCGTGTTCACCGCCCATCCGACTGAATCCAAACGTCGTGCTGTGATGCACGCGTTGCGAGGTATTTTTCTGACCGCCGAAAAACTCGACGGCCCGCGCATGGGCAAGATTGAACGGGAGCTGGTCATCAGTGACCTGCGAAACCAGGTCCAGGTGCTGTGGAAAACCGATGAAGTTCGCGTTCATAAACCAACGGTCGAGGATGAAATTCGTAACGGCCTGTTCTATTTCCGCGAGTGCCTGTTTAATGCCGTACCACGCGTCTATCGTTACCTCGACCAGTCGATACAGCGTGTGTATGGAAAAAAGGAAGGTGTGCAACTGCCCAGTATTTTGCAGTTTGGTTCCTGGATCGGTGGTGACCGTGACGGTAATCCCTTCGTCAAGCCTGCCACCACCGAATATGCCCTGCGCCAGCACATGAGCGAAGTATTGTGTGAATACCTGCGCCGGGTTGAAGACCTGCGTAGCAAGCTCACTCATTCCAGTCGCCTGGTAAAACTCAGCACTGCATTCATCAAGAGTATTGATCACGACCTGGAACGCTGGCCGGGTATTTCCGGCGAACACCCGAACCGCTTTTCGCACGAACCCTATCGGCGCAAGCTGTTCATCATCCATAACCGTCTGCATCACAATCTGGATCTTACCCGTGCGCGTATCGAAAACCCCGGTCAGGTGGACGAAAGTGATTTTCCCTGGCGCTATGTCAATGAACAGGAATTTCTCGCCGACCTGGAACTGATCAGCGATTCCTTGATTTCACATGGCGACGAGGCTATCGCCCGCGCCGATCTGCTGGACCTGATCCGCCTGGTGGAAACCTTTGGTTTCTTCCTGTTGCACCTCGATATCCGCCAGGAATCAACCCGTCACAGTGAGGCTGTTGCCGAACTGCACTCGCAACTACATACAGGCGTGGATTACACAGAACTGGATGAGAATGCACGTATTGCATTACTGTGCAAACTGATCAGTGAATCCGGCGCGCCGGCTGATCGCAGCAACCTGAGCGAGCCCACCCAGGAAACCCTGCAGGTGCTCGATGTAATGGCCAATATGCGCAACGAAGTCAGCGCCAAGGCATTTGGTACTTATGTCATCTCCATGACTCACTGCGCGAGCCATGTACTTGAACTGATGTGGCTGGCTTCATTGTGTGGGCTGGCCGGCAAACGTAATGGCGAATGGTTCTGCAATATACAAATCAGCCCGTTGTTCGAAACCATTGAAGACCTGACTCATATCGAGGAAGTCATGACCCGCCTGCTCGATGAGCCGGTGTACGTTAACCTGCTCAGCGCATCGGGTAACCTGCAGGAAATCATGCTCGGCTATTCCGACTCCTGCAAGGACGGCGGCATACTCGCTTCCGGCTGGAGTCTTTACAAGGCACAGCAGAAAATCATTCGTATTGCCGACAGTCACGGCGTCGAGTGCCGTCTGTTCCACGGTCGTGGCGGCACCCTGGGGCGTGGTGGCGGTCCGACCCACGATGCCATCCTGTCGCAACCGGCCGGCACGGTACACGGCCAGGTCAAGTTTACCGAACAGGGTGAAGTCCTTTCCTACAAGTACAGTAATGAAGAAACTGCCATCTACGAGCTGACGATGGGCGTAACCGGTCTTCTCAAGGCAAGCCGCCATCTACTGAAGCCGGAGCCGGCTGATGATAATGAATACGCCGACATCATGTCGCTACTGGCACAAAACGGCGAAGATGCCTACCGCGATCTGATTGATCGTACCGAGGGATTGCTGGACTATTTTTATGAGTGCACACCGGTGTCGGAAATTGGCTTGCTCAATATTGGTTCGCGCCCCAGTCACCGCAAGAAACTGGACCGCTCCAAGAGTTCCATCCGGGCCATTCCCTGGGTGTTCGGCTGGGCACAGTCACGCCACACACTACCGGCCTGGTACGGGATAGGCAGCGCATTGCACAGCTTTGCCAGCCAGAGTGAAACCAATCTTGTCAAACTGCGCGACCTGTACCGGGCATGGCCCTACTTCCGTGCCATGCTCGGTAACACCCAGATGTCACTGGCCAAGGCTGAAATGGAAATTGCCAGGCAGTATGTGTCACTTAGCGAACACCCGCAGCAGGCCCGGGCTATCTACCGGCAGATTCGCCAGGAACATGACCGGACGCTGGAACTGGTGAAAAAGGTTTCGGGTATCGATTACCTGCTGGAAGACATGCCGGCACTGGCCTTGTCCCTGTCTCGCCGCGATCCCTACCTTGATCCGCTAAATCACATCCAGGTCAAACTGCTCAGCCGGGTGCGGGATGACAATGCCGACGAGGACGAGCGGGAACGCTGGATGGAACCCCTGCTGCGATCCATCAACGCCATCGCAAGCGGTATGCGCAATACCGGATAAGCGAAGAAATGCCTGCTTCAGGTGGTTGCAATCCAGCCCGATTTCGCCCCAGAATGTACCGTAATCTGTCGTCACAACATAATCCGTACTGACGACAGCCCGGAACAGACAAAGAACCTGTTCTGTTTTAATAACTTAAAAAATTAGCAGTGAAAATCCCCGGCAAGCCGCAAAGCACCTAAAATTAACATGCGGATCCGGTGACGGTGCAATGCACCGAGGATACATCCCATGGGCATCAATCTGGAAAGCCGTACCATACAACGGCTCTACCAGCAGCACCCGGTTAGTAGCTGGAGCCGGGAGCCGACCGGTAAGCGCGGTGAAACACCGGTGCGTATTCATGCGCTGGGGCGTTTTTCTGTGCAAACTCATCACTACCCCATTGCACTGACACAACTTCGCCAGCAGAAGCCTTTCGAACTTTTACAGGCACTGATCGCTTTTGGCGGGCGTGATGTGCATCGTGAAACGCTTGCTGCCGCACTCTGGCCGGATGCCGATGGCGACCAGGCCCAGAACACTTTCGATGTCACACTCCATCGCCTGCGCCACATTTTTGGTATCAAAAATCTGTTCATGTTGCACGACTGCAAACTGACGCTTAGCAGCCAGATGGCATGGGTCGATGTCTGGGCATTTGAACGCACAGTCAACTTCAATGAACGCCTGCTCGTACGCGCCAGAGACCCCGCCATTCTACGCCAGTTATCGCGTTCCAGTGAACGCCTCCTGAATCTCTACCAGGGCGCTTTTCTGGAACGCGAAGCGGTACGCCCCTGGATGCTTTCACTTCGTGAACGCCTGCGCAGCAAGCTACTGAGATTTATCCTGGATTCCGGGAAGGTATGGGAAGCTCGCCGGGAATGGGGTCAGGCTATCCGCCTGTACCAGAAGGGGCTGGAAGTTGAACCCCTGGGTGAAGCCCTGTATCAACAGCTTATTATTTGTTACCGCGACTCCGGCAGATTTTCTGAGGCCATCAACACCTTTCACCAGTGCCGGAAACAGCTTGCGGAACAGCTCCACATTCAACCCTCCCCGGTTACTTTCAACCTCTACCAGTCATTGAAGTCACGTCCCACCGCCTCCTGAACAGCCCGGCAAGGCCTTCCAGCAAATAAGTTCTCCGCTTACCCGTTTTGTAAGTCTTCTGTAAGTTCGCATCCCCCACACTGCGCACAACAGAACACAAAAGAGGGAACCGGATGGAAAACTATATTGTGCGCATCTACCGCCGGGACAGCACCGATCCTGACCAGATCAATGGCGTACTTGAGTCAGTTGAACAGGAAATACAGCGTCCCTTCACCAGTTTCAACTCCCTGAAAAATATGCTGGCGACAAGCCCGGAAGCATTAAAGACCGGGGCTGCATCATCCGATAACACCTTACCGCCCACGCCCGCACTGGCGAAATAACAAAGCACCACGGAGGATATTATGCAAAAGCACTACTGGATACTGCCGCTGTTCTGCCTTGTCGCAACGCCGGTCAATGCCTCGTTAGTGAGTATTGATTCCAGTGAAAATAGCGACTTGCTGCACCAGGACAAAGGTAATTACGGCCGCCAGCATCACGATCATGCCCGGCATCACGCCTTGCGCCACATCCAAAACCCACACTTCAACAAAACCTTCGGAATTGAACATCCAGGCCTCTCGCAGGAGAAATTTGAAGACTGGGAGAATGCTCCACTATCCGGGCGGAAAATCGAATTTGCAACTGACAAACACAACATCTCAAGCCACCTCCTGGACCACCTCAGGAATAAAGACGGTTTTATTGTTGACGCAACACCCGGGAAACACGGGTTCAGTATATTTGCGAGAGAGCACAATAAAAACCACGACGATGATTTCTCTCTCGATGTTCCTCCGCATACAACCAGTGCCGTACCCCTGCCTGCCAGCGTATGGCTTTTTGGCTCGGGCCTGATCGGACTGATCGCTTCCGTACGGCGAAAAACGGCCTGAAAACCTTGCAGCACATCACAAGCCCCGCATAAGGCGGGGCTTGTTTTATTCGAAAGATTCAGCTTCCATCGACAGGTAGACCTGCAGGGCATTGCGCCGGTTGGCTTCACGGAAAGCGGGCAGGTCTTCGTACTGCGACCAGTCGATCGTGTCGTATACCTCATCGAACTGGATCATCTCTTCGACCGCTGCGCCCATCGACTCACGCAAATAGGCCAGGTAGCGGCGCATGTCAGAAATAGCACGGTTGGGGTCGCGCGCGGCGGCGCCGTGACCCGGCACCAGTGCCGTTAGCTTGCGCGTCTCCATACGCTCAAGCACTTCCAGCCAGTGCTTCGAATTGGCATCACCCATAAACGGAATACGCCCTTCGAAAATTATATCGCCGGAAAACAGTACGTCGTCGGGCTCGATATAGAGCGTAAGGTCACCGTCCGAATGCGCTGCGCCCACCGGAACCAGCGTGAACCTCACCCCGCCCAGTTCAAAGGTTTCCTGGCGGTCAATGTAGCGATCCGGTTCCACCAGCCGGGTAACATCATTGACCCAGGGATCCAGTGACAGGCGACGTTCTTCCAGTCGCTCTGCTGCGGCCTCGGAACGCAAATATGATTCCGCACCGGCCGGCGCCCAGACTTCCGCACCTTCCTCCTCGAATACCTGCAAACCATAAATATGATCTGCGTGGTAGTGACTGGTTATTACCCGCACGATCGGCTTGTCACTGATATCGCGGATCAGTCCCAGCAGCTTGTACGCCAGCGAGGGTGTGCCGAGGCTGTCAAATACCACGATACCGGCATCCGTAATAACAACACCGGCATTGGAGATAAAACCTTCATTATCAGTTGCTATACCTGCCCTGCCCTGCACAAAATAAACATGCTCCGAAACCTTCTGCAGTTTCATATCGACATGGCTGGGTGCATACGGTTCCTCACCAGCCAGAACTGACATCACCGGTTGTGCCAGCAGCACAAGCAGGAAGATAACAAACCGTTTGCGTAGATATTCAGACATGCAGCATTCCTGTTTTTGGTGGCTTCCGGGGTTTGACGCAAAACACGGCGTATTGTTCCAACACTCCCGCCGGAGGCTCACGAACAAAATTGCCGCAGAAACTCTCTGTGATTGTCGCGCTTGCGGTGCAGACTTTCACCTTCCCCCAGGTTGTAGCCACGACGCAACTTTGCGCGAACCGCTTCCAGTTTTTTCCTCCGGGCCCAGCAGGCACGTGATTCCTTTGCCGGTTCCGTCCTTTCGGCCATTGGCTTGCGGCGCCGTGCAGCATCCTTTTTCCGGTACTGCTTCAGCAGCGCCTGTTCACCCGGACGCAACGGTGACCAGCCACTGCGCCTGTCTTTTAACGCTATCGGCCTGTCTTCGCTGTGGCAGCGAATTTGCTGGTAACTGATGTGACCATTCGCCTGCACACAGCGATAAATATCGGCACGCACAGTGGACACCGGAAATAGCACAACAGCAAGAATAACCATGAATACAGGGAAGTGGTGTATACGCATTGTTTCCTCCATGAAACAATATCGGGAACAGGCTATCCAGCCTTCTGGCACCAGCGTAACAGATGTATCAGGAGATTTTCACTCCCTACGCCTGTCGCGGAAAAACCCCTGCAACAGGGCCGCGCTCTCATCTGCCAGCACCCCGCCTTCCGGTTCGATACGATGATTCAGTCCCTGCGTGTCGAGAGCGTGTGTTGTACTGTTGATGGCACCACGTTTGGGATCACTGGCGCCATACACCAGCCTGCCGATACGCGCATGAACCATCGCACCGGCACACATCAGACAGGGCTCCAGGGTGACGTACAGGGTTGCACCGGTGAGACGGTAATTGTTAGTACGTTTTGCCGCATCGCGCAGTGCGACCACTTCGGCGTGCGCAGTGGGGTCATTGGTGGAGATGGGTCGGTTCCAGCCTTCGCCGATCACCACACCATCACGGACAATAACGGCGCCAACCGGAACTTCATCCTGTTCCGCCGCCTGCTGAGCCAGGTTCAGCGCATGGCGCATCCAGTGGGTATCTTCATTTTCCTGCACGGTAACGCTCGATGGCTCGCTCTTTCAGGATCTATTGCTGATAGACACTGAAAATCAATGACTCAATAGTACCATTCCGCAGATAGAGAATTAAGGATTGCGGCCGATCCCACAATCAGGCTGGAATAGTCCTGTCGAACGCGATCTTGATTGCCTCGGCATGGCTGCCGTGATTGCGGCAGGTCGCATGGGGTACATCGCCGCCGCTGTAACCGACGCGCGTGCGCACCACGCCCGGCTGTTTGCGGATCAAATCCTGCATTCCCCAGAAACAGCCGCCTGCCAGAAACGCCTTTTCAATCGCCATGATTTTCTCCCGTGACCAGCGGAATAAATTCCGCGTAGCCCTGCGCCGCCATCTCGTCCAGTGGCACGAAACGCAAGGATGCCGAATTGATGCAATAGCGCAGCCCTCCGCGCTCCGAAGGCCCATCGGGAAAGACATGCCCCAGATGACTGTCGCCATGGGTCGAACGCACTTCGATACGAATCATATTGTGACCGGTGTCGCGTACCTCGTTGATGAAATCATCCGACACCGGCTTGCTGAAGCTGGGCCAGCCACAGCCTGCATCGAACTTGTCTGCCGAGGTAAACAGCGGCTCGCCGGACACGACATCAACGTAGAGGCCCGGCGCTCCGTTGTGCAGATACTCGCCGCTGCCTGGCCGTTCGGTGGCGCTTTCCTGGGTCACACGAAACTGCTCGGCATTGAGTCTGGCAATGGCTTCCGGGTCTTTTTTATATCGTTGTGCCATGTCCTCACCTGCTAATGTTCGGATTGATGCAGAAACTCCAGAAAAGTACGCGCAATGATTGTTAACTGTCGGCCCACTGGATAGACAACATACCACTGACGCAGTATCGGAAAGCCTTGCACGTCAAGAATGCAGATCTTCGTTGCGCGTGGTTCATGATGAAGTGCGTGACGAGAAAGTATCGATACGCCCAGGCCACCGATAACAGCTTGTTTGATGGCTTCGTTACTGCCCAGTTCCATACGCACGTTTAATTCCAGGCCATGCTCGTCAAACAAGCGCTTTACAACCTTGCGTGTACCGGAACCGGCTTCGCGCACCAGAAATGGCTCTTCTGAAAAGCGTTCCAGTGTAATGTTCTTTTCATCCGCAAGCGGGTGATCAACAGGCGCGAGCGCCACCAACGGGTTATCCAGAAATGGCTGAGACTCAACATGCAAATCTTCAGGCGGTTGGCCCAGTACGTATAAATCATCCAGGTTTTCTTCAAGCCGGATAAGCGCTTGTTCGCGATTAGTGACATTCAGCGATGCTTCAACTCCAGGGAATCGCTTGCAGAAGGTCCCAAGCAGGCTCGGCACAAAGTACTTTGCCGTTGTTACAATGGTAATCCTGAGCTTACCCTTCTTTAATCCCTGCAGGTCGGCGACCATCATTTCGTAACGATCAAGTTCCGAAAATATCTCAGTACACGTATGCAACAGCTCTTTACCGGCATCAGTGAGATAAAGCTGGCTGCCAATGCGTTCAAATTGTGGCGTACCGATGTGGTCGGTTAGCTTCTTCATCTGCATCGACACGGTGGGTTGGGTAAGAAACAGCTCCTCCGCTGCACGCGTAAAGCTCATGTGCCTGGCGATGGCCTCGAAAATCTGCAGTTGTCGGAACGTGGAACGACGCATACACCCCCCTTTCTTTCAATAGCCTATCATCTATGTTGTGTATTGAAAACATCTACTTTTACTTATCGCTTAATGCAGTAAGAATGATTGGCACTCGAGTTATGGGGCGGTCGTAAATCATTTTTGCCAGCTTACTCACTGTCGTTTCAACTGGTTAAAGGTGATTACAGAAAATAGCGTTGAGTTCACTTTAACCTAATAATCATTAGAGGCGTTTGTATATGGTTTCCGAAACAATGAAGGAAGGTAAGGAGCGCTACAAATCTGGCGTTATCCCGTATAAAAAGATGGGCTATTGGGAGCCCGATTACGAAATTAAAGACACAGACGTGCTCGCGGTGTTTCGTATCACACCACAAAAAGGTGTGGAGCCAGACGAATGCGCCGCAGCGGTAGCAGGCGAATCCTCCACCGCGACCTGGACCGTTGTCTGGACGGATCGACTGACGGCATGTGAAATGTATCGCGCCAAGGCGTATCGCGTTGACCTGGTGCCGAACACCGGACCGGGCACCGATAACGAGGCACAATATTTCGCCTACATTGCTTATGATATCGATCTGTTTGAAGGCGGCTCGATAGCCAACCTGACGGCTTCCATTATCGGTAACGTCTTCGGCATGAAAGCGGTGAAGGCCTTGCGCCTGGAAGACATGCGCATCCCCGTAGCCTACCTGAAAACGTTCCAGGGCCCCGCCACCGGTGTCATTGTAGAACGTGAGCGCATGGACAAGTTTGGCCGCCCGTTATTGGGTGCGACAACCAAACCAAAGTTGGGGCTGTCTGGCCGCAACTACGGACGCGTCGTCTATGAAGCACTGAAAGGCGGTCTGGACTTCATGAAAGATGACGAGAACATCAACTCGCAACCTTTCATGCACTGGCGTGATCGTTTCCTGTATTGCATGGACGCGGTAAACAAGGCCTCAGCTGCAACCGGTGAAGTCAAAGGGCACTACATGAATGTCACCGCTGGCACCATGGAAGAAATGTATGAGCGCGCCGAGTTCGCAAAGAACCTGGGTTCGGTCATCATTATGATCGACCTGGTAATCGGTTATACCGCGATTCAGTCCATGGCCAAGTGGGCACGCGCTAATGACATGATCCTGCATTTGCACCGTGCCGGTAACTCGACGTACTCACGCCAGAAAAATCATGGCATGAGTTTCCGGGTCATTTGCAAATGGATGCGCATGGCGGGCGTGGATCATATTCACGCCGGTACCGTCGTCGGAAAACTCGAAGGCGATCCATTGATGATCCGTGGTTACTACGACACCTTGCTCGATACCCATACGAAAATGCAGCTCGAAAAAGGTATTTTCTTCGATCAGGACTGGGCCTCATTGAATAAATGCATGCCTGTTGCCTCGGGCGGTATTCATGCCGGTCAAATGCATCAGCTCATCCACTATCTGGGCGAAGATGTTGTGCTGCAATTTGGTGGCGGCACGATCGGTCATCCGGATGGTATCCAGGCAGGCGCAGTGGCAAACCGGACAGCACTGGAAGTCATGATCCAGGCACGTAACGAAGGTCGTGATATCTGGAACGAAGGCCCACAGATACTGGATGATGCGGCTAAATGGTGTTCCCCACTCAAGGCAGGTCTGGATACATGGAAAGACATTACGTTTAACTATGAATCCACCGACAGCCCTGACTTTGTCCCTACCGCTACCGGCAGCGTCTAATCGAAAAGGAGAATCACGTTATGATGACCAATCAAGGCAATCGTGTTACCCAGGGACAGTTTTCCTTTTTACCGGACTTGACGGATGAGCAAATCACGTTACAAATCAAATACGCTCTGGACAAGGGGTGGGCGCTGAGTGTTGAATACACCGATGATCCGCATCCACGCAACACTTACTGGGAAATGTTTGGCAACCCGATGTTTGATCTGAAAGATCCCGCCGGGATCATGATGGAAGTCAATGCATGTCGCAAGACATTCCCCAATTACTATATCCGGGTTGGCGCATTTAGCGCAGTGCAGGGTGTAGAGAGTGTCACCATGTCTTACATCGTTAACAGACCCAAGAATGAACCTGGCTTCGGGCTGATTCGCCAGGAAACTGAAGGTCGAACCATGCGCTACACCATTAAACCGTATGTAACGGATAAACCGGAAGCAGAACGCTATTAGCAATGGCTTATTTCAAGCGGCATAAATAAAAACACAAAATGAACGATTACGCTGGCCGGTGAGCTGTTTCACCTGCCAGCGTTTTTTTAATCGGTTTAAACTGGAGCTGTTGGAATGAACGATATAGATGATTCAAATAGCGAGCAGGATAAAATTATTTTACCTGATGATGCGTCTGTTGATCTTAAGGCTGAATTCGAAGCCTCTAATGTAAAAGAAGTACTCGACAAGCTTGATCGTGAGCTCATCGGGCTGAAACCTGTAAAAACACGCATACGTGAAATCGCCGCACTATTACTGGTCGATCGGCTGCGTAAACAGTTTGCGCTGTCATCCGTGACGCCCACGCTGCATATGAATTTTACCGGCAATCCCGGCACAGGGAAGACAACTGTTGCCCTGCGTATGGCAGAAATATTACATCGTCTGGGGTACGTACGGGAAGGTCATCTGGTCTCTGTTACGCGGGATGATTTAGTGGGTCAATACATTGGCCACACTGCGCCAAAGACAAAAGAAGTTATAAAAAAGGCCATGGGTGGCGTGTTGTTTATCGACGAAGCTTATTACCTGTACAAACCCGAAAACGAGCGCGACTATGGCGCCGAGTCGATAGAAATATTACTGCAGGTCATGGAAAATAATCGTGATGATCTGGTCGTAATACTCGCCGGGTACAAGGACCGTATGGACAAGTTTTTCCACAGCAACCCTGGCATGCGCTCGCGTGTTGCACATCACCTGGATTTCCCCGACTACAGTGCTGACGAACTTCTCGCAATAGGCAAGTTGATGCTGGCTGATCAAAACTATCGATTAAGTCCTGATGCTGAAAAAGCATTTTTGGAATATCTCACCTTGCGTATGAATCTGGAGCACTTTGCCAATGCCCGCTCGGTGCGTAATGCCCTGGACCGTGCGCGACTGAGGCAGGCGAATCGACTGTTTAACAGCAATAGAAAAACACTGAATAAAACCGATCTCATTACGATAGAAGCGGAAGATATACTGGCAAGTCGGGTGTTCACCAATGGCACACTCGACGTCACTGATTAGCGTGCCGCTAAAATAACCTGACAGCTACAACTGCCCTATGGATACATCTGATGAACCCGTCCCGTTACATACCAGGCCCAAGAGAATGGAGGCAGCGTGCTTCAACCAGGCACGCCTTGCCTTGCTGCGTCTGGGAAATCCTTTACGGGTGGAATTGACGCGACATCGTGGCCTGGCAGTTATCCTGCATGACGATTACTGGCTCTGTGTAGACAGTAATGCGAGTGATCAGTTGGTTATGGCATGGCGTGAATTTGAAATTCAGGCCCGCACAAACCTGCATGAACCCATATCATGTAACCTGTACTTATATCATTATTGCGCCGGGCTCATTATGGGATCCGCTCTGGATGACTTGCATCAGGCTATCGACATGATGATACGAACGGTAAGGGACAGGCCACGGTTTGCTATCACCTGACAAACGGGAGCGGCCCGGCCCTTATAACCACATCATGAACAAGACAATGGGAGAATCACCGATGGACGTGGAATTCAACGCAGCCGGGTTTCTGAAGAATCCGGACGACTGGAACGAAGACGTCATGCGCTTCATCGCCGAACGGGAAGGCATCGAACTGACTGACGAGATCATCGACTATGTCACGTCTGCGCGACACTACTACCAGGAAAATGCCGTGGTGCCCCCGCTGCGCGAATTCTCCAAGATGCACGGCGGCGACCGCAAGGGCTCCCACCTCAACAAACTGTTCCACGGCGGCCCGATGAAGAAGATCGCCATGCTGGGCGGGCTGCCACAGCCGACGGGCTGCGTGTAATCACGCTCCGCTTCGGCTCTGACCGCGGTCAGCTCGTACTCGACCTCGGCCGGCGACCTGAGATATTGCAGGTGAACAGCAGGCTCCCTTTTAATGTTTATAGGTGCAATTATAACGACAGCATTTCTGCCACAAAATCAGCATCCTTGTCACCACGCCCCGACAGGTTAATCAAAATGTTTTTATCAACCGGCATGTCCTTTGCGATCTTCATGGCGTAGGCAACAGCATGCGCACTCTCAAGTGCCGGGATAATACCCTCGGTGCGTGACAGGGTCATAAAAGCTTCCAGGCATTCTTTATCGTCAATAGTTTCATAACGCACGCGCTTGATATCTTTCAAATAACAATGCTGTGGACCCACACCAGGATAATCGAGTCCAGAGGCAATTGAATAAACAGGCAGCGGGTTTCCGTTATCATCCTGCAGGCTTTAACACTCAAAGCCGTGAATCGCACCCTTGGTACCCCTGGTTAATGTTGCTGCATGATCCGGCGTATTCAGGCCTTTACCTGCCGGCTCAACCCCAATAAGTTCCACTGTCTCATCGTTGATAAATGCGGTAAACAGACCAATCGCATTAGAGCCTCCACCAACGCAGGCCATGGCAATATCCGGTAGTTTCCCATGAGAAGAGATAAATTGCTGACGTGCTTCGACTCCAACAATACTCTGGAAATCACGCACCATTTTTGGGAATGGATGTGGCCCGACAACAGAACCAATCGCATAAAAATAATTGGCCGGGTCTTTAAGATATTCTTCAAAAGCACTATCAACAGCATCTTTCAGGGTGCGCGTACCCCGGTCTACCGGTACCAGCTTACAACCCAGTATTTTCATTTTCGTGACATTGGGGTGCTCTTTTTCAATATCAATCTCACCCATGTGAATTTCACATTCGATATCGACCAGTGCGCAGGCTGTTGCCAGTGCCACACCATGTTGCCCGGCGCCGGTTTCGGCCAGGACTTTTGTTTTACCCATGTGCTTGGCAAGTAATGCTTCGCCCAGGCAGTGGTTGATCTTGTGCGCACCAGTATGGTTAAGGTCTTCACGTTTCAGAAAGATTTGCGCGCCACCCACCTTATCACTGAGCCTCTTTGCATGAAAAATCGGGCTCGGCCTGCCTACATAATTAGCATAGAGTGCGCCTAACTCATTTTTGTAGGCATCGGTATCTCGAATTTCTTCGTAAGCATCATTGATATCATCCATGACAGCTTTTAACTCAGGCGGAATAATCTGCCCGCCATATTCACCAAAATAACCGTTCTCATCTGGCATGGGTAGAAATTCAAGTGACATAGGACACACTCCTTAAAAGAAAGATAACCAGTAAGTCGACAATAGACAGTCTTTGTTTTTGCATTGAATATTAAAGCACGTTTTAAGTGATGTTTGGCTATCCATACAGAGAGGAAAATTACACCATCAAACACCGCTATTCCTATCAGCCAAATTCCGTGTCACTGGACCATGTTTACTCGTTTACATTTATTACTAGCTGGATGTATCGAGTACACATTGCCGACAACCCGCCCACTTTTCTCCACAGTCGGCTCCATTTCTGCCGCACGGCATTCTGCGCTCAATCTCTATGTTATTTCGGGAATCTATCGGTATGACACAACGACTGTGGAGTTTGGTGGCCTGATATTTGCATTGTTTAATTGGCGGCAAAACTGATGACCGTTCGTAAATAACGGGCTTACAAGGCGGAGAAATACCATGGCAACGCAGATGAACGGGAACAAGCTTGCGAAACTGTTCCGGCAAGCGGCAGCAGCTCACCAGGCTCAACAGTATCGTGAAGCGCAAGCGGGGTATCAGAAGATACTCAAATGGGTTCCGGATGATTCGGATGTGCTGCATTTGCTGGGGCAGAGTCTGATTCAGGATGGGCGTCCGGACAGGGCTATACGCTGGCTGAAAAAGGCGGTTGCAACGAATCCGGCCAGTGCCGATGCGTTTTACGACCTTGGCCTGGCTTATCGCAAGTCCGGGCAGAATGCCGAGGCTGTCCAGGCATATCAGCGTGTCCTGAAATTAAAGCCGGACACCCTGAACGCTCATCTCTCGTTGGTCGAAATCAAATTCCCGGGTGAACATTACACCGCTGTATTGAGAGATCTACATCGACACCTGAAACCGGAAACCTATATTGAGATAGGCGTAGAGACTGGTCAATCTATTGCACTGGCAGAACCCCGGACACTTTGTCTCGGCGTTGATCCGGAGCCTGAAATCTCACATGAATTACCACCAAAATGCAGGATATTCCCCCAGACCAGCGACTCATTCTTTGATGAACACAATGTAAGAGAGCTTCTGGGCCAGCGCGCGGTAGACTTTGCCTTTATCGATGGCATGCATGTATTTGAGGCTGCATTGCGTGATTTTATTAACGTTGAGCGACATGCCAGTCCGGGTAGCGTGGTTGCAATTCATGACTGTATACCGCTTGATGCAGTGACTTCCTCGCGCGAACGAACCACTAATTTCTGGAGCGGGGATATCTGGAAGCTCATACTCTGCCTCAAGAAGTATCGGCCGGATGTGAGTCTGGTCAGCGTTGCTACCAAACCGACAGGGCTTGGCCTGGTGACCGGACTGGATCCTGATAACAGCGTATTAAGCGAAAGCTACGAACAGATTGTGGCAGAGTTTGTGCCGCTGGGTTACGACGATATTGCCGCCCATGAAGTTGAATCGCTGAACGTGATCGATAATGATATGCAGCGGGTTATTCGCTGGATAGGTGAAAGCCGATCAATGGCAGCCTGACACCTTACGGCATAATTTCTATCAGCGTCTCGTCGGGATTGAGACTCTCCCCTTTGCAACCAGGCCAGCAAGACCGCGGTTGGATACATTTATGGCGCTGGTTAACAGATAGACATAACTTATGTCAGCCCGGCCTTACCTAGCCCCTCAATCAAATGCCGCCGCTGCACTGGATCCTGCAGCGGAATAATCTGTTCAATGTGTTCCAGTGAAACTTCTTCACTCGTAATCTTCGCGTATAGAAGATATGCACTTCAGGCCACAAGCGGTTCCGATACTTCTTTCAGAACTTCATCCTTGCGCTGCAGTACCGATTTGCACAGCTCGTCATAGTCTGCACCGACAGCTTCAAACAAGGCCTTTAGATTCAGTCCCATAGCATGGAAAGACCGGTTCAGCGTCTGGATGCGTTCCGGTAGGCGGCCGAGGAAAGCCTCGCGTTCAGCGGGGGCCATGTGTGACAGCTCTTGTTTCAGGCGATTCACGCCAAAGGCGATGTGATCAAGCTCGTCCAGCAGCGGAATGCGCAATGATTCTTTCGTGCCGGGATCGGCGAGCGGCACAACCTGTTCGACCGCATCACTGCCCAGCGCTTCGACACACAGGTACATGTCTGTCAGGAAGTCTCGCCAGTCAAGATGCCGGAAATGACCCAGGATAGTTGCTTCCTGCTGTTTTGAAATAATGGGCGCCTGGCGGGAGCCGAACTTTTCCATCCATTCGCGCTGTATGTTTACGTGCCGGGATTCATCACCGACCTGTTTGGCCAGTCCCAGCCTGGCCGCTTCATCCGGTGCGCTTGCGATACGTTCTGCACAGGCTTCCATAATCAGACGGTCAACCTGGGTGTATAGCACCAGTAGCTGACCCATTGCTGCCCGGTAATCGGAATTCTCTTTTCTATGTTGCAGGTTCATAACAATCTCCTCCGTAGGCCAGGAATACCCCAACTTGTCGTGGGGCGTCGAAATTTGCTGCGGCTGATCTGGCGCATCCAGGAATAACGCAGCAGGCGCCACAACGGACCAGATACGCCCAATGACCGCAGGATGCGCTGGCTGATCGGCAGTAACGGTGGCTCCATGCCTGGCAACACCCAGTTACCTGCCTCTCGTGCCTGCTGTTGCAGGTAGGCGGGCAGGAAGTCCGCAATAGCGGGTTCAATATAGAACGCCGGGGTGAGTCCGATGTCGCTGCCAGTCATTTTTCCGGTGGAAATCAACTGCCCGGCCAGTGGTGTACCCGGATAAACGCGTACACCTGTCATGGCAACCACCGCCGTTGGCCGCATTTCTCGCAGGGCGTGACAGGTATTTCGAATACTGGATTCTGTTTCACCGGGACCGCCAAATATAAGTGTGTGGCAAACACGCAGCCCAGCATCAAGACAATATTGGTTGGCACGAACGACGGTAGCGGCATCAAATGATTTACCCAGCCGCTTGAGTTGGTCGTTATCCACGGCATCGGTGCCAAGTTCAATACCCTCGCAACCGGCCTGTGCCATGAGTTGCGCCTGTCGCCTGTCGAGCTTAACGGGCGTGGCGTAACAACTCCATCTGACGTTCAGTTTGCGCCGCAGGATTTCCTCGCAAATGCCTTCGACATGACCGCGCGGGAAGTTCAGGATGGAATCAACAAAGAAGACAGGGTGTGGGCCATACTTGAGTAACAGCTCCTCGATTTCGTCAACGACATCACGGGCGTCACGTACACGGAACCGGTTGCCTTCCAGTAACGGGTAGGTGCAGTAGTTGCATTTAAATATGCAGCCGCGTTTGGTCTGGATGTTGCCAGTGCCGCCACGACGCACGTAACGGGCATAATCAAACAGGTGGCGTGCCGGCCGCAGCCCATCGCCTTGATTTGTATCCGTCTTCACGGGAGTTTGAACGTGTATACCGTTTGCATGGTCGTGCTTTCGAGCCAGGACGCCGGGTACAATACCCGGGTCATGATTACTATCCAGTGCATCGAGTAATGTGACAAAGGCCTGTTCACCTTCACCCTTGATGCCGAAATCTGCATCAAGTACCTGCATATAGGCCTCGGGTAAAATCGAAAAACCAGAACCCCCGAGTACGACCATTGCGGGAGTGATATCACGTATCGCATCAATAACTTCCCGGTGCAGGGCCAGGTAGTCAACCGTCAGCGGGTAGGCGGCATTATCGACATTGCGCAGCGACAAACCAATGACGTCCGGTTTGAAGGTTCGAATCTTCTGTTGCAGCGCATGTATTGGCCGACTGCCGAAGCAGAGGTCCGTAACGGCTACCTGGTAGCCTGCCTGTCGAACTGCCGTCGCGATATAGGCAAGGCCGAGCGGAAAAATCGGGTCCGGGATATGCTCCCTGTTAGCAGATACGAGTAAAACCCTCACTCACTTTTATCCTTGTCTGGCCATTACCTGACAATCAGGGTTCCTTCCATGCCACGAGCGCGATGGCTCTTCATGAAGGGCAGTTTTTTGGCGCAGTAAAACGTGTAGGTCCCCGGTTTTTCAGGGGTAAATTCGACCATAGATGTCGAGCCGGCGCTCACATTGATGTCGATATCCAGTCCGGCTGCCGTATCCTGCAGAGTAAAGTTATGTGGGGTGATGCCATCCTTGTTAATCAAGGTCAGGATAACCGGCTGGCTGGACTGGACTTCAATGCTGTCCGGGTCGAAACGGTAGTCCCCGAGCGTCAGGGTAACTGCCTGAGATGTGCCTTCAGCATGTACCTGGAAAGCCAGGGCCGGAAAAAAGAAAATGCCGATTAGAACAAGTATCGGTACAGCGGACTTGCTGAAGACGTCTCTTCTCATGGCGGCCCTCCGGCAACGCATGGTGAAATAACGGCTTGTCGTCGTTACAACGTTTAAAGTATAGGCAATACTTCAGTCCATGCCTTGTATGAGTCCGACCCGGGGGAAAAGTTTCATGGCCTGTGTGAAACAGGCAGGCCGTTTCACCTGCCTCTTGAGCGGCTTGTTCCTGGCAGGCCCGGTAATGGGCGCGGGAGATAGTATCGATGCGGATGGCTGGAGGTTGGTTGAGACGGTTGCCGAAGGCCAGATTTATCACCGTGAAATCGAGGGCTCGTCCGTTCCCTGGGCAATGCTCGTGACGACCTTCGATACCCCGCCCGAACGTGTGCACGCTGTGGTAGTGGATTACGATCATTTTGCGGAATTTATCCCAAACGTTTTCAAAAGCCGGGTTATGGCACATGAGGGCAGGACACAGTGGGTCTATCATCACCTGCATTTCCCCAAACCAATTACCGATCGCATCTATCTCATCAAAAGTACTGATCGTAAATGCCAGGTACAGCAACCTTGCTACCGGGTCGAATGAGCGCTGGATGATTGCTCGTTTCAGGATATTGATTTCTCGGCAGGAATTCAGCCGAATGCGTTCTCGGGGTTCCGGGAAGTGCGATCCACTGACAATCCGAACACCTGCCGTGGTTGCGTAAGCACAGCATCTTGAATTAAACCGTTGGCGCCCGGCAGCCCGATCGAATTTCTGACTGCCGGTATCTCTGCGAATAGAGCGCCACTGAAAAAACACATTAGTAACGAGATTGAAATCGACCAAATAGTCGATAATCGAAAAGATCGCATGGTCGAAATACGGTGAGAAAAAATAACTATGGCAAGTCCTCCAACTTTTCTATCTCGGCCTTCCGGCTGGCCTTAAACGCAAGGAGTGTGGGAAGTATTAACACCCGTTACCTACCAACGTCCATCGCTATTGAAACACCATTTCGCCCTTTTTTCACCTCGGACACGCTGGAATCCTCCCCAGACCGCTGCGTACGACCCGGTGAATTTGCACAACTATACCGATCACCCGTTTGAGTCTCTGAGCCTGCGTCATCGCCATATTTTACTTGGGCTCTTTTATGATCAGGCTCCTTGACCTGCCCCGATTTTATTCCTGCTGCTTGAGGCTGTCGGCTGCCACCTGCAGACGCGATGCCTGTTCTGTCTGCCCGATTTTCTGCAGCTGTGCGATGTACCGCTGCAGGATATTGGCCAGCGAGGCCTGTTCCTTTTCGCTCAGCTGAGCGGACATCGGTAACGTTTGCTCGAGCAGCCGGGCACCTTCCGGCCATCGCCCCTGCCCCGCCAGAATCAGCACCCTTTCAAGTTGCCGGCCGGCGAATTGCAGGCTGCCCGAACCGGACAACGTCTGTTCCAGTGACAGTGACTGGTCAAGCAGCTCAGCCGCTTCTGCGTACTTTGCCTGCTGCCGCTTGATACCCGCCAGCCTGTACAACCTCTCTGACCTGACCTGCGGGGTAAGAATATCGTTTCCTGGTTCTCCCAGGGCACGTTGGCAGTGTTCTTCGGCAAGTTCCAGTGCGCCTATCCCCAATGCCTTTTCACAGACGCTGGCCTCTGCCTCCAGTTGGCTGGCCGCGTTATCGCAGGCACTGGCAAGGCCTGCCAGCGACATGATGATCAGGATTCTGGTTAACACGTAGCTCTACCACTGGATTGTGTCTAAAGCGCGTAGATTACCCTACCGAACTGCGGATGGCACGGCCTTGAGGGGAAAAAATCAAATAAATTCAATAAACTCGGCATACTCACAAAATCTTGATAATTGTTTCGTATACGTATCAAAAACTACAGACAGGGCTGGAAGAATTCTCTAGATTTGTTCTAAGAATCAATCTAACTAGCCGATTCCAGACCAGATTGAACGGGGAACGCGATTTACGGGTGGAAAACAGCAGCAGTGTCCTTGCCGCCCCGGGTACCCCCCGACAGCAGGTTGTCACGACAATTTAACAAGTCCGGTTTAAGGACTTCCATCGATCGGAGGAACACAAAATGACACGCACATCCACTTCTATCGCTGTATTGCTGGGACTTGCAGCGTCACCCTTTAGCGCATTTGCCGCTACCGAAAAACAGTGTCCACCCGGACTCGAGGCGGACTCGCCGACGGTCCCTTTATCCCTGGAACAGACGGACATCAACAGCGGCGCGCTCAGTTTCGACGAGATCAACGATCACGGCGAACTGTTGTTTGTCACCAAGTTCAACACCTGTGACGGCCGCGGCCGTCCCGAGACCACCGGCGGTGGTGCCAAACGTGCTATTCCGACATTTGACGATGAAGGTAGAGCCGTGGGCGCTAACATTGTTGCTAAAACCCGTTCTTCCGCGCCTGACTCTGATGCCTGTGCTGGCTGTCATGCTCAGCCGGAGCCAGGTGGTGCCGGTGACTTCGTAGCCAACGTGTTCGTGCTCGCACAGACACTGGATCCACTCACTCAGGATATCGATGCAACACACGCCAATGACCGAAATACGCTTGCCATGCACGGTTCCGGCCCGATCGAAATGCTGGCCCGTGAAATGACGGTGGAACTGCAAGCCGCGGCTGCCGGTCTGCCTGACGGCGTCCACACCATCAGCTCCAAGGGCGTTGATTTCCAGATCGAGATCTCCGGCGGTGCCGTGGTCGCCACCGATGGCGGTATTGACCACGATCTGATTATCAAGCCCTTCCACCAGGCCGGCAAGGTCATCTCGCTGCGTGAATTCTCCACCAACGCCATGAACCACCACCACGGCATGCAGGCCGAAGAGCGCTTCGATCTGAACCCGGCCAAGGGCTTCGATCCGGACTACGATAACGACGGTTACGAGCGCGAGCTGACCATCGGTGACCAGACTGCGATCTCGATCTGGCAGGCCCAACTGTCCACGCCGGTGCAGGTGAAGCCCAGGGGCAAGGCAGCACGTAAGCAGGTCAGGAAGGGTGAGAAAATCTTCGACGACGTCGGTTGCACATCCTGTCACGTACCGGAAATGGCATTGAGCAGTCGTGACTTTGTCGAACCCAACCCGTTCAACCCGCCGGGCACCTGTGCAGGCGCGGCTGACGGTTGCCCCGATTATTCCTTCGACATGACCAAAGACGGTGACAAGCCACGCCTGAAGAAGGGCCGCAACGGCACGGCCATTATCCGTGCCTATACCGACATGAAACGTCACAACCTGTGTGACGATCCAGGTCCGGGCGCCATCCGCTGGTTCTGCAACGAGGAACTCGCGCAAGGACGTCCGGATGACGCCTTCGAAGGCAAGCCGGGCACCGAGTACTTCCTGACCCGCAAGCTGTGGGACGTCGGTAATACCGATCCCTATGGTCACCGCGGTGACGTTACTACAATCACTGAGGCTATTCTGCTTCACGGTGGCGAAGGTCGTGCCTCGCGCGATGCCTTCGAGGCAAGCTCTGTTGACGATCAGAAAGCCGTTGTGGCATTCCTGAAGACCCTGCAGATCGTACCTCAGGGTGATGATGACGAAGACGACGACTAGCAATAAGCTTATAATAGTATGAGGATCCTGCAGGAGTGACCAGTTGGTCGCTCCTGCAGGTAATCATTGTTCAGAAAAAGGCTGAGAATCAACATAGTCGGGAGATACCACCCGCACCCGGCATAGTTGCTTGCCATGGTGTACCTGATAGACTACTTTCAGTCCTTGCCCGGCGGGAACTTCGTTGTGCTCAAGCGTGTGCTCGTGCACCGAGCCACCACCCTGATTCCCGAAAAAATACAAGAATGATGGGGGAGTTGGATTTATGCGTTTTAATCGAGGAAGGCGATCGTTCCTCCTGGGGACCGCGGCCACGTTTGTTGCCGATTTTGTGCTGCTGGTGCCTGGCTTGCTTTCAGGCAGATCCGTTCGCGCTGCCGGACAGCCCGTCAGCGCCGATTCAACCGTCATCACGGTTGATTCCACAGTTATCGATGTTTCTCAGGGTGCCGCGTCCGGGGCATTGGCACTGGTGACCGGGACCACGTTCAACACATCTGGTACACCGGAACAAGGGGTGCGGGTCAGGGCCCTGGATCCGGCTACACGTAACGAATTCGCCAGGGTGTTCAGTGACGCCAACGGCCAGTACAGCCTCAACCTGGATCCGGGAATTTATGAAATCCGGGCCAACAAATCCGGCTGGGGCGCGATCAGCATTGCAGTAACCGCTGGCGCAGGGGCGACGCACATCGTGGATTTCGGCAACGGTGCACCACCGCCCCCACCCCAGGAGGGAACGGGACTGGTGACCGGGACCACGTTCAATGCATCAGGCACACCGGAACAAGGGGTGCGGGTCAGGGCCCTGGATCCGGCTACACGTAACGAATTCGCCCGGGTGTTCAGTGACGCCAACGGCCAGTACAGCCTCGACCTGGATCCGGGAATTTATGAAATTCGGGCCAATAAATCCGGTTGGGGCGCTACCAGCCTCGGAGTAACTGTCGTCGCCGGAGCGACGCACACCGTGGATTTTGGCAGTGGTACAGCGCCGCCGCCCCCACCCCCGCAGGAAACGGCGCTGTTAACCGGAACCACATTCAACGCATCCGGGGCACTGGAAGAGGCAGTACGGGTCAGGGCCCTGGACCCGGCTACGCGAGACGAATTCGCCAGAGTATTCAGTGATGCCAACGGCCAGTACAGCCTCGACCTGGACCCGGGCACTTATACCATCCGGGCGAACAAACCCGGTTGGGGCGCTATCAGCATGGCAGTAACTGTCGTCGCCGGAGAGATACGGATACTTGATATCAGTCCGTAAGTTGTGCCGTACTGGCGACCCGAGCCATGGCATCCGCCCGCCGGGTTTGGCCGCGGGCACTACCGGCCAGGCTTCCATTCACGGGCCCGGTACACTCAATCGAGTGGCCAGTCCCACGATCAGGCTGGAATAGTCCTGTCGAACCCGACACGTATCAATCCAGCACCCAGTCCGGTCGCGGAAAATGGCAGGTGTAGCCATTGGGCACGCGCTGCAGGTAGTCCTGGTGTTCCGGCTCAGCCTCCCAGAAATCGCCCGCCGGGCTGACTTTGGTCACCACCGCTCCCGGCCAGCGGCCCGATGCATTCACATCCTCGATGGTTTTCAGGGCAGTCTGCCGTTGTTCCTCGCTGGTGTAGAAAATCTCCGAACGGTACGATGCCCCGCGGTCGTTGCCCTGGCGATCCGGCGTGGCGGGGTTGTGAATCTGGAAAAAGAACGCCAGCAGTTTGCGATAATGGGTGACTTCGTTGTCGAACGCGATCTCGATTGCCTCGGCATGGCTGCCGTGATTGCGGTAGGTCGCATGGGCTACATCGCCGCCGCTGTAACCGACGCGCGTGCGCACCACGCCCGGCTGTTTGCGGATCAAATCCTGCATTCCCCAGAAACAGCCGCCTGCCAGAAGTGCCTTTTCAATCGCCATGATTTTCTCCCGTGACCAGCGGAATATATTCCGCGTAGCCCTGCGTCGCCATTTCGTCCAGTGGCACAAAACGCAAGGATGCCGAATTGATACAATAGCGCAGCCCGCCGCGTTCCGAAGGCCCATCGGGAAAGACATGCCCCAGATGACTGTCGCCATGGGTCGAACGCACTTCGATACGAATCATGTTGTGACTTGAGTCGCGCACCTCGTTGATGAAATCATCCGACACCGGCTTGCTGAAGCTGGGCCAGCCACAACCCGCATCGAACTTGTCCGCCGAGGTAAACAGCGGTTCACCGGACACGACATCGACGTAAAGGCCCGGCGCTCCGTTGTGCAGATACTCGCCGCTGCCTGGCCGTTCGGTGGCGCTTTCCTGGGTCACACGAAACTGCTCGGCATTGAGTCTGGCAATGGCTTCCGGGTCTTTTTTATATCGTTGTGCCATGTCCTCACCTGCTAATGTTCGGATTGATGCAGAAACTCCAGAAAAGTACGCGCAATGATTGACTCATGAATGGGCGCATGGAACAAGAAAATAATGATCGCGCCAACATCCACTGTAATGAATATTTGACCACTACCACTACCTAAACCTGCTCCGCCTGGAGGCGGGGAGGATGGGGTAGTGGTGGCCGCCGTCAAATCGGTCATCGCTATTTCTATTTGATTATTGTCCGTACCATCCATCCCTACCTGAAATTTCAGCGTGCTGCCGCTGGACAGCAGGCGCGTACCATTGAACTCAGTGTTCTGCACGATGCGGGAGATTTCCTGAGTAAGCTGGTTGACCTCAGACTGGAGGCCGCTGCGATCCTCCACCGTGTCGTTGGCGGCCTGTACGGCAATTTCACGTATCCGCTGCAGGCTGTCGCTTATCTGTGCCAGGGAATCCTTCTGCCGTTTGCGCAAGGGAAATACCATCGCTGGCATTGCGGATTGCCTGGTTCATGCCGCGGATATCGGCGGTCATGCGTTCAACGCTGAACAAACCAGCCGCATCGTCCCTGGCGCTGTTGATTCGCAGGCCCGAAGACAGCCTCTGGAGAGAGACTTTGACTGACTGTTGAGCACTGGATAAATCGCGTTGCGCAGACAACGAGGCACCATTGGTATTGATAACCAAGGCCATGCTTGTTCTCCGATTCTTGTTTTAATTTAAATTCGCAACACCTGAGTTGCTGCATTTTTATACGCATAGTGGATGTGCCATCGCAGGATGGTACTCACCACTTCAGGGACATCTAACGGCTTGATTGGTGGCAGCTTTAGGGTGTTTGCGAAAACATGCTGAAGTGCGTCGAATATGGAGCCAATTTAGGTGGATATTTTCATCTTGCAGTGGCCCAGATGAGATATGGCCGTATCATGTGCCTGTTGAATACGTTAGTGCTGCAGCTACGGATCAATACTCAGTACCGTTCCTGGCTCAGTTTTCAGTGCAACTCAACATAAATCATTTGTGTAGACGGCCTACCCCCACTCTATTATCAATAAGCCTTTTTTAACTTTTATTTTCAATGATTTATTTTCCTGCTAAATGATAATGCCATGAAAAATACCATCCTCAGAAAATCCTTCTAATTGACACAAAAATCGCTGAATCACACAGAGAATCATTTCCCCTCCGAGCTAAATCCATCCGGCCCGACAACGGTCAACGCGTAACGTGTTGTTCTGCCACCACCCGGTAACGGCATGATAATCCCCTTGACAACCAGATCAGAAAGATCACGGCTGGCCGTTCGGTTGGGGCATTTGGTGATTGCTTCATATTTTTTTGTCGTTATTCCGCCTTCAAAACCCTTACGGCCTTCAGCGAACACCCGCGACACCATCCTGGCCTGCCGGTCATTCAACTGATTACCATAGACTTCATAAAAACGTGTCTTGGTCAGTACAAAGTTTACTTCTTCCCTGGCAATGTCCTGTGCCTTGATTATTGTGTCTGCGAAATAATCCAGCCAAACGTTAACATCCAGGCTTCCACGGCTCACTTTCTCAAGTTGCAAGTAATAGGTTTTTTTGTCTGCCTCTATCGCCGTAGCAAGACAGGCCGTGGTCGGATAGCCAAGAGATTGCGAAAGCGCATGGTCAGCAATCGCCCTGCCGACTCGACCATTACCATCATCGAAGGGGTGAATCACTTCAAACCAAAGGTGTGCAATTCCTGATCTGGCAATCCCAGACATCTCCTTATCCCTATTCGAAGGGCAAGTCTGACTGTACCAGTCGAGGAATCTCGCCATTTCATCAGGCACCCGAGTCGCTGGCGGGGCCTCATAGTAAACCTTTTCCCGTCCGTACGGACCACTCACAATTTGCATTGGAGAAGGATCGTTGCGGTATGCGCCTCTTAAAACAGGCGTGTATCGCTGTTCCGGGACAGCCATGGATTGCCACTTCCCCAGCAGGTCATGCGTCAGGGGTGTCTGCCAGTTCTTGCGTACATCCACCAGCAACGAAGCAGCCCCCGCTGCTTTCTGGTCTGAGTTGTCCGGTAGCGTATCCGATGTAATCAGAGAAAGTAGTGACGACCTGACCGATTCTCTGTCCAGATCCTCGCCCTCAATGGCGCTGGTTTTGATGGCCTCGGAAAGCATCAAGTCAATCGCGGCATCCTCTTGAGATGCCATCGGTAGTGCATCAAAGCTGCCAGCCAGGCGCTCTGAATTTATGCGAAATGCAAGCTCCCGATCTTCGAGTGCTCTCTTGTCATAGCGAAAATCTGGCCAGCCTGGTTGTTGCCATATCCATCTCATGGCGTGATTCTAGCACTTATTCACGCCACATTATAGATATATTTGGCGTGTTTATAGCCCTAAATCACGCCACACTCGTTCGAAAAGCGCATCAAGGTGCAGACCGCTAATACCATGATTACGCCGATGTGCCATGCATGGTATTACTGCCTTCTACGTTACAGCGCGTGGAAAATACCATGAAAAATACCATGTTCGGGAAATGCTACTAATTAACACTAAACATTAAAGCCCTATAGGCCACAAGTCCGCAAGTTCTGTTATCAGTTTTTGTTGATGGCCGTGACCTGGGCGCGAGTCAACCAAATCACCTTGCATAACTTATGCATCTTATATATCATCAATTGATGCTATTATTGATGCTTGGCAGTCAGGAGGGTCACCCATGAGAACCACATTGAATATAGATGACCAATTACTGGAAGAGGCTCAGCGGATTACCGGGGTGAGCGAGAAAGTTGCACTGGTCCGTGAAGGTTTGCGCGCCTTGATTGAACGGGAAAGCGCTCGCCGATTAGCTCGACTGGGAGGAAGTGAGCCCCAACTGAAACCGGTACCTCGTCGCCAATCCGATACCGCAAAGTGATCCTGGTCGATACGTCCATCTGGATTGACCATCTGCGCGCCGGGAATAACCACCTTATCGAATTGCTTAATAGTAACCAGGTACTGCTGCACCCTTTTGTCATTGGTGAACTGGCATGCGGGAATTTGCGCAACCGCGAAGAGATTCTCAGACTGCTGAATGACCTTCCGCAATCGCCTGTCGCCTCTCCGGAAGAGGCATTGCACTTCATAGAACAAAATCAGCTGATGGGAAAGGCTATCGGCTACATTGATGTCCATCTACTGGCTGCAACCGCATTAGCGGAAAATACCCGGCTTTGGACAAGCGATAAGCGACTGAAAAAAGTTACGGTCGGGATGAAACTGGCGTTTGATTAAATACGCGCCAGTGCGCGTATAGAATACCATGTTCAGTAAACCCTTTAATAAATACCAAGCGCGCGCAATTCAGCTATTTGTGGAAGCGCTTATTACGAAGACTGATTTGATTGAAGGTAGGAACCCGTCTTTCAGAAAAGTTCCAAATCCTGAGCAATCTTTCGCAAGCGACTGAAGGCCGCTTCGTAGTACTCGTCATTGAGCCAGCCATCGCCGTGCCGATCCCCTACCCTGGTGCGAAAATCAAGCAGCCAAAGTATTTTGAGCGCCACGAATAGCGTGACATTTCTTGCCGCCTCGTCAGGCAGATACCTGTGCTTGCGGTAACCACGCAGTAAGGCTTTCCAGGCACTATCTTGTTGTTCTGTATCCTGTAATCGTGTACGAATCAAAAACAGCGCAACACCCAGATCATACAGGCGCCAGCCGATGCCGCTATCGGCAAAATCAAACACGGTTATCTCTTGATTGTCTGAGAATACGGCATTATCCATATGCAGATCGCCATGAATGATACCCGTATCTGCCGACTGTCCAGTAAGCTGGGATAGCTTTGTAGTCAGTTGCCCGGCAAGTGTCTGTAGAAAATCGCGGTCTTGTTCTCTATCCAGGAGTCTTGGCAGTACTGATTGTACATTCCGATTGACCATACGTTGGATATCCATATCGCCGCGTACACCGGGCATATTAAGGTCATCGGCCGCACTATGAAATCTGCCGACCCAAGCACCTAACGCTTCCATCTGCGATTCAAATTTGGCATCAATCTGCTTGCCCTGGCCACCACTGAACAATACCGCATAGCGAAGCCCTTCAGGTGCCTGGATATGGTGTATGGTTTCGCCCGCTCGATCAGCGACCGGACACCCGACCGAGACATTTTGCTCTCTCAATGCCTGCAGCAAACGGACTTCACGCTGTATGGCCGCATACTCGGAGTAACACAGCGAATAGATGCGAAGAAAATACAAACTGTCCGCAGCATTGACCCGGTAGGTATCGTTGACACCGTATTTGTGTAACCGGCAACTGACCGGGGAATCCAGCCTGTAGCGCGACAGTATCTGTTCCTGCAATGCCTGCGCTGACAGAATTGAGGCCTGCACCTTAAAGGTGTTCATGTATCAGATCACCGTCCAAGATGGATTCCGTCAGCTCTGGGGCTTTTTCGCATAAACATAGTACTGCGTCGTGTCATTCCAAACCCCTTCTTCAGTATTGCGATGCTCCATTTCCCGAATATAAACATGCCGGGCCCGCTCCAAAACGTCCGGCGGCGTCACGGCCACCGGATGCGGGTACTGCCCGATGGGATAATCCGTCTCATTGATCCAGGCATCGATCGCCTCTTGCAGGCTGAGGTAGTGACCGGATTCGATAATTTTTATATCAATGTCTTCGTAGCCGACCCGGTTCAACAACCCGGTGATAATTTCGACACTGCCATACGGCGAGTGCGCCAGATACTCCACACCCTGGGTCTTGAGCGCCTGGCGGGCCACATAACCCCACACATAACTGGTCTCCGGCCATGCATGGAATCCGATCCGGCCGCCAGGTTTCAGCAATTCGCACCAGTGATTCAGCGTCTGCTGTTTGTCCGTCATCCAGAAAAACGCCGAGGCGCAATAGATGCGGTCGAAATACGCTTGTGTGTGTTGCAGCCGCTCTCCATCTGCCTGAACAAAGCGGACATGGGAAAGGCCCGAATCCTGCAACAGGGCCGTGGCTTTGTTGATCATACCGCTCGAAATATCAACGCCCAGGACTTCGCCTGTTTCACCCACATACTCGGCGGCATGAAAGGCCGCAGCACCGGTACCGGTGCCGACATCCAATACGCGGCCGGCTGCCGGTGGCGGGTAATAGTCGACCAGTTGCTGCGCCTGCTCGCGATGCGGCAGACTATCGTTGTAGTTTTCGCTACGATGATCGTAGGAATCGGTAATCAATTTGTGATAAGCATGAATATCAGACACGGACATGGTTGGCCCTCCGCAGGATCAATGAGTTCATTCGTGCAACAAACGCAGAGAGCCGGTTATGCCATCGGAGGGATCCTGCTCAGTACCGGGTTCCAGATTCAATAATGCATTCAATTGCTGAACATACGACTCAAAAGCGCGCTTGCCGGCGGCGCTCAGCCGGTACTGCGTCTGCGCTCTACCTTTTCCCTGATGCTTACGCGCCAGCAGATACCCGCCGGCCAGCAGTTTTTTTACATGCGCATCCAGATTACCGTCGGTGATGTCGAGCACATTCTTCAACTCAGTAAACGTCGCCTCGCCTCGGGTTGCCAGAAAAGCGGCCAACCGGGTGCGAACCGGTTGATGCAACAGAGTGTCAATGCCTTTCGATGCTGATCGCGTGCGTTCGTCTGTCATGATCCTTTCTCGACGATTGACCTGCGATCACTATCCCAGCACCAGATCGATTTATCCGGATGCAGGTGTACTCCGCCCTTCCAGCGATCCGGGGGATTAAGTTCAATCCAGTTGGCCTCGCTGTTCAGTACTGACCGACCAAACGGTGTTAGCTCAAGCTGCTGTTCACGGAAGGTATCATCCGCTGGCACATCAGGGGGTCGAACAAACGGGCTACCGGACGAAGTTCTCAGCAAGGCATTCTCTACGTTGGTTAGCCCCTCGATAAGGTTCCAGAAGCCCCAGTCACCCAGATACGGTGCAGCCTCCAACTGCTGATGGGCTGCAAACAACCTGCCTGGTCGGACAATACCGAAATCGACCAGTTCCAGAATCTGCCGTTCATGACGTGACAGGCCATTACGGCTGTCGGGAAACTCTTCCAGATGGCGTTCAAGCGCGGCTTTGAGAAACGGCAATACGGACAGGTCCGAGTGCATGAAGGTCTGCAACGGTAAGGGTGTTTCCGAGGTAAACGCCCGCCAACCCTGCTGCCCGAGTGTCAGTTGTTCTTCTGTGACAGGTTGTTCCGACCCAGCCAGCGTTGCCATCTGCTCGGCATTGAGCTGGCCGAGACCATAAAACGGTTCAATGCCCGGGAAACGGTCGATACAGATCAAACCGAGTTCTGTCTCACCCCAGTCAGCTTCGGCAAATCGATCCAGCAATTGCAATAACTGAAGCTGATCGTACAGGTCATGCTCCAGCCAGATCGTCACACGCCTGAAGCGCCGAAAGTCCCGCACCCGATCATCGCGTTCCCGGAACCCCTGCAGAATCACCTCATAGTTGCCAACGGGAGGCTGGGCCAGAAACCGTGCGCGCACCGCTGCCAGTTCGTCCGGGGTGAGCTCGCCCGGCACCGGTCCATCGTGCAGGATATCGCGCCACGGCAGGACAGGTTCGTGAATGCCGGCTGCGCGCATGATTGCGGCAGCACTGTCCCCGTTGGTGATACTGAGCGTGGTTTTTTCCATGGGTGCGCTCATGACTGAATCTGCGACAGCTTGATTTTAAGGTCAACGATGAGCTGGCCGTCTGCGATCTCGGGTTGAAGCGCATTCACCCTGATACGTGAATGCTGTCTCCTTAGCCGACATTCATCTTCGCCGATTCGATAACGACCATCCGGTAGCCCATCGACAAAAACGACATCCAGATCCTTGCTCAGCTGCAGCAGGGGCGCACTATCGGTAACCGATTCAACCGGATCGCCTGATATTGACCAACGTATCGGAACTGATGTTCCCACTGGTAGATGAACAATCCACTCTCCGGTTCGATCCATATTCTGGTCGGTGTATTCGGCAAGTGAGATCGGTTGTCCGGCGGGCGTCTCGACGCGGTCAAACCAATGGATGGCCATAGCCGCAGGCACCAGCACGGCTGCCACCCAGACAAGACTCAAAATCACCTGCATGGCAAATTGGCGCACCAGCACCGGTTTGTCGATAACCAGCGCAAATAAAGGCAGACCCATACCAAACACACTGGCCGCGACCCATTCCTGCTCGATACGTGGCAAACCAACAGCCAGTAACGCCAGTCCAGCGACAATCAGCAAGCCCCCCGCCCAATCCATCGGTTGCGCGGAAAACAGGCCATTGATGAACACCGCAATACCGGCCAGCACGATGGCAATACCCAGAAACACATAATCACCGCCGAAATAGTTGGCGCCGGCATTGACCACAACGATCAGGGCAATCAGTAACCACCAGATTTTGGTGACCTGCCGTTGGACAAACGTGATACTTTCATTTCGCTGACGGCGTTTTTCGCGGGTCAGGTGATAATCCAACAGCCCCACCGCAAAGAGTACGCTTCCGACAAACAGATTCTGGGCGGCAACCCGCATCCAGTGCACGTTCAACCAGGACGCATTAAACAGGTCGTTGGTAAAAATCACCAGCAATGCGGCGGTCAGTCCCCACAGTATCAGGCTGTGCCGCTCTACACGAACACCCTCGTGCCCGGTTTTCATCATGGCGTGGATCTGGTTGAGTGTCTGCTGTGAGGGTGATGACATGATTAAACCCATTTACTCTGTTTTTCAGAGTACCTTCCACTCCGAAAAACAGAGTGTCAAGTGCAATGGAATCTGCTGAAGTGGAATCGGGGTGAAAACCCAGGGAGTGAATCAAGAAAATCGCCTGCTTAACATGCACATTCGCGCACCATTTATAAACTTGCCGGCTTCTGCGAATGGGACTTCGAAGCGCTCGTCTTTACCAGCCGAAATTCAAGCTCATGCTATTTGAGCTCGCTTGTCATAGCGGAATTCCGGCCAGTCAGGTCGTTATCCTATCCAGTTCATGCGGCACATCCATATGCGACGACCTGACGTGTGGCCTTCGGCCGTGGTAGACCTTGTCACTTTGTCATGGCGTGATTATAACCCACAAAAACCACACCCTAGATCAAGAGCGGGTATCAGAACTGTGCTGACTAATACCATGACTGCATCAAATCGCCTCTCATGGTATCGATGCTTTCTCCCTTACTACACGCAAAAATACCATGAAAAATACCATTGATGATGCGAATATATTGTCGATAGAGAGTATTTTTATTATTCTAAATCAATAAGTTATTAATTCTACCTACTCCCACTCAATCGTCGCCGGCGGCTTACCGGAGATATCGTAGGTCACGCGAGAAATACCCTGTATTTCATTGATGATGCGCCGTGAAACGTGATCAAGAAATTCATACGGCAGATGTGCCCAACGTGCGGTCATGAAGTCGATCGTTTCCACGGCGCGTAACGCCACCACGTAATCATAGCGGCGACCGTCGCCGGTCACGCCAACCGACTTGACCGGCAGGAATACGGCAAACGCCTGACTGGTCTTGTCATAGAGATCCTGCTTGCGCAGTTCCTCGATGAAGATGTGATCGGCAAGCCGCAGGATGTCGGCGTATTCCTTTTTGACTTCGCCAAGGATACGCACGCCCAGACCCGGACCCGGGAAGGGGTGGCGATACACCATGTCGTAGGGCAGGCCCAGTTCCACCCCCAGCTTGCGCACTTCGTCCTTGAACAGTTCGCGTAGCGGTTCCAGCAGCTTGAGTTTCATGTGCTCGGGCAAGCCACCGACATTATGGTGTGACTTGATCAGGTGCGCCTTGCCGGTTTTCGCACCGGCCGATTCGATGACGTCCGGGTAGATGGTGCCCTGCGCCAGCCACTGCGCGTTCTTCAGCTTGTTGGCTTCTTCCTCGAAGACTTCAACAAACAGGTTACCGATGATCTTGCGTTTCTTCTCCGGGTCGGACTCACTGCCCAGCGCATCAAGAAAACGTTTTTCGGCATCGATACGGATCACCCGCACCCCCATGTGTTCGGCAAAGGTGGCCATCACCTGGTCACCTTCCTGGTGGCGCAACAGACCGGTATCGACAAACACACAGGTCAGCTGCTCACCAATCGCCTTGTGCAGCAGTGCCGCGACAACAGAAGAATCCACGCCACCGGACAGGCCCAGCAGGACTTCTGCATCACCCACCTGTTCACGCACCGCCTTGATGCTTTCCTCGACGATGTTGTCCGGCGTCCATAACACCTCACAACCACAGATATCGACAATGAATCGCCGCAGGATTCGCTCACCCTGACGCGTGTGTGTGACTTCCGGGTGGAACTGAAGACCGTAGTAACCGCGTTCGTCATCCGCCATGCCGGCAATCGGCGCAGCATCTGTGCTCGCCATGAGTTTGAAGCCCGGCGGCAGCTCGACCACCCGGTCGCCGTGACTCATCCACACATCCAGCAAACCATAGCCTTCGTCACTGGTGTGGTCTTCGATGTCTTTCAGCAGCCGGGTATGTCCGCGCGCGCGTACCTGGGCGTAGCCGTACTCGTGGTGGTCGGCATTTTCAACCTTGCCGCCCAGTTGCGCTGCCATGGTCTGCATGCCATAGCAAATACCCAGTACCGGCACACCCAGTTCGAACACCAGCGCCGGCGCAGTGGGCGCCTCACCTTCTGTCACGGTCTCGGGGCCGCCGGACAGGATAATGCCGTGCGGGTGGAAGATGCGTATTTCCTCGTCTTCCATATCCCAGGGATGTATTTCACAGTACACGCCGATTTCACGCACACGGCGCGCAATCAGCTGGGTGTACTGGGAACCGAAATCGAGAATCAGGATGCGGTGGGAATGGATATCGTGATCAGACACAGTATGGTTCCGTAATGGGTTGTGGCGCGTGGCCACGAAAACCGCTCAGGAGCGATAGTTGGGTGCTTCCTTGGTGATCTGTACATCGTGCACATGGCTCTCGGCCATGCCCGCGCCGGTGACACGTACAAATTCGGGTTTGGTGCGCATTTCTTCGATAGAGGCACAACCCGTGTAACCCATGCTGGAGCGCAGACCACCCATTAGCTGGTGGATAACCGGCTGCAATGGACCTTTGTAGGGCACACGACCCTCGATACCTTCCGGCACCAGCTTGTCGGTCTCGCTACCTTCCTGGAAGTAACGATCACTGGAGCCGGTCTGCGATGACATGGCGCCCAGTGACCCCATACCACGGTAGGACTTGTAGGAACGGCCCTGGTACAGCTCGACCTCACCTGGCGCTTCCTCGGTACCGGCAAACATACTGCCGACCATGATTGACCAGGCACCGGCCACGATAGCCTTGGCCATGTCACCCGAGTAACGTATACCGCCATCGGCGATCAACGGGATACCGGTGCCTTTCAGTTCGTGCGCAACATTGGCGGCAGCCGTTACCTGCGGCACACCCACGCCGGCGACAATACGCGTGGTGCAGATCGAGCCCGGACCGATACCGACCTTGACTGCATCCGCGCCTGCATCAACCAGCGCGCGTGCCGCAGCTGCCGTCGCGATATTACCGCCAATAACCTGCAAATCCGGGTAGTGCTTTTTAACCCAGCTGACCCGGTCGAGTACACCCTGCGAGTGGCCGTGCGCGGTATCCACCACCACCACATCGACACCGGCATTAACCAGCGCGTCAATACGCTCATCGGTTCCGGCTCCAACGCCCACCGCCGCGCCGACACGCAGACGAGCCTGGTCGTCCTTGCAGGCATCGGGCTTGTCGCTGGCTTTCTGTATGTCTTTTACCGTTATCAGGCCACGCAGGCGAAAAGCGTCATCCACCACCAGCACCTTCTCGATACGATGCTGGTGCAGCAGTCGAATGACTTCATCTCGTTCAGCACCTTCACGAACCGTCACCAGCTTGTCGCCACCGGTCATGACAGAGGCCACCGGGGCGTCGAAACGTGTCTCGAAGCGGGTGTCACGGTTGGTGATAATCCCCACCAGCTTGTCACCCTCAACTACCGGCACGCCGGAAATGCCATGCTGCCGGGTCAATTCCAGCACTTCACGAATACTGGTATCGGGTGCAACAGTGATAGGATCCTTGATGACCCCGCTTTCGTATTTCTTGACCCGCCGCACCTGATCGGCCTGCTGTTCGATGGTCATGTTCTTGTGCACGATGCCAATGCCACCTTCCTGCGCCATGGCGATCGCCAGCCGCGCTTCGGTGACGGTATCCATCGCCGCCGAGATCAGCGGCAGATTCAGTTCGATATCACGCGTCAGGCGCGTTTTAAGGCTGACATCGCGGGGCATTACCGAAGAATGTGCAGGTAACAGCAGGACATCATCAAAAGTCAGGGCGTGTTCGGTAATACGCAGCATGCAGGCACCAGGGTCAGGTCGGAAATGAAGCCGCTAATTATAGGTTCCGGCGGCCTCCGGGTAAACCGGATAAATCCTTGTCTGTCACAGGAAAATACCCGATTAGCCCGTCCATCGAACCAGCACCCCTGCCGCAGAGCACTGATCGGCCGCCTTGCACATGCCCGCATCCAGAGCCTGGCGGATATTCCCGGGCCGGAGTAACCCTCAAACCCCACCCCTGCCCCCTTTAAGCTAAAATGCCCCAATGACACAGCCCACCCGTAACATCCTGACGGTCTCTCGCCTCAACCAGGAGGCACGCGAACTGCTCGAAACCGGCCTTGGGCGCCTGTGGGTAGAAGGCGAAATCTCCAACCTCGCCCGTCCCGCTTCCGGACACCTGTATTTCACTCTCAAGGACGCCAGGGCCCAGGTCAGCTGTGCGCTGTTCCGGAATCGTGCCGTGCGGCTGCGCTTTAGCCCGGAGAATGGCGCCCAGGTATTGATCCGTGGCCAGGTCAGCCTCTACGAGGCACGTGGCAACTACCAGCTGATTGTCGACCAGATGGAGGAAGCGGGGGATGGTGCCCTGCGCCGGGCCTTCGAGGAGCTGAAAACCCGGCTATTCAACGAGGGCCTGTTCGACGAGGCCGGTAAGCAACCGCTACCCGATCTGCCTCGCTGTATTGGCGTCATCACTTCGCCGAGCGGGGCCGCCATACGTGATGTACTGACGGTACTGAAACGTCGCTTTCCCGGTATCCCGGTGATTATTTACCCTACCCGGGTGCAGGGCGAAGGCGCGGCAGAAGAAATTGTCGCCGCATTACGCACCGCCAACAAACGCGCGGACTGTGATGTTCTGCTGCTCACCCGGGGCGGCGGCTCACTGGAAGACCTGTGGCCGTTCAATGAAGAGAAAGTCGCCCGCGCCGTTGCCGCCAGCTCATTGCCGCTGGTTTCTGCCGTCGGCCATGAAGTCGACGTCGTGATCACAGATTTTGTCGCCGACGCACGCGCCGCCACGCCCTCTGCCGCTGCCGAGCTGCTCAGCCCGGACAGGGATGAAGTCATCACGCGAGTGAAGCAACTCGCCATCCGCCTCAAGCAACAGGTCACAAGGCGGTTGCAGCGGCAGCACGAGCAATTTGACTGGTTAGTGCGCCGCCTTCAACAACGCCACCCGGGGCACTACCTCGACCAGCAGATACAGCGGCTGGATGAACTTGAACAGCGGCTCAATCGCGCCATGCAGCAACAGATCACCCAGCGGCAGGCCCGGCTGCAAACAGCGTCCGCGAAACTCCGGCAACATCACCCCGGCCGTCTTCTGGAGAGTCTGGAAGCTCGCAACCGGGATTTGGCACAGCGCCTGCGATACTGTATAAATATACAGTTATCGAAATACCGGGGGGAACTGGCCACCCTGTCCCGCACACTGGAAACGGTCAGCCCGCTGGCTACCCTGCAGCGCGGATATTCGATTACACTCGCCGCCAGTAATGGCAGTATTATTACAGATAGTGGCCAGACCAGGCCGGGAGATACGCTGGAGACCCGACTGGCAAAAGGTCGTATTTTCAGCACAGTAACCGATACGGAATCATGATGAGAACCGGACCAACAAAAACCCTGCGCTACCTGCTGGCCACCTGCCTGCTGTATCTGTCGCCTGCCTTTGCGCTACAACTTCCGGAAAACCACCCGGTTCCCGGTGGTATCGCTGTCATTGCACTGAACGGTTACGAGGGAATTACAAAAGCCACCTATAACAACAAACCGGTGATGCTGGTAAAAGATAACGGGGGCAAACCTGCCGCCCTGGTCGGGTTGCCACTGGCCACAAAACCCGGCGAACATAAACTCGTGATTCAGGAACAGACCGGCAAAACAGAGGAAATCACTTTCAGGGTAACGAAACGGGATTATGAACGGCAGTACATCACGCTCAAAAACAAGCATATGGTCAATCCGGAAAAGCGTGACATGACACGTATTGGCAAGGAACAGCGACGTATCCGCAAAGCGCTGGCGAGCTGGTCTCCGCAAGTGCCCGAAACGCTGCAACTGACGCTACCGGTTAATGGCCCGGTAAGCAGCACCTTCGGCCTGCGGCGCTTTTTCAACAACCAGCCGCGTAAACCACACAGCGGACTTGATCTTGCCGCCCCGGAAGGGGCACCCGTCAAGGCCTCTGCCAGTGGTCGCATCGTTGATACCGGTGAGTTCTTTTTCAACGGCAACACTGTATTTATCGATCACGGACAGGGGCTTGTCACCATGTACTGCCACCTGTCCCGTATCGATGTAAAACCCGGCCAGCCGGTACACGGTGGCGACATTATCGGCGCAGTGGGTAAAACCGGGCGCGTCACCGGGGCACACCTCCACTGGAGCGTCAGTCTCAACGATGCCCGTATCGACCCGGAATACCTGCTCCGGGAACCCTTGCCCGGGCAAGCGGCTCACTAACGCAGAAAGCCGCACCAGATGACAAGTGACAGGCCCGCAGCAAATCCTGACATTCGTCAAACCCTGTCATTGAACCTGCGCCTGTTTCGCCTGCTCAATGGCTGGAGTCAGGAACAGCTGGCTGAACACAGCGGGCTGCACCGAACCTATATCGGCGCAATAGAGCGCCGGGAAATCAGCGCCGGCATCGATAACCTGCAAAAGCTGGCCCATGCACTCGGCACATCACCCAACTCCCTGCTGGACCCCATGTGTCGCGATCTGCCGAACGGCATTCGGGAAACCGCACCGGCCTATATAGGCCGACGGAATGCACAAGTCACACTGTCACCTTCACGAAAAATACAGAATGTAGTCGATATGCGGCAATTTGCCCTATTTCGTCTGTGGACGCTGTTCCTCCGCTCCCCTGTAATAGATCCCCATGAAAGCCAATGCAAGGAAGCGGCTGGCCCAGCGAGTGCGATTGATGCGCACCCGGCGCGGCTGGTCACAGGAAGTACTCGCCGAACTCAGCGGACTCAACCGCAGCTACATCGGCGCTGTCGAGCGCGCCGAGCATAATATCGGCCTGGACAATATCGAACGTATTGCGGAAGCCCTTGAAACCGGTCTACCGGAATTACTTGATAGTGCAACGCCGGTAGCTGCCATACCGCCCCCGCCAAAAGCGGGTACCCACACAACAGCTCAATCGCCTGTTATTGTGCACCGAAAAATATTTCTTGAGCTGCTCAGGCAATGCGGTGAGACACATCGCGAACTTGTGCTCGTCTATCTTGAGCGGTGCGGCGTAACGGTAAGGGATTAACGGACTACAAGGCTCTCAGCGCAGCTGGACAACTTCGCCATATTCATGCCGACCTCGCCTGAGATTTTTATACTGACGAATCATAAGTATCATCTTGTCTATCGCTGCTGCATCGATGTGCGTGAGCGCGAGTCCCACCCGAAGTGGAACGCCATCCGGAACCGGATCACCGATCTCGATAAAATTACGCAACCCTTCCACTGCCCGGGAGCCTTCCAGTATTAACCGCTGCAACTCGGCTTTCAGCGTCACAAACTCACAACGCCAAACTACCTCACCCCCTTCGAAAGGACCTGTGAATACCAGTACAGCGTGGTCTTTGGTCTGATCGACAACCAGGCAGGACATGCCGGATTGTTTAAGGTAGCCGGCAAAACGCCGGGCATCTCCATTGCGGAGACCGCTATCCCTTCTTTCCCGCTCTGACATCATCCTGGATTCGCCTAGTCATTGAAGAGTTCGTCATCAAAGAAGTCCGGCTCAGGTGGGTTACCGTCATAAATTTCGAACCAGCGTTTTTGCCGGTAGGCCGTCCTGACCTGCAGGTAGGCATCCACCGAGCCGGCATCAAGTACACGCGAGGCAGAAAGAAGTTCTGAGCGCTTATTCACAGCAAACAGGCTATACCAGCCCAGCCGCACCCAGCCATTTGTCCGCATATTGACCGGTTCCATGGCCCAGGCGGGCGGCAAGCCCGCGGTATCTCGCAGCGTGCTGGGCCCGAGGACAGGTAAAACAAGATACCAGCCTTCTCCGATACCCCAGACACCAAAGGTCTGACCAAAGTCTTCATGGTGTTCCTCCATGCCCCAGGGCGTGGATACGTCAATCAACCCGGCTACACCGAATATGGTATTAAATCCAAAACGCATGGTATCACTGGCGGCCTGTTTCGGTTTCCACTGCAACAGGTCATTGACAATGACAATCGGCTCATAAATATTACCGAAAAAATTGCCAACGCCCGTGCGTACCGGGGAAGGAACATAGTCCCTGTAGTACTCTGCAACCGGTTTGATCAGCTTTCTGTCCAGCGTATCGTTGAACCGGTACACCACACGGTTCGCGCTTTCCAGGGGATCATTGGCTTCTTCATACGGCGATGTCACTGCGCAAGCATGCAGCAGCATAGTGAACACACCCGCCAGTATGATCCGCCCCTGTTTTAGTTTACTCACGTTTTCCACCCGTTCCCGTTGTGGTGCATGATTATTATTTCTTGACGTGTCGCAGCATCCGCTTGCGCTGACGCTGCTGGCGTGGCGTAAGCTTGTTGCGCTTATCCTTGTACGGATTATCACCGGTCTTGAACTCGAACCGTATCGGTGTACCCACAAGTTTCAAAGCCGAGCGAAAATAGTTATTCAGGTAACGCTTGTAAGTATGCGGCAAACGTGAAGTCTGGTTGCCGTGTATCACAATAACCGGCGGGTATTGTCCACCCTGGTGCGCATAACGCAACTTGATCCGCCTGCCCCGCACCAGTGGTGGCTGATGATCATGGACCGCCTTCTCAAGCAACTGTGTCAGCTCGGAAGTCCCCACCTTTATTGAAGCTGACCGGTGCGCAGTTTTTACCGCCTTGTAAAGATCTCCCACACCACTGCCGTGCAGGGCGGATATAAAGTAGCGCTCGGCAAAACCAAGAAACGGCAAGCGCCGGTCCAGCTGGTTCCGGTACCAGTTGCGCTGGTCTTCATCCAGACCATCCCACTTGTTCACCGTCACCACCAGCGCAGTACCACTCTCCAGTATGTGACCGGCCAGCGTCGCATCCTGTTCGGTCACCTCACCCGCATGTGCGTCCAGCACCAGCAATGCCACATCGGCATCGTTTATGGCCTGCAATGTCTTTATGACACTGAACTTCTCAATCGTTTCGCTGACCTTGCTGCGGCGCCGCACACCCGCTGTATCAATCAGCGTATAAGGCTCACCATCACGCTCGAAGTCAATATAGATACTGTCGCGTGTGGTTCCGGGCTGGTCATAAGCGAGTACCCGCTCTTCGCCAAGCATGCGGTTGGTGAGTGTTGACTTGCCAACATTCGGGCGCCCTACCACCGCGATACGAATCCCTTTGTGCGCCCGCTTTTCTGCCTCGACTTCTTCATGTGCCGGGAAATCCGCCAACACCCGGTTAATCAGCGAGGTAACCCCGTGTCCCTGTGTGGCAGCAATCGGCACGGGATCGCCCAGGCCAAGCGCGTAGGCATCGGCAACAATAGCATCAGTATCCTGCCCGTCGGATTTATTCAGGGCAAGCCAGGCGCGCTTACCGCTACGACGAAGGCGCTCGGCAATTTGCTCGTCGCTCAGGTTAAGACCATCACGCGCATCGAGCAAAAAAATGACCGCATCAGCCTCATCGACAGCTTGCCACACCTGATCAGCCATCAAACTGTCTAGCCCCTCCTCACCCCCGACCAGGCCACCGGTATCAACGACCAGGTAGGGGCTGTCGCCGACCCGGCCGTTCCCGTACTGGCGGTCGCGCGTCAGCCCCGGGAAGTCTGCCACCAGCGCATCCCGGCTACGGGTAAGCTGGTTGAACAGAGTCGACTTGCCGACATTCGGCCGGCCGATCAGCGCAATAACAGGCAGCATAATCTACTCGACAGGTTTCAGCCGGTACATCACCAGCTTGCCACCGGCGCCCAGCACCAGCAAGCGGTCACCCAGCGCAACTGCCGGCACAAGAATGCCGGCGCGTTCAACCCGTTCACGACCTGCAAGCGCACCATCGATACGGGATAACAGGTGAATGTAACCTTCAAAGTCCCCGACTGCGATATAGCCACCAACAACTACGGGCCCTGTCAGGAACCTGCGTTGCAGGTCACTGTTCTTCCATAGTGATGCGCCGGTGCGTCGGTCCAGCGCCCACACATTACTGAGTTCATCGGTCACATAGACCTGTTGATAATCAACTGCAATGCCGGCATACGCCGACATCTCCCGGCTCCATAACAGCCGGCCATTTTGAAGCGAGACTGCAGCGAGCTGGCCCTGGAAACTTGCCACATACAGGACACCATCACGCACAACGGGATCCGCATCGACGTCGACCATACGCTGAAGTTCCGAACGCCCGCTCGGTACAGCAACGGCCGCCTCCCACAACTGTCGTCCGGTGCGCACATCCAGGGCTACCAGCTTGCCATTGGCAAATCCTGCCATTAGCAGTCCGCCTTCGACCAGCGGGGTACTGGTGCCCCGCAACGACAACACCGGTACGGTACGGTCATGGATCCAGATACGTTTCCCGCTCTCTGCATCCACACCGGTCAGATTGCCATCGACCGTCTGCACGACGACAACACCCTCGTAAACCCGCGGCACCGAAAGTACTTCGCTCGAAACCGGCGCTGTCCACAACTGTTCGCCAGTTTCCGTATCGAGCGCAAGCACGCGTGCGTCGCTGGTTCCCACCAGCACGAGACCTTCATCCACGCCAGGGCCTGCAGAGACAGGTACATTTATCTTTTTACGCCAGACCGGCTCACCATCTTCAAGCAGGTAGGCTGACACCCGTCCTCTGCGATCAGCTGTGTAGACCCGCTCACCGAAAATTGCAGGAACAAGCTTGACCCGCTGCCCGTCGGTTCCCACACCGGTATCACGACTCCACAGGCTGCGCAGGGTCAGCTGCTCGTCAAACTTCTGCAGTTTGGCCGGCGGCTCACTGTTATCCTTGTCACCAAACCAGGAACAACCGCCCAGCAACATCAGTGCAAAAATAGCAAATACTGCATTTCGCATCATTGTGCCGCTGCATCCTTGCCTGCCAGGTTTTCATACTTCACCCGCAGATAAGCAACATTGGGCGCTGTAGCCGGAAGCAAGGCCAGCGCATCGCGATACGCGGCAGCAGCCGACGCCGTTTCACCCTGCGCAAATGCAAGGTCACCTTCAAGCTCTGCGTAAATAGCCTGGTATTCACCGACGCCTGTGGTTTCTGCCAGTACCTTCGCGGCCTGAGAGTAGTCCTTTTCATCTATCAGTACGCGCACCAGCCGGCTTCGTGCAATATTTTCGAGCTGGGGTGTCTTGGCGTGTTCCAGCGCCCACTCAAGCTGGGCTTGTGCAGCAGCCAACTCGCCGTCCTGGACAGCAAGTTTTGCAAGCACCAGGGCTGCCAGTACTGCATAACCCGAACCGCTGGACTGACTGATCAGTTGGCTGGCCTGGTTGCGAACCATTTCCAGATCATTCTGTTTCAAAGCCGTCTGCATCACGGCATAACTGTTTGATGCGTTTTCTGCCTGGGTATCCTTCCAGTTCATCCAGGCCCTGGCACCGAATATCAGTGAAAGCCCCAGTAATGCACCTGTGATCAGCGAACTGCCATTCTCTTTCCACCATTTTTTCAGGCTTTCGATTTGTTCTTTTTCCGACGCATGAACGTCCATCGGACTGTCTCCTCATTGTGACTGGCAGATATCAACCGGATACCTGCCAAACTGAAATTAATCTGTCCCGTGACCGAACAACTGCGCAACATGCACGGGGAGATCATCGAATAATACCGACTGCTGCTCACTGCGCTCCCTTAGCGGCTTGATCCCTGCCTCGCCACGCACCACTTCATCTTCACCGATGACCAGTGCGTACTGCGCACCACTGCGGTCGGCCTTCTTGAACTGGCTCTTGAAACTGCCGCCGCCGCAATGTGTCTGCACACGCAACCAGGGCAAGCTGTCACGTAGGCGTTCGGCGATCAGGAACCCTTCCCGTTGCGCCGAATCACCCATGGCGACGATATAGAGGTGCGGCTCGGCAGCAGGGAACACCGCCTGCTGGTTTTCCAGCAGCGCAATCAGACGCTCAAGTCCCATGGCAAAGCCCACGGCCGGAGTGGCCCGACCACCCAGGTACTCCACCAGTGCGTCGTAACGCCCGCCTGCACAGACGGTACCCTGTGCGCCCAGCTGGTCAGTAACCCACTCGAAAACTGTACGGCCATAATAATCAAGTCCACGCACCAGCCTCGGGTTGATCTCATAAGCCACACCGGCTGCATCCAGCAGCGAAAGAAAAGCTTCAAAATGCGCTTTTGAGTCATCATCAATATAATCAGACAACTGCGGCGCTTCACCGAGCAACGCCTGTATATCCGGGTTCTTGCTGTCCAGTATACGCAGTGGATTGGTTTCCAGCCTGCGCTGGCTGTCGTCATCAAGCTGCTCGAAATTCGCCTTCAGGTATTCAACCAGTGCGGCCTTGAAGCGGGTGCGCGCCTCTACCGTACCGAGCGAATTCAGTTGCAACGTAACATCACCCAGTCCCAGGCGTTTCCAGAATCGCGCTGTCATGATGATCAGTTCGGCGTCGATATCGGGGCCTTCCAGACCAAAAACCTCGACACCAACCTGGTAGAACTGACGATAGCGCCCCTTCTGCGGCCGCTCGTGCCGGAACATCGGACCGGTATACCAGAGTCGTTGCACCTGGTTGTTGACCAGTCCGTGCTGTATGCAGGCACGTACACAACTGGCTGTTCCTTCGGGACGCAGTGTCAGGCTGTCGCCGTTGCGATCCTCAAAGGTATACATCTCTTTCTCGACTATATCTGTCACTTCGCCGATCGAGCGTTTGAAAAGCTCGGTTTTTTCGACAACAGGCATGCGAATTTCGCGGTACCCGTACGATGACAGCACCTCTCGCAATGTATCCTCGACAAACTGCCAGACCGGTGTCTGGTCTGGCAAAATATCATTCATGCCACGAATGGCTTGCAAGGTATTCGACATTATTATCAGTTTTCCAGCTTGATACGTGCGACCTTGCCACGCTGGTAGGGGGTCAGGTCAACAGGCTTGCCACGCCACGTCATCTTCACCCCTGGCGCATTGCCGAGCAAAATATCGATCGGGGGCTCTGCCCGTACAATACGCTCGGTACCGGCATGCTGCGTCCCGACAACCAGTTTGCGCTGTCGTGATGTCATTTCAACCCAGCTATCCTCGGTAAAGCGCAGCACAAGTTCGGCCGGGCCCTGTGCTTTTGTCCGAACCACTTCTTTTGTAGTATCCGGCACCGCAACTGACGGCGCTTGCGCACGCTCCGGCTCCGGCGGTTTTTCCGTCAAAAATACGTCTGGTGCTTCTTCACTTCCCTCTTCAGGTAATGGCAATGCACCCGCATCAGGCACCTGGGTATCCGAAGGGGGAAGCTGTAACGAGTTGTCGACTGGCTGGCCACCCTGTCCTGACCAAAGCCGTTCCAGTGCGGGCGCGCCGTACAGCAGTACCATACCCAGCACCAGCAGAATCAGTCCCCACATCAGCACACGGCCAAGCGGGATGGAGGGCACGCGATAATGCTTGCGCGCAACCTGTCTTGGAACCGGTCGATGTTCTGTCGCCTGGGGCAATCTTGCAACCAGCGCGGCCTCGTCCAGGCCAACACAACGCGCATAGGAACGCACGTAGCCACGGATAAAAGCAGCGGCAGGCAAGGCAGCCTCATCGCCAGCCTCAAGCGCCTGGATCACTTCAACACGCAGGTGCAGCTCGGAGGCAACTTCGCCCATCTCCATTCCGGCTTCTTCGCGCCCCTTTGACAAGCACTTGCCAATGGCAGAAAGACCGCTTTCGGCCGACTTTTCCGTGTCGTTATCGACCACTTTGCTTACGCTCCCAATCAACCAGCAGGCCAGCCTCTTTGGAATCGGGATAGCGGTTTCTCAACAACAACGCATAACTGGACTGTGCATCAGAGTCACCCAGCGCCTGTTCTGCCAGTACCCCGTACCACAGGAACTCGGGCGTCAGGGGATCTACCTCCTGCAATCGCTGCAGGTAAGCGCGCACACCCAACCAGTTCTTGCGCACAAAATTGATGCGCGCCATCTCGCGCAATGCCGGCTTGTACTTCGGATTCACTTTTAAAGCCTTGCGGAAATATTCTACTGCCTTGTCCTGTTTTGACTGACGGAGAGCACACAACCCGGCATTGGTCAGTGTCGTTTCTGGCCGACGATACAGGGGATCCTTCAGTGCCGTGGTGAACATCCGGTCGGCTTCTTTATAGCGGCCGCTGCGACACAGGAACTGACCATAGTTATTCAGGGTAAGGGAATCTTTCGGGTCAAGGGCATAAGCCTTCCGGTAGTGTTTCTCGGCCTGCTTTTCCTCACCCAGACGCTCGTAGAGCACTGCAATCGCCGAATGTGCAGGCTGGTAGGACGAGTCCTGCCGGACAGCCTTCTCCAATGCTTCCATGGCAGGCTCGTACATCCCTTCACGCATATACCCGACACCCAGCCGTGTATTGGCTGAAGCCGGTGTCTGGTGACCGTCGCGTGTAGCTTGCCCCGCCGGTGTACATGCCGACAGCGCCAATACCATGACAATACACCCTGCTACGAACCGACTCACCATTACGATAGATCCCCTGTTACTTCAATTCCCATCCGTTCACGGCGTCGCGTCCGGTCCGTGAAGTCCCCCGCCAGTTGCCCGCAGGCTGCGTCGATATCATCACCACGGGTTCTCCGGGTAATGGTAACAATGCCGGCGTTATGCAGAATATTTCTGAAGCGCTCGATCTGTTGCTCGCTGCTACGCCGGTAACGTGTACGCGGGAACGGATTAAACGGAATCAGGTTGACCTTGGAAGGCACCTTGCGCAAACGCTTTGCAAGCGCCCTGGCATGCCGGTCACTGTCATTCACACCGTCCAGCATGACGTACTCAATGGTAATTCGACGTCGCCCCTCACCTACATATTCCTTGCAGGCCTGCAGGACTTCGTCGATATGGTACTTGATGTTGAGCGGCACCAGCTTGTTGCGCAGCTCATCATCCGGCGCATGCAGTGACAGTGCCAGAGAGATATCTGACTCCTCTGCCAGGCGTTTCAGTCCGGGCACAACTCCCGCCGTACTGAGTGTTACGCGTCGCTTGGACAGGGCGTAGGAGAAATCGTCCTGCATCAATGACACGGCGACCATGACATTATCAAAATTCAGCAAAGGTTCGCCCATACCCATGAAGACAACATTGGACACAGGCAATATGTCATCCATGGCCAGTAAACGTGAGGCAGTCCATAGCTGACCAATGATCTCCGCTGCCGTGAGGTTCCGGTTAAAACCCTGCTGAGCAGTTGAACAGAAACTGCAATTAAGCGCGCAACCGACCTGTGAAGATATGCACAAGGTGGCGCGTTCCGCTTCAGGGATATAAACACTTTCGATAGAATTTCCGTCATCCAGTTCGAACAGCCATTTGCGTGAACCGTCGGCAGACTTCTGGTCGGCAGCCACCCTCAGGCCACGCACTTCGGCATCCTGCTTCAGGCTGTCGCGCAACTTTTTACTGAGATTGGTCATTTCGTCAAACTCACTGACGTTCTGCTGGTAGATCCACTTCAGCAGTTGCTGGGCACGAAACGGCTTTTCGCCACGCGCAGCGAACCATTCGGCCAGCGCCGGACGATCGAAATTCAGCAAATTCATCTTGTCTGTCATACTGCCAACGTTGAGTCTGTGCCTTACCCGCGCGCCTCTATGTAAAATGCCGGGAAATCTGAAACTTAGCTAATAAAGCTGAATCGGGTAGTGTACCTGTTCCGAAGGTGAACAGGCAATCGGGGATCGGCGCAGCTGGAGGCGAACACTTCGCCAGGAAGCTGCTGGGCGCCTGATTGTAATAATTTGATAAATAAGAGAATATTACAGAGTTATGTGTGTTTCGCTATGGCCAGCCGGGGCAGGGTGACAGAAACATACTGACCCGAAGCATTCTGGAGCCCGGCGTGCAGGCCACCTTGCCTGCAGCCAGCTTCGACAAAGCACTGAACTACTCGCGCTCCTCGATCCAGGCCATCTGGATGGCTTCCAGGATCTTCTCACCGGAATGCTCGGGATCGTCATCAAACTCATCGAGCCCGATTACCCACTCGCGCAATTCGGTAAAACGTACTGCCGTCGGGTCTATATCCGGGTATTTTTCGTCCAGCTCAATAGCAATATCGAGTGAATCGATCCATTTCAGTCCCATGGCGCCTGTCCTCTAGTGATTTTCACTGACCATGTTGATGGTGTACTTGGGAATTTCCACCACCAGGTCTTCATTATCCACCTTCGCCTGGCAGCTAAGGCGTGAATCGGGTTCCAGACCCCAGGCCTTGTCGAGCAGGTCATCCTCATTTTCGTCAGATTCTTCCAGTGAATCGAAACCTTCCCGCACATACACATGGCAGGTGGTGCAGGCACAGGATTTCTCACAGGCGTGTTCGATCTCGATACCATTGGCCAGCGCAGCGTCACAAATTGTGGTGCCGGGCTCAGCCTCGACCACCGCGCCTTCCGGACAGATCTCTTCGTGTGGCAGGAAAATAATTTTTGGCATAGTACCTTGCTCTATTTGAATTCATCGACAGCGTGGCCGGTCATGGCCTTGCGGATGTTGGCATTCATGCGGCGATCCACGTACACGCTGCTTGCGGCTTCGAGGTTTTCGATGGCCTGTTTAATGGCACGGTGGTCATCACCATCGCGCGCCGTGCGCAGCTCATCGACAGCTGCATCGATTTTTGCCCGCTCATCGTTATCCAGGAACTCGTTACCGTCTGTATCGAGAGCGGCCTGAATGGCTTCCAGTACACGATCAGCCTCCACCTGCTGCTCACGCAGGCGCCGCGCCTCCATGTCGTCTTTTGCATGCTCCATAGAGTCACGCAACATGCTTTCCACCTCGGCATCCGTCAGCCCGTAGGAAGGCTTGACCTCGATGTGTGTCTGCACACCACTGGTTTCCTCTCGCGCGGTAACACTGACCAGCCCGTCGGCATCAACCTGGAAGCTGACCAGGATACGTGCTGCACCAGCCGCCATTGGCGGAATATCACGCAATTCGAATCGCGCCAGTGAGCGGCAATCCTCGACCAGTTCGCGCTCGCCCTGCACCACGTGCAGTGCCATGGCTGTCTGGCCATCCTTGAAAGTAGTGAACTCCTGGCCACGCGTCACCGGGATAGTGGTGTTGCGTGAAATGATTTTTTCCGTCAACCCACCCATGGTTTCGATACCCAGTGACAGTGGAATGACATCGAGTAGCAGCATCTCATCATCCGGCTTGTTGCCGGCCAGGATATCCGCCTGGATGGCGGCACCCACAGCAACCACCTTGTCAGGATCGATGTCCACCAGTGGTTCGCGCTCGAAAAATTCACCCACCCTGGAGCGCACTGCCCGCACCCGGGTGGAACCGCCTACCATCACCACCCCGGCAATATCTTCGCGATCGACACCGGCATCGCGTAATGCACGGCGACATGGCGCCAGCGTCTTTTTGATCAGTGGCGCGATGATCTCGTCCAGCTGCAAGCGTGTCAGCTCCCCTTGCCACAGGCTGTCGTCATCGAGTTTCAGCTCGATGATGGTTTGATCCATGTCAGTCAGGGCTTCCTTGGCACGACAGGCTTCATGCAACAAGCGGCGCTGCAAACCATGATCAGGACTACCCGCAATACTGGCCTGCCGCATTATCCACTCGGCAATGAGGCGATCCATATCGTCTCCACCCAGCGCACTGTCCCCGGCCGTGGCCAGCACTTCAAACACCCCCTGGTTGAGACGCAGTACAGAAACGTCGAATGTTCCGCCACCCAGGTCATAGACAACAATAACGCCATCCGAGTCCTTGTCGAGACCGTAAGCCACGGCTGCTGCCGTTGGCTCATTGAGCAAACGCATGACATTGAGACCGGCCAGCTTGCCTGCATCCCGGGTTGCCTGGCGCTGGGCATCATCGAAATAGGCCGGCACAGTAATCACCACACCGGTCAGCTCACCACCCAGCGTCGATTCGGCACGTTCACGTAGTACCCTGAGAATTTCGGCGGACACCTGTACCGGACTCTTGTCACCTGCAACGGTACGAATCAACGGCATACCGGACCCGGCGGCTACGAACTCATAGGGCAGTTCGGTACCGAGGCGTTTTATGTCATCAACCCCGCGCCCCATGAATCGCTTCACAGAAACAATGGTGTTGAGCGGGTCTTGTGCAGCCTGTTCATACGCAGACCGCCCGACATCAACGCTACCGTCTTCACGGTAGTGGACGACAGAAGGCAGCCGATGGCGACCTTGTTCGTCCGGCAGGGTCTCGGCCACACCATTGCGCACGCTGGCAACCAGCGAGTTGGTGGTGCCAAGGTCGATACCTGCTGCCAGGCGATGCTGGTGGGGCGCGGTCGACTGGCCGGGTTCGGAAATCGTCAGTAATGCCATAGGTCAGAGAAGTTCGTCTTCGAGGTCAGCTTCCAGTTCCTGCACTTCATTTTGCAGGCGGGTAAAAAACTGCATTTTCTGCACCAGCGCAACAGCCTGTTCGATATCACCTTCATCGGTATCGAGCACCTGCGCAAGTTCACTTTCCAGCGCTTTATACAGTGCGTCGATCTCTCTGGCCAGTACATCGAGTGCGTCCAGGGGGTCATCCACCGCATGGATTTCACCAAGCCGTTCTCGCAACTCCATCTGCTGCATAAGAAATGCCGGGTCGGCCTGCATGGTCTGCTGGTCGTCGATACTTCGCCCGCGCAATTCCAGCAGGTAGCGCGCACGCTTTAACGGATGCTTCAACGTCTGGTAGCCTTCGTTGATATGCGTCGCATGCTGCATGGCAATGCGGCGCTCCTGCTCTCCGGCACTGGCAAACCGGTCCGGGTGAACACTACGCTGCAGATCCCGGTAGCGCTCATCCAGCGCCGACCGGTCGAGGGCATATTGCTGCGGCAGGGAAAACAGCTCGTAAAAATTCTGCGTCAATACTGACGACATGGAAAATACCCCGCCGCCGGACTAGATAGTGAAACTTTCGCCACAACCACACTCGTCCTTGACGTTGGGGTTGTTGAATTTGAAGCCTTCATTGAGGCCTTCCTTGCCAAAGTCGAGTTCAGTGCCGTCGAGATATAACAAACTCTTGGGGTCCACGATAACCTTCACACCATGGTCCTCGAACACGGTATCCGTATCTTCGACCTCGTCCACGAACTCAAGCACATAGGCCATACCGGAACAACCGGATGTACGCACACCGAGTCGCAGGCCCACACCCTCGCCTCGCTGATCAAGAAAACTCTTGACGCGTTCCGCAGCAGCTTCTGTCAGAGTAATCGCCATAATATCTCTCTCCTCAGTGCGCAGCCCACTGGACGGAGTCCAGGTCAATGCCATCCTTGTACATGTCCCAGAGCGGTGAAAGGTCGCGCAATTTCCCGATTTTCTCGCGCACCAGTTTAATCGTGTAGTCGATTTCTTCTTCCGTCGTGAAGCGACCGATAGTAAAGCGGATTGAACTGTGCGCCAGCTCGTCATTACGCCCGATCGCACGCAACACATAGGATGGCTCCAGGCTGGCGCTGGTACAGGCAGAACCTGACGAGACCGCCAGATCCTTGAGCGCCATGATCAGGCTTTCGCCTTCGACAAAGTTGAAACTGATGTTGAGGTTACCCGGAATACGATGGTCAAGATCACCATTGACATAGACTTCCTCGATATCCCTGAAACCCTCATAAAGCCGGTCACGAAGTTTGGCGAGACGCACATTTTCCTCGGCCATTTCATCCTTCGCGATACGGAAAGCCTCACCCATACCGACAATCTGGTGGGTCGGCAGGGTGCCGGAACGCATGCCGCGCTCATGACCACCACCGTGCATCTGTGCTTCCAGGCGAACGCGGGGTTTGCGTCGCACAAACAATGCGCCCATACCCTTGGGGCCGTATATCTTGTGGGCCGAGAAGGACATCAGGTCAACTTTCATATTCTGCAGGTCGATTTCGACCTTGCCTGCGCTCTGTGCGGCATCGACGTGAAACACGATTTTGCGATCACGACAGATTTCACCTATGGCAGCGATGTCCTGGATTACACCAATCTCGTTGTTGACGTGCATGACACTGACAACCGTGGTGTCTTCGCGCATTGCAGCCTTTAACTTTTCAAGGTCCAGCAACCCGTTGGTCTCCGGGGTCAGGTAAGTCACCTCAAAACCTTCGCGCTCAAGCTGGCGGCAACTGTCCAGCACCGCCTTGTGCTCGGTCTTGACTGTAATTATGTGCTTGCCCTTCTTGGCGTAAAAATGCGCAGCGCCCTTGATTGCCAGGTTATCTGACTCGGTTGCGCCACTGGTCCAGACAATTTCTTTCGGGTCAGCATTAACCAGCGCGGCCACATTGCGGCGCGCTTCCTCAACCGCCTTGTCAGCTTCCCAGCCGAAACTGTGCGAGCGCGACGCCGGGTTACCAAACTTGCCGTCCGGCGTCAGGTAGCTGCACATTTTTTCGGCAACACGCGGGTCGACCGGCGTTGTCGCAGAGTAATCGAGATAAATTGGCGTTTTTACAGTCATGATTCATTACACCTGAGATTCAAGTTACATTTCCGGGATTACCAGCCGGCAACCTGTCCGGCCTTCTGGACCCATTGCTGTTGTTGCCCGATCTGGTTCAACACTGCGTCGATATCCTGCTGCGTGGTATCACGCCCCAGGCTGATGCGAATGGCACCGCGTGCGAGTACCGGCTCAACACCCATAGCCAACAGCACATGGCTGGCTTCGTTGTTACCGCTCGAGCAGGCAGAGCCACTGGAGACCGCGATACCCGCGCGATCAAGCTGCATCAGCAGCGCCTCACCATCGATTCCGTTAACCGCCAGCTGTACTGTATTGGGCAAGCGTTCTGCCTGTTGCGCAAATATCGTTATCTGCGGGTAGCGCGCCAGGCCAGCCTCCAGCGCATCACGCAGGCTTCGCAGGTATTCGCTGTCCGATGCCTGTCGCTGCAGCGCCAGTTCCGCTGCCGCACCAAAACCGACAATACCGGCCACGTTCTCCGTTCCGGCGCGGTAACCGCGCTCCTGGCCACCACCATACTGAAGTGGCGTCAGTTCCAGCGCCTTGTCGTACACCAGGGCACCAACACCCTGCGGTCCATAAATCTTGTGCGACGACAAGCTCATCAGCTGCACGCCACTGTCAGCAAAATCTGCCGCCAGTCGGCCGACCGCCTGGACAGCATCGGTGTGCATGACAGCGCCAGCCCTGCGTGCATAATCTGCAATAGATGCAATGTCCTGTATGGCGCCGGTTTCATTGTTTGCCATCATCACCGACACAAGTCGGGTGTCAGCCGTAATATTCTGTTGCAGTGCCGCTTCCGTCACCCGGCACTGTGTATCCACACCCAGCAAGTCTGTCTGCCAGCCGCTATCTGCCAGATGCCGGGCCATCTCCAGCACCGACGGGTGTTCAATCGAACTCACCGCAATACGTCCAGGTGTACGCCCGGCGGTTACCGCGTGCAGGGCCAGATTGTTGGCCTCGGTGCCACCACTGGTAAAAATCACCTGGGAAGGCTGCACTCCGACCAGCTGCGCCACCTGTTCGCGAGCGGCTTCGATCATGGCCCGTCTGGCACGCCCAAACTGATGTGTGCTGGAGGGATTGCCCGGCAAACCATCCATGCAGGCCAGCATGGCATCTCGCACCGGTCCGGCGAGTGGCGTGGTGGCGTTGTAATCGAGATAGCATTTCATGCCTGCTGCCCCGTCCGCGTCAGCGCGACTCCAAAGTCGGGGCCGGGCGCACAACATCAACCTCAAGCTCATGCTTTACAGCTGTTCCGGTACCCGCAGACCCCGAAGTATCCTGCTCAACCAGTTGGGCCAGTGAAATGTCACTCAGGAATGTAAAAATCTGTTCACTGAGTTCCGTCCACAAATCGTGGGTCAGGCAGCGCTGCCCGCCCTGGCAGTTCTCCTGCCCTCCGCAGCGCGTCGCGTTGACACTTTCATCAACTGCAGCTACCACGTCGGCGACCGCAATATTTGCTGCGTCCCCACTCAACAGGTAACCGCCACCGGGGCCGCGGGTACTGGACACCAGTCCATTGCGGCGCAAGCGAGTGAAAAGTTGCTCCAGGTACGAGAGAGAAATGCCCTGTCGCTCGGAAATTGCCGACAACGTGATCGGTCCCTGGTTCGCGTGCAGCGCCAGATCCAACATTGCCGTAACGGCGTAGCGCCCCTTGCTGGTCAATTTCATGCCAACCTGCCTCTATTCAAGCCTTGGAAAACCTTGCTAAAGTGCCATAACTGAGTAAAACAGTCAAGAATTACCAACCCGCCGGAAACAGGGGTTGCAGGGGACTGACAGACAACACATTGATGTACAGGGACATCCCTCCCGCAACGAGGGAATTTGGGCGATTCTAACCAGCAAGATCATACTCCGGGCCGCTATTCCTGCCGCCAGACCCGGTCAATTCGCTTTGCTGTCATCCTCGCTGCCAGAATTTTCATCCGCCACGGATTCCGGCTCATCTTCACCGGTTTCGATGGGAGGCGTAGCGCAGGTCGCCTGGCTATCCAGCTCGCAGGCGCCAAGATCCGGCATCTGCATATCCCCCACCTCGGCGCCGAGACTCTTCAAACTACGGCACATCTCTTCCAAACGCTTGTCCATGACATGAATGTGGTCGAGCATGTTGTTGATCGCATTGGCGACCGGGTCAGGCATGTCCTGTGTACTACCATAGGCATCGAAGCCCATTTTCCTGGCAATGGCCTCGCGGCGCTTTTGCTGGTCAGTGCGCGTACCACCTACCACGCGCCCGGGCACACCAACTACCGTGGAACCTTCGTGGATATCCTTGACGACAACAGCGTTGGAACCAATACGGACATCATCACCGATAAGAATTGGCCCCAGCACCTTCGCGCCTGCACCAATCACCACGTCATTACCCAATGTCGGGTGACGTTTACCCTTCTCCCAGCTGGTACCACCCAGTGTGACACCGTGGTAGAGGGTGCAGTCATCCCCGATCTCGGCAGTTTCGCCAATAACCACTCCCATGCCATGATCGATGAAGAAACGTCGCCCGATAGTCGCCCCCGGGTGGATTTCGATACCGGTAAGCCAGCGGGTGAGATTGGACAGCACCCGGGCCAGCAATGGCAGCCCGTTGTTCCACAGAACATGCGTGAGACGGTGCATCATCACCGCATGAAAACCCGGGTAGGTGGTAATAACTTCAAACCGGGTGCGCGCGGCCGGGTCGCGATCAAATACGCAGTTGAGGTCTTCCCGCATTCGCTCCCACATAAATCACCCGGTCCGGAAATAAGCAGTTCATTATAGGCACCTTCTGCCAGCGCGCCAATTCATCCGGTTTTGAACCCGCTTCATTCCGATGCCTTGATCCGAAAGATTTACTGCCCGTAATGAAGCCCGCAGGGTCGCTACGGGCATTGCGGAGCCATCTCTGTCAGGCTGGCGCGAGACGTGAAAAGATGGCTTCGCTTCGCTCGCAATGACACCCGTCTGGCAGGTTAACCGGAGTTTTCCGGGGCTTTCCGGTTTGCGGCCGTCAGGATACCGCGCAGGATATTGATTTCGTTCTGGTCCGGACGGGCGCGGTTAAAAAGCCTGCGCAGGCGGCGCATTAACTGGCGGGGGTTATCCGGATCAAGGAACTCCAGCTCGACCAGCGTCTGCTCCAGGTGCCGGTAAAACTGCTCCATTTGTTCGGATGTGGCGTAATCCCTGTCGATGTCAGACTGTGAAGTGCCGGCGCCAGCCAGTGCAGCCACACGCAATTCGTAACAAATGACCTGTACAGCAGCAGCGATGTTCAGTGAAGGATACTCAGGGTTCACCGGTATCTGCACCAGATAATGACAGAGATCCAGCTCTTCATTGGTCAGACCGGTACGTTCACGACCAAACAAAATCGCCACCCTGCCGGTATCCGGGTGGGTGCATACCTGTTCCGCACAACGCCGGGGATCCAGTATCGGCACTGGCAGTGAACGGCTACGCGCACTGGCACCGACAACCAGTGTCGCGCCAGCGATTGCCGCCTCAATAGAATCAAACTGTCGTACAGCAGCCAGCACATCGTCTGCACCTGAGGCACGCGCTGTGGCCTCGGCACAGGGAAACTGTTTGGGATTGACCAACCGCAGATCCCGCAGGCCCATGTTTTTCATGGCGCGTGCGGTCGCACCGATGTTGCCGGGATGACTGGTTTCGATCAGCACGACAGCCGGTTGCAGCATGTTTTCAGACATGGTCCAGACCAAACGGCATAACAGCATCGATTGCAGATGCACCGGTAGCGAGCATCAGTAAACGGTCAAACCCAAGCGCCACACCACTGCACTCCGGCAGACCGTGCGCGAGCGCGCCGATCAGGGCAGCATCTACCGGCATTTCTGCCTGTCCGCGCTGTACACGGCATCGGTTCTCTGCCTCAAATCGCTGCGCTTGCTCTTTTGCATCTGTCAGTTCGTGAAACCCGTTTGCAAGTTCTACACCGCCGGCATACAGCTCGAAGCGCTCGGCCACCGGGTAGCGCCCATTCCTCACCCGCGCCAGTGATGCCTGCGACGGCGGATAGTCATATACAAACTGTGTTTTGTGGCCGAGCCGCGGCTCCAGCCAGTGCGTCACAACCAGGTCCAGCCAGCCGTCCCGATCTGTATCATCAAGGGCCGGTAATGTCTCTATTCCAAGCTTTTCCGAGGCAAACCCCCGGAATGCGCAGGTATCATCAAGCCAGGGATCGAGTCCGGTTTCTTCTAAAAACCAGTCCCGGTAACCGATGCGACGGGCAGCGCGATAATCGACCAGCCCGTCAAGGACCTCGACCAGCAAGTCATCTATTTCGTCCATCAGCGCATGATGGTCAAACCCCGGCCGGTACCACTCCAGCATCATGAATTCAGGATTATGCCGCGCACCGTGCTCGCCGTTACGGAACACGTGCGCAAGCTGGAAAATCGCTCCACTTCCTGCGGCAAGTAATCGCTTCATGAAGAACTCGGGGGAACTGCACAGGTAAAGTGGCTTGCCATGTGCCGCTCCGGGTCCGGTGTAATCAGTCTGAAAGGAGTCAATGGCCGGATCGGTTGTAGCCGCCGATGCCAGTTGCGGGGTATCAACCTCCAGCACATTCCGCTCATGGAAGAAACCGCGGATACGCGCCATTACTGTGGCCCGCAACAGCAGCACTTTCTTACTGGCACCGGGTCGCCAGTCTGCAGGGATATCAGTCCCTGGCACGGCCGACGTATTCGCCGGTACGGGTATCAACCTTGACGATTTCTCCGACATCGATGAACAGCGGGACGCGCACTACCGCGCCGGTCTGTAGCGTAGCCGGCTTGCCTCCGCCGCCCGAGGTATCACCGCGGACCCCGGGGTCGGTTTCCGTGACTTCCAGTTCCACAAAGTTTGGTGGCGTTATACTAATCGGTACACCGTCCCACAGGGTGACCAGGCAGGAGTCCTGCTCCTTAAGCCATTTCTTCGCCTCGGCCACTGCCGCTTCACCGGCGGCTATCTGCTCATAGCTGTCCGGATCCATGAAGTGCCAGAACTCGCCATCGCTGTACAGGTACTGCATATCGGTTTCCATGACATCCGCCGCTTCCACTGTCTCACCCGATTTGAAAGTACGCTCAATGACCCGACCGGTCTTGAGATTGCGGATTTTCACCCGGTTGAATGCCTGGCCCTTGCCAGGCTTCACAAACTCGTTTTCAATGATGGAACAGGGGTCGTTATCGAGCATAATCTTCAGACCGCCCTTGAATTCATTTGTACTGTAGGTCGCCATGGAGCACCTTGTGTTGTCGATATCAGGAAAAACTGGAGCCGTATGATACCGCGAAGCCTGCAACGGCAACAGCCGCCCCTCTGGCAGACGCTGCTGGGCCAGTGCATCACCGATGTGGAAACACTGTGGGAACTGCTGGATTTGCCACGGGCCCTGCTGCCAAAGGCAAAAAGTGCTGCACGGCAGTTTCGCCTGCGCGTACCGGTCGGCTTTGTACAACGCATGCGCCGGGGCGACCCCGATGACCCCCTGCTCAGGCAAATACTGCCACTCGGCGAGGAACTGGTCGAAGCACCCGGCTACGAAGTCGACCCGCTGGAGGAACAGAATGCCATGCCGGTCCCCGGCCTTCTGCACAAATACCCCGGGCGCGTATTACTGACGCTGACCGGTGCCTGCGCGGTGAACTGTCGCTATTGCTTCCGCCGTCATTACCCTTACAACGAAGCCAATCCGACCCGCGAACACTGGCCCGCCACACTGGACTACCTGGCACAGCGCGAACAGATCAGTGAGGTAATTCTAAGCGGCGGCGACCCCTTGACGCTGACTGATGCCCGACTGAAGGATATGGTCGAGGAGCTGGAACTGATCCCCCATCTGACTACGCTGCGACTACATAGCCGCGTTCCGGTTGTGCTGCCGGAACGCGTCGACAGTGCATTGCTCGACTGGATGTCGACCACCCGTCTACGCATCGTCGTGGTGATCCATTGCAACCATGCCAACGAAATCAACGCTGTGGTGGCAAGCGCCATGCAGCAAATGAAAGCAGCCGGCGCCACCTTGCTCAACCAGTCCGTCCTGCTGCGGGGTGTGAATGATGACGCTATAACCTTGTGCAAGCTTGGCCAGCGACTGTTCGAGGCCGGCGTCCTGCCCTACTACCTGCACCAGCTGGACCCGGTTCAGGGTGCCAGCCATTTCGCTGTCAGTGATATAGAGGCACAACAACTGATGGGAAAAATACGTTCCCTGACATCGGGTTACCTCATTCCACGACTGGTCAGAGAAATACCCGGAGAAAGCGCGAAAATCCCCCTCTAGTACATCCCGGCAACAAGCCACCGAAAAAAACACCCCTGTATCCCGGTTTTTATTCGTATTGAACAGGCATACCCCTGACGTCTCGCAACACCCTGCGGCTATTCAGTTTTCCCGCGACATGACGATAGCCCGGATACGGGATGCCATTATGGCAGCAGCACGCCTGCTTCCCGCCATGCAAAAATAACCAGCGGACGAATTGCCCATGCAACTTTCAGTACCGAACCGTACCAGCCCGAAAAACGGCTCATTCGACAGCCAGCCAAGCAGTGTAAAAAACTGGATTGAGCGCCTTCCCATGGCCAATGTGGGAGAAACAACTAAATTGCTGTTCGAGGCACTGAACGATCTCAACCACCAGGATATTCCTGCCCAGCAACGCTTCAAGACGCTTGAACTCCTCCAGGAACCGGTTCGCTTCGTCACAGACCACATGAAAAAACACGTTGTCGGCAAACCACTGCCGCCAATGATGAAAAATCTGAAGATTGCACATCTGTCACGTGAAATCACCCATGCGCTGGCCACCGGGTACAAGGTGCTGGTTATGGAGCAGATTGCCGGCGTAGGCCGCAAGGACAGGAAGTTGCTGGTCACTGCCATTCACCGGTCAGTAAAGCTGCTTGGTGTCGTGTTGCTTAAAGCCTTCCAGGTTTACGAGCCTTACCCGGAATCGGTCTGGCTGGAAATTCATTCGTTATATCGCTACGCAGAAAGCAACGGCCTGCATCGCAATAAAGTCATGGACGTTGTTGCGGCCGTTCAACACACATCAACTGTCACAGACTGCTACAAACAAATTTTACTGCTCGCGCTGGCCTGCCCTTATCGCCTTCGCCATGGTGAAGCTGAAGATATCTATAATGCACTGGAAGACTGGGCAAAATTCAGCGACCTTAAAATGCTCGAAGAAAAACCGAACGCACTCTTTTCCGTAAATCTGGATAGCGATGAGCCTCCCAGTTATCTTGTCCTCAGGGATACCAACGAGAATTGCGGTACTACCCGAACCCTGGATACAGGCCGCCTTGCAGAGCATGCCCGCAAGGCCATAAGCGAAACCCGGGAAAGTCGCCCGACCGGCATTAAACTGTCCACAATCAAGCACCTGATGCTGGTATGGGGTGTTATGCCAAAACGCCGTTATTCCCGTGTAAAAGACCAGTCACAGGTCATCGTGTCGATGGGGTTGAGTTCTATCCACTATTTTGTCAGTGGCGAGGCCGTCTTCAACCAGACACCCGTCAGCAAAAAGTGTCACACCGATCTTTCCGCCGACCCGGGGCCCGTCCCGCATATTCAGGAACCTGCCAGCTTTGGCGCACGTGATGTAAGGGCAAGCGAAGGTAATATGCCTGACGTGTGGGAAATGAACTACCGGATTGAAGGAGAAGCGCTGCCCTCCAATCTGGAAACGGCTGTAGCCCGTGCGGCTTCCGGGATGCAGATCAACACCAGCCACCGCACCCAGAACTGGAAAATGGTCAATATCAGCGCCGGCGGATACTGCCTGTTGTGGGACAACCTTGAAACCACCCGTGCCCAGGTAGGCGAATTGCTGGGAATCCGTGAAGAAAGTGACCCGGATACATTTCACTGGCGGCTGGGCGTAATTCGCTGGCTGAAATTTGCCGACAAACGCGGGCTGGAACTCGGTGTACAAATGCTGTCACCGGGCGCCGTTGCAATTGCCGGACAGCCTGAACAGCGGGGAACGAAAAACCATGAATTTACCCGCGGCTTGCTGCTACCTGAAATTGCCAGCATACAGCAGAGCGCAACCCTGTTGCTGCCCTCACCACCCTTCAGGGTCGGTGACTCGGCCGTTATCAACTGCCATGGAAAAAATGTCCGCGTTGAGCTGACAAAACTGGTGGAGAACACCGGCAGCTTTGCCCAGTTCCAGTTCACGGCACTGGGCGAAATAAAGCTCCCCGGTCAAAAGAAACCCGCTTCAAAAACGATGAGTAGCGACTTCGATGATGTCTGGGAGCTGTTGTAGCCTTGACACCGGTCCATACCGGATAGCAGGAAAACAGAGGCTTTTCCAGGGAACCTCTGATTAATCCGTCATGCCAGCGCAGAGCCTGTGCCGGACTCGATCCGGTACCGGCATCCATCTCATTGAAACCACCGGATTCTGGCATACGCCAGAATGACGGAATATGAATTAATCAGAGTTCCCCTAGAATAATGCCTTGAACAAGTCGGGATACTCGACAACTCCCCCACCTGACAGGGCACCATCGACCAATTCCATTGCCGTCAGGGCATCATCCGGTATTGGCAGATTACAGGTCACGCCCCATTCAGATGCCGGCCTGAATCCGAAGCGCAAGTAATAATCGGGGTGCCCGGCCACCACGATGGCGTTGTAGCAAAGCGGTTTGGCTCGTGCAACGGCAGCATCGATAAGTTCCGAGCCAATACCCCGGTGTGATTGCGAGGGCACGACCGACATCGGACCCAGTGCAAGTATTTCGCTTTCACCCTGATCGGAAACAAGCTTGACCCTGGACAACACCACATGGCCAACAATACGGCCATTGAGCTCTGCCACCAGCGACAGGTCCGGTATGAAGGTTGGTGACTTTCGTAATTCACCAATGAGTTGCGCCTCGGCCTCACCTTCAAAAGCACTGAGATTCACGACATCAATCGCGCTGAAGTCGTCGGGAGTTTCAGCCCGCACCCTGATCTGTTGCATACCCTGTCCCCGGCTGGTCCTGTGCGGCCTCATAGGCTGGCCGTATGTCTTCATGCTAGCAGGAAACCTGTTTATGTAAAAGGGGTTACGACGCCAGCAGGAATGGCTATTTGGTCACGATCAGGAGGTAAAGAATGTAGCCCATGCTGCCGAAACAATGTAAGCGCACTACCAGCCAAAACAGCTGGCGAGAAAAAACTGAATTCAGGAGCACTATACCCTATGGACAAGGACCAAACTCTGCGTCTGCTGATCGTTGAGGAATCCCGCAACGATGCAGAAGCCCTTGCCAATATCCTAAGAAATGCCGGGCAGGCATCCCGCCTGGACTATGCTGAAGACTGTAATGGCATAAATACCCTGCTGGACAAACATATTCCGGATCTTGTGCTGTGTGCCATGGGACTGGAATCGGCATCACTCCCCGATATAGCCGCTCTTCTGAAACAACGTGAAGTCCCTGCTCCATTGGTCGCTATCGGCGAAACAGCCGATGAGGCTGAAATTATCGAGGCCATGCGTCAGGGTGCGTCCGACCTGTGTTCTTACGACCAGCCCGAGCACCTGCAACTGGTTGCCCAGCGCGAACTACGCCAACTCAGCTCAACCAGCAAGGGTCATAATTTCGAAGCCCGTTTCCACGAAAGCGAGAAGCGCGCCCGCTCGCTGATGGAAAGCTCACGTGATGCCATTGCCTACGTACACGAAGGCATGCATATCTTCGCCAACAGTTCCTACCTGGAAATGTTTGGTTTTGAAAACATCGATGAGATTGAAGGCACGCCGATTCTCGATATGGTTGCACCGGAAGAGCACGGAAAATTCAAGGAATTTCTGCGCAATTTCAGCAAGGAAGAAGCCACGGAAGATTCATTGAAGACACACGGACAGCTGCCTGACGGGAAACAGTTCGATGCTTTAATGGAGTTCTCTCCTGCCAGCATTGAAGGCGAGGCCTGTACACAGATCATCATTCGCAACCAGGCAGGATCCAGCAAGGAGCTTGAACAAAAAATCAAATTCCTCAGCAAACAGGATGTACTCACCGGCCTGTTTAATCGCCAGTACTTTATCGAAGAGCTTGAGCTGGCTGTTACAAATGCCGTAAGCGGTTCGGAAAATGCCGCGTTGATTTACCTGCTGGTAGACAACTTCAAGGACATCAAGGATAACATTGGCATAGGTGCGGCAGACATGGTCATCAGCGACATCGCCGACCTGATGCGTGAGCACACACAGGACACTGATATTGTCGCACGCTTTGGTGATCACTCTTTCGCCATCCTGCGCAAGGATTGCGACCACGAATCAATTTCTGCATTAGGGGGAAATCTTCGCCAGTCTATCGAAGACCACATTGCCGACATTGAAGGAAAATCAATAACGACAACCTGCAGTATCGGCATGAGCATTATCAGTGAAAGTTCGCCGTCAGCTCACGAAGTTATTTCCCGTGCAGACCTGGCCTGTGAGGTTGCCCGTTCCTCGGGCGGTAACAAGATCCATTTGCACAACCCGGTGGTCGACGAGAAAATCGGCAAGGAACGCGACCAGCAAATGCATGCCTTGATAAAGGATGCACTGGAACACAACCAGTTCCGGCTGCTTTTCCAGCCAATTGTCAGCCTGCAGGGCGATACCAGTGAGAAATACGAAGTCCTGCTGCGCATGATTAACGATGAGGAAGAACATATTCTGCCCAGTCAGTTCCTGCCAATTGCCGAGCAAACCGGTCAGACTGCAGAAATCGACTTTTGGGTTATCGAGAATGCTATCAAGACGCTATCGGAACATCGCTCACAGGGCTCAGACACCCAGTTTTTTATCAAGGTCTCGGGGCAAACACTGCTGGATGAAAAACTGGTGGATTTTGTCAGTAACAGCCTGAAAGAACATCGCCTGCCGGGTGACGCACTGGTATTCGAGCTCTCCGAAAAAATCGCTTCCCAACATCTGAAACAGGCGAAAAGCTTTGCCAAGGCATTGCAGGAACTGCACTGTAAATCCGTACTGGAGCACTTCGGCACCAGCCCGAACTCCTTCCAGTTACTCAAGCATATGCCGGTCGATTATCTGAAGATAGATGGTTCTTTCATCCACAATCTGGCCAGTGATACTGATAACCAGGCAATGGTGAAATCGATACTGGACACTGCCAATTCGATGAACAAGCAATGTATTGCAGAATATGTTCAGGATGCACACAGCCTGGCTGTTCTCTGGCAGAGCGGCATCAACTTTATCCAGGGTAACTTCCTGCAAGAGCCAAGCGAAACACTCAGCTACGATTTCACCGGGGAAGTCGCCTAGTCGAGTACGTGCGAAACCAGCCCGTCTGCCAGCTTGGGCTCGAACCAGGTTGACTTGGGCGGCATCACTTCGTTGGCATCGGCCACCGCCATAAGGTCTTCCATGGTCGTGGCGAACATGGAAAATGCGACAGCCATCTCACCACTGTCCACGCGTTTCTCAAGTTCACCCAGGCCGCGGATCCCACCGACAAAATCAATGCGGGGGTCAGTACGCGGGTCACTGATATCCAGCACCGGTTCCAGCAGGTTGTCGGCCAGCAGACTGACATCGAGGCGCGCCACCGGGTCTTCGGGAATTCGTTCCGGGTGGATATTCAGGCGATACCACTGGCCTCCAAGGTACATTCCAAACTCTCCCGGCCGTGATGGCGATACCGGTTCCGCAGACTGGTTGACGTCATACGCTGTGGCAATCTTCTCCAGCAGCTGCATTTCACTCAGTCCGTTGAGATCTTTAACCACCCGGTTGTAATCCAGGATCTTCATCTGTTTGTGCGGGAAAATCACTGACAGGAAATAACGGCTCATGGCATCGGGTGGACCATTTTTGCTGGCCGCCACGCGTGATGCCGCTGCCGAACGATGGTGGCCATCAGCAATATAAATCGCCTCCATCGCCTCAAACCCGTCCGTGAGTCTGTCGATGGTTGCCGGGTCATCGAGCACCCAGAAGGTATGCCCGATACCATCGTCTGCAACCAGGTCATATTCCGGTGGGTTATTTGTTGCCGAGTCAATCAGCGCATCAATATCGTCCTGTGACCGGTATGCCAGCAGAACCGGGCCGGTCTGTGCATTCAGTGCCTCGATCTGGCGCACGCGATCATCCTCCTTGGCGGGACGGGTAAACTCGTGCTTGCGAATACGGTTTTTGTCGTAATCGGCAACGGATGCAACGGCAACCAGCCCGGTCTGTACATGATCTCCCATGGTCAGACGGTAAACGTAATAGACCGGCTTGTCTTCGCGCCTGAGCACACCCTCCGCGACCAGCTTGTTGAGGTTTTCCGCGGCCTTGGCATATACCGCAGGATCATAAGGATCTGTGCCCGGCGGCAGGTCGATCTCAGCCTTTGAAATGTGCAGGAAGCTCAGTGGGCGGTCAGCTGCCCGTTCGCGGGCTTCCTCGCTATTGAGAACATCGTAGGGCGGCGCAACCACATCGTTGGCGCGTTCTGGTACCGGCCGCAGGCCGGCAAAGGGACGAATCAGGGACATAGCACCTTATCCTGGCTGAAAATGAACGGTCGCCATTCTACCCGCACGCTGCCGCCAGCGCACTGACTATACTTAAAGCGGGTATCAACAGAACGCAGAGGAGCACTATCATGGGACAACAACTGCGAAACGTGCCGCGCGATGAATCCGGGCTGTTATGCGACCCACACGACTGGACGCCGGAGCTTGCCCGGGAGCTTGCCCGGGAAGACGGAATTGAAGAACTTTCCGAGGAGCACTGGCGACTTATCGAGTCTTTGCGCAACTACTATGCAAAGTACCATGTCCCCCCCTCCAGCACCCGGATCTGCCACGACACACATCTGACAGCAGAAGCCACGCATCATCTGTTCCCGAATTGCCTTGAAGCCTGGCGAATTGCCGGCCTGCCGGATCCAGGAGAAGAGGCAAAAGCCTACCTGTCAGCCGAATAATTTACCTCTGTGTCTACAGGGTGACGGCGGCTCTATTCAGCAAATGCCCTGTCGACCCGCTGCAGGCCACGTGGCAGTTTCTTGCCCTTGCGGCCCCGATCCCCCTGGTATAGCGCCAGCTCTGAGGCTTTCAGTTTCAGGTGCCGTTTACCCGCATGCAGAACCAGCGAACCATTCTGCGGCACGCTCACCACGGCGACCATACGCTCCTCGCCGGCGGCCAGTTTCTTCGCATTGACACCCTGGATCTTGATACCTTTACCGCGATTAAGGCGCGGCACTTCCACAGTCGGGATAACCAGCATATGGCCCTGCAGATCAATGGCCGCCAGCTGGTCAGCTTCCGGGTCGACTACCGGAACCGGTTGTAGCACTCGCGCATGCTTCGGCACCGACAGCACGGATTTCCCGGCCTTTGTACGCGCATACAGATCACCGATGCGAGCCACGAAACCATAGCCGGCATCGCTCGCCAGCAGATACAGGCTGTCTGCATCCCCGGCCATAACACCCACAAAATGAGCACCGTCCGGCGGGTTAAACCGGCCGGTCAGCGGCTCACCCTGACCACGTGCCGAGGGCAGGCTGTGAGCAGTCAGCGTATAGGCCCGGCCTGTAGAGTCAAGGAATACGACCTGCTGGTTACTACGGCCCTGCGCTGCTGCGAGAAAACTGTCACCGGCCTTGTAACTGAGCGCTTCAGGATCGACTTCGTGTCCCTTAGCAGCACGCACCCAGCCTTTCTCCGACAATACAATGGTTACCGGGTCACTGGGTACCAGCGCAGTATCATCCATAGCCTGCGCGGCCGGACGACTCACCAGCGCAGAACGGCGGTCGTCACCGAATTTTTCGCTATCGGCGGTAATTTCTTTTTTTACCAGCGTGCGTAAACGCTGTTTAGATGACAGGGTCTTCTGCAAACTGTCACGTTCGGCAGCCAGCTCTTCCTGCTCACCACGGATTTTCATTTCTTCCAGTTTTGCCAGGTGTCGGAGTTTGAGGTCCAGAATGGCATCCGCCTGCCGCTCGCTGAGTTTGAATCGTTTCATCAGCACCGGTCGTGGCTCATCTTCGCCACGGATAATGGCAATAACTTCATCGATATTCAGGTATGCGACCAGCAAGCCATCAAGGATATGCAGACGATCGAGCACCTTGTCGAGACGATACTGCAAACGCCGCGTCACCGTGCCAACCCGGAATTCCAGCCATTCTTTCAGCAGCGTGCGAAGGTCCTTGACAGCCGGACGGCCGTCCAGCCCGATCATATTCATATTGACGCGGTAACTGCGCTCCAGATCGGTTGTCGCGAACAGGTGCAGCATGATGGTATCGATATCTACCCGGCTGGAACGCGGTACAATAACCAGCCGGGTTGGATTTTCGTGATCGGATTCATCGCGCAGATCTGCAACCATCGGTAACTTCTTCGCCGTCATTTGTGCCGCAATCTGCTCCAGCACCCGTGCGCCAGATACCTGCCAGGGCAATTCGGTGACAACAATATCCCCACTCTCCGACTCGTAGCGTGCACGGATTCGTACGCTACCACTCCCGGTATGGTACGCGCGCACCAGATCATCACGCGGCGTAATAATATCTGCCCCTGTCGGGTAGTCGGGACCCTGGATATATTCACACAGGTCATCCACTGTCGCCTTAGGCTTCTCCAGCAGGTGAATGGCGGCGGAAGCCACCTCGCGCAGGTTATGTGGAGGGATATCTGTCGCCATCCCGACGGCGATACCGGCTGCGCCATTCAGTAGCACCACCGGAAGGCGTGCGGGCAGCAGGATCGGTTCCTGCAAGGTACCGTCGAAGTTGGCCGTCCAGTCAACAGTTCCCTCACCCAGTTCGGCCAGCAGGACTTCTGAAAAGGCCGAAAGACGTGCCTCGGTATAGCGCATGGCTGCAAAGGATTTAGGGTCGTCCTGCGCACCCCAGTTGCCCTGCCCGTCAACCAGGGGGTACCGGAAAGCAAAGGGTTGCGCCATATGCACCATAGCTTCGTAACAGGCAGTATCACCGTGTGGGTGAAACTTGCCCAATACATCGCCTACCGTACGTGCCGATTTTTTAAACTTGGCCCGTGCCGACAGGCCGAGCTCGGACATAGCGTAGACAATGCGCCGCTGTACCGGCTTCAGGCCATCGCCGATGTGTGGCAGGGCACGATCGAGAATGACATACATGGAATAATCCAGGTATGCCTTTTCGGTAAAGGTGTGCAGTGGCAGCGTTTCCGTGCCTTCGACAAGAGTATCTGTGGACATACCGGTTCCGTCATTCAGTACAAGGACCGGGCCATTGTACCGATGCAGGCGCTGGAAGGTGAACCCGTGTTTTAGGACTCCGGCTTCACAAGCCCTCGCCGGGCCCCCGACTGGCGGGAGATATCGATGACTTCACCGCATCCCACTACGGAATGCGCCAGGTCCGAGAGCTTGATCGCACGATGCTTCGACTGCTCCCTCACTGAAGCAACCAGCTTGTCGACTGACTTCTCATCCAGAGCATGAACAAACGTAGTCACAATCTTCAGACAACGCCAGTCCTCCCTCCCAACCAGTTGCTGGAGGTAGGTCTCACGCCCGGCATCACTGGTAAAATCGAGTTCGGTCGCGGCATGGATATAAGTCTCACCGGTTTCCTCATCCCGCTCCCGATACAGATACAGCTCAAGCTCAAAGGGTGCCGGAGGCTCCTGTGATGCCTTCTGCCGACGGACAAGAATCTGAATCGCGTCATACAAGGTTGTGACAACACGACGATCGTTGACGCAACGGAAATCGTGCCCGCTTTCGGTCTCAAAGAAATCAAGCAGTTTGTTGCCACCTTCCGGGACACCCACAAATTGCAGATGTGCGCCACCTTCCGCATTTCGACCCAGGAAAAACGGAATGGTAGGCGTATTGGCGGCCAGTAGCGACTCGTACAACCTCGATGTTGTTGCACTCCAGATATCACCGGTATCCACGCCAAGCTTGTGCTCATTCTTGGTGATCAGCTCAACGAAGAATTCCTTGAGACCTTCTTTCGCACTACCCAGAACACGCTCCAGCATGATCACCGTGCCCTCGTCATTATTGACCGAGTTGACCACCAGGTAGGGAATATCCATGAGGTTGGCACCGGACTTCTTCTGCTGCAGGGACACCAGCCCCACCTTGACCGGCGCACCGGGCTTGACGGCAAGGCACTTGTTCAGCTGAATACGAATCCCCCGCGTTGAAATGTCCTTTGACAACCCCTCCAGGCTGCGATCACCGATTTTCACGTCCACACGGGTCTCGGCCAGATAGCGATCTTCACGACGCCGCTCGACATAGCCAAAGCGCACCAGGTCAGTCTTGAGTAACTCGCGTGAAGGATCCAGTGATTTTTTCACCCCGCCATCTGAAAGATTCCGGCATTCGGGACCAACCCAGGCTTGCAGTCCATCAATCGACTTATCATTCATGGACAGGCCCGTGTACTTATGGGTCATATCCACCACGTAGGCGACAAAGAACAGGCGCGCCAGCTGCTCACGCAATACCTTCATCCGGGATTCAGACTTGTATTGCAGACGTTGCGAGATTTCATCGATTTTCTTACCTGATGCCTGCAGTAACGGCATACTGCCGACCTGCACTTTCACAACACTGTATTCCGGCTGACTGGCGGCGTAATAGATGAAGCGGTAGAAATCAGCATCTGTTGCAAACTCGAAATCAGCTGCAGAATGCAGGCGTAAGCGGTCATCACCATCGCCCTTGTGGCGATACATCGCCATGACAAACTCACCCTTCTCCGCCAGCCGCTCAAGCCGCGCCGGGAGAGCAAGGGGACTGAAGTCATAATTATCAACATCCGTACAGAAGAAACGCGCCAGGTAGGTATTGCCCTCACTCATGGCAACCGCCTGCACGCGTAAAGTATCTGCCCCGGTTTTCTCGACAAATACCGGCAGCTGGGTGATACTTTGCGCATGGCAGCGCTCGTAATACCAGCTCAATGTCGACGTATACTCATCATCCACATCCAGCTTGTAGCGTCGCCGGTTTTCCTCGATAAATCCTGAAATAAAATCTGAAAACCCGGCCGGCCCGTCAAGATCCACGCGGCGCAGAAACAGGGTGCTATCAGCTTCATGCGTTTGGATACGGACAACCCGATATAGGACATCATCGAACTGTACATTGCCTGCCTTGTCGTGCAGGCCAGTCAATGATACCTGGAGTTTCTGGTCTTCCTGGAAGGTGGTCAATCCTTTAATGCGAACCTGGATACCACAGACAGAAATATCACGGGTGATACCATCGCTACGAATGTTGCCGCTCTGTAACCTTACCTTGGAGGCGAACTGGAGACGGGGATGGTCTCTCTTGCGAAAGTACCCGAGTGGCAACGATTCAGGATTGTCCGCAATAACCGGTTGTATATCCTCAACAGCGTCAACGCCATCCACCCTGGCACGTTCACGCGCAGCATCACGCGTTCTCTGCAGGCGTCGTTTTTCAATTTCCTGACGGCGAAGTTCTGCTTCATCACGTGCATTTATCTGCGCCTGAAGCGTGTGTGCTCCCCCGACAATTGACTCAAAAGTGCCGACGGTATACACGCCGTTGTTCTCGTGCAGGCCGCGTTCGAACATCTGGAAGGAAAGATCATCAAGATAATGGATACGATCATTGAAAGCATAACGCCGACATTCGCCAGCCACCTTTCCGCGCATGTCGATAGTCTGGAAACAGGGGCGGGTAAGACGGGATTCTTCAACACGCCTGAGAAAATGCCCGGTATCCGAATCCTCGACGACGATCTCGGTAACCAGCTCCTTTTGCTCCGAGGTCGTATCGGCACGCCTGAAATGCTTGACGATTATCTCGCCCATATCTCTCCCGTAACCCCGGGCCACAAAAGCTTCAGGGCACCGTCAATTCTTTCTGTGTTTTCATAGAGTTAAGTCAGGCCTGCAATGCTGCTGGCCGATGCTGAACTATATATCGGCAAGATTGCCGTTTTTCTCAAGCCAGCTTCGGCGATCAGGCGCACGCCCCTTGGCGAGCAACAGGTCGAGAATACAGTGACTGTTATCACCTGGCTCAACCGTAAGCTGCACGAGACGGCGGGTATCCGGATCTATAGTGGTTTCACGTAGTTGCATGGGATTCATTTCACCCAGGCCCTTGAAGCGCTGCACGTTAATCTTGCCCCTGATGCCTTCTGCGGCAATCCGGTCCAGCACACCCTGTTGCTCCGCATCATCGAGTGCATAGAACACCTGCTTGCCAACATCTATACGGTACAGTGGCGGCATGGCGACAAACACATGGCCTGCCTCGACCAGGGGCTGGAAATGGCGCAGAAACAGAGCGCACAACAAGGTCGCAATATGTGCACCATCCGAGTCTGCATCGGCCAGGATACAGATTTTGCCATAGCGCAGGTTCTTCAGCTCGGGGGAACCAGGCTCTACGCCAATGGCCAGGGTAATATCGTGCACTGTCTGGGAAGCCATCACTTCGGAGGAATCGACTTCCCAGGTATTGAGGATCTTGCCACGCAAGGGCATGACCGCCTGAAACACACGGTCGCGCGCCTGTTTGGCAGAACCACCGGCCGAATCACCTTCAACCAGAAACAGTTCGGAGCGTGCCAGGTCATTGTTGCTGCAATCCGCCAGTTTGCCGGGTAATGCCGGACCACTGGTCACCTTCTTGCGCACTACCTTCTTGCCTGCACGTTGCCGGGTCTGCGCATTCTGTATTGCCAGCTGGGCAATCTGCTCACCGGCCTCGGTGTGCTGATTGAGCCACAGGCTGAAAGCATCCTTGACCACACCGGAGACGAAGGGTGCACACTCCCGCGAAGACAGCCGCTCCTTGGTCTGGCCGGAAAACTGCGGCTCGCGGATTTTTACAGAAAGAATATAGGCGCAGCGTTCCCACACATCATCCGGTGCCAGCTTGATACCACGCGGCAGCAGGTTCCGGAATTCGCAAAACTCGCGAATGGCCTCGGTCAACCCCATACGCAAACCATTTACATGTGTACCGCCCTGCGCGGTCGGGATAAGGTTGACGTAGCTCTCGGTAACCAGCTCGCCACCCTCCGGCAACCATGCCAGGGCCCACTCGGCTGCTTCTTCATTACCTTCCATGCTACCGGTAAACGGCTCCTCGGGGATACGAACTGCATCACCCAGCGCATCGACCAGGTAATCGCGCAAGCCATCCTCATAGTACCAGACCTCTTTCTCACCACTTTTTTCATCGATCAGGGTGACTTCCAGTCCTGGACTCAACACGGCCTTGGCGCGCAGTACATGCTTCAGTCTGGGCAGTGAAATCTTTGCCGAATCAAAAAATTTCGGATCGGGCCAGAAACGAAGGGTTGTACCGGTATTCTGCTTGCCGACCTTGCCCACTTCGTCCAGGCCGGACACCTTCTCGCCATTTTTGAATGCCAGGTTGTATTCCTTGCCGTCCCGTCGCACCCACAGTTCCAGGTGCTTCGATAACGCGTTCACCACCGACACGCCAACACCATGCAGGCCACCCGAGAAACGGTAGTTTTTATCCGAGAATTTACCGCCGGCGTGCAGCCGTGTGAGGATAACTTCGGCACCGGAAACGCCTTCCTCAGGATGGATATCCACCGGCATACCACGGCCATTATCCTTCACCTGCAGGGAGCCATCCTTGAACAGTGTCACCGCGATCTTGCTGGCGAACCCCGCAGTTGCCTCATCGACACTGTTATCAATAACTTCCTGGGCGAGATGATTCGGCCGGGCGGTGTCAGTGTACATCCCCGGGCGCTTGCGGACCGGGTCCAGGCCGCTCAGGACTTCAATGGAGGCGGCATCGTATTGGCTGGCCATGACGTTTCAGACTTCGTGAGTTGATCAGGGCGCCCATGCTACAGAAAGCGCCGCGCTTGTTCTATTCCTCTTCGCCATAGAAAAAATTATCAGGATTTGGCGCACGCAAGCGCCGGAGCACAGGGCCCGGCTTGCCAGGCGCTGGCGACGGGCAGATAAAATGGTCGTACAAAACTTTCAGATAAGCTTCCGCTCCACGTTCGCCACCACGGATATAGCGCCAGCGCGAATTCATCGCCAACTGAAACCCGGCCTGCCCTCCAAAGGCATAGCGACGGTACTGTCCCCTCGAACAGCGTATTCCCTCATAAATCACATTGGTTGCACCGGATCTTGATTTAATAATAGCGGTATAGCGTACTACACCGTCTTTTCCGACACTGACGGAGGCCGGATCAATCAATAACCGGAACGGATAATTTTTTAGCAACAGGTCAACTTCTATCAGGTCACGGGATTCAACATCCGGGTAGGCGGGCAGTACCAGTCCCTGCTCCTCCCAGGCTTTACCCTCGACAAAACCGGCGCTGCCCTCCTCACCGTACAAATCACCAAATACAGGATCCTCGCCAGCAGCCGTCACGGACAGGACGACACAACCCAGCACAAGAACCCCGGCGTACCCTATATTCTTGATCATCATCACCACCGGAATATCGACCAGCAGAGTGTAACAAAAAACCCCGGCCAGAGGCCGGGGCTGTCGAGGAACTGCCAGGTATTGATCAGCTCTGTACTTCGATGCGCTTGGGCATCACCTTGGTCTGCTTGGGAATGATGATTTCAAGCACGCCATCCTTGCATTTGGCACTGATAGCCTCAGCATCAGCACCATCGGGCAGGCTGAAACGACGGTAGAAATTGCCACGTACGCGTTCGATGCGTTTGTAGCCTTCCCGCTCTTCCTCGTTTTCAATCTTGCGCTCACCCCTGATAGACAGAACACCGTCTTCCATATTGACTTCAATGTCCCTGGCTTCTACGCCAGGCACATCCGCATGGATAACATAACGGTCATCTTCTTCCTTGATATCCACTGCCGGCACCCAGTCACTGGTTGCAAGCGGACTTCCCTCTTCGCCATAACGGTTGGTATCAAGCATACGGCTCATCTCGCCCTGCAATTGGTTCAAAAGACTCCAGGGTTCGTATCTCACTAAAGACATGGTTGCATCTCCTCTTCAAGAATCCACTTCGCGTGATACCGGCATGGCATCCGCTGATGACTGAAAAATGGGAACGCCTCACCCCATTTTCAAGTCCTGCAGTGATTTTTTTTCGCCCGCATGCAGATCCGCACCCGGTGGCTTAAAATTGCTTTTCATGAGGAAAAAGCCCCCGGCAGGAGGAAGGCCGCTACAATCAGAACCTGACAGAGAACATAATCAGTAAAATTGCACAGGCTATCGAAAATCCTGCCAGGGCAGCAACAGCACGTCGTCGGTAACGGCTGGATAACAGGGGCTGTGGACGCGCAGCCATCAGAAAGGGATAGCGATCCGATTCACCGGCACGCACACAGTTCAGGGCAGGTTCGGCGGAGCGCCTTGCACGATCCTGAACAACCTCCCGGTGTGCTGACTGGCGAGCCTGTGCCCATTCATTCTCGTCGATGCCACCGTCGCCATTGCTGTCAAAGCGGTCCACGAGAACACCCTGATCCTGCTTCCATCGTCGCAGCAGAGCCAGAACTTCTTCACTGACACTGCTGTCGGTGCTGCGAATCGTGTCAAACCAGCCCAGCAAGTAGAGATAACCTTCATCGATACGCTTTTCCTGATAACGGTATCGCCTTCCAACCAGCTGCCCGAACAAACCACGCTTTTGCCTGCCTGCTGTCGGCCGTTGACTACTGCCGTACCATGTCTTGCGTGCCGATTCGGTGACATCTGCACCTCTTGGGTCGACAAGGCATTCACCTGTTTCATCATAAAAACAGAACGGGGTTTCACTGGTACCCGATTCCACTTCAACCCAGTTTGTCGAGTTCCGCGATCCCCGGCGCTCCTCATCGATACGGAAGCTGTACCAGACACAGGGTAGCCCCGTCAGTGGCGCCAGGACCTGCTGCCCGGGAAAACAGCGCGCAGAACCTTCCAGCTCCACGTAGCCCTGCGGGGCCGATCGAACCTTTGCAGTTGGCGTATCTTCAATAATGCGGGCGCTCTGGAAGTTTTTCCACACCAGCCAGAAACACCACAGGGCAGCCACGAGGGTGAACAGCACAAACAGTGTAAAATGCAGCGTCGATATCGTCTTGAGATCACCCAGGATACCCGACATAGGAGGGATAACCGGCTTCAGCCGTTGAACAGACGACCGACATTTACATCGGCAGTCTCTTCGTCACTGAACTCGAGTAATTCGAAAGGCCCAAAACCGAATTTGCTGGCAATGATGACATCCGGAAACTGTTCGATACGGATATTATTGAGGTTGACGCTTTCGTTATAGTACTCACGCCGGTCGGCTATGCTGTTTTCCAGGGCCGAAATACGATCCTGCAAATGCTGGAAAGTCGTATCCGCCTTAAGGTCCGGGTAGGCCTCGGCCAGCGCAAACAGGTTGCCCAGTCCCAGCCGAAGCCGGGATTCGGCGGCCCCCAGTGCCGGCATATTTCCACCTTCCCGGGCCTGCGCGACCTGCGATCGGGCCTCCATGACTTTCTGCAACGTCTCCTGCTCGTAACCCATGTACTGCTTGCAGACTTCCACCAGCTTGGGTAATTCATCATGACGTTGCTTGAGCAGGACGTCGATATTTGACCAGGCCTTGGATACATTGTGTTTGAGCGAGACCAGCCGGTTGTAGATCTGGATGCCGTACACCAGCACGACAACCAGTACAAGCCCGATGACAATCCAGAAAATGCTCCCTGTGCTCATGCTGTACTCCCTGTGTATTTAGGTGAACCTGCAGGGGAGTTTAACGGCAACTCGTCGTTTTTTCTTGAAAAAGTGACTGGTGGTCAGTCGAGATCAACTACCAGGGCAGCGCGTATATTTTCTGGCAGTGGCTCCAGCTGAACCGTGTAGGCAGCATGGCTGATACCCGCACCGAGAGCAGCACCCTGTTTGGCGGCCGCCACCATGTCAGGCGTCAGCTCAAAGCGCATAAAATGTACCGAGGAGGTCTTCTCCTCGTTTTCACGCTCCAGGTCTTCGTCGGCAATCGCAAACACCGGATCGAAACCCTCGACACGTAACCACACCTCGTCCTCGATACCTTTCAGTTCGGCCAGCTTGTTGCGCCGCACATCTTCATCCGGCACCTCGATCATAAAGGTGGCCTTCAGGTTACTGCCATCCGGAATCAACGGATTGTACGCATCCAGTTCTTCCTGGATACCTTCACTTTCAAAGATGCGCTCAACGCGCAACATTTCCTGGATCTGGTACTGCATGGTCAGGCGATCTTCAAAGTAGAGCGCCGCTATATCACCCAACGGCAAACGACGATTCTTCTTGTGTGCCATCAACTGCTGACGAAACTCGTTACGCAGGGTCGAGTATTCTTCCAGACTATAAAGATCCGAACGTGAAAGTTTTTGCATGGAGGCCTCGCCTTCGATTGTTTTCATGTCAGTTACCGGGCAATGTCAAATGCCGTACGCCATACGCAACAGCTTGAGCGGGTGGTCCGGCGCCTTGCCATTCTCCAGCCCGTTCTCGATCTGGTGACCGGCCATCGGGCAGTCACTGGAATAGTGGTCAGGGCTTGCCTTCTGCACACGGTTCACGACAGGCTTGCCAATCTTCATGGAAATTTCGTGGAACTCTTTTTTCACTGCGTAGGTACCATCGTGCCCCGAACAACGCTCGATGGCATCGACGCTGGTATCCGGCACCAGTTGCAACAGCTCGCGGGTTTTCATACCGATATTCTGTACACGCAGATGGCAGGCAACGTGATAGGAAATATTACCGAGGCTGTGACTGAAGTCCGTTTTCAACAGGTCATGCTTGTGACGGATCATCAGGTACTCGAAGGGATCATAGATAGCGTCACGCACCTTCGCCACATCCTCATCATCCGGGAACATCAGCGGCAGCTCCTGCTTGAACATCAACACACAGGAGGGAACCGGTGCGACAATGTCCCATCCCTTGTCAACCAGGGAAACCAGCTGTGGTATGTTTACCTCTTTCGCTTTCTCCACGGCCTGCAGATCACCCAGCTCCAGCTTGGGCATTCCGCAACAACGCTCGGTATCCACCAGGCGCACAGGGATGTCGTTGTGCTCAAATATTGCAATCAGGTCTTCCCCAAGATCCGGCTCGTTGTAGTTGCCGTAACAGGTGGCAAACAACGCCACCTTGCCTCGCGTCGGACCGGCTTCGGGAGCAGCATTAGCGTCCTGGTTTCGGGTAATCTCCACGCGACTGCGCAACTTGTCACTGTGGTACTCAGGCAAGTGCGCATCGGGATGGACTTCCAGCAACTCTTCCAGGACGCGCCGCCCCACCTTGTTATGGTTTACGGCATTGACGACGCCGCTGACCACGGGAATACCGGCAAGCATGCCAACTGTGTCGGTTGAACTTAAAATCCGGTCACGTACCCGCGTCTTGCCCTGCGCATGTTTTACCGCCTTGGCGCGCAACATCAGGTGCGGGAAATCGACATTCCATTCATGCGGCGGCACATACGGGCACTTGGTCATATAACACATGTCACACAGGTAACAGTGATCCACCACCTGCCAGAAGACGCGCTTGTCCACGCCATCGAGTTCCATGGTTGATGATTCGTCAATGGCGTCAAACAGGGTGGGAAATGCATTACAAAGACTAAAGCATCTTCGACACCCGTGACAGATATCGAACACCCGCTCAAGCTCCTGCACCAGCAGGTTTTCATCGTAGAAATCAGGGTTTTTCCAGTCCAGCGGGTGACGAGTAGGGGCTTCCAGATTGCCTTCACGAACAGACATCGCAAATCTCCGGGCTATTCAGGGTGGCCCGGGGCGGGCCAGAAAATTCGGGGCTCCCCGCACCGGCGCGTAGCGCCGGGAGGGAAATCGGGCCGGGAAAACACCAGGAGGGTGTTCCCGGCCCTACCGGTTTCTTCATCAGAAACCGGCAGCAGACACAGCCATCAGTCGTCCAGTGCGTCCAGCGCCTTCTGGAAACGATTGGCGTGTGAACGCTCGGCCTTGGCCAAAGTCTCAAACCAGTCGGCAATCTCGTCAAAACCTTCATCACGTGCAGCCTTGGCCATCCCCGGGTACATATCGGTGTACTCGTGAGTCTCGCCGGCAATAGCCGCCTTCAGATTATCGCTGGTGCCGCCGATCGGCAGACCGGTTGCCGGATCACCCACCGCTTCCAGGTACTCCAGGTGACCGTGGGCGTGACCGGTTTCACCTTCGGCAGTGGAACGGAACACAGCAGCAACATCGTTATAACCCTCAACGTCAGCCTTGGCTGCAAAATACAGGTAACGACGGTTAGCCTGAGACTCGCCGGAAAATGCAGCTTTCAGATTGTCTTCGGTTTTACTTCCTTTCAGGTCCATGTTTGGTGCCTCCGGATAGATGAAAAAATCGTTCGTGTCGCTATTTAGACTGAATCTAAACTGGGGAAGAATTTAGCTCAGTATCTTGTGTCTGTCAATTGCTTATTCACGCACCATAATACAGGTGTTAGTGTTGACTTGTCGGTGTTTTTCGACTCACCGGTGACCCGCTTTTATGCCCGGCAGCGCCGACGATCCAGGATACCCGGGTAAGCCAGCCGGCACCTGAACTTTTGTGGCAGATTACAGATGATAAGGAGTTTCAAGGATATTTTGATTTACACCGCGATCGTCCTGTTCGCGTCGATTGTGTATTTCGTATATGTCTATACAGTCTATCCGCCAATACCTGAGCGCGAAACATTTCTCAGCGAGATGGGAGAGAGCTTTGGCGAGGCCGGGTTATGGGCGTTGCTGTTTATTTACGCGCGCACCCTGTTGAAACTGGTGATGGGCAAAGGCGCGCTTGCAAAGCGCTTGCTTCCGGACTATTCCCCACCCGCCACCGCATCGCTTTTCCAGCATTTACTGGGTTTTTTAGATAGAACCCACGTCTACGTCGGAATCGCAACAGTGGCAATTATCCTGTTGCACATTGCACTGATGGGAACCGCACCTATGCGGGTTTTGTTCTTTCCGGCTGTGTTGGCGCTGGTCATCTGGCAAGGGTTATTTGGCATGTTCCTTACATGGCGGTATTCGCCAATAGAGTTAAAGAAACTCTCCTACCTGGTTCACGCCCAGCTTTTCACAGGTGTCATGATCGGCATATTCGCCTATTTCGGGCACCTGCTGATTGATAGTTGAGATGCAGTGCCCGCTTTGACACGGGATATTGCCGAGGGGCAAGTTATGGGCAAAGGTGGTCTTTCATTGGGCATACACGGAACAGATCCGGGAGGGGGTGGGTGACATGGCGGGCATGTTTGACCTTCCCGACCCGCACTTGTAACGTACGCTCCCGGATAACGGAGAGCCGACGTGGCAAAACGCAGCAAGAAAATGCCTGACTTTGAAACAGCCCTCGCGGAGCTGGAAAGCCTGGTCGAACAAATGGAACAGGGTGACCTGAGCCTCGATGAGTCGCTGAAACAGTTCGAGCGCGGCGTACAACTCACTCGTGCCTGCCAGACCGCGTTAAAAGAAGCCGAACAAAAAGTACAAATCCTGCTGGAAAAGGATGGCCAGGCAGCGCTTGAGCCTTTCCAAAGTGACACAGACCCTGACTGACCTGGACAGCTTTCTGGCTGACTGCCAGCAACGCGTTGAAGCAGCGCTCCGGCAATTCCTGCCCGATACGGATACACTCCCGACACAGCTGCATGCCGCCATGCGTTATGCCGTGCTTGATGGTGGAAAACGTATTCGCCCGGTACTGGTGTATGCCGCCGGCCATGCGCTGGGCGCCCGCGGCAAACAACTCGATGTCGCCGCCTGTGCCATCGAGTGTATCCACGTATATTCTTTAATACACGATGACCTGCCGGCCATGGACGACGATGACCTGCGCCGCGGCAAACCCAGCTGCCACAAAGCATTTGGTGAGGCGGAAGCCATACTGGCCGGCGATGCCCTGCAGGCCCAGGCTTTTTACCTGCTGTCCCACGCGGACATGGGTGGTATACCGGCACCACAGAGACTGGCCATGATCGAACGCCTCGCGTTGGCCTCCGGCTCGCGCGGTATGGTCGGCGGGCAGGCCATAGACCTGGCGGCTGTGGGCAAAACGCTGGGTATCGCCGAACTGGAAGATATGCACATTCACAAAACCGGTATGCTGATACGTGCTGCTGTGCTGCTGGGTGCGCTATGCGCTGAGAATGCCGACGAAACCCTGACACGCGCGCTCGACCACTATGGCAAGTACATCGGACTGGCCTTCCAGGTGCAGGATGACATACTTGACGTCACCGGCAATACCGAGCAACTGGGTAAGCAGGCGGGTGCCGATCGCGCCCTGGACAAACCCACCTACCCCGCCCTGCTGGGGTTGGCAGGGGCCCGCGAACGCGCCCAGGAGCTGCACAGTGCCGCTCTCGAGGCACTGTCCGATCTGGACGAAAACGCCGATCCGTTGCGCTGGATTTCACAATATATTGTCGAACGGAGCACCTGAAGCAGGTCGATTTGCTTGCCTCGCAGCCCGTCAACACCGATAATTGACCGCTTCCCTGCCGTCCAGCGTTGCATGAAAACTGTAGACCCAAACAGCCTGTTGAACCAGATCGACTCACCCGCAGATCTGCGCCTCCTTGACATGGCCCAGTTACGCGCACTGGCGCGTGAATCCCGCCAGTTCATGATTGAATCGGTGTCGTCCACCGGTGGCCATCTGGCGGCCAACCTGGGTACGGTGGAAGTGACACTCGCACTGCACTATGTTTTCAATACGCCGGATGACAAGCTGGTGTGGGATGTGGGCCACCAGAGCTACCTGCACAAGATTATCACCGGCCGCCGGGAGCAGATGAGCAGTATCCGCCAGAAAGGCGGGCTGGCCGGGTTTCCCAAGCGCGATGAAAGCCCTTACGACGCCTTTGGAGTCGGGCATTCCAGCACCTCTATCAGCGCCGCACTGGGTATGGCTATTGCCGCTACACAGGAAGGCAACAACCGGCGTGTAGCCGCCATTATCGGTGACGGCGCCATGACGGCCGGTCAGGCCTTCGAGGCGCTTAACCACGCCGGTACGCTGGATGCCAATCTGCTGGTGGTACTGAATGATAACGACATGTCGATTTCGCCCAATGTCGGTGGCCTGTCCAATTACCTGGCGCGTATTCTGTCCGGTCGCACCTACGCCACCATGCGCGAAGGCAGTAAAAAAGTCCTGCAGAAAATGCCCACCGTATGGGAGCTGGCGCGACGTGCCGAAGAACACATGAAGGGCATGGTTATACCCGGCACCCTGTTTGAAGAACTTGGCTTCAATTATATTGGCCCTATCGACGGCCATGACCTGGACGCAGTTGTTACCACCCTGCGCAATGTGCGCCAACTGAATGGCCCGCAACTTCTGCACGTTGTCACCCGCAAGGGCAAAGGCTATGCCCCGGCAGAAAACAACCCCTGCAAATTTCACGGCATTGGCAAATTTGATCCTGAAACGGGCGAAAGTCAGGGTGGTGGCACTCCCACGGGGAAAACCTACACCCGCGTATTCTCGGACTGGATCTGTGACATGGCCCTTGCCGATGACAAGTTGGTCGGTATTACACCGGCCATGCGTGAAGGCTCCGGGCTGGTGGGATTTTCCGAACAGTTCCCTGATCGTTACTTTGATGTCGGTATTGCCGAGCAACACAGTATCACCCTGGCTGCCGGACTGGCCTGTGAAGGTATCAGACCGGTGGTCGCGATCTACTCCACATTCCTGCAGCGTGCCTACGATCAACTGATCCACGATGTCGCCCTGCAAAACCTGCCCGTTCTGTTCGCCATAGACCGGGGTGGACTGGTCGGGGCGGACGGGCCGACCCACTCGGGTAATTTCGACCTGAGTTTCCTGCGCTGCATCCCCAACATGCTGCTGATGGCACCAGCTGACGAAAACGAGTGCCGCAAGATGCTGTCGACCGGTTTCAGGCATGAGGGGCCAGCAGCCGTGCGTTACCCGCGGGGTACCGGGCCGGGCGTGGAGGTCGATTCCGACCTGGATACCCTGGAAATCGGTAAGGCGCAGGTATGCCGCAAAGGTAAGGATGTGGCCCTGCTGGCCTTCGGCAGCACACTGACCGCAGCGCTTGAAGCCGGGGAAAAACTGGATGCCACCGTAGTCAATATGCGCTTTATCAAGCCTCTGGACGAAGCCTGTGTATGTGAGCTGACGGCTAACCACCGCATGTTGGTAACACTGGAAGACAACGCTATCAGCGGTGGCGCCGGTAGCGCAGTAGCCGAATCCCTGGCTGCCCACGACATCACTATCCCCTTGACTCACCTTGGAATTCCGGATCATTTCATTGAGCACGCCAGTCGTGAGGAGCAGCTCGCCGAATGTGGCCTGGATAGCGACAGTATTTACCACAGGATCCAGCGGGAACTGGCGGCACGAATTGCAACGCTGCGTGCGGTCGACTAAAATCCTACCTTTTCAGTCAGGAATTAGTGTGGCCGCCTGTTATACCCTGAAAATTGTTACGGACTTCGCCTCTGCGCATACTCTGCGTGAGTACCCGGGCGCCTGTGCGCGTATGCATGGCCACAACTGGAAAGTCGAAACCGAAGTTCGCGCCAGTTCGCTGGACAAGATGGGCATGGGCGTGGACTTCAAGGTCATCAAACAGGCCACCCGCGACATCGCGGCCAAACTGGATCATCGCTACCTGAATGATCTGGAGCCATTCACTGACATTAACCCGACAGCTGAAAACATCGCCGCATATTTTTACCAGGAACTGTCGGCGCAACTGAACAACGAAAGCATCCGCGTTCATGCTGTCACGCTATGGGAAACTGAACGCGCCTGCGTGCGTTACGCTGAGGATGAATCATGAGTAAATCAACGGCTGCCACCGTCAACAACCCCATTGCTGACGTACAGAACAGCGCTGACACCCGCCACATCGCCATCGACAAGGTCGGCATCAAGGACATTCGCCACCCGGTGCGGGTAAAAGACCGCAGCGAAGGCGAACAGCACACCATTGCCAATTTCAACATGTACGTGAACCTGCCGCACAATTTCAAAGGTACACACATGTCACGCTTCGTGGAAATTCTCAACCTGCACGAGCGCGAAATCGGCGTCGAGTCGTTCAAGGAAATGCTCGGCGAAATGGCCGAACGTCTGGAAGCCGAAGCCGGTCACATCGAGATGAGCTTCCCTTATTTCATCAACAAAACCGCGCCGATATCGGGTGTACAAAGCCTGCTCGATTACGAGGTTTCCTTTATCGGGGAAATCTCCGACGGTAAACCAAAAATGAAAATCAAGGTCATCGTACCGGTCACCAGCCTTTGCCCCTGCTCGAAAAAAATCTCGGAGCGCGGCGCACATAACCAGCGTTCACACGTAACAGTCACCGCTACCACGCGTGATTTTGTCTGGATAGAGGAACTGATCGACATGGTCGAGGGCCAGGCTTCATGTGAACTCTACGGCCTGCTCAAACGCCCGGATGAAAAATACGTCACGGAAAAAGCCTACGACAACCCGAAGTTTGTGGAAGACATGGTGCGGGATATCGCCGCTGCGTTGAATACAGATGACCGTATCAGCGCCTATATCGTGGAATCAGAAAACTTCGAGTCCATACACAATCACTCGGCCTATGCGCTGATCGAACGCGACAAGGAAAAGGATCAACTGGTCGACAGTTGATTGTTGCAAACGTTCTCAGGTCGCTCCTGCGAACAGGTAGGCAATCCCGCCCGCAAACAGCGCCGGAGGCAGCATCCGGTAACGCGGCAACTGCTCCAGCAGTTTAAGTATTACCATGCCGAAGAAGATGCAGAAAATATAAACCGGCACTACCCGGAAAGATGTCAGGTGATAGACATCGGAGGGAAGATAATACGCATAATAGTTATTCATCAGCTGCAGAAACAGAAGATTACCACTAACCTCAAAGACAAAAGGTGCCTCGAAGCTGACAATCAGAGCCTTGGTACCGGTGCTGCTCCAGCGACCTCCCAGCTTCAGATCCAGAGACTGACCGGTAAAGTAGAGGTGTACGCCGTAAGCAGTCCACACGAAAGCGGCCAGCGCCGAGACGTTGCTGTCGTGTAGCGGAAAGACCCGGTATTCCCACAGTTTGCCACCAAACAACTGCTCGTAAAGCGGATTGATCAGCGATTCAGCCACGACCGCAAGCAGGAGAACCGCCGATGCTGTCAACGCAAGCCGGTAGCCATCAATAACCAGCCGTCCACCTATCAAATAGCGATTGATAGCAAACGAGGCCGCTATCAGCGCCAGTGAGAACAGTAATGCAGAAAATATTTCCATATGAAATGCCGTATCAGCAAATACTCCAGGCTTCCAGAATAAATCAGACGACCAGCTTGGCAACCCACAGCACCACAACCACCATCAGGCCCGCCAGTATGTCATCCAGCATGATACCGAGGCCACCGTGCACTTTTTTATCAACCCAGCCAATCGGCCAGGGCTTCCATATATCGAAAAACCGGAACAATACAAACCCGGCCAGGATACCGGTCCAGCCCTCGGGGGCCATTATCATAGCGACCAGGTAACCGGCAAATTCATCCCAGACGATACCGGGATGGTCATGAACGCCCAGTGTTTGTGATGCACGTTGACAGATCCATACGCCGGCCAGCGAGATAAGCACTGTTGCCGTCAAATATCCTGCGAAACTCAACTGATCCAATAGCAGAAACAAGGGGACCGCCACCAGCGTACCGGCTGTTCCCGGTGCACGTGGCGAGAGCCCTGAGCCGAAGCCGAATGCCAGCCACAAAACAGGATCGGAAAAAACCCTCCGTGTATCGATGCGCTCAGTCATGGTTGTTTGCGAAATGATCGAAACCCCCGACCTTCAGCGTACAGGGCGAACCGTCCTCGTGCACACAGCGAATACCCGGTTGTGGCTCGATAATACCGATTTCTGCAATAGATACCGCGCTATCTTCTGCTGCCTGGTATACCTGCTCAACACGATCAGCATCTACGGTAAAACATAATTCGTAATCATCCCCGCCATTCAGCTGGCAGGTCAGCGCAGACTCAACATCCAGTGACAGTAATGCCTGTGAACGCGGGATGGCATCAACATTTATCTGTGCACCACAAGCACTGGCATCCAGCATATGCTGAATGTCAGCCAGTAGCCCGTCGGACACATCAATCGCCGCCTCGGCAACACCCGCCAGTGTCATACCCAGGGCAATTCTTGGCTCCGGCCGGTTCAGGCGGGCAAGCAACGCTGCTTCAACTGCTTCACCTGCCTGTAACTGCTGCAAGGCAAATGCCGCATCACCCGGCGTGCCGGTAATAAAAATATGTTGCCCGGGTTTTGCTGCATCACGTCGCAGTGCCCTGGCGGCATCGACTTGCCCCTGTACCTGCACCGTCATCGAAAGTGGACCGCGCGTGGTATCCCCACCCACCAGCGCCACATGAAACCGGTCTGCCAACGCAAAAAAGCCTTCAGCAAACCCGGACAACCAGGCTTCATCAGCTTTCGGCAGGGTCAGCGCCAGTGTCGCCCAGCGCGGCTGCGCGCCCATTGCAGCGAGGTCACTGAGGTTAACGGCCAGGGCTTTATGACCAATACTGACCGGATCGGTCTGATCGGGAAAATGGCGACCGGCAACCAGCGTATCCACAGCCACCACCAGCGCACTTCCCGCATCCGGCATCAGTATTGCGGCATCATCACCGATACCCAGCAACACACCCGGTGCGGCCAGCTCACGCTGAAAAAACCGGTGAATAATTTCGAACTCAGAAACCATCAGGAAATTGTTTCGCCAGATCTGGCCAGTATCCGGCTTTGCTCCCTGTCATTGATCTCTGTCTCGCAACCACAATCAGGCACCGAACACACCTCGCAAATTCAAAGACACAGTCTAGCATCCGCGGCACTTGTGGCCTACGTGCACAACGCGGGATAATTCACCCCAATTCAGCCAGGGAGACAGTACCATGCCACACTACATACCACGTTCAGGGAACAGCCTGTTGCTTGCCCTCATGCTTGGCAGCACAAGCACATGGGCCGCCGATATTCTGGTACAACGCACCATCGGTATGGAACTGGCCCGGGATGTTGTCAACGAGGCAGTACTTGCCTGCCGCAAGGCCGGTTACCAGGTCAGCGCTGTCGTTGTTGACAAGGATGCCTCACTTCGTGCGGCACTGCGCGATGATGCTGCACCCCGGTTCACCCTGGATATTTCACAACGCAAAGCCAACATGGTCATCATGGGCGGCACCGAAAGTGGTGCTGTGGTAGAAAACCGCTCTGATATCCGTAACGAGCTGAACCAGATTGATGGCCTCATCATGTTAAAGGGCGGGCTACCGATCATTGTTGGTGGTTACCTGGCTGGTGCAGTCGGTGTCAGTGGTGCACCCGGTGGCGACAAGGACGAGAGCTGTGCGCGAGCAGCACTTGAAGCACTTGAAGATCGTATCGCTTTTTCAGACTAGACCCCAGATCTGGTCGGACAGCATGGGCAGACTCTAGGCGGCCCAGCCCTTGAAAATACTGCGCACGATTTCCCCGAGGAAGTTAATATAGGCCCATACGAAAACTGAAACAGCTATCAGGCCAATCAAGCCGAGCAAAATGGTGAGTCCTTCCTCTCGCCGCCAGCCTCGCTGTATCCAGTAGCCCTGTAAGCCAGCAGCACCTGCACCAGCACCTGTGACCAGGATAATATCCTTGTTCGGCAAGTCCATCGGCAGAAGAAAAATAAAGAAGAAAATGAATGCCACACCCAGCGGGATAAGCGAGAATAACCACAGCCCGACTTCTTTCTCGTCACGATGTGACTCTATAAGGTGCTCGATCTTGTCCGGTACGTGCACGGTATGCCCTCCAGGACGACATCTCGGCCCCCAGCAGAGGCGAGTACGGTGAGGATAATTCTAGCTGATCAGGCAAAACTGTCCAGTCCGGGCTACCGGATTTATGCAACATCTCCGGCTTTGTGTAACGCCGTAACCCTGTGTGACATTTCACGAAGCCAGCCTCCCAGCTTGACCGCAGGCAAGGGTTTACACACATGGAAACCCTGGACCAGATCACAGCCTTGAGACTGTAATTGTTCCAGCACCTTCCTGCTTTCAACACCTTCTGCGACCACGGTGAGGCCCAGATTATGCGCGAGATCAATAGTGGAATGCACAATCATGGCATCGTTCTCATCATGGCCCATGTTGATAACAAAAGACTTGTCGATTTTAAGTTCCTTGACCGGCAGTTTTTTCAGGTAAGACAATGAGGAAAAACCTGTGCCGAAGTCATCGATTGCAATACTGACCCCCATTTCCTTGATGCGCGACAACAGCTGTGCTGCATTGTTCAGGTCAGACATCATGGCACTCTCTGTAACTTCAAGTGTCAACTGTTCCGGATGGGTACCGGTTTCGGTCAAGAGACCATGCACCACTTCCGGCAAAGTGGTGTCACGCAGATCATAAGCTGAAAGATTTACCGCCACACCAATATCAATGCCATCTCTGCGCCAGTCTGACAACTGCCGCAAAGCCCGCGCAAGTACCCAGCGCGTCAATTGCTGGATAACACCGGTCTGCTCAGCCATGGGAATAATCCGTCCCGGTGGCACCATGCCATGTTCAGGGTGCTCCCAACGCAACAAGGCTTCCACAGAACTGACCGACTGATTAACGAGGTTTATTTTTGGCTGGAAATGAAGATCGAGGTGGTCATTACTTATGGCATCCTTGAGATCCTTGACCAGCTGCAAACGCAGCAAGCTGTTTTCATCCTGGGTATCATCATAAAATACCGTGCGTTTCCCGGTATGTTTTGCCGTATACATGGCAACATCTGCATGGCGCATCAGAACCGATACATCGATCCCGTCTTTGGGGTAGATAGCCACACCCACACTACCACCGACATAGAGTTTGTGACCACCAACCTGGAATTCCTTCTCCAGCGCCCTGGCGATAGCCACAGATGTCCTGGCACAATCACCCTGGTTGGTACACTGAAGGATGACCGCAAATTCGTCACCACCCAGGCGCGCCGTTAAACCGCAGTCTCCAATAGCCTCGGATAATCTCTTTGAAACGGCCTGCAGTATCAGGTCACCAACCGGATGGCCGAGCGTATCGTTAATTTCCTTGAAGTGGTCCAGATCCATTATCATCAGACCAACATTCCGGTCAAGCCGGCTTGCCTTTTTCAATGTCTCGGTCAGCTCTTCAAGCAGATAAGCCCGGTTCGGCAAGCCGGTCAGGCTGTCGTGCAAAGACTGGTATTCCAGTGCCAGGCGGCGGCGCTGCACATCGCTGCGCATATTTTCAAATGCTGTAACCAGCTGTTGTATTTCCCGTGTCCTGGCCTCCGGCACTTCGAAAGGTCGATCGGATTTAACATCGACATCCAGCGACAAGGCATGGGAGATACGCGCTATAGGGCCGAGGAGTATCCGGTCCAGCACGGTATAACCGCTAATCACCAGGACAAAAAGCAATCCGGCGAGCACCCACAGGGTCACACTCACCGTTCTGCCGGCTGTTCTCAGCTGATCAACTTGCTGATTGGATTTTTTCTCAACCGCCAGCTCTACCGCCAGTAATGCCTGCCAGATATTATCAAATAATGGCTGCACAATATCCCGTAAAAAGGGCAAATCAGTGCGCCAGTCATCAGAAGAGTACATGGCACTGACTTTCTGAAAGTATTCATACCAGTTTTCGGAATTTAGCCGCATCACCGCAAGTGCATCACTGGTCTGAAAACCAAGATCACCGCTTACATCCATTTTGGTGAGTTGTCGGAGGTTCTCCCTGATCTGCTGGTAGAGTAACCTGACATTGTATGACTGCCTGGCCATACCTTCCTGACTGGCTGTAAATGCCCCGAAACGGTTGGCCACCATCACTCGATAAAAACCGATCATTTGCCGCCAGCGGTCACGGACCCCGTTCAGCAGAAGAAACTCCTGTGATGCGAGAATATTGCTGTTATCGCTGACGAGTTCCGAGAGCGCCAGGTTAACTGCCGTCACAAACGCGTCATTGGCTGGCAGCATGAAACCAGACATCAGGTGCATGGCCGGATGTAGCTGCTGCGGGTCGTTTCGAATTTCCATCAAATGGTCAAGCTGCAGCTGCAGCTTGCCAAGTTTCTCTTTGAGTTGTATGGCCTTCTCTGCACTTCCCTGGCTACCAGATTGAATTTTTGCGAGTTCGGCAGCTTTTTCCCTGGCTTCCCTGATTTCCTGGAGTACTTGTTTCTGAATATCATCCGATGGCGAAATCATGTACCTCTGAAGGGCAAAATTAGTCTGCCAGACTGAACTGCGTATAGCAGTGCCGAGGGACTGGATATTGTTTCGCAGCTGCAGGCTGCTGGTGGAAGACTGCGTCGCCTTGCCCAGCATCCATACCGCCCAGCCGACTGACAGGGTAACAACAATCACGACTGCCAGTGCCACAACCAGATACCGGCCGCTCAAGGTATTCAGATCAAGCCATTTTCCCGGTTTCCTGTCGGCCACTACTAACCCCTGCTATTTCCTCAGAGTTACCCACCACAAGTCATCGACCGACAAGAAAAATACTTTAGACATCCACGGGTTAAGCAACCTACAGGTTTACCATCCTGTCAAGTTTACCGCCGCTCTAGCCCGGCTTCGCGAGCAATCGATCCAGCTGGTTGGCAAATGCCTGGCGGTCGGCCTGACTGAAGGATGCGTGCCCGCCGGTATCAATCCCGCTACTGCGCAGGGTGTCCATGAAATCCCGCATATTGAGACGTTGACGAATATTCTCTTCCGTATAAAGCTCACCACGCGGATTCAGCGCACGGCACGCTTTCGCGACGACTTCAGCCGCCAGTGGAATATCCGCTGTTATCACCAGATCACCGACTTCGGCATGCGCTACGATATAGTTATCGGCTACATCGAAACCGGCGCCGACCTGGATAGCGCGAATGTGGCGGGACTTTGGAACCTGCAGTGGCTGGTTGGCTACCAGCATCAATGGCACACCCGTCCGCTCTGCAGCACGGAACAGTATTTCCTTGATGACTTTAGGGCAGGCATCGGCATCAACCCAGATCTGTTTCAGACGCATTGTTATCCCGGCAAATGCAACATCAGAACCATTATACGGACCTGTATGCCTTCCCTCATAATCAAAATTCCCGCCCAACACAAATTTCTGGTAGAATAACCGCATTCCGGGTGCCTGACCGGTTAGCACCCATTTGAGCGGCCATGAAAAGCTGCCGGAATGTCTTGAGCCGTTTGCCCGCTTTACCGGGCCTCCCGCAAGCAAGAATCCCTTTATCCAGCCCGAACCGGCTCCCGCCAGCCAATGCTGCCTATGGGAGGGCAAGACTGGAGTTATTACCCCAATGTCATTTGATACCCTCGGCCTGTCGGCCGAACTCCTGCGTGCGATCAGCGAGCAGGGCTACAGCGAACCTACACCTGTTCAAAGCAATGCAATTCCTGTCGTACTCGAAGGCAAGGATGTCCTGGCCGGTGCGCAAACCGGCACCGGTAAAACAGCCGGCTTTACCCTGCCTCTGCTGCAGCGTCTCAGCAGCAGCCCTGCTGACAAAGGTCGCCGCCCGGTGCGCGCACTGGTGCTGACGCCAACACGGGAACTGGCCGCCCAGGTCGCTGAAAGCGTGCAGACCTATGGCCGTCACCTGCCGCTGAAATCGGCCGTCATTTTTGGCGGAGTCAAGATCAACCCGCAAATCGAGAAACTGCGCCGCGGTGTCGATATTCTGGTGGCGACACCGGGACGCCTGCTGGACCATGTCAGCCAGAAAACAGTTGATCTGTCACAGGTCGAAATCCTGGTGCTCGATGAAGCAGACCGCATGCTCGATATGGGCTTTATTCACGACATCCGTAAAGTGATGGCCCTGTTACCCGATAAACATCATCGTCAGACACTGCTGTTCTCTGCCACTTTCTCCAATGAGATCAAGCAACTCGCCAACCGTCTGCTCGACAACCCCGAACTGATAGAAGTGGCGCGTCGCAACACCACTGCCGAACGTATCGAACAGAAAGTCTATCCTGTCGACAAGCTGCGCAAACGCGAGTTGTTGAGCTTTTTGATCGGCTCACGCAACTGGCGACAGGTGCTGGTCTTCACCCGCACCAAGCACGGCGCCAACCGTCTTGCCGAACAACTTGAAAAAGACGGGCTGACTGCTGCCGCAATCCACGGCAATAAAAGCCAGGGGGCACGTACGCGAGCGCTGGCCGGCTTCAAGAGCGGTGACGTGCGCGTACTGGTTGCCACCGACATTGCTGCGCGTGGGCTGGATATAGACCAGTTGCCGCATGTAGTGAACTACGAGCTGCCCAATGTCCCGGAAGATTACGTGCATCGTATTGGCCGTACCGGTCGTGCCGGCAACGAAGGCGAAGCCATTTCTCTGGTATGCATCGACGAGCACAAATTGCTGCGAGACATCGAGCGGTTACTGAAGCGCGAAATCCCGAAACAAGTACTGGAAGGCTATGAGCCGGACCCGAGCATCAAGGCAGAACCGATCCAGAACGGTCGTAATGGCAAGGGCCACTCCAGACAGGGGCACCAGGGTGACAACCGTAATCGTGGCAACGGCGCGTCCAAAAGACCGGGCAGTGGCCGGCATAAAGCACCTGCAGCGCGTGCCAAATCCAGGCAGAGGCAGCCACAGGCCGGCAGAGGTTAGCGGATAGACGTATAACCGCCCTCCACTCCTTTCTTGCTATAAACAATTTGCCACAGCTGGTTTCGGCGCGCCCGCGCCGAACCGGCTGATGACAGCAGAAAATAGCGCCACATGCGATAGAAACGGTCGTCATAGCCAAGGCTGTCAAGCTGCTCCCGGTGCTCATCGATATTCGCCATCCACGCCATCAGGGTCGGGTCATAATGGGTGCCCATATTGTGCAGGTCTTCCATGATGAATACGCCACTGACCGCCTTGTCGATCTGTTCCGGGACGGGAAGTACACCACCTGGGAAAATGTATTTATTGGTCCAGGGATCAACATCCGTGGCTCGCGTGTTTGTACCTATGGTGTGTAACAGAAACAGGCCATCATCTTCCAGGCAACGCTCCACCATTTTCATATAGGTGCGATAGTTTTTCGGGCCAACATGTTCGAACATGCCGATTGAGATTATACGGTCGAAATGCTCATTGACATCGCGATAGTCCTGCAAGCGCAGATCAACATCGAGATCCTTGTAGCGTTCCTGTCCATATGCAATCTGTTCCCGGGAAACCGTCACGCCGACCACCTTGACGCCATAACGTTCGGCCGCAAAGCCGGCAAAACTGCCCCAGCCACAACCGATATCAAGTACCCGCATACCGGGTTCCAGGCCAACCTTGCGGCATACCAGGTCGAGTTTGGCTTCCTGTGCATCGCTCAGGTTATCGGCATCTTTCCAGTAGCCACAGGTATAGGTCATGCGCGGGTCGAGCATGCGTTCGTAAAGATCATTACCCAGGTCGTAGTGACGCTCGCCGATACGGAACGCCCGGTTATGACTTTGCATGTTAACCAGTTTTGACCAGATAACAGGCCACAGCAGTTTCAGCGGCGAAATGGCGTGCTCAAGGTCTGCCCGTAGTAAGCGGTAAATCAGGACATCAAGTGCTTCACAGTCCCACAGGCCCTGCATGTAGGTTTCACCAAGGCCAAGCGCTCCGCCACTCAACAGTTTCTGGTAGAAACGCGTGTCATTTACCTGGATGTCGTGTGGCTGGCTGCCGTTGATTTCGATATCGGCAAGCTCAACAAGGCCACGGATGGCGGCTTCGGCTTTATTCATATCCAGCTCCAGTGCCTGGGTAGCGGCATGGTAGTGTTGAGCCCGACATTCAAGGCAGATTGAAGGAGCGCATTACTTTTTCAGCAACCCGCTCCCACCTTCACCCTGGGGGTGCTCCACGGCGCGTAACTTGCGTGCGGTCTGGTCCAGCACGCCATTCACATACTTGTGTGCCTGCTCGGCACCGAACTTTTTGGTGAGGTTAACCGCCTCGTTAATAATAACCTTGTACGGCACGTCAATACGGGTCATCAACTCATAACTTGCCATGCGTAACACCGCGCGTTCGACAGGATCTATTTCTTTTACCGGGCGATCGAGATATGGCGCGAAAGCCGCTTCAACTTCATCGAGTTTTGCCGGTATCCTGTGCAACAGCTCGTTGAAATAATCGGCATCGGCTTTTTCAAAGCCCTCTTCTTCAACGAACTGGGCTTCGATGTCTGACAGGTTGTTATCCGACATATCCCACTGGTAAAGCGCCTGCATGGCAAGCCGGCGCGCACGGGTACGTTGTGCAGCCTGGGGTTTTGCGGGCTGGTTCATACGCTTTACTGACCGATCTCGCGCAGCACGTTGACCATCTCGATAGCGGACATGGCTGCCTCGTCACCCTTGTTGCCTGCCTTGGTGCCGGCACGCTCGATAGCCTGTTCGATACTGTCCACGGTGAGCACGCCAAAGGTCACCGGAATATCATGTTTCATCGACACACTGGAAAGTCCCTTGGTACATTCACCGGCGACGTATTCGAAGTGAGGTGTTCCACCACGAATAACCGCGCCCAGCGCAATAATGGCGTCGTAACGTTTGCTGGCTGCAAGCCGGTTCGCGGCCAGTGGCATCTCGAAAGCCCCCGGCACGCGGACAATCGTCAGATCCTTGTCTTCCGCGCCGTGGCGCTTCAGTGTATCAATTGCACCGCTCAGCAGACTTTCCACAACAAAGCTGTTGAAGCGCGCCACCAGTAGCGCAATGCGCGCGTTACGAATATTAAGATTACCTTCAATTTCCTGGATGCCACTCATGACAGTCACTCCGCATTTCAATGTTTGAATTTATTTCCGGTCGTCGACGTATTCGACAATTTCCAGCCCGAAACCGGACAGACCGTGTTCCACTTTGGGTGCACTCAACACGCGCATCTTCTGCACACCGAGGTCGGCCAGAATCTGTGCACCGATGCCGTGGGTACGAAGCTCGTGCTGTTCTTCGTGCTTCAGCGCTTCGCCGGATTTTTCGTGCTCGTCATAGCTTCGGATACGTTGCACCAGGTCGCGTGGTGTCTCGTGCTGCCCCAGCACAACAACGACACCCTGACCATTTTCATTGATACGATGCATCGCATCACGTAATGGCCAGCCAATGTCCTGCATCTGTGCACCGAACAGGTCACCCAGCGCATTCTGTACGTGCACACGCACCAGGCTAGGACTATCGGGTGAAACCTCGCCCTTCACCAGCGCCAGATGCAGTCCTTCATTGACGATATCCTGGTAGGCATACAGGCGGAACGTCCCGCACGCGGTCGGCAAATTACACTCCGCCACCCGTTCAACACTTTTCTCGTTGGCAATTCGATAGTGGATCAGGTCAGCTATGGTGCCGACTTTCAGGTCGTGCGTTTCGGCAAATTTCTCAAGGTCCGGGCGGCGTGCCATGCTGCCGTCTTCATTGAGAATCTCGACAATCACCGCCGCCGGTTCCTGTCCCGCCAGACGGGCCAGGTCACATCCAGCCTCGGTATGACCGGCGCGTGTCAGCACACCGCCCGGCTGGGCCATTAATGGAAAAATATGGCCTGGCTGGACAATGTCCTGCGGTTTGGCCTCCCGCTTGACTGCCGCCTCGACGGTGCGCGCCCGGTCATAGGCGGAAATTCCGGTTGTCACACCCTCGGCCGCTTCGATGGATACAGTAAAATTCGTTGCCAGCTGCGCCTGATTGTCGGCCACCATCAGTGGTAACGACAGTTGCCGGCAGCGTTCACGCGTCAGCGTCAGGCAGATCAGGCCGCGCCCGTACGTTGCCATGAAGTTTATATCTTCCGGCCGGACGAGACTGGCAGCCATCAGCAGGTCGCCCTCATTCTCACGGTCCTCGTCATCCATGATGACAACCATCTTGCCTGCACGGATATCTTCGACAATCTCTTCGATGCTGTTCAGTTTCATAAACCGGTTTTACCTGTCTGCTGCGCCCGTAAAACCGCAACGTTGTAAAAGTTCTTCCGTTATCCCTTCGTGGCCCGGTTGTGCGGCACGCTGGCCAAGCAGCAGGCGTTCCAGGTAACGGGCAATAATATCCACTTCCAGGTTGAACGTTTGTCCGGGCCGAAGCTCACCCATGGTAGTTTCTGCCAGTGTGTGCGGCACGATATTCAGCTCAAACCCGGCACCGTCAACTGCATTGACGGTCAGGCTGATACCGTCGATACACACCGAGCCCTTGGCGGCAATATAGTGCGCCAGGTTATCCGGTGCGCGCATGTGAAAGCGCACCGAGCGCCCGTCTTCGTGCCGCGATATAACTTCACCGAGGCCATCGACATGACCGCTGACCAGATGCCCTCCCAGCGGGGTGGAAAGTGTCAGTGCCTTTTCCAGGTTTACCCGGTCGCCGGTTTTTAATTCACCGGCGCGGGTACAGGCCAGGGTTTCAGCGGACACATCAGCCCAGAAACCGTCCCCGGGCAAGTCCACGACTGTCAGACATACACCGCTGGTGGCAATGCTGTCACCAATGGCAACATCGTCGAGTGCAAGCTTGCCGGTACGTATGCGTAAACGCAGGTCATCGCCCTTTGGCTGCAGGGCGGCGACTTCACCGACTGCCTGTATGATACCGGTAAACATGTTATGTGTTCGCCTGTCCTGTCAATCCCGTGCAGGCCGCAGGGTTAGCCGTAGTGTATCGCCGACCTTGCGCATATCCTGCCATTGTAAAGCAATACGATCCTGCATCTTTTCCAGCCCGGGCAGATGAAACAGGCCGCGCGCCCCATCACCCATCAGGTGTGGCGCAAGGTACAGCACCAACTCATCAACCAGCCCGGCAGCCATAAATGCTCCCGCCAGTGTCGGGCCGCATTCGAGCAGCACTTCGTTCATTTCACACGCTGCCAGCTCTGCCAGCACGGCTTGTGGTGACGGCTGACCGTTGTGCGCCTCAACAAGGCAAACCGTAGCACCCGCCTTCTCCAGCGCACTGCGTGCTGCGGTATTCTCACTCACCGTCATCACCAGCGTTTCACCCGGCAATGACAATAGCCTTGCCCCGGGTGACAGGCGCAGCTGGCTGTCCAGCACCACGCGCCAGGGCTGGCGCAGCGGTTCCACGCCGTATAACTGCGAGGCCTCCAGCCGTACATTCAGCGATGGATCATCGGATATAACAGTACCTGTGCCCGTCATGACCGCAGAGCTTCGTGCCCGCCAGCGTTGCACGTCCTGTCGAGCTTCCGGGCCACTGATCCACCGACTCTCACCCGATGCCATGGCGGTGCGACCATCGAGGCTGGCAGCCAGCTTCACCCGCAACCAGGGCCGTCCACGCTCCATGCGCGAAATGAAACCGGGGTTCAGCTCACGCGCCTGCGCTTCCAGCAAGCCGGATTCAACGCTTATCCCGGCCTTGCGCAAACGCTCGATACCCTGACCGGCCACCTGCGGATTCGGATCCTGCATAGCGACAACAACGCGCGCCACACCGGCCTCGACCAGTGCGTCTGCGCAAGGTGGTGTGCGCCCGCTATGACTGCAGGGTTCCAGCGTCACATAAACCGTTGCTCCGCGGGCACGCTCACCCGCTTCTTGCAGGGCATATACTTCAGCATGCGGCTCACCGGCACGGCGGTGCCAGCCACGCCCAAGCACTTCACCTCCGGCAACAATCAAACAGCCGACATTCGGGTTCGGATGTGTACTGTAAATACCACGGCAGGCCAGCTGCACGGCCTCGGCCATAAAGGCATGATCAGCTGCATCGAATACGGCTGTATCCACCGGCGACGCCTCAGGCATCAGGCGTGTTTTCCTCTTCATCCGGCAGCAGCGGCATCTGGTCACGCTTTTCTTCCGGCGTGGGCCCCTGCTCAAGGCGCTCGATCTCGTCGCGGAATTCACTTACGTCCTGGAAGCTGCGGTACACCGAAGCAAAACGCACATAAGCGACCTGGTCAAGATTACGCAATTCATCCATCACCCATTCACCTAACTGGCGTGACGGGATCTCACGCTCACCACAGGCCTGCAAGCGGTGTTGAATACGACTGATACCGGCTTCCACACTTTCTGTATTAACCGGGCGTTTTTCCAGCGCGCGCAACACACCGGTCAGCAGTTTTTCCTCGTTGAACGGCTCGCGCGTCCCGTCACTTTTTATAATGTGCGGCATGACCAGCTCAGCCGATTCGTAGGTCGTAAAACGGTCTGCACAGGCGACGCATTCACGGCGACGACGCACCTGCATGCCCTCGCCTGCAAGACGCGAGTCAATGACCTTGGTATCCATGTTTCCGCAGAACGGGCAGCGCATGCGTGGTCAGTCTCCGTGGAGCAACGGGCTAGCCGTACACCGGAAAGCGTTTACAGACATCCAGCACTTTCGCTTTGACCTGCTCGATGATATCGGCGTTGTCCACATCGTCCATGATGTCACACATCCAGCCTGCCAGCTCGCACACTTCAGCTTCACCGAAGCCGCGGGTTGTGACAGCCGGCGTGCCCACACGGATGCCACTGGTCACAAACGGTGACTGGGGATCGTTTGGTACGGCATTCTTGTTGACAGTGATATTTGCGGCACCCAGCGAAGCATCCGCCTGCTTGCCGGTGATACCTTTGGCTATCAAATCGACCAGGAACAGGTGGTCGTCGGTACCCCCGGAAACAACGTTGTAGCCACGATCCAGAAATACCTGCGCCATGGCACGCGCATTGGCCTGTACCTCGCCCTGGTAGTCCTTGAACCCGGGCTGCAACGCTTCCTTGAAGGCTACGGCCTTGGCAGCAATCACGTGCATCAGCGGACCACCCTGAATACCGGGGAATACCAGTGAGTTGAGCTTCTTTTCAAGATCCGGATTGGACTTCGCGAGGATCAGACCACCACGTGGACCACGCAAGGTCTTGTGCGTCGTTGTCGTCGTTACATCGGCAATCTGGACAGGGCTGGGATAATGCCCGGTTGCAACAAGGCCGGCAACGTGCGCCATGTCGACAAACAGAAAAGCATCCACGGAATCGGCAATCCTGCGACAACGCTCCCAGTCCACGACGCGTGAGTAAGCGGAAAAGCCGGCCACTACAACCTTGGGTTTGTGCTCCAGCGCCAGAGCCTGCATATGATCGTAGTCTATCTCGCCGGTGTCGGTATTCAGACCGTATTGAACAGCGTTGAACACCTTGCCGGAAAAATTCACTCTGGAACCATGCGTCAGGTGACCACCATCGGCAAGACTCATGCCGAGTATGGTGTCCCCGGGTGAGCAAAGCGCGAGGTATACCGCCGCATTGGCCTGTGAACCGGAGTGAGGTTGCACATTGGCATAATCGGCGCCGAATAATTGTTTGGCACGGTCAATAGCCAGCTGCTCGGCCACATCGACATGCTCACAGCCACCGTAGTAGCGCTTGCCCGGATAACCCTCGGCATATTTATTGGTCAGCACGCTGCCCTGTGCCTCCATAACACGCGGACTGGCGTAGTTTTCTGACGCAATCAGTTCGATGTGTTCTTCCTGGCGAACCTCTTCGGCGGCAATGGCGGCGGCAAGTTCGTCATCGAACCCCTTGATGGTCATTTTCTTGCTGAACATTCGGCTTCCCCGACACGGCTGAAAAGAGGCGAATCATACTGGAATCAGGGCGTTTCGCCCAGCCATCAGGCTTTCGCCGGCCCCCTTGGGCATATTGCCGCAGAGACAGCCTCAGTACGCAACATTTATCACTTAACTAACTGTTTTATCTAAATATGAATAAATATCTCCTGCCTGGTACCGGAAGTTACATACAGCAAAAATCAGATCATGCCATTGCTCATCCTGGACTGAGACTAAGACTAAAACCAGGGCAAGTCCTCAGCGAAGGGCGCTCACGGTTTTATACACGACCTATACAAGACCATTGTCCAGTCCTTTTGCATGGAGGGATAACCGCTGAAATCCGGCTGTTAGAAAAACCTTCCTGATTTACCTGCCACCTGTTGGAAACATGTGCTTCGTCCCGGAGATGAAGCAGAGGAGAAATAACCAATGAAATTAACGACAGCTATTACTACAGCCTCGATCGCGACGCTGCTGCTGGCAAGCAGTGCCGCGTACGCCGGAAGCAAAGGCAAAGGCAAAGAGAAAAAAGACGATGTACTACCGGATCCGGTGACAGACATGGACTTCCGCGACCCGAACGCGGAAAAAGTGGAGCTGGGCAAAAACCTGATGTTCGACAAAATTCTTAGCGGCAACATGAATATATCCTGTGGTACCTGCCACCACACTCTGACAGACACCGGTGACGGGCTGTCCCTGCCTGTTGGTGAGGGCGCTGTCGGATTAGGCGTGACACGCGACACCGGTAACGGTGATGATGCCGTCCACGAGCGTGTGCCACGCAATGCACCTCCGGTATTCAACCTTGGTGCGAAATCGTTCACAGTCCTGTTCCACGATGGGCGTGTAGAGGTAAACCCCTCCTTCCCCAGCGGGTGCAAGACACCGGCTGGCGGAAATCTGCCTGACAACCTCGAAAATGTATTAGCCTGTCAGGCCATGTTCCCGGTAACTTCTGCAACAGAAATGGCTGGTCAGGCGCCAGAGAATGAAGTCGCCATCGCTGCCGCAGCCGGAAATCTTGCCGGCCCGGGCGGAGTCTGGGAATTACTGGCCCAGCGCCTGCAGGCGATCCCGGAATACGTGGACATGTTCAGGGCCGCCTTCCCTGGTGAAATTTTTGATGCATCGGATATTACTTATGCGCATGCAGCCAATGCAATTTCAGCCTTCGAGGGTGTGAACTGGCGTGCCGACAACAGCCCCTTTGACCTGTTCCTGCGCGGTGATGAGGATGCCATGAGTGAGAATGCCCAGGACGGCATGGAACTGTTCTACGAAGGTGACGAGAACGGTAACAGTTGCGCTTCCTGCCACAGTGGCCCGTTCCAGACCGACCTGCAGTTCCATGCTATCGCCATGCCCCAGGTCGGCGCCGGTCGTGGCAGTAACAGTCCGGGCAAAACCGGTGGACATGAAGACTTCGGTCGTCAACAGGTCACTGGCGAAGAAACCGATATCCTGAAGTTCCGCACACCTACACTGCGCAACGTAGCACTGACAGCACCCTACGGTCATGCCGGCGCCTATAACACACTGCGTGCGGTTGTAGAACATCATGTGGATGCGGTTAATGCACTCAGCAACTATGACCGGTCCCAGGCCGTACTGCCATCACGTGATGATCTCGATGCTCTCGACTTCATCACCATGGATGATCCAGACCGTGTTGCTTTCATTGCAGACCACAATGAACTGCCACCACTGGGCTATGACGATGAAGACGTCGATCGCATCCTGGACTTCCTGAATGCACTGACTGACCCTTCCAGCATTGACCTGCGTGATGATTCACCGAAGCGCGTTCCAAGTGGTTTAACACTGGCTGAGTAGTCAGGCATGGTTAAACAGTATTCGGGGTCAGCCCTTATCGACAGGTGCAAAACCGGTTGACAGGGACTGCCCCCATTTTCTTTTTTCCCGGCATGCGGTCCAACTGGCCTACCAGGCTCTTCTTTGCCCGGCTTCTGAATGCAGGAAAGCAGGATCTGATATCACTGCGTCATCGAGAGGCTGTGGACGAGCAATACCATACCCCTGCGCATAGTCAACACCGAGCATTCTGACCTGTTCAAGGATGGCTGGATTCTCCACAAACTCTGCTATCGTTTGTTTGCCCATGACATGACCAATATCGTTGATGGACTTGACCATGGCGCGACTAATAAGATCATCGGCAATCTCCCTGACAAAAGATCCGTCAATCTTAAGGTAGTCTACCGGCAGACGTTTGAGATAGGTAAACGAAGACAGGCCCGAGCCAAAATCATCCAGCGCAAACTGGCAGCCCAGGTCCTTCATGGCCTCCATAAATTCGATTGCCGACGAAAGATTACTGACAGCGGCGGTTTCTGTAATTTCGAAGCACAGTTGCCCCGGGCTTACTGCGCTGGCCGACAACTTGTCTACAATACTGTTCAGTAGTGGCCCGTCCGACAGCGACTGCCCGGAGAGATTAATCATAAACACCGGCAGGCCCGCATCTGATCGCCTGGCTTCCAGCCAATCAATGGCATGCAATACAACCCAGTGATCGATGGCCGCCATAAGATTATAACGTTCTGCTGAAGGGATAAATGAACCTGGCTGTACCAGGGTGCCATCAGCTGCGATCATGCGAACCAGTATTTCTACCCGGGGAGACAGGGATTGCTCCTGCCGGACCGGAACCACAGGCTGGTAATACAGACAGAAGCGATCCTGTTCGAGTGCATCCTTGATACGGCTAATCGTATTAACCTCACCACGATGCCGAATGATATCCTTGTCGTTGGTGGCTGCGATATTCACCCGGTTGCGCCCCGCCTCTTTTGCCATATAGCAGGCTGTGTCTGCTGTACTAAGGACAGCGGCAGGATTCATTTCGTCGGACCTGACTGCAACAATACCGACACTGGCACCTGCCGTAAACGTTCTCCCATCCCAGAAAAAGTGAAAATCCTCAACGGTTGAACGTAACTCCTCGCCAATATCTGCCGCTTTTCCCAGTGGGCAATCCATCAAAAGTATTCCAAACTCATCTCCACCCAGGCGGGCAAGAATATCCGACTTGCGCAGCTTTGATTTCATGACTATTGCAAGCTGGCGCAGAAACTCATCTCCTGCAAGATGTCCACAGCTGTCATTAATGATCTTGAACCGGTCAAGGTCCATATAGAGCAATGCATGCTCACGGCCATCCGAGGTTGCAAGACCAATAAGATATTCAAGGTGCCTTTCAAATTCGCGACGGTTAATCAATCCTGTCAGTACATCATGGCTGGCCTGGTAGGAGATACGCCGGTTTTTTTCCGCTATCCTGTGTATCACCAGCCATGCTATTACGATGGCAAAGAGCAGCGCAATGACCGCCAGCGCAAACATTTTGTGGCGTGTTTCCTGGTAATGGGCAGCTGACATATCGATAGCAGTTTCAGCATTCTCCTGCTCGAGATTAACCAGCTCATCAAGTAGCTTGAGCAATTGCACCTGGCTAGCGGCAGCAACCTGCATTGCAGCATCAATTTCCTTTTCTGGCACGCCTTTCAGCAACAGCTCTGCTGCATATTCATTATCGGGTTGCGCACGCAGAGCAAATTCGCTCAGCTTGCGGTGAATTTTGATCTCCCGGGCATCCATTTTCTTTGATATCAGCAGCTCGCGCGCACGACTGTACGGCCCGGCATAACCAAGAAAACGAAGGTGTTCTTCATCACGTTCAAAAGGGTCTGCCGTTAGCCGCATGGTCTTGAGGCTGATGGCACGAAGACGTATAGCATCGCGCATGGTATTGGCCGCGGCGGTCTTTGCGTTGGTTTCCTCAACCAGACTGGAAATACTGTTATTAAGTGCCTGCATCTGCTCCAGGGCAATAAAAACCAGCATAAACATCAACGCCAGGACTGCACCAAAGCCAAGGCTGATGATTGTTTTCGTATTATCCCCTGCTAAGCTCACAGAAATTGCCCGGTTTCGTACTCTGAGCCGTTTTATCGGCTATCTGGCTATTTATTTAAGGTTTTTCTATTTCTGCCATGTCACATAACAGGGCGGATCCGCCACAAAAGGTATAATTACCCGACTCGGGCATTACACATTGCCTGACCCGTTTGCCAGGATCTTATCAGGCCTGCACTACTCCAGGTCCACAGATAGTGACTCAACCTGGCAGCACACAACCGGTATAATGTCCCGAGTTTATCTCCAGCCGGTGAGGACACATGGCCCAGTACGTCTATACAATGAACCAGGTTGGCAAGGTTGTGCCGCCCAAGCGCGAGATTCTGCGTGATATTTCCCTGTCTTTTTTCCCTGGCGCCAAGATCGGCGTGCTGGGCCTGAACGGTTCCGGAAAATCCACATTACTGCGCATCATGGCCGGCATAGACACCGAAATTAATGGTGAAGCTCGCCCACAGGCCGGTATCAAGGTCGGCTACCTGCCACAGGAACCGCAACTCGACGAAAGCAAGGACGTGCGCGGCAACGTTGAAGAAGCGTTATCGGATATCACTGATGCACAAAAACGCCTCGATGAAGTCTATGCCGCCTACGCTGAGCCGGATGCTGATTTCGATGCGCTGGCGGCCGAACAGGCGAAGCTGGAAAATATTCTGCAGGCTGGTGACGGGCATAACATGGAACGCACGCTGGAAGTTGCCGCAGATGCACTGCGCCTCCCGCCATGGGATGCCGGTGTCAGCAAACTGTCCGGTGGTGAAAAACGGCGTGTAGCCCTGTGCAAGCTTCTGCTCTCCAAGCCTGATATGTTGCTGCTCGACGAACCGACCAACCACCTCGACGCCGAAAGTGTGGCCTGGCTGGAACGTTTCCTTCTTGAGTACCCGGGTACCGTGGTGGCCGTAACCCATGATCGTTACTTCCTCGACAACGTTGCTGGCTGGATTCTTGAGCTGGATCGTGGCCACGGCATTCCCTGGGAAGGCAACTATTCTTCGTGGCTGGAACAGAAGGAAAATCGCCTGGAACAGGAAGAAAAATCCGAAAGCGCCCGCCAGAAGGCCATGAAGGCCGAACTGGAATGGGTTCGCAGCAACCCCAGGGGACGCCACGCCAAGAGCAAGGCGCGCCTAGCGCGTTTCGATGAACTGGCCTCACAGGAAGCACAGAAACGTAACGAAACCAAGGAACTCTACATACCACCCGGGCCGAGGCTCGGCGAACTGGTGGTCGAAGCCAACCATATTCGCAAGGGCTTTGGTGACCGGTTATTGATCGATGACCTGAGCTTCCGCCTGCCACAGGGTGGCATCGTAGGCATCATTGGCCCCAATGGCGCGGGCAAGACTACATTGTTCCGCATGTTGACTGGCCTGGAGTCCGTCGACGAGGGTGAGCTGCGCATAGGCGAGACTGTGGAGCTGGCCTATGTCGACCAGAGCCGTGACGCACTGGATGACAACAAGACGGTGTGGGAGGAAATATCAGACGGTCAGGACATCATTACCATAGGCAAGTACGAGGTCAACTCGCGTGCGTATGTATCACGCTTCAACTTTGGCGGCACCGAACAGCAGAAACACGTCGGCAAACTGTCCGGTGGTGAGCGTAACCGCGTACATCTCGCCAAGTTGCTACGTAGCGGCGGCAACCTGCTGCTGCTCGATGAACCTACCAACGACCTTGACGTGGAAACACTTCGCGCACTGGAAGAAGCGTTACTGGACTTTCCTGGCTGTGCCGTGGTTATCTCGCATGATCGCTGGTTTCTCGACCGTATCGCCACTCACATCCTCGCCTTTGAAGGTGACAGCCAGGTGACCTGGTTCGAGGGCAACTATGCCGACTATGAGGAAGACCGGAAACGCAGACTGGGCGATGAAGCCAGCCAGCCGCACCGCATCAGGTACAAGCGACTTCACTAGACCGTGTTTCGACTTTGTGAAAAAAGGAGAGAATCATGTTTGAACTGAACAGTGCATTGAAAGCCACCGGTATTGCGGCAGCTATCTTTATGCTTTCCGGACCGGGCTATGCAGATGACATCGAAGACTCTATCAACGAGGCGCTGGAGTATTACCATGACGGTGAATACAAGGATGCAGTTGAAAGCCTGAACTATGCGACGCAATTGATCCAGCAAAAGAAAGGCGGCGAACTCGAGGCATTTCTTCCCGAACCCCTTGACGGATGGAGTGCACAGCCTCCCTCGTCCCAGGCTGCTGGCGGCGCCATGTTTGGTGGTGGCGTAACGGCAGAACGCACATACAGCAAGAACGCCAGCTCGGTTACTGTAAGAATAATCACTGACTCACCGATGATGCAGGGCATGATGATGATGTTTTCTAACCCGATGTTTGCTGCCTCTGACGGAGGCAAACTGGAACGGGTCGGACGCCAGAAAGCCATCGTCAAGTTTGACAGCGACAACAGACAGGGTGAAATCAATATCGTCGTTGCCAAACGCTTTCTTGTAACGATTGAAGGCAACGACGTCAGCGCAGAAGACCTGAAGGCTTATGCCGAAGCCATTGATTACAAAAAGCTGAAGGATATGCCATAGCCGCCTCCACGCCCCCCTGAACAAAGGGGGTCAGGACGCGCAGTTCTCACCGGCCACCCGGCCGGTCAAGGCTTTACGCCTTACCCTCAAGAGCAACAGCAGCGCGAGCACTCCACCGTACACCAACGGCTCCAGCACATCGGCCTTGACCAGCCACCAGAAATGCACGACGCCCAGCAAGGGGATAACATATGCGAGGCGATGCAGCCGCTTCCAGTTTCGTCCAAGCCGGCGCATCATCATATTGTTTGATGTAACCACCAGCGGCAACAATAAAACGAACGCCAGCATACCAATGGTAATAAATGGCCGGTCCAGGATGTCCAGCCAGATCTCGCCCCAGTCGAAAAACTGGTCGAGCCACAGGTAGGTAACAAGGTGCAGCGTTGCATAGAAAAACGCAAAAATCCCGAGCATACGCCGCACCCTGACCATCCAGCCCCAGCCAAACAGGCGTTTGATCGGGGTAGCCATCAGCGTTATCAACAGGAACCGCAATGTCCACTCGCCGGTTGCATCAGCCACTTCATCAATCGGGTTCGCGCCCAGCCGGTCTGTCAATAACTGCCAAACAAGAACCACAACCGGCAGCAGGCATAACAGAAAAACCAGCGGCTTTAGTATGCGTTTTTGCATATTGCGAACCACCCGGCTAGAAATACTTTTTCAGGTCCATACCTGAATACATGGCAGCAACCTGCTCTTCGTAGCCATTGAACATAAGCGTCTTGCGCTTTCTGAGTTCTCCGATACGCCGTTCACGCTTCTGGCTCCAGCGCGGGTGTGGAACATTCGGGTTTACATTGGAATAGAAGCCATACTCACGCGGACCGGCCTTCATCCACGAACTGGTCGGTTGTGTTTCCCGAAAGCGGATTTTCACAATTGACTTGATACTTTTAAATCCGTATTTCCAGGGCACCACCAGGCGCAGGGGGGCACCATTCTGGTTAGGCAGTGTTTCGCCGTATAACCCTACCGCCATAAGAGTGAGCGGGTTCATGGCTTCATCCATACGCAGCCCTTCGCGATACGGCCAGTCCAGTACACGCCGCCGCTGACCCGGCATCTGTTTCTTGTCGTACAGGGTTTCAAATTCCACAAACCTGGCTTTGGAGGTTGGCGCGAAGCGCTTGACCAGATCGGCCAGGGGGAATCCAATCCACGGGATTACCATCGACCAGCCCTCCACGCAGCGAAGCCGGTATATACGTTCTTCCAGCGCATGCGGGGCCAGAATATCTTCCAGCGAAAATGTGCCCGGTTTTTCACATTCACCAACAACTTCTACCGACCAGGGATCGGTTTTCATCCGGTGTGCGGTTTTGAAAGGGTCAGACTTGGAAACACCGAACTCGTAGAAATTGTTATAGGTCAAAACGTCCTTGCGGTCGGTTTTGTTCTCATCGGTGCTGAACGGGCCATCCTTCACCTCACCGATAGTTATGGCTGCCGACGCAGACGGCAGCCATAACGAACCTGTCAGTGCTGCCCCGGCAACGGCAAGCCCGGATTGCATGAACTTGCGTCGCTGCTGATATATTTCGTATGGAGTAACATCTGACTCGTCAAGATCGGCTGGTTTTCTGATCAACACAGTTCTACCCTCTGGTCTGCACGTTGAGACTGCGCCCTGAAGAGCAAGTTCCTCGCCCGGACCCGCTGCAGGCCCTTTAAACACAGGCTTACCTGTAGTGTAGCGACTTGCGGGCAGAAGTCTTCACAGAATGGTCACGAACGCACTAACCAACCTGGTAACGCGCATTACGGAACATCCGCAACCAGGGGCCATCCTCACCCCACTCGTCAGGACACCAGGAATGCTGTACGCCGCGGAATACCCGCTCCGGGTGCGGCATCATGATGGTGAAGCGCCCGTCATCGGTTGTCAGACCGGTAATACCGAATGCCGAACCGTTGGGATTGTGTGGGTAAGCTTCGGTAGCCTCGCCATAGTGATCTACGTATCGCAATGCGACGTGTCCGCTGTCCAGAACCGCCTGCGCCTGCTCACGTGAAGTAAATGCGGCCCGACCTTCACCGTGTGCTACGGCAATCGGCAGATGGGAGCCGGCCATGTCCTTGAGCAAAACTGATGGCGTATCGAGTATTTCAACAAGTGAATAACGCGCCTCGAACTGTTCGGACAGGTTACGCTCGAAACCTGGCCAGTGCGCAGCACCTGGAATGATATCCCGTAAGCCGGACATCATCTGGCAACCGTTACACACACCCAGCCCCCAACTGTCGTCACGATCGAAAAACGCACTGAAGGCATCACGGGCACCGGCATTGAACAGGATCGATCTTGCCCAGCCCTGTCCTGCGCCCAGTACGTCGCCGTAGGAAAAACCACCGCAAGCTACCAGGCCGCTAAAACCGGACAGATCTGCTCGCCCGGTAATAATGTCGCTCATGTGTATATCACGGCAGTCAAAGCCGGCCGCTGTAAATGCAGCGGCCATTTCCAGCTGCCCGTTCACACCCTGCTCACGCAGGATAGCCACCCTGGGCGCCACACCCACCGCGATCATGGGGGCGGCAATGTTATCTTCCGGGTCAAAACTGATACGTGGCTGCATACCGGGATCACTACTGTCGAGCAGTGCAGAGAACTCCTGTTCTGCACATTCCGGGTTGTCCCGCAGAACCTGCATCTGGTAACTGGTTTCCGACCATGCGCGCTGCAAGTCTATGCGTTTTTCATCAAACAGCGGTTTGCGTGCCCGGGTAAAGACAATGCGATCATCATCACGCAAGGCACCAATGACATGGCTGTATCGCCCCAGACCGGCTTCGCGCAGGGTCTCCAGTACTGCGTCAGTGTCGCAATGTCGCACCTGCAGCACCGCACCCAGCTCCTCACTGAAAAGCGCGGCGCGACTGTCATCACCGAGTTCGTCAAGCTGAACTTCCACTCCGTAATGACCGGCAAAGGCCATTTCACACAGCGTGGTAAACAAGCCACCGTCGGAACGATCGTGGTAAGCCAGCAGCAGGTCATTCTGGTTGAGGTCCTGGATAGCGGCGAAGAAACTCTTCAATGCATCCGGGTCGTCGAGGTCAGGCGCATGATGACCAACCTGCTTGTATGCCTGGGCCAGTGCCGAACCGGCCAGCCGGTTACGCCCTTTGCCCAGATCAACAAGCACCAGGTCGGTATCGCCGCAATCAATACGCAACTGCGGCGTCAGGGTTTTACACACATCGCTGACCGGTGCAAAACCGGTCACGATCAATGACAAGGGACCAGTGACCGAACGTGGCTCGCCATCTTCCTCCCACACTGTCTTCATCGACAGGGAATCCTTGCCCACCGGGATACAAAGGCCAAGTCGTGGACACAGCGCCTCACCGACGGCGCGCACCGTATCAAACAGGCCGGCATCTTCCCCCGGATGACCGGCAGGTGCCATCCAGTTGGCCGACAGACGAATGCTGGATAATGACTCGATACACGCGGCGGCCATATTGGTAATGGTTTCGCCGACCGCCATACGTCCCGAGGCCGGCGGATCGACCAGTGCCACCGGTGGACGCTCGCCCATTGCCATGGCTTCACCACGATAACTGCGGTAATCGGCACAAGTTACGGCTACATCTGCAACCGGCACCTGCCAGGGTCCGACCATCTGGTCACGTGTCACCTGTCCGGTCACAGAACGGTCGCCAATCGTAATCAGGAACTGCTTGCTGCCGACCGAAGGCACACGCAGCAAACGATAGGCGATTTCTGTCAGATCATCCGGCAGTTCCAGGTCGGGTTTGCTGAAAGTACGATGGTGAACATCGCGCAACATTTTAGGCGGCTTGCCCAGCAAAAGAGACAGCGGCAGATCAATGGGCGTATTGTCGAAATATCCGTCCCCCAGCACCAGCTGTGGCTCCAGCGTCGCCTCGCCCAGCACTTCAACGGGGCAGCGTTCACGTTCGCACAGCGCCTGGAATTCCTCGATACGCGCATCCGATACTGCCAGCACATAACGCTCCTGCGACTCGTTACACCAGATTTGCATGGGAGACATACCCGGCTCGTCGTTGGGAATGGCACGCAACTCGAAGCGGCCACCGCGCCCGGCATCATTCACCAGTTCCGGTACTGCATTGGACAAGCCGCCTGCGCCAACATCGTGAATAGACAGAATCGGGTTGTCTTCGCCCATTTCCCAACAACGGTCAATGACTTCCTGGCAACGGCGCTCCATTTCCGGGTTGCCCCGCTGTACCGAGGCAAAATCCAGGTGCTCGGCGCTCTCACCGCTGGATACAGATGAAGCTGCGCCACCACCAAGACCAATCAACATGGCGGGTCCGCCGATCACTACAATCTGGCCGCCGGCAGGAATGTCCTGTTTTTCAATGTGCTGTTCACGGATATTGCCGTAACCACCGGCAATCATGATGGGCTTGTGATAGCCACGCACTTCCTCGCCTGCCGGCCCCGGTACGCGCTCCTCGAAAGTGCGGAAGTAGCCGCACAGGTTAGGTCGACCAAATTCGTTATTGAAGGCCGCGGCACCCAGCGGCCCATCGATCATAATTTCCAGCGCAGAAACAATTCGTGCCGGCTTGCCGTAATCGGTTTCCCACGGCTGCACGAAGTCCGGTATCCGCAGGTTGGACACGGAAAAGCCGCTCAGCCCAGCCTTGGGCCTGGCACCGCGCCCGGTAGCACCTTCATCACGGATCTCACCGCCGGAACCGGTTGCTGCGCCCGGGAAAGGTGCTATGGCAGTCGGATGGTTATGTGTTTCTACTTTGATCTGTATGTGCGCAGCTTCATGGTGCTCACGATAAGCACCGGAATCAGCGTCGATAAAAAAGCGCTTCGCCGGATTGCCCTCGATAACAGCTGAGTTGTCATGGTAGGCGGACAGCACGCCGTCGGGGCTGGCCCGATGCGTAGCACGGATCATGTTGAACAGGGTGGTGTCCTGCGGTTTGCCGTCAATGACCCAACTGGCGTTGAATATCTTGTGGCGACAATGCTCGGAGTTCGCCTGTGCGAACATCATCAGCTCGACATCAGTGGGATTACGGCCCAGTGCAATAAAGCTTTCTACCAGGTAATCGATTTCATCACCTGATAACGCCAGCCCCAGCGACCTGTCTGCTGCCAGTAAAGCATCACGGCCACCCTGGAGAATATCCACGCGACTCAGCGGCGCCGGCTCGGCATGACTGAATAACGCCTCGGCATCCTCCGCACGTGTCAGCACCGACTCGGTCATACGATCGTGCAGAATTGCCAACAGCGATTCCAGCGTATCACCATCCAGGGTGACCCCTGCCTCAAGACCCAGGTCAAAACTGATCCCTCGCTCAATACGCGACACATTCAACAGCCCGCAGTTATGGGCGATATCGGTGGCCTTGCTCGACCAGGGAGAAATAGTGCCAATGCGTGGAACAACCCAGAACCGGTGTGCTGCCTGCCTGACGCTGGGGTCTGCCCCGCCCAGCAGCTGTTCAAGCACCTGCCATTCGGCAGGCGTCAGATCCTGCTCCGGCTCCACGAAATGAACGTAGTGAGCTTCCAGCCCCGTAACACCGGCAGCGATCTGCTGCACACGTTCGAGCAATTTACGGATTCGGAAGGATGAAAAGGCAGGTGCGCCAGCAAGCTGCAACATGGGCTTTCCCGGTCAAAACGAAAGCACGCTATGATACGGGATGGTCGGGAGGTGGTACAGCCGCACGCAGGCGGCTGGCTGTTTTTCTTAAACCTTGAAGCGGTCCACAACAGCCTTAAGCCGAACCGCTGTGCCCGTCAGCTCGGATAATTCCTCGTGACTGGCTGACATTAAATCAGCATTCTCGGTTTCTGTGGCAGATATGGTCTCCACGTTGTGCGCAATCTCCTGACTGGCCTGGGACTGCTCACGGGCGGCCTGGGCAATTTCCACCACCATATCGTTCATCAGGTTGACGCTTTCCGACATGCGTGAGATCACCCGCTCGGCATCTGAAACCGTATTCGAGACCGAGCCACCGGCCTCAGCCACCTGCTGCATGGTGGAAACCAGCGCCTGGCTGGACTTGCGATTACTGTCGAGCAATTCGTGGATACTGGCCGTAGACTGCTGGGTTTTGGATGCCAGTTGACGCACTTCGTCAGCCACCACGGCGAACCCACGCCCGGCTTCGCCGGCACGCGCCGCCTCGATGGCCGCGTTCAGTGCCAGCAAATTGGTCTGTTCGGCAATCTCGTTGATTACCCCGACCATGGATTCCATGGCACGCCCCTTTTCCTCAATCGTCGCAACACTTTCCTGCAGACGCTTGACTTCATTTTCCATCACCCCGGCCTTGCCCGCCATTTCACGCATGGCGCCGTTCCCTTCACTGGCCTGCTCGCGCGCTTTCTCGGCTTCACTGGCTGCCGTTTCTGCATTACGCGCAATATCTGCACTGGTTGCCGACATTTCTTCAGTGGCAGCTGCCGTACCGCGTATACGTTCAGCCGCGTCGGTGACATTCTTGTGTACGGTACCGATGCGCTCGCTGGATTGCTGCGCACTCCCCAGCACCTGCTCGGAAACAGCGGCTATCTCCAGCACCATCTCCTGCAAACCACCCATCATCTGGTTGAAATAACCGGAGGTTTGTCCCAACTCATCTTTCGAGGCAAGCTTTGCACGCTGGGTCAGGTCGCCCTCGCCTTTTGCCATATCTTCGAGAATATCCCGAAGACGCAGGATCGGAGAAACAACCTGGCGTCCAGCCAGCATCATGACGGCAATGCCAATAAACAGTGATACGGCCAGCAGAATGCCAATGAAGGAAGTACTGCCCTGAAGGTCACTTAACACGTCATCACTGGCGGTCATCGCAAGCTGACGCTGCCCTTCTACTACCCCATCAAGTTCATTATTAATTTCAGCAAGAAGTGGTGAAACCTCGTTACGGATTAGACTGACATCGGTGCGCCAGCCCCCTTCAGCAGCAATTTTCTTCAAGCCTTCAAACAAACCGGAAAATTTCTTCTTGAGATCGGTGAAGCGTGCCACTCCGTCTTCCTGCTCGAATGTCAGCTCGCCTTCATAGGAAGACAGCTTGTTGAGTTTCTGGTCAGCAAGCCCAGTATAAAGTTCTATTTCCTCGAGTGAACTGTTACTGCGAAAGGCAATGTAAGCACGCACACCATTCATTACATTGGCCCAGGCATAACGCAATTCATGAATCTCGTTAAGCAATTTCCGCCGTCTGGGCGTCACATCCTCTTCAAATTCACTGCTGATCATTTCGCTGGTAATCTGCAACATTTCCTGGCTGACAGGATTCAGGTTTCTCGCCGCATAACCCACACCAGCCAGATTTGTCTTGTTGTCCTCCGCCAGCGCAATCATGCGATCCCGGTAACCGGAAAAACGTTCCACGAGTGCTCCAAGATGAGCGACATGATCCGCCAGTTCGGCATTGTTCTGTTCGGCAGCCTGCTCTGCCAGATCAGACATAGCGGCCTCGACCTGTTCCAGCGACTCGCCGTATTCCACCCGGCTGGTATTTTCCCGGGTGAGCAGATAGGTGCCAAGCGCAGCCGAAGCCTGCGCCAGCGAGCGTGACAACGACTGCGATGCCAGCATAGTGGGCTGCACCTCTTCCACCATACGGCTGAATTCATCTTCAATCTGGAAAAGGCTTCGCCAGGATACCGTTGATACGGCAACCGTCAGGGCCAGTAATAGACCAAAACCACCCCATACCTTGCTGCGGATAGACAACCGGGAAAACACTTCATACTTCACTATTTCAGCCCTCGGACCCCGCGAATCACGGCCTTGCCAGGATGGCCAGCCGTTTCCTGTCACGCGCTCTCAATGCACACGGGTTAGTGGCAAATTGCTGAAAATCTTGAGTCAGGTCAGTTCGGTAGCAACCTGTTCTGGATGAGGTTTTTCCAGGGGATACCGACCAGCTGGTCGGCGATGTAAATGTCCACATTATGCCCACCAAGCGCATTTTCTACGTGCTCGCGTGCCAGCTCGGGATGATTATTTTTTTCACTAAGATGTGCGGCCACCAGCTGTTTCAGGCGGCCCAGATCAAGCCGCCCGAGCAGATCAGCTGCCTGGGCATTACTCAGATGGCCAAAATCACCACTTACACGAGCCTTGAGCCCAAGTGGATAAGGCCCATCCGCGAGCATGTCGGGATCATGGTTGAACTCAAGAATCAGGGCATCCAGCCCTTCCAGCGCCTCCACCATATGGCGGGTGATACTGCCGGTGTCCGTCAGCAATCCGAGCCGGTACTGACCGTCAGAAAATACAAACTGGCAGGGCTCGCGGGCATCATGGGGAACAGGGAAAGGCTGAATTTCAATGTCGCCGATACTAAAAGACTGATGGCTGTTGAAAATATTCAGCTCGGCGACTTCGCCACCCTGGTGCATGGCTTCAGTCCCCGAGGTCATCCACACCGGGGTACCATGACGGCGTGAATACCTGGCGACACCGGAGATGTGGTCACTGTGTTCGTGTGTTACCAGAATTGCATCAATGCTGTCAGGTGAAATTCCGAGCTGCTGCAACCGTTTTTCGGTTTCCTTGCAGGAAAATCCGCAATCGATCATCAGGCAGGTGGCGCGCACCTCAACCAGTGTTGCATTGCCGTGGCTGCCACTACCCAGTGAAGCAAAACGCATCGCCTATCTCAGTTCCTCGTAGAGCAGCGTCAGAATACGAACAGGGGTAACGGTGGTTTCAGCTTCACCTTTTTCGTTCAGAACCATCACGCGTGTATCCGCTCCATCATCAACCAGTTTGATCTGGTAGGTGGTTACCTTGTCGGTTTCATCATCTGACCAGAATGCCAGTTTCGACAGGAACCCCTTTTTCTGTTGTTTCAGCGGATCGTTGTAACGCACGAAATAGGTGCCCGCTGAACGGTCCCGGTCCTCGACAGCAAAATCAATCCGGTCCAGCGTGATACCGACGCGGCGCCAGGCTTGTGGAAAGCTGTCGTGAAGTACCAGTACCGGCTGCCCGTCACCCAGCTTGGTCAATTCCGCCTTGTCAGGTGCAGGTTGCTGTGATGAAAGCAGTTGCTCGGCACGCTGTGGTGTGGCGCCAAGATAAACCATCATCTGCTTCAGCATTTCCGATTCCAGGCCAGGATCGCTGGGCCGCGGTTCCCAGACAGTGGTCTGGATTTCGTCAGTGCGACCTTCCAGTTTTTCCTGTAACCCCTTGTGGGTAATATAGATCTCGGTAGTACCCGGCTTTTCGCCGGACTCCAGGCGCATCCGGTAACGATCGCGTAGCGAAGATGAATAGGCACTCTGGAAGACACGGCTGATAGTGTTACGAATAATATCGCCGGGGGCATTCACCTGGCTATCCACCCAGTCGGTCTCCAGCACCCCGAGTTCCGGATTTTCACGGCTAATCAGAAACCCCGAATCAAGCCAGAACTGTCTTGCCCGATTCCAGACTGTGGCCGGATCACCTTTGATAACCAGCCATGCGCGATCCTTGTCACGCTCAATACTCATATCTTCCGGTGTTGGCAACACCTGCCCGCTGGCGCTTTTACGTGTCTGGGTGGCACTGTTATAACCGGACAGCGTAGCGGCTCCGTCATGTACTACCAGGGCGTCATTGACCGGGGTCGAGGTAAGGTCAGGAGGTACATCCAGCGCCGATTCAGTTTGTGTTTTTTTGTAGTCCCCGCTGCGATCCGGAAACATCCGGTCCAGCGTGCCGCACCCGGACAGACCGGACAGCAACAGGACAGGCAACAGGATACGCAGGGCAATGAAATTTTCTGGCATAGATAAAGGTCCGCTTGTTTTCGATTCAGGCATTGGAAATCTCGTGCACGCCGGCCTGACGCAATGCCTCGCGAACCGGCTGATAACATTCTGGCGATAATGGCGTCATGGGCAGACGCAGGCCCGGCGGAATCATCCCCATTTCGTGCAAAGCCCATTTGACCGGGATCGGGCTGGACTCAATAAACAGGTCGCGGTGCAGGGCACGCAGCGTACTGTCGATTTTCTCCGCCGTTTCGCGATCACCTGCCAGCGCAGCCGCACACATATCATGCATGGCTTTTGGTGCCACATTGGCGGTCACGGAGATATCCCCCCTGGCCCCCAACAGGATCAGTTCCATGGCGGTTGCATCATCTCCGCTGTACAGATCCAGCCGGTCGCCACAGCGCTCCAGGATCTCCCTGCCACGCTGCAGATCACCGGTGGCTTCCTTTATGCCGACTATATTGGCGACAGGCGCAAGGCGCTCAACGGTTTCCGGCAACATATCGCACACCGTTCGCCCCGGCACGTTGTACAGGATCTGGGGGATTGGCACCGCCCTGGCTATGGCCATGTAGTGCTGATACAACCCTTCCTGTGTGGGTTTATTGTAATACGGCACCACCAGCAAGCAGGCGTCGGCGCCGGCCTCCATACCACAGCGGGTCAAATCGATGGCTTCCTGGGTGGAGTTTGCACCTGTGCCGGCAATAACCGGTATACGTCCGGCCACCATGGCAACAATGCGGCGCAGCAGTGCGCAGTGCTCTTTTTCATTAATGGTCGCAGATTCGCCCGTCGTACCCACGGCCACAATAGCATCGGTGCCTGCGGCAACGTGGAATTCGACAAGACCTTCAAGGCTGTCCTCGTCGATCGCACCATCCTCGCGCATGGGCGTGACCAGTGCCACCATACTGCCGTGAAACATCGAACTCTCCACCATGAAAATCTAGCCGCATGTTACGTTTCCACCCCGCTGCTGACAAGCGCGGGCGACCCTCTGCCGCCGCCTGATTAGTCCAATTAATACCGGATTCAGCAACCCTTGGTTTCCATCTCGCGCTGGGCGATGATAATTAGCCTACCTTACCAACTGGCAAAGCATTATGAGCGATCAGCCCGATACTATCCGCGAAATCCGCATCAACCCCATCGTTCCCAGTGAATCTGTACTGGTATCCACCGCCCGCGGCATGCGGCCGCGCAAGGAGGAAGCGCCTGCCCCGCGCGACACGCGCAAGCACGTGGACCGCTGCCCGTTCTGTCCCGGCAATGAAGCAATGACCCCGCCTACCGTCGCGGCAAGCCCGGAAACCGGAGACTGGCAGGTGCGGGTGGTGGAAAACCTCTACCCGGTTCTGGGTGACGAAAGCAACTCCGGCAACCTGGTATTCGGACTGCAGCAGGCTATCGACGGTTACGGTCGCCACGAAGTCATAATTGACCACCCGGAGCACGGTATTGCCCTTCACGAAATGTCCGAGGAGCACCTGTTTCGTCTGATCGGGATGTACCGGGACCGCATCCGCGCCCTGTACGACGCCGATGCACGCATACAATATGTCCTGGTCTTCAAAAACTTCGGCCCTGCCGCCGGCGCCAGTATCGCGCACACCCACAGCCAGGTCATCGCCATGCCGGTGGTGCCCGAGAATGTATACAACGAGGTTATTCACAGCCGTCAATATTTCGAGAAGAACCGGCAGTGTATTTTCTGCTCACTGATCGACGAAGCACTGACATTTGAGGCCAAGATCTATGACCGTGAGTCTGGTTCGGTGCGGCGTAAAATCGACGTTGGCCAGTACGTGATCGAGCGTGGTGAGCACTTTGTTGCCATTAAACCTTTTGCCAGCCGCTACGAGTGGGAAGTGCACATCCTGCCTTTGCAGCACGCCAGCGATTTCATCGAAATTAACGACGCGCAGCGCGAAGACCTGTCGCGAGTACTGAAACGCGCCATGGCACGACTGGACGCCGTGATCGGCGGGGCACAGTACAATTTCTTCCTGCACTCACTGCCGCACAACAATGATTTCAGTCACTGCCAGGACAGCTATCACTGGCATATGGAGATCTGCCCACGCACCAGCATACCGACCGGCTTCGAGCTGGGATCAGGTCTTTTTGTCAGCACTATCAGCCCGGAAGAAGCCGCCGAACAGCTACGTGCCGTGGTACTGGATTAGTGGTAGGCTGCACGCATGAATAACCAGTTGGTGATAGCTGCGCTGGGCGAGGACAAGCCCGGACTGGTCGACCGCCTGTCAGGCTGGGTGACAGACAGTGGCTGCAACATTGCCGACAGCCGAATGACTGTGCTGGGCGGTGAGTTCGCTGTGCTGCTGCTGGTGACCGGCAACTGGAACAACCTTGCCAAACTGGAAAACCAGTGTGACGCGATGCAGGACCAGCTGGGCATGACGCTGCACATCAAGCGTACCGAGCAAAGACCTGCCGAAGGCGATTACCTGCCCTATGGTGTGGATGTGGTTGCCCTCGACCACCCTGGCATCGTCCATAACCTGGCCAGCTTCTTTTCCCAGCGCAACATCAACATCCAGGACCTTTCCACCTCGACCTATGCCGCCGCGCATACCGGCACGCAGATGTTTGCGGTACACATGGTGCTGGATGTACCCGCCAGCACCCATATCGCCACCCTGCGCGAGGAGTTCCTGGACTTTTGCGACCGGCTGAACCTGGATGCCGTGATCGAGCCTGTAAAAGGATAAGCACCATGCCTGCTGTACAACTCAACAAGAAAGTCCCTGACTTCAGCGCCGAGTCGACCGGTGGCACTTTTCGCCTCTCTGACCACAAGGGCAAAAATGTGGTGATTTATTTTTACCCTAAGGACAACACTTCGGGCTGTACACTGGAAGGCCAGAATTTCCGTGACAATATTGCGAAGTTCCGCCGCAACAAGACCGTGGTAGTCGGCGTATCACGTGACAGTCTTGCCTCGCATGAAAAGTTCAGGACAGAGCAGGCGTTCCCTTTTGAACTGATATCGGACAAAGATGAAGCCCTGTGCAAACTGTTCGATGTCATCAAGGAAAAAAACATGTACGGAAAGAAAGTAATGGGCATAGAGCGCAGTACCTTCCTGATAGACGCCAGCGGAAAATTGCGTCGTGAGTGGCGCAAGGTCAAGGTCGATGGTCACGTCGATGAAGTACTCGAAGCCGTGCGCGAACTGAACCGCGCCAACCCTTAAACCCTGCACAGCGAGGAACAACCGCCCTCCATGATACAGGCTGACACTGCCGCCAAACGCCTTTTTATTCTCGACACCAACGTGCTGATGCACGACCCGACATCCCTGTTCCGCTTCAAGGAGCACGACGTCTACCTGCCCATGGTGGTACTTGAGGAAATGGACGCCGGCAAGAAAGGCGTTTCGGAAGTCGCCCGCAACGTACGCCAGGTCAGCCGTTTTCTCGACGAGCTGATGCGCGACATCACCACGGAGCAAATCGAACAGGGAATTCCGCTGGTCACACGTGGGCTGATCGAAGACCTGCAGCAGGAACAAAGCGGACGGTTGTTTTTCCAGACTCATACGCTGAAGGCCGCCCTGCCGGACGTACTCCCGGGCAACCGCCCGGACAACAGTATTCTCGCCACGGCGCTGGCGCTGCAGAATGAGCACCCTGATGTAACCGTCACACTGGTGTCCAAGGATATTAACCTGCGCATCAAGGCTGCCGTACTGGGCATACATGCCGAGGATTATTTCAACGACCAGGTGCTGGAAGACGTCAACCTGCTGTACCCCGGCCTTACCGAGCTGCCGGAAGATTTCTGGCAGGCGCACAGCGATACACTGGAATCCTGGCAAAAGGACGGTCGCAACTATTACCGCGTTCACGGTCCACTGGTGGAATCCTGGAATATCAATGAATGCGTCTATATTCCCGGCGACCAGGGCTTTGAAGCCCTGGTCAGGGACGTCGGCCATGACAGCGCCATCCTGGAAACCGCTATCGACTACCGCGGGTCAAGACATACTGTCTGGGGCATCAGCGCACGCAACCGCGAACAAAACTTTGCCCTGAACCTGTTGATGGATCCGGAAGTTGATTTTGTCAGCCTGGTGGGTACGGCCGGTACCGGCAAAACGTTGCTGGCACTGGCAGCCGGTCTGACACAGACACTGGAAGAAAACCGCTACAAGGAAATCATCATGACCCGCGTCACTGTGCCGGTGGGCGAAGACATCGGTTTCCTGCCCGGTACCGAGGAAGAAAAGATGACGCCGTGGATGGGCGCACTGATGGATAATCTGGAAGTACTGACACGATCTGACGTAGGCGGTGACTGGGGACGCGCCGCCACCAACGACCTGCTCAGTAACCGGATCAAGATCCGCTCCATGAATTTCATGCGCGGACGCACCTTCCTGAACAAGTACCTGATTCTTGATGAAGCTCAAAACCTGACGCCCAAACAAATGAAAACCCTGGTGACACGCGCCGGGCCGGGCACCAAGGTGATTTGCCTTGGCAACGTCGCACAGATTGATACGCCCTATATCACCGAAACCAGCTCCGGTCTTACCTACGTGGTGGACCGGTTCAAGAACTGGGCACATAGCGGGCACATTATCCTCACCCGCGGTGAGCGTTCACGACTGGCGGATTACGCGTCAGACACCCTGTAAAAAAATAACAACCCCGTCATTCCGGCGGATGCCGGAATCCGGAAAACCTGACAGAGCGCTGAACTTCAAGCCGTGGAAGCGTCTGTTTCAGGCAAAGGTTTCTTCGGCCATGCCTTGAGTACCGCCTGTACCAGGGTAGCCAGTGGAATGGCAAAAAACACACCCCAGAACCCCCACAAACCGCCAAATACCACGACCGCGATAATGATGGCGACCGGGTGCAGATTGACCACTTCGGAGAACAGCAGCGGCACCAGGATATTACCGTCCAGCGCCTGGATCACGCCGTAGGCCAGCAAAACATACCAGGAGTCACTGCTCCAGCCCCACTGGAAGAAGGCGATTGCAGCGATCGGCAAGGTTACTGCGGCTGCGCCGATATAGGGAATGATGACCGAGAGGCCCACCAGGGTCGACAACAGTACCGCATATTGCAGACCCATAATGGTAAACGTGATATACGACACGCCACCGACAATCAGTATTTCCCACGCCTTGCCACGCACGTAATTGGCAATCTGCACATTGACGTCCTGCCATACCCGCGTTGTCAGCGCCCGCTCTTTCGGCAGGTAACCCTGAAACCACTCGATAATGCGCTGCTTGTCCTTGAGAAAAAAGAATACCAGTAAAGGGACCAGTATCAGGTAGACCATAATCATCATGATGCCGAACACTGACGCCATGGACACTGATACGACCCGCTGCCCAAGACCGCCCAGTTCGGCACGGATAGCATTCATCAGGTCAGCAACCTGCGCCTCGCTGACCAGGCCGGGATACTGTTCCGGCAGGTGCATGATTACGTCCTGACCCTTGCCGATAATATTAGGCAGTTGCTGGAACAGCTGCGTCACCTGGTAGGAGAGCTTCGGCAGTAGCCCCAGCAGCGCAAAAACCAGCACAATGATAAAGACCAGGAACACCAGGATAACAGCGACCAGGCGCGGAGCACCCAGTCGCTGCATTGCTGTAACCACGCCTTCCAGCAGATAGGCCAGCACCAGAGCTGCCAGCACTGGCGCCAGCATTTTGCCCATGGTGATAACCACCACAAAACCCAGCAGCAACACCAGCGCCAGAATGACAACCTGGGGATCCGAGAAATGGCGCCGGAACCACTGACGGATAACTTCCATTCGCTCAGTCCGAGTCCTGTTTAAGTGTTTCGTAGGCTTCCTGAAAGACGCGCTCCAGCTCGGCAATGACCTCACTGGCCTCGCGCCCGTGCAGTACATGCTGTGTCATCAGGTCTGAAGTCACGCCGAGCATCTTGTTCTTGCCCAACATAGGATAGGTTTTTGACAGCCGTTTCAGTGCCGCAACCACGCGCTCGTTTTCGGGTGCTTGAATGTGCTCGGGCTCGGGGATTTCGACCGGCTCATCCCTCACCGGATCAGTGCTCCCCTGCGCGGGAAAAGAAAACCCGGGCTCGCGCCCCAACAGGAATTCTGCAAAGCTGGCAACCGCCGACTGGTCTGTCGGCGAGAGTTTTTCAAGGGTTTCTAAAAGGACTTTCTTTCTTTCGTCATCCATACGTCGTTTTATACAACGTCAGGATGTGATTTGCAGTAGTTTCTTGCAAACTCAAGCAATTCATCCATGGCACGGTGGCGAAATTTCTGTTTCTGGTGCACGAACGAGAATGGCCGCTCCAGCGCAGGCTCGAGGTTCAGCTTGACCAGCGTCCCGAGCTTGAGTTCCTTCTGAATGGTTGCCAGCGACACAATCGAAACCCCCATACCGGCCTCCACTGCACCCTTGATCGACTCCGGACTACCCAGCTCCATCGACAGGTGCACCTGTCCCGGCGCAATACCAAGACCGTTCATATACTCGGCGATTACTTCTCGCGTTCCGGAACCTTCTTCACGGCAAATATACGGGTATTCGAGCAGATCCTTTATTCCCACCACACCACGCTCGGCCAGATGGTGCGAAGGTGACACCACGGCCACCAGCTGGTCCACGCGACACACTTCCACTACAAGATTCTTGTTCATGACCGGCGATTCCACCACACCCAGATCGATAACGTTATTCTCAACCATGTGTACGATACCGTCGGAGTTCGATACTTTGAGCTGAACATTGACGTCCGGGTATTTCTTTTTGAAATCTCCCAGCAGGGCGGGCAGCATGTACTCGGCTATTGTAGTGCTGGCTCCGATCATAAGGATGCCGCTGACATCACCGGTCATGTCCTTGATGGCATTTTCCATTTCCGCATACAGATCGAAGATACGACCGGAAAAATCGAATACCCTCCTCCCTGCTTCGGTCAGGCTGATACGGTTATGGGTACGGTCAAACAGGCGAGTGTTGAACTGCTCTTCCAGCTGACGCACCTGGAAGGTGACGGCCGGCTGTGTCATGTGCAGACTATCCGCTGCCTTGGTGAAACTCAAAAGACGGGCAACTGTATGAAATACCTGCAATCTGCGATCTGACATGTTTACGAACCCTTCTTTGCACCCTGGTGCCAACTAAATTTTTTTCGAGCCAATAAAATTTATTGATCCGGGCGCGAACAATACAGCACAAAAATCCTTTTTGCATGCCTTTTCACCCCTCCCAAAAGGGATAAAAAAAGCCGGACGGTTTCCCGTCCGGCTTACCGGTTTTCGGTTTACAGCAGGCTCTACAGTTTGAATTGGGCCATCAGTTCCTGCTGCTCTGCTGCAAGGCGCGCCAGCTCTTCACTCGCCTGGGCTGTCTGCTTCGCCCCTTCGGCTGAACGGTCAGACACCCCACGGATGTTGTTCATATTTGACTGCATCTCAGCTGCCACCGAGCTCTGTTCCTCGGCAGCACTGGCTATCATGGTATTCATATCATTGATATTCGACACGGCACCGGCTATTGAAGCCAGTGCTTCGGCAACTTTTTCGACATGATCTGAACTACCCTGGGCCTTGGACTGAGCGCCTTCCATCACCTTGACGGCATTGACAGCGCCATCCTGCAGACGCTGGATCATGTCATGAATTTCCTGGGTCGAGGTCTGTGTACGGCTGGCCAGAGTACGCACCTCGTCCGCCACCACAGCGAATCCGCGCCCCTGTTCACCGGCACGGGCTGCCTCAATAGCCGCATTAAGCGCAAGCAGATTGGTTTGTTCAGCGATACCCCGAATAACATCAAGCACGGAACCGATATTCTCGCTTTCTTTCTCCAGGTTACGAATCACCTGAGCGGCAGAATCCACTTCACCCAGCAGGACATCAATGCCACCTATGGCTTCTGTTGCAACCAGCGCGCCGGACTTCGCGTCGTGGTCTGCATTATCAGCGGCTCTCGACGCTTCGGCCGCACTGCGCGCCACTTCCTGAACTGTCGAGGTCATTTCATCCATTGCCGAGGCAATACTGTCAATTTCTGACTGCTGCTGTTGTATGCCACGGCTGGTTTCATCCGTGATGGTAGATGTTTCTTCGGCTGCAGCTGCCAGCTGGGTTGTTGCCCCGCTGATCTGCCCGATCATGTTACGCAAATTGGCCGCCATCTGATTGAAGGCACCAACGATTTCACCAATCAGGTCGTTGCTCTGCATCTTGCATTCATGCGACACATCATTCTGGCTGATGGCATTGGCGATTTCTGAAATTCGTTTCAGGCGTTTCAGCAAGATTACATTTACCAGCCAGTAGTTGCTTACACCGATGAAAGTACCCGCCATCAAGCACGCGCCCAGGAACCAGAAAAACATGCCCTCCTTGATATCGACAAATATTTCAGCAAAGAACGGGAATATTGCGCCGGTAAGTAGTCCAAAAAATATACTTGATATCAATAGATTGCGGAGTATGCTGGGTTTCATAAAACGACACTCAGTCCTTTAGGTGAATATTCAGTCCGTGCCAACTGGCACTTGTTCTTTGTGGCGGCCAGTCGCCATTGGACTTAACGGAAATTACCGCTCAATTTGTCGGCAAGTTTGTGCAGGTCTTCCGCCATGGATCTCAGGCCATTGCTTTCAAGCCTTGATCTCCGCTCGTCGGCAGAATGTTCCATACGATCACCCAACAGTTCTACCACACCACGCTGGGCATCGGTCAGTGCGTTAATCTCTGTGGTCGCCGATTCAATTGCAGAGATTTCCCCGCCAATTTCTGATAATGCAATACAAGCCGTTTCAATCAGTTCCTCACAAACCGTCGCCTGACCATCACCTTCAGCCACCACCGAAACCACTTCCCGCGCGCCGGTCTGGATTTGTTCGATGATCGCCTGGATTTCATGTGTCGCATTCTGCGTGCGCCCCGCCAGGTTGCGGACTTCGTCGGCGACCACGGCGAACCCCCGCCCTTGCTCGCCGGCTCTGGCTGCCTCGATAGCAGCATTCAGTGCAAGCATATTGGTCTGCTCTGCAATACCGCGTATAACGCTGAGTACATTTCCCACGTTATCCACAAAACCGTCCAGCCGCTGCATGGCATCGCGGGCATTCCCGAGTTCGCCACTGAGCATCGCCATTGAACCCAATGCCTCGGTCATGGCGATATTACTGTCATTGGCGCATTTACTGGCGTGCGCAGAGGCTTCAGTTGCCCGCACTACACCGTTTGAAACCTGTTTAACAGAACCGTCAAGTGTCGATACGGCTTCATTGATCTCCGAAGCATCTTTTTCAGCCTGCTCACTCGCCTGGTTCAGGTTATCAACGACACCTCGCGCTATGCCTGTCGCGTCACCGGAGAAGCGTGCAATGACGCTGGCCTGCTCCTGAACCAGATCGGTAATTGCATTACAACTCTCAGCCAGCCTGGCTGGCATGCCCTGTTTGGTACCGACATCAAGATGAGCCGTGAAATCACCTTCCCTGCAAGCTGACATAAAGGAAGCCAACGCGTCAGCCCAGGCAACCTGCGACGTCAATATCAATCTTGAAATAAAGAACCCGGCCACCGAACCGGTCAGCGCAGCCAGCAACGCTGATGAATATACCGTGACAGAAACACCGGTCAGCAGCAGCATGACCAGTGTTATCACAAGGTCAGTTCCAGACTTGCCACCAAAGCGTACAGTAAATATTTTTCTGGCCTGACCCGGCATATGATTTCCCTGATTTAGCGATTACAGTTCTGTAGTAATAACTGATAACGGCTGGAAAACACACATCTTTACAGTAAAATCCATTTCCGGATAAACATAAAAAAACCCCTGCAAGCAGGGGTTCAAAATTGACTCACGAAACCCGGTCTCTTTCAGGCTTATTTGCCACCTGCAGCAGCACGAAGTGCTTTTTCCACGGCTTTCGGACTGGGCATGATATTCATGAAGCTGTTAGAACCCATCATCTTCAGATCGGGGCGGTGCAGTGCCATACGGAAACGCATGTGAAGCGCAACTACCTTGTTGCCATCGACCAGGATTTCATAGGGAAGGTAGGCCGTTGTTTTCAGTTCTTCAAAGTCGACGTTGTCCATAATCCATGCATCATCCATGTTTTCGTCACCCTTTTCTCCGGCCTTCCGCGCGACACCGAATACTGTGACATCGTTGGGCAGATCCAGACGATAAACCTTGGTCACACCACCCACACCGGCCGCCAGATTTTTCTCAATTGCGTCCACTGCCGCCTTGTGGCTGTCATATTCGGCCAATTCGAGCACATCATCGAAGTACTCCATACCAAAGGTATAGTGGTACTTGCGCAATTTACGCGCTGACAAGCCCTTCTTTGAGCCAAATGTTTCGATCGCACCCAGTGAACGACGGAGCGCGTCATTGACACCTTCCAGGTCCGTCTTTAGCCGGTAGGCCTTGGCGATATAGATGGGATTCGGATAAGCCACCTGGACCTCGTCACCCACCTTGGTAATACCAATGCGCCACGGTGCTGCAAAGCCACCCAGTTTGGACATGGATGCCGCCTTGACCAGTTCGTCATTGGTAACAATGATTACGTGGGCCTTGTCGACATGCGTTCCCTCATAAGGCGTAAATTCTCCAACAATCCGGAAGCCCTCGGACTTCAGCTTGTCACGCGTTTCATTGACCTTGGCATCGAAATCCGCTGGCCCCTTGAACGCCAGAACAAAAGGTTTGAATTTTTCGGCGGCCTGGACTGCGCCGGATAGCGGCAACAGTGCCACCCCGACCAGCATGAAAATTGAAAACAGACGTTTAATATTAACCATACTCCTCTCCTTGACTCCTGATTTTTTACTCATCGGATTCAGTCTAAACAACATACACCTGTATTGCGACCGCATATGTTGTACAAAAAGGGCCGTGACATCACGGCCCTTTTTTCTAACTGGATATCTTGCATAAAGGTCTCACAGACACCAATCAGAACTTCCACGCATAGCTGGCTTCGACGGAGTTCTGGGACATGGCATTTTCCGCAGAGAAACCAAAGCCCGCAAACCCACCCGTACCATTGTAGTCATAATCCACACTGTTGCGGAAAGCATGCATGTAGGCCACCGTCAACTCACTGGTGGTCGACGGATTGTAGGTAAACCCGACAGTAGCATGCTTCTCGACGACGGCAGGTGCCAGTACGTTAAACAATGCCTGGTCCTCGTCGTAAGGTACTTCTGCAAAGTTGTAGCCGGCACGGAACGTCCACTTGCTGTTATGCATGTAGTTGATACCCACCTTGTACACGGTGATATCGTCCCAGCCAAAACCCCAGCCGTCATTCGTACCCAGCGGATTCGAGATAGCTGCAGGGTTTCCAACCAGCGCACCCACAAATGCATTCATGAACTCATCTGCCGTCGGGCCGTCATTGTTGATGGCCGCCACATCACTGTAGTTGATGCGGGTAACATCTGCCGCAATGGTCAATTTGGATGAAGGATGAATGGCAATGCCGACACCGTAGGTCGACGGGATATCAAAATCACCTTTCTCGGCAAACAGGCCGGCGTAGTCGTCAAAGGCCTCCATATTCAGCTTACTGGTATAGGAAGCGCCGATTGAAAACATACCAAACGTACCCTGGTAACCGACCCGGGCACCGTAACCCCAGGACTCATCGTCACCGTTGTTGGTCACTTTGCCCGGGTCACTGGAGAATGCCTGGAACAGGCCCACCCCGTAAGCGCGGAAACGCTGGTAGGCGATGATCGGTGAGAAACCGACCGAGTTATTTGCATTGATCTTGTATGCAATGGTTGGCGTGATCAGCAACTGTGACAGGTTAACACCAAGCGAGGGTGCCGTGTTCGGGTTCAGGTACAGCGCCGCCAGGTTCGGGTCCATGACTGCCGCAGGCACCGGGGGGCCAAATGCACCAACCTCGAGCGCACCAGCAAAACCGGAGGGACCGCCCGGCTGAAATGCCCCCGTTGAGGTATCACCGATCACTGGCGCAAATGCTGTGGTAAAGATATTGCCGGTTCCACCATTGGCGCTTCCGTAACGCGTATTCATGCCACCGTTGGCAACAACCGACAGCCCGAATGTCATGTTGCCGCCCCCATCCATCGAAAGACCGAAGTTCGGTACTGCGAACAAAGTGGCACCGCTGTCTTCACGACTTTCCATGCCCTGGCGGATACCGTTACCGAGATCCCCAACCAACAGACCTCTGGCATCAACTTCGGATTCACGCTGACTCGGGCTGAATAATTCAACGCCGGCATCAACACGGTTCCCCATACCTGCCAGAGCCGCAGGATTAACCGCTGCAGCGAGCGAGTCCTGACCGAAGGCCATACCTGCGCCTGCCATGCCCCGGTTCTTTGAACCATAACCGATTTTGAAATACCCGTTGGTGGCATTAGCCAACGGCGCTGTTATCAGCGCGGCCGCCACTGCGGCGGATGTCAATGTACCTTTCAGGATGGGTTTCATAAGTCCTTTCCTCTCTTAAAAAGAATTTGTCTATCTCGTATGGCGCCTGCATTACGTTGTATTTTTACAACACCTGGTTGGGGTGTACGCTACAAACATGTAGCAGAAAGGGGCAGGCTGTCAATTCCCCATTTCCTGAAAAGCAAGTTTCATGCCTGCTATTATATATAAGAGTTTCATGATACTTAGCCATTTTTCTGAAAGCAGTTTTACGTGGATTTGACTTGTATTACGGCGGCTGCGGACGATATGCTGCAAATTCGTAGCGGCCACACAACAATCAGAGGAGCTTCCGATGCTGAATCCGAAAGCCAGAATCCCGTCACTTAAACTTGCCACCGCCGGAATACTGGCCTTGGTGGCTCCCGGCGCCATGGCAGCAGGCTTTGCGCTCATCGAACAAAGCGCCAGTCAAATGGGCAATGCCTTTGCCGGTAGCGCGGCAATCGCCAATGACGCATCAACGATTTATTTCAATCCCGCCGGCATGACGCGACTACCTCGACAAGTGGTTGGTGGTCTGCACCTTGTGGCGACCCAGGCCGATTTCAGTGGCAACGCAACCACACCGGCAACTACACCGGTAACAACCGGCGGCGATGGTGGAAATGCCGGCGGACTTGGTGTCGTTCCCAATCTGTACTACACAACACCACTTAATAACCAGCTCATGTTTGGCCTTGGTATCAATGCCCCGTTTGGTCTTGCAACCGAATACGACGATGACTGGGTCGGTCGCTACCAGGCCATCAAGTCGGAAGTCATCACAATCAATATCAACCCTTCTATTGCTTTCAAGGCCACCAACTCACTGTCTGTCGGTTTAGGTGTGAGCTTTCAGTATATGGAAGCAGAGCTGACACAGGCGATTGACCAGGGCAGCCTGTGCACCCCGATCCTGGCCCAGCTGCAGGCCGCTGGTGTACCTGGCGCAGACCCGGCAAGCTGTGCCGGCCTGCTGCCGGAGGGCGCCGATGGTTTCGCCAAGGTTCAAGGTGATAACTGGGCCGGTGGCTTCAATTTTGGCCTGCTGTACGAACCATCTGCCAGCACCCGTATCGGCTTTAACTACCGCTCCAAGGTCAAGCAACAACTGATAGGCGATGGTGATTTCTCCAATACGATTGCCCAGATTGCCCCGTTCGGCATTTTCGTGGACACCGATGTCAGCGCCAGTGTCGACCTGCCCCAGACAGCTTCACTCAGTGCTTACCACGACATGAACAACCAGTGGGCCGTTATGGCTGATGTCACCTGGACCGGCTGGAGTTCATTCGATGAGTTACGCATTGAATATGACTCATTCCAGCCCGACACTGCCATTGATGAAAGCTGGAATGACAGCATGCGGTATGCTGTCGGTGTCAACTACCGGCACAATAACCAGTGGCTGTTCCGCGGTGGCGTTGCCTTCGACGAAAGCCCCATCCCCAATGATGAACACCGGACCGCGCGCATACCGGGTGAAGACCGCACCTGGGTTTCGGTTGGCTTTGGTTACCAGATGAGCCCCGCACTGGGCATCGATGTGGGCTACTCACACTTGTTTGTGAAAGAGCCAAAAACGGATCACGGCACTGCCACCACTGGCACTATTTCAGGCGATTACGATGCCAGCGTGGATATTCTCAGCGCGCAGCTGGTGTGGAATATCTAGGGAACCTCAGATTGATCCGTCATGCCGGCGTAGGCCGGCATCCATCTCGTTGAAACCACTGGATTCTGGCATACGCCAGAATGGCGGAATATGAATTAATCAGAGCTCCCCAGGACAATTGTCTATATGTGAAATATGGCCCCGGCAGTGCCGGGGCTTTTTTTGCCAAAAAAAAGCGGCGTGGGGAGTAATCCCCACGCCGCTTTTTATGGAATTGCCGCAGCTTACGCTTTCTTGATCAGAAACTCGTATTTACCGCCAGCTTCCTTGGATTCGATCAGCTCGTTACCGGTCTGCTTGGCGAAAGCTTCAAAATCTTTCACAGAACCCGGGTCGGTCGCAATGATATGCAGCACCTTACCACTGTCCAGTGTTCCGAGTGCCTTCTTGGCGCGCAGGATCGGCAGCGGGCAGTTCAGGCCGGATGCGTCTAATTCTTCGTCAAAATTTGCCATCGTAAAGTGCTCCTTAACGTGTTTTCAATTTATAAATAGTTTGGTGGTCAGTCTCGAAGGCCCGTACTTATAAGGTAAGTAATCTTCAAACGCAAGCAAAAAGCGCCCTGATATCCCTTTCTGGATAGCTGACATTCGACCACAGATACGGGAACTTGCACTCTTCCTGTCTCATCGGGCAGCAGCCACGACACCCGCCTCTGGTGACTCTATCGGGTAGCCCTGACGATACCAGTCGACAATGCCACCTTGCAGGTTAATAGCGTGATCAACACCTTGCTGCTGCAAAAAGGCGCAAACCTGCGCCGATCGTGCGCCTGTTCTGCAATAAAAAACGATTTTCCCGGGTTGTCTCAGCGCTTCGAGCCGTAATGGCACCAGGTGCATCGGCATGGCTTCTGCACCCGGAAGCATGCCCTGCGCCATCTCGTTGGCACTGCGAACATCGATCAGCCTGAAACTTTCAGCCCCGTTTCCGATCATATCGGAAAGCTGTGATGCATTAATTTCCTGTATCCCGTTCATCGTCTCACCTATATTAGTCATTGTTAATATTGTTGGGGTGATTTGTTTTATTGTCAACCCAACCTGACCGGGCTTTCATGTATCGTCAACCAGAGCATTCTTTAAACCATCGCCTTGGCGCCAGCCTGACGCTGGGTTATTCTGCGCTGCGAATGATACCGCGCGTCCTCCAGCTGGTTGCCCTGACATTGCTGTCAGGGGGCCTCCCGCAGATTGCCCATAGTGAGATATCTGCCGACCAGCTCCCGGATTTCGGCGATTCCACGGGCGCATTGATTTCTCCGGTTCAGGAGCAGGCGCTGGGCGAGGCCTTCATGCGCAGCATACGCAGTCAGGCAACGCTCGTATCCGACCCTCACATCAACCGCTATATCCGCCAGCTCGGCGCCCGACTGGTCACCCACAGCGACACACCAAGCTACCCGTTTACATTTTTTGTTGTCGACGACCCGTCGATCAACGCATTTGCAGGGCCCGGGGGACGCATAGGCGTCCACACAGGGCTGATACTCGCCGCTGAAAACGAGAGCGAGCTGGCCGGCGTCATGGCACATGAAATCGCCCACGTCACCCAGCGCCACCTGTTACGCGCTTACGAATCAGCACAGCAACTCAGCCTGCCTACAGCGGCTGCAACCATTGCGGCAATCCTGCTGGGTGCCGCCACCGGCAGCGCCGATGCCGGCATAGCCGCCGCTTCTGCCGTACAGGCAGGCAGCATCCAGCAACAATTGAATTTCACACGCGCCAACGAGAAGGAAGCCGACCGAATCGGCATCCAGACCCTTGCACGCTCCGATATCGACCCCTTCGGCATGCCGGCCTTTTTTGAGCGCTTGTACCAGACGACGCGACTGTACGGTGCAGCCAGCATCCCTGAATTTCTCAGTACTCACCCGGTGACCGCCGACCGTATTGCGGAATCGACCGAGCGGGCAGGCAAATACGGCCATGGCAAACAACGAGACACACTGGAATTTGAACTGGTCAAGGTGCGCCTCGCCGTACAACAGTCCCGCGACCCCGGCAGCCTGCTGCGCAGCTTCAAGGCAAACGCAGGGCCGGCCCAACGCTATGGCATAGCACTTGCCAACTGGCGTACGGGCGACAAAAGCACGGCGCTGAAACAGCTCGCTGTATTGAGGAAATCTGATCCTGACCGCATCCTGTACCGCACCACCCAGGCCCGGCTGCTGATGGAGGACGGCAAAACCCAACAAGGACTGGAGCTGTTCGAGGACACCCTGCGCCTCTATCCCGGTGACCTGGTGGTTGGCCAGTACTACGCAGAAGCCCTGCTGATCGCCGGCAAGCCCGATGAGGCGCGCAACGTCATTCTGGCACTATTGCGTAACGAAAATGCCAGAACACCGCCGATCTACAAGCTTTGGGCACGTGCCGCCAGCGCCCACGGTCCCACCTGGGAAACCCGCTTCGCCTCTGCCGAACTCTATGCCATGAACGGTAATCTGCCGCTCGCCGTCGACCAGCTGGAACAGGCCCTCAAGCTGAAAGGGCTGAATGACTATGACCGCGCCCGCATACAGGCCAGACTGCATGATCTTAAATCTGCTCTCGCCAAACGCGCAGAACGGGAATAAAACCCCGGCGACCCCCGTCTTCGCGTCTAGTAACTTGAGAAAATACCCGATTCACGACCTGAAACACGAATTCGACCGGACCCTCAAAGCGTTGCTATAAATCATTATCAGCAAACGCCGCAGCAACTGCTTTGACTCGCCGTAAACAGAGGGCTATAGTCGCGAAAGCATTGGGATTATTGCAGGTTCACAATAACGTGCATGGCTTAGCAGCCGCGCAAAATTCGCCAGATAACTGGCAAAACAAGTACACTTTTTTTAAATGCGCATTGTAAGGAGGATAAAGATGCGGAAATTCCCCAGCATCCTGAAAACAGCAAGTTCTGTGCTGGCGATTGCGAGCAGCCTGGCGCTGCTCCCGGTCACCGGCACCGCTGCCGAGGCACAAACCGCCTCGGTCACTGAACAGGGAAAAGCCCTGTCATTCGACCGCAAGAAAGGCAACTGTCTCGCATGTCACCAGATCGAAGGTGGCAAGCTGGCCGGTAACATCGGCCCGCCACTGATTGCCATGAAAGCACGCTACCCTGACAAGGCAAAGCTACGCGCGCAGATCTGGGATGCCACCAAGGCCAACCCCAACACGATTATGCCACCCTTCGGGCGCAACAAGATTCTCAGCGAAAGCGAGATCGATAAAATTGTCGAGTTTATCTACACGTTATAAACAGCGTGCAGTTCAATACCAGGAGAGATACCAGTGATTAACATGAAACGCAGAACCTTCCTGAAAGGCTCCGTAGCCGCAGGCGCAGTCAGTGCCGCTGTGGGTGCAGGCCTGTTAACCCCGCGAGCCGTTCTGGCCGCCTGGCCAACAAATGCATTCCAGGCAACCAGTGTAGACGCTGCACTCGACGCACTAGCCGGCTCACATGCCATGCAGGCTTCGGACAAGGTTCAGATCGATGCACCGGATCTGGGCGAAAACAGCGCAGTGGTACCGGTCAAGGTCACCAGCCAGCTGGCTGATATCGAATCTATCAGCATTATTGTCGACAAGAACGCATCACCACTGACCGCTTCCTTCATCCTCGGCCCGGGCGTAGAGGGCTTTGTCAACACGCGCATCAAGATGGGCAAGACATCCAACGTCATTGCTGTCGTCAAGGCGGGTGGCAAGCTGTACAGCGCGCAGAAAGAGGTCAAGATCACCATCGGTGGTTGTGGCGGTTAACCAGGATTCAGAGGAAAGAAACATGTCAACTATCAAGATTCGGGCAAAAGCCGGCGACAAGGTTACCAAGGTCAGTGCACTGATCGAGCACCCCATGGAAACCGGCCTGCGTAAAGACAAAAAAACGGGCAAGAAAATTCCTGCCCACTTCATCCAGGAGGTGGTCTGTGAGCTAAATGGCACTGTTGTGCTGACAGCGCTGTGGGGGCCTGCAGTTTCAAAGCGCCCATTCCTGCAGTTCAAGGTTGAAGGCGCCAAGAAGGGCGATACCATCAAGCTGAGCTGGGTCGATAACAAGGGCGAGAAAGACTCCGCCGAGGCCAAGATTGCCTGATGCTGATCAGACAATCCAACCGACCAACACCCCATACGGAGGCAGACAACTCATGAAAAAACTGCTCACCATCGCCACGACCCTCGGCCTGATGTTTTCAGGATCAATCGCGGTTCAGGCTAGTCCACAGCAGGATCTGAAAGAATTCCGCAGCTACTTTGCCAAGCGGTTCCCCGACGTTCCCTTCCAGGAATTTGTCAACGGCGTGTACGCCATCGACAAGGCTTCCCGGGCGCAATGGGAATCCATTGAAGAGTTTCCACCCTACGAACTCAGTATCGACAAGGGCAAGAAGCTGTTCGAAACCCCGTTCGCAAACGGCAAGACCTATGCAAGTTGTTTCCGCAACGGCGGCATGGGTATCAAGCAGGACTACCCCTACTTTGATACCAGTAGCGGCAAGGTCGTCACACTCGAAGGCGCGATCAATGACTGTCGCGTGAAGAATGGTGAAAAGCCACTGGGCTGGAAGAAAGGCAAGATAGCCGATATTTCCGCCTACATGGCCTACACCTCACGCGGGAACAAGACCAACGTCAAAATTCCGGCTGACACGGCTGCCATGGCAGCCTACGAACGTGGCAAAAACCACTTCTATGCCAAACGCGGACAGCTGAACATGTCCTGTGCAGACTGCCACCAGTGGAATGCAGGCAACCGCATTCGTGCCGACCTGTTGAGTCCAGCACTCGGTCAAACGACCCACTTCCCGGTTTACCGTTCCAAGTGGGGAGCGCTTGGCACCATCCACCGTCGTTACGGCGGCTGTAACAAGCAGGTTCGCTTCAAGCCTTTCAAGGCACAGAGTGATGAGTACAAGGCACTTGAATACTTCCACACCTATATGAGCGACGGTCTGGAACTCAACGGCCCGGGGGCTCGCAAGTAATCGCAAGCCACCCCGTAAAGCCCGGTCTCTGACCGGGCTTTTTTGTTTATGCCAATAGGAATAAACTTGCCTCGTTCGCGTCTTTTCAGACAACTTTTACAACTGCCTGCACCAAAACCCGGGAAGACCAAATATGAATATCAGTCGTCGTGAATTTCTCCAGATGCTCGCCGTTGCGAGTGCTTCAGGTATTTCCCTGAGTGCCTGCGACTCGGATGCACCCGCCCCCTCTGCCGGCGTGACGCCTTCGTCAGCGCCTCTGCAGCCCTACGAGATGCTTCCCTATGGGAATGTCTCCCTGATGCACTACACAGATTGTCACGCACAACTACAGCCCATTTATTTCCGCGAACCGAATATCAACCTCGGTATCGGTAACATGCGTGGCCAGCCGCCACACCTGGTCGGAGAGAAGTTCCTTGCCTACTACGGCATCAAGCCAGGTTCGCGCGAAGCCCATGCCTTCACCTATCTGAATTTTACCGAGGCGGCAAAAAAATTCGGCAAAGTCGGCGGCTTCTCCCACTTCGCCACACTGTTGAAGAAAGTGCGCGCACAACGCCCCGGGGCGCTGCTGCTGGACGGTGGTGACACCTGGCAGGGCTCCGGCACCTCGTACTGGACCAATGCCCAGGACATGGTCGATGCCCAGAAGCTGCTCGGCGTGGACGTCATGACCGCCCACTGGGAAATGACCTACGGCGCAGACCGCGTCACCGAGATCATCGAGAAAGATTTCAAGGGACAAATCGACTTTGTCGCCCAGAATATTTTCAGCACCGAGTGGGAAGAGCCTGTCTTCAAGCCCTACGTAATAAAGGAAATCAACGGCGTCCCGACTGCCATCATTGGCCAGGCCTTCCCCTATACGCCTATCGCCAACCCCCGCTACATGGTACCTGACTGGAGTTTCGGCATTCGCGACGAGCGGATGCAGAAAATGGTTGACCAGGCCCGCGGTGAGGGCGCACAGGTCGTCGTCGTGCTGTCACATAACGGTATGGATGTCGACCTGAAGATGGCTTCACGGGTTACGGGTATAGACGCCATTATGGGCGGGCACACGCACGATGCCATTCCCCGTCCGGTCATCGTCGACAACGCCAGTGGCAAGACACTGGTGACCAACGCCGGCTCCAATGGCAAATTCCTTGGCGTACTCGATTTCGACGTCCGCAACAGCAAGGTGCAAGGCTACCGCTATCACCTGATGCCGATCTTCTCCAACCTGCTGGAAGCAGACAACGAGATGGAAACGTATATCAATAAAATGCGCAAGCCCTATGAAGCCAGGCTGGCTGAAGAACTGGCCGTCACTGATGAGCTTCTGTACCGTCGTGGCAACTTCAACGGCACGTTCGACCAGCTTATCTGTGACGCACTGATGGACGTTCAGGGCGCAGAGATATCACTGTCACCAGGCTTCCGCTGGGGCGTAAGCGTGTTGCCGGGCGAGGCCATTACTTTCGAGCACGTGATGACACAGACAGCCATTACCTACCCTACTGTCACGCTCAATAATACGACCGGCACTCGCATCAAGGAAATCCTCGAAGATGTTGCCGACAACCTGTTCAATAAAGACCCCTACTACCAGCAGGGTGGCGACATGGTGCGCGTTGGTGGACTGAAATACAGCATCGACCCGAACGCCGCCATGGGCTCGCGCATCAGTGACATGGAACTGGATGGCAAGCCGATCAGTGCCAGCAAGGAATACTCCGTTGCCGGCTGGGCCAGCGTTGGTCAGCCGCTTGAAGGCAAGCCGATCTGGGACGTGGTCAGCGAATACCTGCGCGACAAGAAGACCATCTCGCACATGGAACTCAATGAACCAAAGATCAAGGGTGTCGAAGGCAACCCTGGCTACGCGCCGGTCAAATCATAACCAGCTGAGAAGATACCCCGGCCTGTCCATTGCCGCTCCTGTAGCGAATGCGGCAACGGATCAGCCGGGATTTTTCTAATCTACTTCTTTTCCTTGCCACTGGTAAATTTGTCGACCAGCTTGCCAAAGCCATTTTTCACGTCATCGAACAGCTGCCCGGTTTTACTTTTACCCTTGAGTGCTTGCTCAATATCCTCGATATTTTTCTTTAACGTCTTGTAGTCATCCTTTGTGTCGTAAAAATAACCGAGCTGCCTGGCAATTTCCAACTGCACTGAGGCATATTCCAGATCTCTAAGCGCCTCGTCCTTGTCAGATGCCTGCACGGCCATGGCATCCTCGATAGCACCCTGCGCCAGAACCACAGGCAGCGGCATGACCAGCGTATCTTTAACCAGTGTTCCCATGGCTTCAATCAGCGTTGCCCGGGCTTTCCGGCTCTGGTTAGCCGTAATTTCCCGCACTGCACGCTTGATGGCATCAGGGTAGGTTTCCATCGGGATATATATTGTTTCAGTAACAACTTCACTGCGCATTCCGCTCAGCAACGCGCGCGCGCCCTGTACATCACCACTTTCCAGCAAGTCATCCACTGCATCAAGATCAGCTTTAACCTGTTTCGGTGTCGTAATCAGCTCATAAGTCCTGACCTCAGTGGCTATAGGAATCAATTTGAGCGACGGATTGGCCGCCATAGCTACTTCAAGTTTGCCACTGGCTATCTCGAGCTTTTTGACGGCCACATCTTTTTTACCGTCTTTCAGCAAGCTAATAGCTTCATCAACCGACTTGAGTGCTGCCATTGCTTCAGCACTGAACTTCTCCTGCTTTTTTTCTGCGGCCTTTTCAGCCTGGGTAACCGCACCCTGTTTGACGACATCTGGCTGCACAGCGGCGACCGACATGTTATTCATTACTACCAACGGAACACTCAAAACACCAGCCAGCACCCAGCCGGGCAAAATTCCACGGGTTTTGCCATTCGAAATATCCATTCTTCAGTTCTCCTGTTAAATACCGTTATGCAAGGCACACTGCCTGCCTGGATGCTAATATCAGGGACAGTAAAATTCTGTCATCTGAATGACAGTTGGAAAGAAATTGAGGATGATTTCAGGCTGAAGTTCTACCTGCCTGACGGGCAGCAGCTTTCCCGCCCCGGTTACGCCCGCCTGCTGAAACGCGAGATAAAGTGGTGAAGAACCAGGAAAAATATAGCCAGCAGAACTAACACCCACAGGTACCGCTCGATGTAAGCCAGCACCAGCAGACCTGCCGCAAGGAAAATCCCGGCAAGTCTGAATACCCAACCCATACGAATACCAGCAACAAAGGTCGACAGCGCGAATAACAACAACAGTATCAGACCGGTCGTTTCATTATTAAGACGGCCAATCTGCTGAATAACAAACACCATCTGTGCCGCCGCCAGCAATGCCAGCCATTGCAGACCATGATTCCAGAGCACCGTTACCCAGGGGTATTTACCATTACGAACATGTGGCCACTCGGTCACCAGGCTGGCAATGAAAAATACCGGCACCATGGCCATCCAGTAGGTGTGACTGCGGGCAGGGGATATATTGGTTATTGCGACACCAATAAAGGAGCAACCCAGCAATACGAACAGTGTAACCAGATCAACGAGGTGGCGAGCTGAGTTGTCATGGCTTGTTTTTACCGGATTACCTGTTTCAGACTCAGACATTATTTATCTCCTGTAACCCGCTTATAGACTCATCGCGCCAGGTCGCGATGCTACCCGGATAACGCTGCCGCAACCTTACCTGATGACCCACATCAAGGGATGTCACTTGGGTTGCAGACAACACATCCTGTCAACACGCCACACTTCAGCTACTGAACCCGTGTTCTACGTAACCACCCTGCACCTGGCAGCCAGTCGCGGGGCAACAGCGCTACAACCGAACAGGCAGATGGCTTTGCCGAAGTCTTTCCCTAGCACAAGTTCGTAATTGTCAGAATACTACAGGCGCTCAGCCATGGCGTGTAATCACACCCCTTTAACGTTCCAGTCTTTTTAAGCTGTTTTCTTCCAACGTCTTGAGGGTTGACACAATTTGCCTGCCGACTGTTCTGTTGTTCAAGAGACGCAGCAACACCTCAAAAATGAATGCCAGGAAAAATATTCCGGCAATATAATAAATGATATGCGGCATGGACTTCGACGTGTACGCGATAGCGAACCACGCCGCGCCGAATGTTCCTGTGACGGCAGCCATAATCCACCAACGATTTGCGCCCGTCTGTTTGTACTTGAAAAGATGCCCTGTATGGGTAAAGCCCTGAATCAGAAGAACTGCAATGGCGGCGATTGTTGCCACCTGCCCAAGATTAAAAAACAGGATCAGCGGCGTTATCAGCAATGCGGAGATTATCAGACCCTCCGTATTGTGGAAAATATTGTAGTCGTAGACTTCGGGAAGATCGCCATCCTTGGCCAGGGTATAACTGATCTGCGTCACAGCATAGAGCGTAGCATTGATTGCAGATGCTGTGGCCAGGAGTGCTGCTGCTGCCATAATCCTGAACCCCCACGCACCAAAAGCGGGTTTCGCAGCCTCAGCAAGCGCGTAATCCTTATCCTTGACAATGGTATCAAGTGGCAAATTCCCAAACACAGCAATCGTAACAGCAATATAAAGCACCGCTACCAGTCCGATTGCCCAGAACATGGCCCGAAGCATTGTTTCTTTCGGGTCTTGCATATCTTCAACGCTGTTAGTAATAACGCTAAAGCCCTGGTAGGCAAAAAAAGTAAGCCCCAGCGCGTAGAAAATATTGACAAGCTCCGGTGCCTTGTCAATAACCAGATTCGAGGGATGTATAAAAAACAGGGCCGCGACTGCAAAAGCAATCAACACGGCCAACTTGATAACAACAATGATATTTTCCGCCCTGGCAACCAGTGCAGCGCCAATGAGATTTATACATACAAAAAACAGCAGGATTCCGATGCTAAAAAGATTACTGTACAGCGGCGTAACACCTTCACTCATATAAGTGGCTGCATAGGTACCAAAGGATTTTGCCACAGCGGCGAGCGCAACCAACTGGGCAAAATAAAACAAAATGCCCAGCGAGCCGGATAAAACACCCTCACCATAACCCTGCACCAGGTATTCAATAATGCCACCACGGCTCGGGTAGTAAACTGCAAGTTTACTCAGAGAGTAACCGCATAACAGTGCAATGATTCCACCCACCAGAAAAGAAACTGTGACAAGGCTCCCCGCTATGGCGCCTGCTTCACCAATCACGATAAATATCCCGGCACCCACCATGGAACCGATACCAAGGAAGACCGCACTCAAAAGACCAAACGCCTTCGTTTCAGATTTTCCCTGTTTGTTCATTATATACCTTCATAGTTTCCGGGAGCGGGTTATCAACCTGGCATTAGCTGTTGCAGTGAAAACGAAATCGGGTGTGGAACCTGAAAATTTATGCTTGTCTCTATCATTCGCGTGACAAAAACTTTTCGGCCTTTTCTTTCAGCGCTCCCAGCTCGGCTACCACCAGATGATGGGAGTCACGATCCAAAATGCCCTGATTACGCATTGCCCTAAGATGCTTGTTCACTACCTGCCGTGTCGCGCCTATCATATGCGCAAGCGCATCGTGATGCAGGTCATGGATCAGTCTGACGGAATGACCACCTTGCCCGGAGGATGCACCAGGAATGGTGTGGCGTAAAATCAGCCGGGCCAGCCGGGTCAAGGTATCTTTTGTAGCAAGATCTGTTGCCAGTTCCTCGATTGTGCGCATCTGCTCCCCCAGGTAAGGCAGAAAGTTCCGGTTGAACTCCGGGTGCAAGCTTATCCATTCACGCACGGTTTGCCTGGGTGCGCTGAGCAGTTGAAGATCGTCAAGTGCCACTGGTAAAATTTCGTGCGGTTGATTATCCAGCAGCGATATAACATCAAATCCATCCCCCGGACCCAGTAAAAAAAGCGTTATACGGTTTCCCGATGCAGCGTCGATACGTTGAATTTTAACGCGGCCATCAATAATCAGGTAGAAACGCTCTGTTAACGAAACCCCGCCTGTCACAACACCCTGACGCCAGGTCGTGTGGTGAAACTCCCCCAGCATATCGGCCAGGATTTCATCTGACAGCCCGCTGAATACCGGTGATTGTGAGAGTTTTTTCTTATAATGCAGATAAAGTGGTGAGTCTGTCTTCATTCAGACCCCCACACCGAACAGTGCTTGCATGATGTATCCAAACAGGTAGGCGAGCCCCGCAGCAGAAAACCCGGACACGACCATCTCCATAATCTTGCCACGCAGTGATATACCGGATACCAGTGCAATCATAGCACCGACCAGGGCAAGCGCCAGACCGGCAAAACCAATGGAACCCAGCACTGCCTGCTGCGATGAGTCAGCCAGGAAATAGGGCAATACCGGGAAGGCGACACCGAACAAATAGGCGCCACCGGTAAAGAAAGCCGAACGCCACTCATTCTCAGGGCTGTCCTGGAACAGCAGCTTCGTCAGTACGTCCTGCTGCGTACCAAGACGCTCGGCAACCTCAACACTGATATCCTCGGGAAGACCCGAGCCTTGCAGTCGCTCGCGGTATTCCTCCACGGCGCGCTGCGGTGATACAGCAAACAGGATTTCCATTCGTGCGCGTGTACTTTCATTAATCTGGCGCTGTGAACGCACGGAGATGAAAGCCCCTATACCCATTGATAGTGCACCGGCAACGCCCACTACCAGTCCGCTGACAGCCACTAGCAGAAGATTGCCGGCATAGGCGGCTGAAAGACCGGTCACGGTACCGAGAATCTCGACCAGCCCGTCGTTCATGCCCAGCACGAAATCCCGCACGTTGCCCAGTGCCGAAGCATTCTGCTCCTCGCGAAAGCTCGATTCGTGTTCAAGCTCGTCGATAATGATGTCACGCAGGCTATTGCGCTCCTCATCGTTCAATACGCCCTCATTCCATACCCGGTAATAGGTATGGGCGGCGCCCGTTTCACCCAGCTCCAGTGCCGATACCAGCCATACCGGTCCGACCAGCCGTAGCAACAGTTGCAGCACCCACAATCGCAGGCGTTTTGGCTGAACTTTCGGTACCAGCTGGTCATGCTGACGTAGCAGTCCGGCCCAGAAATTCGCGTGATGCAGCTCCGTATCTGCCACGCGCTGTAACAGTTGTGCCAGGTGCGGGTCGCGTACACCCCCGGCCAGCGTGCGGTAAGTGATGTGGTCATTCATCTCATCGAGATAAAAATGCCGCGCCTGCGCACAAAAAGTGGTGTTCATACAACCAATGTGCGATAACAGCGGGCAAGCGGGGCCGGGGAACAGTCGCGTGAATGTATAAAAACGTATGGCATACTGCCATTCTTTATGATTACCGCAGATAATGCAAAGCAGTTGAAGAGACACATGAAGGCGCCGCGTTCTACGGTTGGCCCGGTGTAACAATGGAGGTTGTTCCATGGACAGCGCGATCACCGGACTTCATGCCCGGGAAATACTGGACTCACGTGGCAACCCGACGGTTGAAGTTGAATGCACACTGATGTCCGGCATGGTCGCACGTGCCGCTGTGCCTTCCGGTGCCTCTACCGGCAGCCGTGAAGCTGTTGAATTACGAGACGGTGACAAGACACGTTTTCGCGGCAAGGGCGTTACTCATGCCGTGGCCAACGTCAATGGAGAAATTGCTGCAGCGCTGATGGGCAGTGATGTACGACAGCAGGCGGTGATCGACCACACCATGATTGCGCTGGATGGTACTGCCAACAAGGGTCGGCTGGGCGCCAACGCCCTGCTTGGTGTTTCACTGGCGGTTGCCCGTGCCGCCGCCATGCACAGTGGCCTCGCACTGTTCCAGTATCTGGGCGGCCCAGGCGCCACGCGGCTGCCAGTACCACATATGAATATACTCAACGGCGGCGTGCACGCACACTGGCAGGGTGCTGACTTCCAGGAATTCATGATCGCGCCTTTCGGTGCGAGCAATTTCCATCAGGCCCTTGAATGGGGCAGCGAGATTTACCAGACATTGCGGGACCTTCTGGAAGACAAACAGTTGTCCGTCGGCGTGGGTGACGAAGGGGGTTTCGCCCCGCACGTCAGCTCCAACGAGGAGCCCTTCGAATTAATTACCCAGGCTATCCAGCAAGCTGGTCTGCGGCCGGGTACGGATGTTGGAATCGCCTGTGATCCAGCATCCAGCGAATTTTTCAAAGACGGTCACTACCGGCTGCGCCGCGAGGGACGCGTCCTGACAGCGATAGAGATGGTAGATTACTGGGATAAGCTCGCGCAACATTACCCGCTGGTGTTACTGGAAGACGGCATGGCTCAGGATGACTGGGAAGGCTGGAAGCTTCTAAACCAGCGTCTCGGTTCACGTATCGAACTGGTCGGCGATGATATTTTCTGCACAAACCCGGAAATCATCGCACGTGGCATCAAGGAAAACATTGCCAACGCAGTATTGATAAAACTCAACCAGATTGGCACCCTGACAGAAACCATCGCCGCCACCCGACTGGCGCGCAACCACGGCTGGGGGGCCTTTGTGTCACACCGTTCCGGCGAGACGGTAGACAGTTTTATTGCAGACATGACCGTAGCCCTGGACAGTGGACACCTCAAGACCGGGGCACCGGCCCGCGGTGAGCGGGTTGAAAAGTACAACCAGCTGTTACGCATCGAAGAGCAGCTCGGCAATGCTGCCAGTTATGCCGGCGCCAGCGCCTACGTTCGTCCACCTGTCGTTGCGATGTTATGACAAACCCCTGGAAGAGCAGTCATATATTTGCAATAGTCCCAGCGCAGAATAAGCAGTGAGTGTACTGCGGAGTATGACATCATGGTTCGTGACACCGATCCGCCACAAAAGTCGGGGCTCGGAAAGAGCCCCGGAACTGTTTTATTTTGGTGGGTCGTATAGGATTCGAACCTATGACCAATTGGTTAAAAGCCAACTGCTCTACCAACTGAGCTAACGACCCGGAAAGCCCGGCATGATACCGAACCGGCCAAAAATGACAAGCCCGGGCCGTTGGCAGGCTACCTGACTAGACCGCTTCAAGCCGTCGTAGCGCCTTGGGTAACAGATGCATGTCAACCAGTGAGGTCAACAGCGCCGCCGCAAAGCTGGCGTCGTCCTCATACACCATTTTGTAGTACTGGATCTTCATTGTCAGAGCACTACCCAGAACTATACCGATAAAAGCAATAAACGACCCCAGCGCCAGGGTGGAAATACCGGTAATACCCTGCCCTATGGTGCAACCCAGTCCCAGCACACCGCCAAATCCCATCAGGATGGCACCAATAAAATGATTGAAGAAGTCCCTGAGCGAAACGAACCATTCAAAACGGAAACTGCGACTCAGCAGCGACCAGAGCATGGAACCAAGGATCACGCCAGCGACAGCCATGACACCAAAAGTCAGGTACGCGGAATTAAAACCGGACACGGTATAACCGGCTGTCTGCCCCATGGGATTGATAAAGGTAAAAGACTGCGGCATCAGGGGTCGGGTGTCGGCTGGCTTCCCTTCATCCGTATCAGCGACGAAATCCCACTGCTGGGCAAAAGATTGCAGGGTGTATTGCTCACCGTCGATGTCGATCTGCACATTACTGGTCACGTACCAGGCAGCCAGTACTGCCAGACCGACAGCCAGTCCACCCAGCACATTGTCGAAACTGCCACGGAAACTGCGTGAACTGAAGACAATAAATAACAGCAATACCCCCAGTGCACCCCCAATGATCATGCGTGCATTTGCGGCACCTTCACTGCCGGCGACCAGTGTTCCAAGATCCTGGCTGGAACCCAGCTCAACCGCCAGCGGGCGAATCCAGTTATAGAAAAGGACGGTAAACAGCGTCTGATCCGAATCGGGAAACGGGTTGACCATGAAATAGGCAACCACCGCAATGACTGCAAATACCAGGATCGATTTGAAATTACCGCCACCAATACGCACCAGGCATTTGTTGCCGCAACCACTGGCCAGCGTCATGCCAATGCCAAACATAATACCGCCCAGCAGGTTTTCGGCCCAGATTAACTGCGATCCGCGATACGGCGGGAACGAGGCGTCGGCATTAACCAGCCCGTAGGGTTCCAGGGCGGTCACGCCCAGCACAGCGATTGCAATGGCAAACAACCAGGCGCGGAATCGACCGGTATCACCTATATTGACCCAGTCAGACACCGCGCCCATGGTGCAGAAATTGGTTTTATTGACGATGGCGCCCATCAGCAGCGCAATCGCAAAAACAGCCCAGAGAAAAAAGGACTGCGCGGAGACAAAACTGTCAAATGTCATAACGTGGGTTCCTCTGAATGAATCTGATCATGACCGGTAGTCTGTTGGGTCATCAATTCCCGCTACAGCAAAGCCTGCGGCCCGCAACCGGCAGGAGTCGCACTTCCCACAGGCCCGCCCGGCATTGTCGGCAGCGTAACAGGAGATGGTTAGCCCATAGTCTAGCCCAAGACCGACCCCGGTACGGATGATTTCGGCCTTGCTCATCTTGATGAGCGGAGCCCGTACCGTGAAATTACCACCCTCTACACCTGCCCGGGTTGCTAGCCGACAAAGACGCTGGAAAGCCTCAATATATTCCGGCCGGCAGTCCGGGTAGCCGGAATAATCGACCGCATTTACACCGATAAACAGGTCCCACGCACCCAGCACTTCAGCCCAACCAAGCGCCAGGGAAAGAAAAACAGTATTGCGCGCAGGCACATAGGTGACCGGAATACCTTCAGCAGACTGCTCCGGCACCTCAATTTTCGCGTCTGTCAGTGCTGAGCCACCAAACGCCCCAAGATCCAGGGGAATTATCTTGTGTTCAACGACGCCGATTGCATTCGCCACCCGCTGCGCTGCCTTGAGTTCCGCACGGTGCCGCTGTCCATAATCCAGGCTCAAAGCATAACAGGCGAAGCCCTGCTCACGCGCCAGTGCCAGCGTCGTGGCTGAATCCAGCCCGCCAGACAACAGGACCACCGCTTTGCGCTCAGCGGCCTGGCTCATCGCCCCACAGAATTTTATGTAGCTGAATCTGGAACCGCACCGGGAGTCGGTCTGCAATGATCCATTCGGCCAGCGTAGCAGCATCCTGCTGACCAAACGCCGGCGAGAAAAGCACCTCGCAGTGTCGGTCAATAGCGTGCTGCTCCAGCATCTGGCAGGCCCAGAGGTAATCCTCGCGATTACAGATCACGAATTTCACCTGGTCACGCGGCACGAGATACTTCAGATTTTCAAAGCGGTTTTTATCGACTTCCCCTGAAGCGGGGGTCTTGAGATCCATCACTTTCATGACGCGCGTATCGACCTGGCTGATGTCCAGTGCACCACTGGTCTCGAGCGAGACCCGATATCCCGTCTCACACAGCCGTTCCAGCAGCAGCAGGCTGGCAGGTTGCGCAAGAGGCTCCCCTCCCGTCACTGTGACGTGCTTCACCTGGTAGTCTCCTACCCGGGATACAACATCACTGGTTGCCATAATTTCGCCGCCACGAAAGGCATATGCTGTGTCGCAGTACTGGCAACGTAACGGACAGCCGGTCAGACGAATAAACACCGTAGGCAAGCCGATAGTGGTCGATTCGCCCTGCAGGGAAATAAATATCTCGCTGACACGGAGCCGCTCAGCCGGCTGATGCGATGAAGTGTGAAGAACAGGCTGCATGCCATTATCTTACCACTAAAGCGCTTACAGCGGCCCTGCCGGTGACAGGCGCTATTTTGCCGGGATATGGCCTTCCTGCTTCATCCGGTCCAGGCGTTTCTGTGCCAGCCTGGCAGTGGAACTGTCAGGGAAACGCTTTACCACCTGCCCAAGCAAGTCTGCTGCGGCCTTCCAGTCCTTCAACTCGTAATGGCTATAGCCCATTTTCAGCATGGCCCCCGGTACTTTGGGGCTATCGGGAAAGCGCTCCAGCAGCTTTCCGAATTCTTCCAGCGCCGCCCTGAAGTCTCGTGTGACATAGTAGACCTCACCCAGCCAGTACTGCGCATTGTCGGCGTAACTGCTGCCCGGATATTTCTTCAGAAATTCGCGAAATGCCGAAGCAGCCTCGTCGTAGCGCAGCTCATTGAGGATGGCCAGCGCATTGTCGTAATCCTTGCGCTCAGCGGCCGGATCCAGTGTGGACACCGGGGCCACTTTCACAACGCTTTTATCCGACGCGGGCAAGGGTGCCGAGGAAGCTGCCGGAGTAACCGCAATACCAGCCACAGGCGGCTTTACACTCCCCGACGAGATCACGGCGGCTCCTGTTTGTGCCGGCACACTGCTCTGTACACCGGCTGTTTCCAGGCGGTGCAAGCGCCGATCGATGTCGACATACAGATCACGCTGCCGTTTCTTCAGGCTGTCCATCTCATGTGCCTGCACTTCCAGCTCGCCACGCAGCTGCTGCACTTCTTTCTGCAACACCGCAACCTGGTCAGACAGTTCAACCAGTCCCCTGCTGTCCAGCTTTCGTTCCAGTTGCTGAATACGGGTTTCCAGTTCTGACTTGCTGACCGACCAGGCCGGCGTCGAAAACAACAGGCCGGCTATAATGATGCTTCTAGTAGCCCACATAAACCAGTTCCACGCGACGGTTCATACTCCAGGCCGATTCATCGTGACCCTCGACAGCGGGCTTTTCCTCGCCATAGCTGACGGTGGTAATCTGCTGTGGCGAGACACCCTGAAACTCCAGCATACGGCGTACGGCCTGTGCGCGACGCTCCCCAAGCGCAATATTGTATTCGCGCGCGCCACGTTCATCGGTATGTCCTTCAACCGAAACCTTGACGTCCGGGTTAGCGGATAAAAATGCCGCATGGGCGGCAATCAGCGCCCTGTCCTGTTCCGCGACCTCATCGCTGTCATAGGCAAAGTAGATTACCCGCTGCGATAATGGGCTGTTGGGGTCTGACAATGAGTCGATGCTTAAATCGCCATAGCCGGTAGCACCACTCGTGGTTGCACCTTCATAACCACCAGACGCTCCCCGATCCTCGACAGCTACATCACCTTCCTTGCTGCCACCGGTCGAACTACATGCCGCAAGCCAACCCAGCGTGGCCATAACCAGCAAAAATTTTATCAAATTCATTGTTACGCTCCTTTACCTAAAATTAAACAGGGAATCCAGTCTGTACTCAACGCTGCCGGTTATAAGGCGACCATACCGGCTCTCTCACATCACCTTTCTGAACACTCAAGCGTTGCCGAATGCGGCCATCGCTGGAGACCGCCGCCAGCACACCGCGACGGTCTGCCTCGGTGGCATAAATAATCATACTGCCATTGGGCGCGAAACTGGGGGATTCATCCAGTTTGCCGTCACTCACCACGCGCAGCAACCCGCTGTCCAGGTCGAGTACGGCAATGCGATAACGACCACGATCTCCGCTCACCATCGCAAGCTGACGTCCGTCCGGTGAAAAATCTGCGCTGGCGTTGTAACTGCCTTCAAAGGTCAGGCGCTTCGCCTGCCCACCACTCGATGCCATCCGGTACAGCTGCGGGCTGCCGCCCCGGTCGGACGTAAATACTATACTGCTTCCATCCGGTGACCAGGCCGGCTCGGTATCGATCGCCGGGCCAACAGTCAGGCGCTTCAACTGGCCGTCTTTCAGCCGTAGCGTGTAGATTTCCGGGTTGCCGTCACGTGACAGGGTCAATGCCAGCCGGCTCCCGTCCGGTGACCAGGCCGGCGCACCATTAATGCCCTCAAACCCGGCCACCTTGCGCCGCTTGCCGGTCGAGGCATCCTGAATGAAGACGGAAGCACGGCGCTTCTCGAAGGAGACATAAGCCAGCTGGCGACCATCCGGCGACCAGGCCGGCGACATCAACGGCTCGCGCGAGGTCAGTAACGTTCTCGCGTTGAACCCGTCGCTGTCGGCGAGCAACAGACGGTATTCCTTATGGTCCGCTTTCTTCTCTGCCTCGACATAGGCAATGTGCGTTGCAAACGCGCCCGGCTCGCCAGTCAGCTTTTCATAAATAATGTCGCTGACACGGTGGGCGACATATCGCAGCTGGGCTGCCGTGGCGGGAATACTGTGACCTGTTATCTGACGCCCACGATATACATCGAACAGGCGGAACTGGATGCGATACTTGTCATCACCGGCTGTCTCGACCTTTCCAATAACCAGGTTGTCCACGCCCAGTGTTCGCCAGTCCTGGAAACGGACCTGCTTGATATCACTTGGTTTTGACAGCATATCGCGTTCATCGACAGGCGCAAAACGACCGCTGCGCGCAAGGTCGGCCGCAATAATGCCGGATACATCCTGCGGTGGCGGATAACGGTTATTACTGGTATCGAATGGCACCACCGCGATCGGTGCAGCGCCTTCCATACCCTGAGTGATTTCAATCGTCAGCGCTGCATGCGCAACACCAGACAGCAGCAGCGAGACGAAGAACGACAGTTTTACCAAAGCTTGTATTTTCATGAATCAGGATTGAACTCAAACGTTATTGAACGAAATTTCTCCATCACCTCGGGATCCGGCGGTACCGGCAGGGGCGATGCCTTGAATACGGCCGCCTCCACCGAACGGTCAAATGCCGCATTGCCACTCCCACGTACAATCTTTACATCAACCACCTCACCGCCAGGAATCAGCCTGACGTTCACCACACACGACAGGCTTGAACTGCCAGCGGAGGGGCGAATCCAGCTTCGCTGTACCTTTTCTTTTATGTACAGGCCGTACTCGTCAATCATACGCTGCATTGCCGAGTCGCGCTGCGCGCGTAAACGTTCCTGCTCGGCTGCCAGGCGTTCCCGCATTTCGGCCTCGGCCTTTTGTCGCGCCTCTTCCGCCTTGCGCTTCTTTTCAGCCTCGGCCTTTTGTCGTGCTTCTTCCATCTTACGTTTCTTTTCGGCCTCGGCCTTTTTGCGTACTGCCTCGGCCTTGCGTTTCTTTTCAGCCTCGGCCTTTTTGCGTACTGCTTCAGCCTTGCGTTTCTTCTCGGTCTCGGCCTTTTTTTTCAACTCGGCCTTACGCTTCTTTTCAACTTCTGCCTGTTTATGCGCTGCCTCGACCCGTTGTTTTTTCTCGGCTTCCGCCTTGCGTTTTTCTTCGGCGAGCTGCTTCTTTTCCTGCTCGCGCTTCAGCCGCGCCTGCTCGGCACGCTGCTTTTCCTGCTGCCTGGTCGCCTCGAGCTTCTTTTTGCTCTCAACCTCTGCATCCAGCTTGCGTGCATCAATCGCGATTGCCTGTATCGGTGCCGGCTTGCGCGCAGTACTGGGCGACGGACTCCAGTCCAGACTGAACATCAGCACCGCGAGCAGTGCAAGATGGGCAAGCACGGCATAGATAAAGGATCGCGGATATTTACGCAGAAATCGCAGTAGCTCGCGAATCTCAGCCTCCCCCTCCAGATACGGGTTCGGTCACCAGACCAACGCGCCTGGCGCCTGCCTGCTGTAGCAATGCCATGGCAGCCACCACCCGACCGTAATCAACGTCGGCATCACCACGTACCATCACTGTAGCATCCGGACGTCGCCTGAGGACCGCACTGGCACGCTCTACCAGCGTACCCTCATCAATCGGTTGCTCAGGATCATCGCCAATGTTGAGAAAATACCGCCCGTCGGCATCAATTGTCAGCACCAGCGGATCTTTCTGGTCACTGTCCATGGGCTCGGCATCGGCCTGCGGCAATTCAACATCCACGCCCTGGTTCAGTAATGGTGCAGTGATCATGAAGATAACCAGCATAACAAGCATGACATCAATGTAGGGAACAACATTGATTTCTGACATCGGTCGTTTGCGCTGGCGTTGTCTGGCCATAATACGTAATCAGTTATGCGCCTGACGCTGAAGGATGGTGGAAAATTCTTCGAGGAAATTGTCGTAGCGATTTTCCAGCCGCTCGACATCGTTGGAGTAACGATTGTAGGCAATAACTGCCGGAATCGCCGCGAACAGACCCATTGCCGTGGCAATCAACGCCTCGGCTATACCCGGCGCCACCATCGACAAGGTTGCCTGGTGAACATTGGCGAGCCCCCGGAAAGCATTCATAATTCCCCATACAGTGCCAAACAGACCCACATAAGGACTGGTCGAACCCACGGTTGCAAGAAATGACAGATGAGTTTCCAGTTCATCGACTTCACGTGACAGTGCAACCCGCATGCACCGCTGGGCGCCCTCGACCACGGCCATCGGGTCAACACCGTTTTGCTTGCGCAGACGGGTAAATTCCCTGAACCCTGCCACAAAAATGCTTGGCAGCCCACGCAACGACTCACCCTTTTGCGCGACCTGATGATACAGCGTCGCCAGGTCACCACCCGACCAGAAACGTTCCTCGAACGCCTCGGCTTCCTCGCGCGCTTCTGCGAGGGCAGTGCGCTTGCGGAATATCATGGTCCAGGACATCACCGAAACCGCCAACAGGAGGAACATGACCATCTGTACTACGAGGCTGGCGCCACTGATAAGACTGAAAAACGATAGATCAGCGGACATCTTTCAGTGCCTCCAGGACAAAAACGGGGATAGGGGATGGGCGGAAGGATCCCGCATCGACACAGGCAATCCTGATCTTCCCGCTACATAGTATGGATGATTCGCCCTCTCGGCGAACCTGCTGGTCAAACATCAGACTGGCACGCCGTTGCTCACTGACGGCGGCGCTCACTTCGAGGGCATCGTTAAACCTCGCCGGCTTGTGGAAGTTGACCTGGACAGAGTGCACGGTAAACAGAACACCCTGTTCGGTTCGCAACCTGTCCTGTTCGAAACCCAGCGCCCGCAAACATTCTGTACGCGCACGCTCCATAAATTTCAGGTAATTGGCGTAGTAGACCACGCCACCACTATCGGTATCTTCGTAATACACTCGAACCGGCCAGGTAAACTGCGACAAACTCATCCCTCTCAAGACCACAGCGACACAAAAAGATTCCTGACGCAACGCCGGGCATCAATACAAAACATCAGCAGCATAGCTTACCGGCGCAGCATTTGCTTTGCACCTGTAGCGACGCAGGATAAAAAAAACGCGGTCTGGGGGACCGCGTATTTCCCATGGGCGGGAACAGAAGCCTGATTATCACCAGGAGGAAAACTGACTATCCCGCTGCTCGACACATGCAATTGCTACCACAGTTCATCTGTCCTGCCTGACCTGTGTGTATTCACCCTTGTCCAGCAAACCGTCACGGTTACTGTCAGCCGTATCGAACGCACGCTCCACGCCCGTAATAGAACGGGCCTCAACGCGGCTTACATAGCCATTGTGATCACTATCAAGATGTATGAATGCCACCAGTCCGCGCTCATCGACCGACACAACCGTATCGGCGTACGCGTGGGCTGCCGCAATACACGACAGAACTATTCCTGCCAGCACTTTCATAAACACTCCTCAGTTCTTGTTTGATGTTTTTACAGAGTGCGGCAGCAAGGGATATGCCAGCTTTGAAAAAGCACCGCAGCACAGCCGCTTGCCCAAAGATTTTTCGCTCAACAGTAGAAATTTCGGCCAGAACCGGCAGATTTCGTTACCTTCTGACGACAGAAGTAACGCATTAGCTTAAATCTATATTGTTAACAATAAGCTGAGGTGTCTCTGTATCCCGACAATTTGAGCCGCGACCCGCACAAGCAGGCCGCCGGTCACACAGCAATGCATTCAGGTCGCCGCGCGGGCACCCTTGAACTGGGAGGGATTCAGATGGTGTTTATGTAAAAGCTTATAGAACTCGGTACGGTTTCGCTTGGCGATACGTGCGGCCTGACTGACATTACCACTGGTAATCTGCAGTAGCTGGGTGAGGTATTCACGCTCAAAACGCGAACGCGCATCGGCGAATGCCGGCATTTCCTCGTTCGCTTCATCACGCAATGCACGTTGTACCAGGCTGGCCGGAATCAGCGATGTGGTGGTAAATGCCACAGACTGCTCCACTACATTGTAAAGCTGGCGGACATTCCCCGGCCAGGGCGCCGACAGAAGCGCCTCCATGGCATCCGGCGCAAAGCCTTTAACACCCTTGCGAGAGGCGTCCTCAAGACTGTGTAATACATGATTGGCCAGCAGAGGGATATCCTCGCGACGCTCGATGAGTGACGGGATATCCAGCGTAACGACATTCAGACGGTAATACAGGTCTTCACGGAAGCCGCCGCCCTTGCGCAACTCGTCCAGATCCCGGTGGGTTGCCGAAATGATACGAACATCCACCGGAATTGAATAGGTTGACCCGACCGGCCGAACGGTGCGCTCCTGGATAGCTCGTAATAACTTGACCTGGAAACTCATAGGCATATCGCCGATCTCGTCGAGGAACAACGTACCGCCTTCGGCGGCCTGGAACAGGCCCTTGTGCTCGCGCGTGGCACCGGTAAAAGACCCTTTGGCATGACCGAAAAATTCGGACTCGAACAGGGTCTCCGGAATCGCGCTGCAGTTAACCGCAATAAATTCTCCGTCAGCGCGCGGACTGGCACGGTGTATGGCTTTCGCCAGCACTTCCTTGCCGGTACCGCTCTGACCATGAATAAATACACTGGCACCGCTTGAAGCCACCAGCCTTGCCTGCCCAAGCAGGTCTTCCATCAACGGGCTGCGGGTTATAATACCCTGACGCCATTCAGCGACAGCCGAGGCTTCGGAACGGTTCTGTTGCTCACCGGTAACACGAAGCGCGCGAGTCACCTGCTCAAGCAGATCCTGGCTATCGAACGGTTTGGTCAGGTAGCCAAACACACCACGGCTGGTCGCATTGACGGCATCCGGGATGCTGCCGTGGGCCGTGAGAATGATCACTGGCAGCGCCGGACTGCTCCGATGAATCATGTCAAACAGCGTCATGCCATCCATGCCATCCATCCGTAAGTCCGTGATTACCAAGTTAGGCTGGAAGGTCGGGATCTGTGCAACTGCTTTTTCCCCGCTTTCAACAGCCGTGACTTCATAGCCTACTGCTGACAGGCGCATGGACAACAACCGCAACAGGGCGGGGTCATCATCTACTACCATGACACGATAACGACATGCGCTCATTTCTACTCCTTCTAACCTTATTGGTCAGTTACGCTGCTGGATACTTTGTTCAATGTTGGTTAGCTCTTGCAACTGTCGTTCCAACTCTTCCACGCGCGTATCAGCCTGCTTCAATCCGGATTTCAATTCGTTGATTTTATCACGGGACCACAACTGTTCCTCGACAATCTGCTCCAGCAAAACCGCCAATGCTTTGGCGCTATCACTCGCCCTGCTGGTGTCCAGTCCTTTTAGCAGTGTCAGGGCACGGGGTTGATCACGTACTGACTTCGGGCCTTCTGCCAGCAGCAGAGACAACCGTAAGCGACTGCGTGGTGTAGGAAATTTTGCAAAATCACGCTCGCGGGTCTGCAGCGTACGCTGCAGCATGTCGTCCGGCAGATCTCGAATACGGTTCCACTCTTCCAACCAGTAAGCGGCATCGTCCACGCGCACGGCCAGAGGAACCGGGCCATCAGTGCGTTGTACGGTTACCGGCGCACAGCCAGAAACCAGAACAAATACCATAAATATTAAGGCCTTACTCACCTACAACCTCCGTTCGGTGTATCGGTAGCACGACTCTAAGGCATGCTCCGGTGTCTTCACTTTCTATAACTTCAATATAGCCGCCATGCGCCTGGGCATATTCACGCGCAATAGACAATCCAATTCCTGTACCACGTACGTGGCCATTTGATGACGAGGACCCCTGATAGAAGACATCAAAAATGCGTCGTCGTTCCTCCTCTGGTATGCCCGGTCCGGAATCAGCCACTTCCAGCACGGCCTGCTCGCCATGGCATTCGAGCTTTACCCGCAGCCGCCCTTCAACAGGGGAGAACTTGATAGCGTTGGACAGCAGATTGTCCACCAACGTTTGCAATTTTTTACGGTCACCGTCCAGCTCGACCGGCTGTAGTGACACATCCAGCAGCAGCTGACGCGCCAGTACGGCTACCTTGTGGTCCTCCAGTACTGACTCGATCACCCGGTGTAACGGTACCACGCTGAGCTTGAGCTGCGCGGCGCTGGAACTGGCGACATTGAAGTCAAGCAGGTTCTCGATAAGTTTCTGCAACTGCAGGCTGTTATCCCTCAAAATCGCCACAATCTCGCTCTGCTGTGCATTCAAACTGCCAACTGACTGCTCTGTCAGCAACTCGGCACCCTCGCGGAGTGCTGTCAGCGGGGTTTTCAGCTCGTGGGAAATGTGGCGCAGGAAGCGGTTTTTCTCCTGCTCGACCTCAAGCAGACGCATACGCATCCAGTCCAGTCGTTCACCGAGCTGCTCCAGGTCGCGTGGGCCTACGATATGAGCGGAACGGGAAAAATCACCGTCGCCAAGCCGGCGAATAGCCCGATCCATCTGCCGGATAGGACGCGTGATAAGAACAGTGAAAAATACCGTCAGGATAAGTGCCGCCGGCACCAGCGCCATGGCCTGCACGATCAGGCCTCGCTGCAACCCTTCGCCTTTGGCGTCCAGCCGATCCACTTCGCGCTCGACCAGCTGGCGATTATCAACCAGCATTTTGCGCGCATCACGCGTCAGCTCACGAAAACCATCAACTGCAGAACGCACTTCCGGCGCGTCATGTGGAAATCCCGCCATTAAGGCCTCATTCATGGAAGCTTCAACGGTTTCGATCATTTCCAGCCGCTGGCGCTGCAACTCAGACAGGTTCAGAACCGCGAGCCGGCGCGCCGCATCGAGAAACTGCTGGTGATACTCCCGGTAGACTTCCAGCAGCTTGCTTTCGCCGGTCACCTGGTATTGACGCGCATTACGCTCCATGGCCGTAATAGCCTCGACCAGCAGCTGGCTACTCTGGGTAGCGCGCACCGTGGCAAACAGGGCGCGCTGCCCCTGGGCCACCAGCTGGTCGACTGACCAGGTAGCGTGAAGCAGCGCCGCCAGTAGCGGAATCACCACCAGCGCAAAGCCGACCAGCAGTAATCGTCGAATCGATTTGGGGCGATACAAACGCAAGACAAGACACCTCAGGTTAAATGGACGCCTATTGTCGGTGAAAGACCGGCAAATTTGAAATACCACCTGTGTTTTCAGGTAGTATCACCCTATGAAATCGCCCATCACACTGCTGTTGCTCGGCTTGCTCACCGTTACAGGGCTGCCTCTGTACGCTGCAAAAAAAGCTGACGTCGAGTTACAGTTCAAACCACGTACACCTGACCAGATGAGCGCTTTCTATGAGGCGCGCGGCTTCCCGGATGCCATGATCAAGCCGCTCCATGCACAATGTTTTATTACCGTACGAGTCACTAACACCGGTCAGGATATCGTCTGGCTCGATCTGGCCCGGTGGACATTTACTGCCAACGGCAAACCCCTGCAGCGCTATCATCGCAATTACTGGCTTGAAAAGTGGAAAGACATGGGCATGCCTGCTGCAAACCGATCAACATTCCGCTGGACCCTGTTGCCAGAACTTCTGGACTACCAGCCGGGAGAGAGCGAGGGTGGCAACATTATCCTGCCCCGCGTGAAAGGCCCTATCCACCTGCACGCCGAATTCGCGACCGGTAAAGAGGGAAAGGGGCCAGCGGTGAAACTTGATTTCGATAACCTGCGCTGTGTAGAGAATATGTCCTGATGCGCCTTTCACTCCCTCTCCTGCTGCTGACCCTGCTATTCATACTGCCGGTTGGTGCCGACAGCGGAAATATCAAGCCGCCCACCGGCATCCGTGTGTACGCCATCGGCCCGGCACCTGACTTTGAACTTGATGATATGGATGGTAACCGCGACAGCCTTTCCAGCGGACAGGGACAATGGGTGTTCCTGCACTTCTGGGCCAGCTGGTGCGGGCCCTGCCGAAAGGAAATGCCCGCTATCCAGCGAATGGCCCGGCTGATGGAAAACCAGCCCCTGAAAATCCAGCTCGTTAATACTGCCGAGGACGAAGATACTGTGTTCAGCTTTCTGGGAGGCGTTGCGCCAGACATGACAACGCTGATGGATCGGGACGGTGAAGTCACAGAAGTATGGAAACCCCGTGGTTTACCTGCGACCTACCTGATCGACCCTCAGGGACAGGTTCGTTACCAGGCACTCGGGGGGCGCCCATGGGACCAGCCCGAGTACCTGGGATTCCTCAAGGCGCTGGTGCGCAGTGCGTCCGGTACCACGTATGACTCACCCTGAAAAAATCAGACGACGCTGCCAAACCCCCGGTCAATCGCACCAGCCGGAACCTCGAGGCCGGCAAGTCGGCAACCCTGTGCAACGGGCCCACCCGGAAAGAGTCCGTACAGGTACTTGATACCGCCCTTGTCGTGGAAATGCTCATCCAGCGCATCGCACAGCTCCCGCACACTGATACGCATAGCCTCCCTGCGAGAATAGTACTCCTGCAGGGCATTCAGCTCTTCCCAGTGATCGTCACTCATATCCAGCCCTTCTTCACGGGCAATCTCAAGCGCCTCCTCAGGCGACCAGTTTTCCGGCGCATAAGGGAATGTTAATTCTCGACCCACTACTGCCATAGCTATTTCTCCCGTAGTCAGTTCACACAGGCGCAAGCTGCGCACCCTGAAAAAAGCATAGCAGCTTTCGGATATTTCGCCTGCCTGACTGACGGGAATATTTTGCGCCCTGCCGCCATCTTTATAAGACTAACCATAAAGATGACAAGAATAACCACAGAACCAGACGAGGAGCAGACATGAAGAATCTTGCCAGAAGCCTACGTTCCGCCCTGATATTTCTACCGATCCTGTTAGTTACATCACTGAATGCGCAGGCCGCCAAGGATGCCGGCCAGGGGCACGACTACCGTACTTTCCACAGCAATGACACTACCGACTACGGGAAAATCGGCGATTCCTACACGGCCGACCTGGTGATGTACCTGGCAGGCAACCAGTTCATGGTCATGGAAGATCTGATCGGAGATTTTCAGAAAAAACACCCCGATATCAAAACGGTTTACGTGGAAACCATCCCACCGGGGCAGATACTCAAGCAACAGCTACTCAAGCAGGGACAGATTAACGGTACCAATACCGCCATGAACCCCGATCTGTACGCCAGCGTCAATCTTGGGCACCTTAAAAAGCTGAAAGGCAAGGGTATGATGGACCAGTACATCATCTATACCCATAACAAACTGGAGCTGATGGTCGCTGAAGGCAACCCGAAGCACATCAAGGGCCCTGAAGATCTTGGCCGTGATGACCTGGTGCAGTCACACCCGAATCCACTGACCGAAGGTATTTTCAAGTTCTACGGCGCGGAAATGCTCAAGGACCTTGGGCTGTATGAAAAAGTCACCGGTAACGCCATGTGCAAAAGCTGCTGGGCCGTGCCGGGAAAAACCTGGTTTACCTCACGCCATCACCGTGAAACCCCGCACCGCATTGAAACCGGGGAAGCCGATGTCGGTATTGTATGGGCTACCGAGGTTGTTCACGCCAAAAAAGAAGGTCGTAAAATTGATGGTGTGGCCATTCCCGCACCCTACAACAAGCAGGACAAGGTCGGTTATGCCATTGGCGCCCTGAAGACCGGCCGCAACCCGGCGAATGCCAGAACCTTCCTCGACTACCTGGCAAGCGATGCTGCACAGAACATCTATGCCAACCATGGATTTATTAAAGCCACTCCCGATGAATTAAAACTGAAAGCTATCCCCTGAGCGCAACTGATATCGTAAAAACGTTGCCGGGCGTCGCCAGGCCAGGAAAGCCTGGCGACTACCACAGCTTCAGGTATATGCACTATACCTCCGGAAAAATGAAGCCTCCGGACCGGGGTGGCACTATTACGGTATAACATTACCCGCTTCCACAGGAGTAATTTATTCCTGCTTGCGCAGCTTCTCGTCACGCTGTTGCCGGGCATCCATCAGGGTTTGTTCGACGCCACGCGCCTTCTCCAGCGTGTCAACCTGGTCCTGCCACACATGTTCGGGCTTATCAGCCGCCGACTCTGTAGCGTCATCTGACGGGGATGAGCAGGCCGAGGCCAACCCGGCCAGGCACGCTATGATGATCCATCTCTGCATCGCAGTTCTCCTGTTGGTTATTTATCTGTCAACTCATCTGCAAACCACTTTCGTACGGAATCCACCCTTTGCTGCAGGTCTGCTTTTTTGTAGGGTACTGCTGCACTGTGCCCCCATACCGGCCCGGGCCATGCAGGATCATCAATGAAACGTGCAATATGATGCACGTGCAATTGTGGCACCAGGTTACCCAGTGCACCGATATTGATTTTGTCTGCCGCGTATTTTTCCTTCAGGTAACGCGAAAGTTGTGCGGATTCCCGCCACAACTGCTGTTGCTGCGTTTCGCTGAGTTCAAACACCTCTGTCACACCGGCACGCGTGGGAACCAGCACAAACCAGGGATAACGCGAATCATTCAGCAACAGCAACCGGCACAGCCGCAAATGGCCAACCGATATGCAATCCTCCGCCAGGCGCGGGTGCAGTTTAAAATCCTCGTCCAAGTGCTGCTCCATGTGTGGTCTCTGACCTGCTTTGTACGCCTGCCCTCTTCTGCATTCAAGCTAATGGCGTTATCGTTAGCGCCATGGACTATGTGCTCGCGATTGACCAGGGGACTCACGCCAGCCGGGCGCTGCTGTTTGATGCAAACGGCAAACGGGTTGCCGGCCACCTCATCCCCGTCACCCTCAACAGGGCACAGGTGAACCGGGTGGAACAGGATCCTGGTGAAATACTTGATTCTGTCACCGAAGCAGTCAGGCAAACCCTCCAGTCACTCCCACCCGGGGAACGCGATCGCGTCCATGCCTGTGGCATTACCACTCAGCGCTCCACCGTTCTGGCGTGGCAGGCAAATGGTGCACCGCTGTCCGCTGCTATTAGCTGGCAGGATACCCGCGGAGCACCGCTTGTCACCGCACTTCAGCCACACGCTACCGCCATCCGTGAATGTTCCGGCCTGCCACTCTCCGCCCACTATGGCGCCAGCAAGCTGCACTGGTTACACCAGTTACTGGCCAGTGAACCGGAACTTCGACTCGGCCCACTGGCCAGTTTTTTGCTCATGCATCTGACGGGTGGCGGCCATGTTGTCGATCACAGCAATGCCCAGCGGATGCAGCTGATGGACATCTCTTCCCTCGACTGGTCAAACCAGCTTGCTGACTGGTTCCAGCTTCCACTCCACAACCTTCCGGAATGTCGACCTGTTGTTACTGACTACGGGAAGCTTGTCGACAGCGATATACCGATAACCGCAGTGTGTGGCGACCAGAATGCAGCCTGGCACAGCAATGGTGTGCCTGCGCATGGCTGCGCACGAATCAACCTGGGGAGTGGCGCATTTATTCTGGCTGCGCAACCGCCGAATGACGGGATACCCGAACTCCTCAGCAGCTTGTCCTGCAGCGATACACAAAATGCGGAGTGGCTGATCGAGGGCACGGTAAACGGTGCCGGCAGCGCATTACAATGGTTTTCGGAACAGTACGGCGTCAATGATTTAACCGCCCGACTCCCCGAGTGGCTGGCAGACATCACCTCACCACCGCTGTTTGTGAACAGCACAGGTGGCCTGGGATCCCCCTGGTGGCGACCACAAACGGAACAGAAATTTGTCCCGGAAAACCCCGCACTGACGAAAGCGGAACGCGCAGTTGCCGTCATCGAAAGCATCCTGTTCCTGCTTCAATATAATCTGCAATATATGCTGCGCGTAACAACGCTGGAGCACCTCCAGGTCAGTGGCGGTCTCTCACATCTCGACGCGCTTTGCCAAAAGCTTGCCAACCTGTCGCAACGACCGGTCGAACGATCTGACGATCCCGAAGCGAGCGCTCGTGGCGTTGCCTGGCTGGCGGGTGGACAATCAGGCGACTGGTCTGCACGGGGTGAAGCGCCAGTATTCTACCCCCGGGTGGACGCCCCCTTACTGGATCGTTACCGAAAATTTGTTGACCTGCTGGACCAGCAAGCGGGTACTCCGAATGACAACTGAAAACATACCCTGGCTGGTTGCCCACCGTGGCGATATGCGGGAATACCCGGAAAACAGCTGGCCAGCCCTGCAAGCGGCCGTCGAAGCAGGTGCCTGCTGGCTGGAGTTCGACATACAAATGTGTGCCGATGGCACATTCGTGCTGCTACACGATGCCGACTTCCGGAGAACCGGCGAAGATACACGCAGCGTGTTCAATCTGGACGCTGCGGACTGCCGTGATATCAGCGTGCATCAAGCAGATAAATTTGGTGACCGGTTCAAACCTGCAGTAACTCCGTTACTGGATGAAGTACTGACATGGCTCTCTGAGCAGACCAATGTGCGGGCCATGGTGGAAATAAAGACCGAAAGCCTGGATCACTTTGGACGAGAGAATGTAATATCCACCTTGCTGGAAACCTTGCATGGACATTATGATCGTTGCGTACTTATTTCTTTCGACGACACTGCACTGCATCTTGTCAGTCATACAGACCCGTTACAGATCGGCTGGGTACTGCACCGCTATAATGACGCGCAACGGAAACGCGCCGAACAACTGAACCCGGATTACCTTATCTGTAACCAGAAGAAAATACCCTCGGACGAACCTCTGTGGAGTGGCACCTGGCAGTGGATGCTCTATGACATTCTGGATCCACAACAGGCACTGGGCTGGGCACAGCGCGGCATCCGCCTGATCGAAACCGGCGATATCACGCGCCTGATAAAACATCCGCTACTGGCCAGAAATGCCTGCCGCCACGATGTGTGATGTTCTCGTTATCGGTGCCGGGATACACGGCGCCGCTGTGGCCTATGCGGCCGCACTCCAGGGCTATAGTGTTCGCGTAATTGAGCAATTCAGCCACGCAGCGGAAGGTACATCGAGCCGTTCGTCAAAACTGATCCACGGCGGCCTGCGCTACCTGGAATCCGGCCAGTTCAGGCTGGTACGCCAGTGCCTGCAGGAACAACGCACCCTGCTAAAGGAGCGTCCGTCACTGGTGACACTCACCCCGTTCTATATACCGGTCTATGCAAGTACCACGCGCCCGCCCTGGAAAATTGCTGCCGGACTGTGGCTATACCAGCTGCTTGGCGGCCACCGTTTTACCCGGCTACCCGAAAGCGACTGGGATACGCTGGACGGGTTGAATACGGGCGGACTGCGTGCAGTATTCCGCTACTTCGATGCGCAAACCGATGACCGCGAACTGACCCGCGCCATACTTCATGATGCCGGCACGCTTGGCGCGAAAGTCTCTTTTAACACGATATTTGAACAAGCCATCTGCGAACCGGCAGCTTGCCAGATAACGTGCTGTGGGCCGGCAGGAAAAGAAACCCTTACCGCCAGGGCAGTAGTCAATGCCAGCGGCCCGTGGGTTAACCGTGTCCTTGAACACATTACACCCCGGCAAACACCTGTGGATATTGAACTGGTTCAGGGCACACACATCATCGTGCCAGGATCATTGAAACAGGGAATCTACTACCTGGAGGCACCGCAGGACCAGCGCGCTATCTTCATCATGCCCTGGCAGGACCGGATCATGATCGGTACAACTGAAACCCACTACCAGGGGGACCCGGCCGATGTTCACCCACTGGAAGAGGAACAAACGTACCTGCTCGATGTATACAACCATTATTTCAACAGCAAGCTGGATACCAGCGATGTTATCGAGGCCTTTGCCGGCCTGCGCGTGTTACCGGCCAGTCATACAAAGGTGTTCAATCGCTCAAGAGATACCATGCTTCACTACGACGAAAATACACCGCGCCTGCTGAGTATTTACGGGGGCAAGCTGACCTCGCATGCCCATACGGCTGCTGAAATCATGAAGCACCTGACGAAGCTATTACGAACAGGTTAAGCAACCTCTCTACCGCAAGTCAGCCGTCGATTAAAGGCAATGCTTCACCTTCCGGTCTGGGCGGCTTGAGTCCCAGTTGCAACCAGGCATGACGGGTCGCCATTCGGCCGCGCGGGGTGCGTATAATAAAACCCTGCTGGATCAGGTAGGGTTCCAGCACATCTTCGATCGTACCTTTCTCTTCACCTATAGCGGCAGCCAGGTTTTCCACACCTACCGGGCCACCATCGAATTTTTCGATAATGGTTCGCAGCAGGCGCCGATCCTGGCTGTCAAAACCCTGTGGGTCGACATCCAGCATGTTCATGGCAGCCTCTACCACATCGGCCGTCACCTTCCCCTTCGCCTTGATCTCGGCAAAGTCGCGCACCCGGCGCAGCAGACGATTGGCAATACGCGGTGTGCCCCTGGAACGTGAGGCCAGCGCGCAGGCGCCGGCCTCATCGATTTCAATACCAAGAATATGTGCAGAGCGTTTCAGAATGACCGCCAGGTCCGTTGCATTATAGAACTCCAGCCGCTGCACGATGCCGAAACGGTCCCGCAATGGCGAGGTCAGCAATCCTGCGCGGGTCGTCGCACCCACCAGCGTGAAGGGCGGCAGATCTAGCTTGATGGAACGCGCCGCCGGTCCTTCCCCGATAACAATATCCAGCTGATAGTCTTCCATGGCCGGGTAGAGAATTTCCTCGACCACCGGGCTGAGACGATGAATCTCATCGACAAATAACACATCGTGCGGTTCGAGGTTGGTCAGCAAGGCCGCCAGATCACCCTGTTTTTCCAGCACCGGTCCGGCACTGTGGCGCAAGTTGGCGCCCATTTCATTGGCGATAATGTGCGCCAGTGTGGTCTTTCCCAGACCTGGGGGGCCAAAGATCAGCACGTGATCGAGCGCATCTTTACGCCGCCGCGCTGCCTCGATAAAGACTTCCATCTGCTCGGTCACCTGCGGCTGGCCGACATAGTCAGCCAGCTGCTTCGGACGAATGGCGCGATCCACAGCCTCGTCCTGTGACGAGGCTGTGGCGGTAACAATGCGATCCGGTTCAATCATGCGTATGAGGATACCGGTTCACCCGTTACGGGTACAGCACTGACAAAGCCAGACCGTACAGCTGCCGGAAAAGCTCCCCCCGGGGGGAATGGGGTCTATTGCACACCCTCAAGCGGCTGGATAAAGGGCGTCAGTGGCCACATCGGCGTGGAATTGAGATCGACGATATCCTGGCGCCCGGCATCGAACAGTACACCCGTCGAAACACCTTCGATCAGCAGGTCGATAATCGACCAGGGCTCTCCTGTGCCGGTAGCGAGTAACGCGGCAACATTATTGAACCCGCTGTGACGGCAGAGAATATCGCGTGGCTCGATCGGTCGTTTACAGCCAGTGACTGTCACCAGTGTCGAATCCGTGATCAGTTCGCCACTATCCTTCAGGCGCATTTCCAGCACACGCTGACCATCGGGGTTGGCGAGGTTAACAGTCAATTGCAGACCTGACCAGCCTTCCAGCCAGCCACCACGCTGGCGGAATGCGTCGGGTGAAAAGGTACTGCTCAATGACTCTTCCAGGATCTCCTTCAGGCGCGCGCCGGCAACCTCAGCGGTCGCCAGTGTGAACATCAGCGGATAGAACCGGTAAATATCTTCCAGCGTAATATCACCGGTCGCCAGGGTATTATCTTCAAGCATCACACCGGACGCCACTTCAGCATCAAAACGGAATCCCGGATTCATGGCCAGATCCGTTTGACCATAGTTACGCATAATGTCCGTCATGGCATTGTTGAAGGTATTTTGCAGGGCGCCACGACGGTCCAGGCTGGTGTCCGTGTAGCCAACCACCGTGTCAAGCGGTTTTACCAGTGCCAGCAGACTGTTGGGCATGGGATCTGAAAATTTAATATCGGCCGCCATAAACGGTGCACGCGCCTTGCGAACCAGGGCGGCAACCGCTTCATCTTCCGGTAATGTACTGTCGATAGTCAGCAACTCCCAGTTACGCCCGGTAACCTTGCCGCCCTCAACAGTAATATCCATCCGCCCGAGGTAACCATCATTACCCGCCTCGACTACCAGCGCACCACTCCCGGAAACCAGGGGTTCAAACGTTGCTTCGTGCGTATGCGCCGAGAAGAATACATCGACCGCACCGTTATCGACTATCTGGGCAAGACGGAAATCCTTGTGGATACCCAGCTCTGACATCACCACCACGATATCAGCACCCTCGTTACGCAAGGTTGTTGCATACTGGTTAACCAGATCCCGGTAGGTCGCTTCAGCCTCGGCAGATGTCTGACCGTCACCGGCAAAATCAAACAGCGGCGCAAGCAGCGGATAGACAAACTTTACAATATCGGAGGTAAGACCAATGAAGCCTACCTGCACGCCATTCACATCTTTCATCAGGGTCGGCGGGAGAACAGTCTCACCGGTCAGACGCGACGTCATGTTGGCAGCCAGGTTGGGGAAGTTCGGTTTTTTTATGGCTGTGAATGTTGGCATGAGCTTATCGGCAATCATTTCTGCCGGTAGCAGAGCTGTATCCGTATAGCGCAAGCGGAATACCACCGAGCTGTAGCCAAAATCCCAGTTTCCCGGCACACCGACGTCAATACCCAGCGCATTGACTGGATCAACAATGGCGTTACCCAGCGTAAACATGGCCTCGGCACCGCCGTGATAGGTATCACCGATGTTCATTAACACACTGTCGGGGTTTTCTGTGCGAATACGCTGGATCAGGGTCGCCATCCGGGCCAGGCCACCACGTTCAACAATTTTTGATTCACCCTGTGTATCAACGACCCGATCCTGGTGGGGTGTCAGGTGAGCATGCAGATCATTCATATGCATAAAGGTTACTGTGGTACCGGTTACCACAGTACCGCTGTTGCTGTTGCTGTTGCTGTTGCCGGTATCCGAACCCGTACCTTTACTGCCAATGACGCCGCTGGACTGCTCAGCTGCAGTCGCATCCTGTGAGGCTCCGCCACCGCCGCAGGCTGAAACCAGTATTGATAACGCGGCCGCAGCAGCGAGTTTTGTAAATGAAGAAAATTGCATGACGTATTCAGCCTCTCAGACACTCCGCCGGTATTGGCAGGGTGATGAAGACTAGAGGGAGCGAAGCAGCACGAATGTGACAATGTCACCAGCCAGGCAGAGTTTGGACGACTGGCCATGTCGCCAATTAGCGAATTACATACCCGGCAGGTAAAAAATGCGGAATTGCCAGAAAACCTGCTGGTTTATTACTTGACCATGGACTGCAGGGCGCTGCGGATAATCGCTTCCGTGCCCAGATCATCGACATCGACAGCCCGCACCATGCGACTGGCATCGGCCGGTTTGTAGCCGAGTGCCACCAGTGCGCTGACGGCTTCTTCCACCGGGTTGAGCACGTCTGCCAGCGGCTGTTTTCCACCCGCCACGCCGACACCCGAAGTATCCCAGTCTGCGAGCCGATCCCGCATTTCCACCACCAGGCGCTCGGCGGTTTTCTTGCCAACACCCGGTAACTTGACCAGGGCGGCGGTATCACCGGCCTGCACACAGCCGGCAAACAGGCTGGCTTCCATACCGGACAGGATGGTCAGCGCCATTTTTGCGCCCACCCCGTTGACCTTGATCAGTGTGCGGAACAGGGTGCGATCAGACAGTTTGCTGAAACCGTACAGCGTGTGCGCATCTTCCCGCACGGCAAGGTGTGTATAAAGCCTGACCGGCTCACCCACCGCAGGCAGATCGTAGAAGGTTGTCATTGGCGCTTCGATTTCGTACCCCACGCCCTGCACTTCAATCAGCAGAGAAGGTGGCTGCTTGTCGCGCAGTACGCCGTGCAGGTAACCGATCATCGCAGCCGCCCGCCTGCCAGACCGGTGGCACCGGACACCCGATCGAGCGCGCCCTGCTGGTAGCTGTGACAGAGTGCAATCGCCAGTGCATCCGCAGCGTCCGCCTGCGGCGTTTTACTGAGGTTGAGCAACACGCGCACCATGTGCTGAACCTGCGCCTTGTCTGCGCCGCCCTTGCCGACTACGGCAAGCTTGATTTCACGTGGCGCATATTCCGCAACCGGAAGATCGCGCGTCACGGCTGCACAGATGGCTGCACCGCGCGCCTGCCCCAGTTTCAGGGCCGAATCGGCATTACGGTGCATGAAGACATTTTCGATGGCCAGTTGCTGTGGTTCGTAGCTATGCAGTAGTTCGCTGAGTTCACGGAAGATCAGTCCCAGTTTGTCCGGCAGACTTTTACCGGTCACCTTCAGGCAACCGCTGGCAATATAACTGGCCTTGCGCCCGTCACTGTCGATCAGCCCGTATCCCATCAACCGTGAGCCGGGATCGATACCAAGGATGCGGGTCGTGGCGCGCAGGATCTAGAGCTCCGCGAGAATGTCGTCGGCGATGTCAGCGTTGGAGAAGACATCCTGCACATCGTCCAGCTCCTCCAGTACGTCGATCATACGGATCATTTTTTCGGCATCATCCTTGTCCAGCGGCGTGGTGTTCTCTGCGCGCTGGGTAACTTCGGCCTGCTCCGGCTCGAAACCGGCCTCGATCATCGCTTCCTTTACGCTGATAAACTCTTCCGGGGTGGTCAGCACGTCGATAGAACCGTCATCATTGGTCAGTACATCATTGGCGCCAGCTTCCAGCGCAGCTTCCATGATGGCATCTTCATCGCTGCCCGGTGGGTAGCTGAGGATACCGGTCTTGGCGAACTGAAACGCCACCGAGCCGCTGGTACCGAGATTACCGCCGGCCTTGGTGAAAGCGTGCCGCACTTCGGATACCGTGCGATTGCGATTATCGGTAAGGCAATCGACGATCACAGCCACACCGCCCGGGCCATAGCCCTCGTAGCGGATTTCATCGAAATTTTCGCCATCCTGGGCACCCGCGCCGCGCTTGATGGCACGCTCGATGGTGTCCTTGGTCATGTTGGCGCCGAGTGCCTTGTCGACAGCCAGTCGCAGGCGTGGATTGGAGGCCGGGTCCGGCTCGCCCATCCGTGCTGCAACGGTAATCTCGCGAATCAGCTTGGTGAATATTTTGCCGCGCTTGGCGTCCTGCGCCTTTTTACGGTGCTGGATATTGGCCCATTTACTATGTCCTGCCATGACTGCCTCGTCGTCAAATAGTGCAATGACAGGAGTCTAGCACTGACCGGCCGGCCGCGTCAGTGGCCTGGCGCAGAGGCTCAGGGTGAGATATCCAGCATGCGCTGCAACGCCGAACGCGCCATAGCGGCTTCCTCAACCGGCACGCTGATACGGTTGACCGGGTTCCCCTCGACCAGATTTTCCAGCACCCACAGCAGATGCTGCGGATCGATACGGAACATGGTCGAGCACATACACACCGTCGGTGACATGAAATGCACCGATTTGCCTTCGGCCTTGCACTCATCGTGCAGCCGATTGACCAGGTTCAGCTCGGTACCGACCAGCCAGCGTGTACCCGCTTCGGAATCATGGACGGTCCTGATGATGTATTCAGTCGAACCCACGAAATCCGATGCCTGGCAGACTTCAAAACTGGCTTCGGGGTGAGAGATGATTTTCGCATCCGGGTACTTTTCCTTGAAGCGCTCGATGTGTGACACATCGAACATCTGGTGCACCGAACAGAATCCTTTCCACAAAATCATTTTCGCATCGAGGATCTGTTGCTTCGTCAGACCACCCATGGGCAGGTCAAAGTCCCATACCACCATGTCCTCAAGCGGAATATCCATGTTGTAACCGGTATTGCGCCCCAGGTGCTGGTCCGGGAAGAACAACACCTTCTCACGCCGCGAGAATGACCATTCCAGCACATGCCGTGCATTGGTCGATGTACAGACGATACCGCCGTGACGGCCGCAGAACGCCTTCAGGTCTGCTGCAGAATTGATATAGGTTACCGGGGTAACCTGCTGGTCGGGGTCAAGCACCTGCGAAAGTTCCTGCCAGGCACGCTCCACCTTGGCCAGGTTGGCCATATCCGCCATGGAACAGCCGGCGGACAGGTCCGGCAGAATGGAGATCTGGTCTGGTCGCGACAAAATATCCGCCACCTCGGCCATGAAATGTACACCGCAAAAAACGATGTACTCGGCCTTCGAGTCGGCCGCCTGGCGTGATAGTTTGAGAGAATCACCGGAAAAATCGGCATGCCGGAAGACTTCATCGCGCTGGTAGTGGTGGCCGAGGATCACCAGCCGCTCGCCCAGCTTTTCCTTTGCCGCGAGAATACGCGCCTCGCAGTCTTCATCGGACAGCGAGGTATAGGGATCGACGTCTATTGCATTTACAGCCATTTCAGGGCGAATCTCGTTGATTTCACGGGTTCAATTCTCTTTTATCGAGAGATTTTGCGCAACCATACTAAATGGAGTAGTTCCTGTGCCTGATTTCGTCCCGGGCGGGTTGAGGCTTTCCGGTGAATCGGTGCAGCGGAGCATCGCAGCGTAATGCGGAACAAGAGAGCCCTGTTTGAGTGGTTTCGCAGAAACCGCGCGTTTGGGCGAACGCCGCGTTACGCGAGAAGCGCAGGGTAGCCGCGTAGGGGCAAACCGTTGAACCGGATAGCCTCAACCAACCGGTGCTTGCCACCTAACGCCGAAAAACGACGAACTTCTCTATCGCCTGCCGGTTGGTAGAAGAACTGGCCTTGAGTGCCGCATGCCGCGCCGGGAGCCAGCGCAGCTGACGGTGTTCATCGGGGTTGAGGGTGATATCGACCTGTTCCGGTAGCTCCACCAGATAAAGATGTTCTGTGTTGTATTGTTCTTCCGGTGCATAGCGGTCCCGCCAGGCCGGCAGAATACGAAATCGCACTGTTTTTTTACCATCAGCCAGCAACTCACTGACATCCAGCCCGGTTTCCTCACGAACTTCCCTGATTGCCGCCTCACGTGGCTGCTCGTCCCATTCCAGGCTGCCGGTAACCGACTGCCAGTAGTCCTCTGGCTGGCGACGTTCCATCAGCAGCACATCGCCGGCTTTGGTGTAGATAACAACCAGGACGGATTCGGGGCGCTTGTAGTCGTGATGCATAGGCTCAGGAGGCGGGTGTTTCCTTTTCGACAGGTTTGCGCAGGCGCACATTCAGTTCACGTAACTGCGCATCGGAGACTTCTGAGGGTGCATTGGTCAACGGGCAACTGGCGGTCTGCGTTTTCGGGAATGCCATGACTTCGCGGATCGAGCTTGCACCGCTCATCAGCATTAACAGACGATCCAGGCCAAAGGCCAGTCCACCGTGCGGCGGGCAGCCGTATTTCAGCGCCGTCAGCAGGAAGCCGAACTTGTCCTCTGCTTCCTGGTCACTGATACCCAGCAATTCGAACACGTGCCGCTGCACCTCGGTGCGGAAGATACGCATAGAACCGCCACCAACCTCGGTACCGTTCAGTACCATGTCGTAGGCCCGCGAATGGCAGGCGCCGGGATCTGTCTCGAGCAAATCCAGGTGCTCTTCTTTCGGTGCGGTAAAGGGGTGATGCAAGGAAGTCCAGCTTCCCCCAGGGGACCCTCTCGACTGCTCCGCAGTCTCACCTCGCCCGCTATCCCCGCCTTTCTCGAACATCGGGAAGTCCACCACCCAGAGGGGTTTCCAGTCGCCTTCCATCAGTCCCCGGTCTTCAGCGAGCTTGACGCGCAGGGCACCCAGCGCTTCATTAACGATGTGCGCCTTGTCGGCACCGAAGAACACCAGGTCACCATCTTCGGCACCGGTGCGCTGCATGAGAGTGTCGACCGCTTCGTCCGGCAGGAATTTGAGGATCGGCGACTGCAGGCCTTCGCGGCCTTTGGCCCGTTCGTTGACCTTGATGTAGGCCAGACCACGTGCGCCGTAGATGCCGACGAATTTGGTGTAGTCGTCGATTTCCTTGCGTGTCAGCTCACAACCTTTGGGCAGACGCAGCGCCGCAACGCGACCTTCCGGATCGTTGGCGGGGCCGGAAAATACCTTGAACTCGACGGCTTTCATCAGGTCGTCGACATCGACCAGCTCCAGCGCCACACGCAGGTCCGGGCGGTCGGAGCCGAAACGCAACATGGCTTCCTGGTAGGTCATGCGCGGGAACGGGTTGTCCAGTTTGACACCCAGCAGCTTGTCGAACAGGCCGCGGATCATTTCTTCCATCAGCGTCATGATCTGGTCTTCATCCATGAACGCTGTCTCGATATCCAGCTGGGTAAATTCCGGCTGGCGATCGGCGCGCAGGTCCTCGTCGCGGAAGCAGCGTACAATCTGGTAGTAGCGGTCCATACCGGACATCATCAATAACTGTTTGAACAGCTGCGGTGACTGCGGCAGGGCAAAAAACTCACCCGGGTGAGTACGGCTGGGCACCAGGTAGTCACGCGCACCTTCCGGCGTGGCACGTGTCAGGATCGGTGTTTCGATATCCAGGAAACCGTTGCTGTCGAGGAAATAACGCAGTTCCCGGGTCACCTCGGAGCGCAGGCGGATACGCTGCAGCATCTCCGGGCGACGCAGGTCGATGTAGCGATAGCGCAAGCGGTGTTCTTCCGACACGCTGTCATCGTCCAGGTGGAATGGCGGCGTCTCCGACGCATTGATAATGGTCAGCTCCTTGCCCAGTACCTCCACTTCACCGGTGGCCATGTCCGGGTTCTCGGTACCCTCAGGACGACGGCGTACACGGCCTTTTACCTGGAGCACATACTCGCTGCGCACACGCTCGGCAGTGGCGAATGTCTCTTCGGTATCGGGGTCGAACACGACCTGTACACGACCTTCCCGGTCGCGCAGATCGATAAAAATCACCCCGCCGTGGTCACGGCGGCGGTGTGCCCAGCCGACCAGTGTCACCTCGGCGTCGAGGTGGCTCGCATTCAGTTCACCGCAGTATTGTGTTCGCATGTCAGTCTTCAGTATTTCCAGATAACGCCGCGCCGGAGCGGCGGGCAATGGGCTTGTCAGGCCCCGGTCATTGACCGGGGTTGTTTACTTGCTGTCCCCCGAAGAGGACTTGCCGGAAGAATCCCCGCCGGTTTTGGACTTGCTGTCTCCCTTGGCGACATTCTTGCGGTCCTTGCTCTTGAAATCGGTCTCGTACCAGCCGCTGCCCTTGAGACGAAACCCGGCGGCAGATACTTTTTTCTGCAAGGTCGGCTTGCCACACTCGGGGCATACCGTCAGCGGTTCATCGCTGAGTTTTTGCAGCTTTTCCATTTCCAGGCCACATTCAGTGCATTGGTATTCGTAAATCGGCATGATTCTAACTCCGGATTCAGGCTCCCGATTTCAGCAAAGCGCGCAAGTATACCAGCCAAACCGTGCTGATGCCGCCGTTTTGCCGGCTTCGGGTACAATTCGGCTGCGCCTGCATGGCAGGCACGCCACAGACACGGGAAATGTGGTGACAATCAACCCTTGCATCAACCCGACAACCACGGAAACCTGAAAATCCATGCACAACCGGCATACTGAACTACCAGACACTGACGGTAATGATCTGAAAACGCTGCGATCTCTCGCGCCTTTTTTGTGGGAATACCGGGTGCGGGTAGTGCTGGCACTGACCTTTCTGATCCTGGCCAAGGTTGCCAATGTCGGTATTCCGCTGATGCTGAAGGGTATTGTCGACGCACTGGACCGCGACAACATGCAACTGGTGCTGCCACTGGGTCTGTTGCTGGGTTACGGCGGGCTTCGTCTGGCAAGTTCCCTGTTCAACGAACTGCGCGACGCCGTATTTGCGCGGGTTCGCCATGGCGCCATGCGCAAGGTGTCGGTTCGTGTGCTGGAACACCTGCACCGGTTATCATTGCGCTATCACCTGGAGAGGAAGACCGGTGGCATTTCACGCGATATCGAGCGCGGTACGCGCAGTGTCAGCTCGCTGCTGAACTACATGGTGTTCAGTATTCTGCCTACCCTGGTGGAAGTCACCCTGATCGCCGGCATCCTGCTCAAGCAATACAGCGTGTGGTACGCCGTCATTACGTTTATCTCCGTGATGACTTATATCTTCTTCACCTTCCGCATCACCGAATGGCGAATGAAGTACCGGGTAAAGATGAATGCCTCCGATTCGAGAGCCAATACCCAGGCCATCGACAGCCTGATCAACTACGAAACCGTTAAATACTTCGGTAATGAACCGCACGAACTGGCGCGCTATGACACATCACTTGCGGAATGGGAAGACGCTGCGGTAAAAAGCCAGACTTCGCTATCGGCGCTGAATGTGGGCCAGGCATCGATCATTGCGCTGGGCGTTACATCGATCATGATCCTGGCCTCCAGTGGCGTGGTTGAAGGTGATCTGAGTATCGGCGACCTGGTACTGATCAATGCTTTTCTGCTGCAGTTGTTCATACCCCTTAACTTCCTTGGCATTGTCTACAGCCAGCTCAAGCATGCCATTGCAGACATGCAGCTGATGTTCGATGTACTGGAAAAACGCCCGGAGATCGAGGACGCGCCCGATGCCGTACCTTTGAAATTGCGTGATGGTGAGGTGCGATTCGACCGTGTCAGCTTTGCCTATGACCCGGACCGCCCGATTCTCAGGGAAGTCAGCTTTACTATTCCTGCCGGACACAGGGTCGCGGTGGTTGGTCCCAGCGGGGCAGGTAAATCCACACTCGCGAGATTGCTGTTCCGGTTTTATGACGTCAATGGAGGGTGCATTCTCATTGATGACCAGGATATACGTTCCGTTACCCAGCAAAGCCTGCGCGCAGCGATTGGCATTGTTCCGCAGGACACTGTGCTGTTTAACGACACCTTGCGCTACAACATTGGCTATGCACGCACAGACGCCAGTTTCGAAGAAATTCAACAGGCCGCAAAGCTTGCCAATATCCATGACTTCATTATCAGTCTGCCGAAGGGTTATGACACCGTGGTGGGTGAGCGCGGACTGAAGTTATCAGGTGGCGAAAAACAGCGCGTCGCTATCGCCCGTGCCATTTTGAAAAACCCGAAAATCCTCGTCTTTGACGAAGCCACCTCCAGCCTCGACAGCCACTCCGAGCAGATCATTCTGGAAAGCCTGCGCAACGCAGCACAGAACCACACCACACTCGTTATCGCACACCGTCTGTCGACGATTATCGACGCGGACCAGATACTGGTGATGCAGGACGGGAAAATCGTCGAACAGGGAAGTCATGGTCAGTTACTTGGCCACGCCGGCGTGTATGCGCATCTCTGGGAACTGCAACAACAGGAAGAGGAAAAACAGGTCGCCGGCCAGGTGCCTTGACCGGGAAATCAGTCGTCGTTTTCGGTGCGTTGCCTGCGTAGCTGTTCGGTTTCTCTCGCCATGATATGCCGCACCAGCAGCTCACGATCGGTTTCCTTCAGGTGCTCGTACTCTACCGCAATTTGCCAGGGATACTGCGGATTCCCGTCTTTCACACGCTCGCAGTGGACAACCCGGCTGATCGTCAGAATGCCGACCAGTGACGGGAACAACACCATGCGCAATTCCAGCAGACTACCAACCGGCAGCTCATGTTGTGCACGGAATGCCACGCCGCCTGCACTCAGGTTTACTTCCCGCGTGTCATGCTGCTTTTCTTTTATTTCCTCCGAAACAAACAACTGGGCAATCATGTTGAGTTTCTGATCAATGGCCTGCAGACAACGCGCCAGCTCGGGCGATTGCGCCTGCACCTTGTGTATCAGGTTCATCATCTGCCGGGTAGTGGCGGTAAAGCTGGATGCCGCTGTAAACCGGTCTACCAGTTGAGACTGGATCTTTTCCAGTAACTGATCGACTTCATCATGATCGATCAAACGGTAGTCAAGCGCCACCTCGTCATCGATCCGGAAAAACTCCCTGCGTTCATCACTCATATATATATCCTGAACTACTTGCTGCCGCCCAGTTTGATTCCCAGTCCGGACGACGGTTTTGATGTTTTTTCCTCAACCTTTTCCGGTGCCGGCCTGTTTGCCCCGCCCGCACGAACACCCTTTACCGCCTTTGGCTTTGTCGCAGGTCGTGTAACGCGTTTAACTCCACCAGCCGCTACAGGTTTTTTACCCTTCATCCTGGCAACCGGCTTTTTCACCGGTGCCGGCACTGCGCCAGTTTGCGGTGTAACGGGGGTGGATGGCAAGGTGGCCGAGATATCTTTCCCGTCCTCGTCCTCGCCCTGCTGAAGAATAATCTCTACCCGGCGGTTCTTTGCCCGGTTGGCCGGAGTCGTGTTCGGCACCATCGGTTTGGTGTCGGCAAAACCCTGGATCAGGAAGCGACTGGAAGGGATATCGGTAGCCAGCATCATTTCGTGCGCCACAGATACTGCACGTGCGGATGACAATTCCCAGTTGGACCGGAAACGTTCGGTGTAGATAGGAATATTGTCCGTGTGGCCGGCAACAATAATCTTGCCTTCCGAGCCTTTGAGAATTTCCGCCACTTTAGCCAGAATCGGCCGGAATGAGCCTTTCAAATCAGCATGCCCGGAACCAAAGGAGGCTTTTTCACGCACCCGGATAATTATCTTCTTCCCTTCGACTTCAACATCCACACCACCTTCCTTGATCTCGCGACCAAGGGCATTACTGATCAGTCTGGCGCTATGCTCAAGCTTCTTGCGACGCTTTTCTTCCGCTTTGGTCCTGATCAACTCTTCCAGTGATTTGTTTTCAATCGCTGTTACAGCCTTACCCTGTGCGGCAGCCGTATTCGCCTCCATTTTCAACTTCTCCTTGAGGCGGACTTCCGCCAGCGCCTTGGCCTTTGCAAGCTCCTTTTTCTGGGTATCCGTCAAACCTTCAGCCTGGGAGAGCTGCTTACCTGCCAGCGACTGCGCCTGGTCGCCATTCTTTTCGCCCGCGGTCTGGTCGGCACGTTGCCCGGCTTTCTGGCCAGCCTGATTGTCTGCCATGTTTGCCGCTTTCTCATGGGGTTTTAAGTTCCGGGTCTTGTCCGGGGTATGTTCGCTCTTCGGCGTCGGCACAGGACGCCGACGCTCCTTGCCGAGATCGAGATTCACATGCAGGTCATTTGTCGTCATCTGGCGGATGACATTCATAATCGTGGGCTCAGGCCGACCGGGGCTGAACTCACGGGCAATGACGTTGATACCCTTGGGCGGCTCCCTGACCTTGATATCACGCTGCACACCGAATGCATTTTTCATCGAGCCTGCCATTTCCTTGTACTTGGAGACGTCCATTTCGGAAAAAGACAGTAACAACACAAAGAAGCACATCAACAACGACATGAGATCGGCAAAGGTCATGACCCAGGCGGGCAGACCCTCTTCAACCTGTTTTGCGGGGGCTTCGTCAGACATTCTCAACTGTCCCTGTTGATCCCGGAACCCGGGTTCCGTCAGGCTGCATCGGCGCTGGCTTCGCCGACACTTTCACGCTTGGTCTCCGGAAGGTAGGTCTTGAGCAGTTCTTCCATGACGCGCGGGTTGAGACCTTCCTGGATCGAGCTGATTGTTTCCAGGATCAGCGCCTTGTTCAGCCGCTCGTCCTGGCTACGCAGGGCCAGCTTGTCAGCAATGGGGAGAGCAAAAACCGTAGCGATAATTGCGCCATACAAGGTCGTCAACAAGGCTACCGCCATGGCCGGTCCAATAGACTTGGGGTCATCCATCGCTGACAGCATCTGTACCAGACCAATCAGCGTGCCGATCATGCCCATGGCCGGTGCCACGTCACCCATAGCCTTGAAGATCGCCTGGCCTCTTTCATGGCGTTCGATGGTCAGGTTGATATCCTTGCTGAGCATGGAACGTACAAACTCGGGTTCGTGACCATCGACGCACATCTGAATTCCACGTTTCAGAAACTCGTTCTGAATATCCTGGCCTTCCAGGCCCAGCACGCCTTCCTTGCGCGCAATGTTGGCCAGTGCCACACCTTCTTCTATCAACTGGGACGGATTATCGGTCTTGCCAAAAAAAGCCTTCATGGCGATTTTGAATGCCCCGAAGAAATGCCCGATGGGGAACTTGATCAGTGTGGCGAACATCGTGCCAACCACCACAATCAGCAGCGAAGGAACATTGACAAAGAGTAGGACACTCCCGCCGAGCACCATTGCCATAGCAATGATGCCGATAGCGCCAAGCAGGCCGATCAGAGTGGCGAGATCCATGAATTGTTACTCCATTAACGATAGGCTAGAAATTCATATACGCTATATCGCCGCAACAGGGCGTTTCTTGAATGGACAGGCGGTCAGCCCGGAAATCCCACACAATCAGGAATAGTTTGTAAACTGAAAGGCTTAGACATGACTGAACTATCCTCGCGGGAACGGTCGGTACTGATTACAGGCTGTTCCAGTGGTATTGGCTATTGTGCTGCCCACACGCTCCACAAGTGTGGCTATCGCGTTATCGCTAGCGCAAGAAACATGAATGATGTCATGCGGTTGCAACAAGAGGGCCTGGATTGCATTCAACTGGACCTGGACGACACAACCTCGATTGCTGCAGCGGTGGACGAAGTCGAGGCAAGAACCGGGCGACACTTGTACGCGCTGTTCAACAATGCGGGATTCGGACAACCGGGGGCCGTCGAGGACCTGCCGCGAGACGTCCTGCGCGCCCAGTTTGAAACCAATGTGTTCGGCACCCTGGAACTGACCAATCGCATCCTGCCCTGGATGCGCGAAGCGGGGGAAGGCCGCATTATCCAGAACAGCTCGGTGCTGGGGTTCGTGTCACTGGCTTACAGGGGGGCCTACAACGCCAGCAAATACGCCCTCGAGGGATTATATGACACGCTACGCCTGGAACTTGCCGGTAGTAACATCTTCCCGGTATTGATCGAACCCGGCCCCATCACCAGTCGTTTTCGTGAAAATGCCTTTGCCGCTTACCAGCGCAATATCGATACCGTGCACAGCGTACACCGTGAAGCTTACCTCGCGACAGAAAGACGCCTGGAACAGAAAGGTCCGGCCGTTCCTTTTACCCTCCCCCCTGAAGCCGTAGTAGACAAACTGCTCAAGGCACTTTCATCGCCTCGCCCAAAAGGCCGCTACTACGTCACTTTCCCCACCTACCTGTTTGGAACGCTCAAGCGTTTCCTGACAACGCGGGGGCTGGACAGAGTGCTGCTGAAGGTTTCACGGAACGAGCAGGGGCAGAAACCCCGGACATAAAAAACCTGCCGGCATTTCTGCCGACAGGTCGGGTTGTTGCATCACAAAAAATCAGAAGTTCAGACGCAGTCCTGCAAAATACTCATCGATTTCACTGCCAAAGGTAGCATTTGCTGTTGCTGAAAATGCCTTGCTAATCTTGAACACGGCTCCGACGGTGCCAAAGTCGTCATCGATATCACCGGACAGGTACTTGTAGCTGGTGTTGACTTCCAGCTTTTTTACTACCTGGAACCGTACACCGGCTTCGTAAATAGCGCCGGCATCATTGAACGTACTCTGGTTACTGTTAAATTTGGCATTAAATCCCAGCACATCGGCGAATATATCCAGCTTGTCCATCAGCTTATAGTGTCCCCGACCGCCGACACGAAACTCGGTCAGATCCAGATTGTCGCCAGGTATATCGCTCGTATTGCCACGCCGAAAACCTGCGCGCAAGGCAAACATGTCGAATATGCCAAATGAGGCATCGACCACCCCGTTATCAAAATCGACGCCATCACCATCAATTCGCTGGTAACCCACATCGGCATAGCTGTAACTGAAGCCTTTTGCCGCCATAACGGCCGGTGACAAAGCCAGCACCAGTGAGCCGGCAAGCACAGTCGCCAGGGTTTTCTGTAGTTTCATGTTTCCTCCTCCATGCTATTTTTATGTTCTGGCGTGCGCCAAATACGGGGCCATACTACGGATTAGCAGGTCTACCTTCAAGCGGGAATATGCACCATGAAAGCGCCAGGATGATGTTACAGACCCCCTGCAACCTACTGAATTTCAATTATTTAACGCCCAAAAAAAGAAAACCCTGCCCGAAAAACCGGACAGGGTTGTTTCAACGGGGGCAGCCTTTATCAGGCCGCGCTGGCCTGGGTTTCACCCTTGTCGAATACCAGCGTATCGTCCTTGACATCCACCTGGATGATTTCTCCGGGATGGAAACGGCCCGCCAGGATTTCCTGTGCCAGCGGATTCTCCAGCTGTTGCTGAATAGCCCGCTTGAGTGGCCGCGCACCGTAGACCGGGTCGAAGCCTGCCTCGCCAAGTTTGTCGAGTGCCGCCTTTGACAGCTCCAGCCCAAGATCGCGCTCGGCAAGCCGTTGCCGCAGGTACTCGATCTGGATGGTCGTGATCGCACGAATCTGCTCCCGCCCCAGCGGATGGAAGACCACCACATCATCGATGCGGTTGATGAACTCGGGCCGGAAATGCCCCGCCACCACGTCCATAACGGCTGACTTCATACGGTCGTAGTTATCTTCGCCGGCCAGATCCTGGATCTGCTGACTGCCGAGGTTCGAGGTCATCACGATAACGGTGTTGCGGAAGTCGACTGTACGGCCCTGACCATCGGTCAGGCGACCATCATCGAGCACCTGCAGCAGCACATTGAAGACATCCGGGTGCGCTTTCTCCACCTCGTCCATAAGAATCACGGAGTAAGGTTTGCGGCGCACAGCCTCGGTCAGGTAACCCCCTTCCTCGTAGCCGACATAGCCCGGTGGCGCACCGATCAGGCGTGCCACGGAGTGTTTCTCCATGAACTCGGACATATCGATACGCACCATGGCTTCCTCGGTATCGAACAGGAACTCGGCCAGCGCCTTGGTCAGCTCGGTCTTGCCGACACCGGTCGGACCGAGGAACAGGAACGAGCCATTCGGCCGGTCAGGGTCTGACAGCCCGGCGCGGGAACGGCGGATCGCATCCGAGACCGCCTTGACGGCTTCAGCCTGACCGACCACGCGCTTGTTCAGTTCCTCTTCCATGCGTAGCAGCTTGTCACGCTCGCCTTCAAGCATCTTGTTAACCGGTATACCGGTCCACTTGGATACCACTTCGGCAATTTCCTCTTCGGTGACCTTGTTACGCAACAAGGTCATTTCCTGCATCTCTGCCTGGGATGCCATTTCCAACTGTTTTTCCAGCTCGGGGATACGGCCGTACTGCAACTCACTGGCACGCGCCAGGTCACCGGCACGCTGCGCAGTTTCCAGCTCCATACGGGCGCGCTCCAGTTCTTCCTTGATATGAGAACTGCCCTGCACAGCGGCCTTTTCCGATTTCCAGATTTCTTCCAGGTCGGAATACTCCCGCTCCAGCTTGTCGATTTCTTCCTGCAGGTTGGCAAGGCGTTTCTGGGACGCTTCATCCGTTTCCTTCTGCAACGCCTCGCGCTCGATCTTGAGCTGGATCAGTCGGCGCTCCAGCTTGTCCAGCGATTCCGGCTTGGAATCGATTTCCATACGAATACGCGACGCTGCCTCATCGATCAGATCAATGGCCTTGTCAGGTAACTGGCGATCGGTGATATACCGGTGCGACAGTGTTGCGGCTGCAACGATCGCCGGGTCGGTAATATCGACGCCATGATGCACCTCGTAGCGCTCTTTCAGGCCACGCAGTATCGCAATGGTATCTTCCACACTCGGCTCATCGACCAGCACTTTCTGGAAACGACGTTCCAGCGCAGCATCTTTTTCAATGTACTGACGGTACTCGTCCAGCGTTGTGGCGCCCACGCAGTGCAGCTCGCCGCGCGCCAGTGCCGGCTTGAGCATATTGCCCGCATCCATGGCGCCTTCGGCCTTGCCGGCGCCAACCATGGTGTGTAATTCATCGATGAACAGGATAATCTGTCCTTCCTGCTTGGAGAGATCGTTCAGCACGGCTTTCAGACGTTCCTCGAACTCGCCGCGGAATTTGGCGCCGGCAATCAACGACCCCATATCCAGGCTCAGCAGGCGCTTGCTTTTCAGCCCCTCAGGCACTTCACCATTGACGATACGCTGTGCCAGCCCTTCCACAATGGCGGTCTTGCCGACACCGGGTTCACCGATCAGCACCGGGTTGTTTTTGGTGCGGCGCTGCAGCACCTGTATGGTTCGACGAATCTCGTCATCGCGACCAATAACCGGGTCGAGCTTGCCCTGCTCGGCACGCTCAGTCAGGTCGATCGTGTATTTTTCCAGTGCCTGGCGCTGATCCTCGGCGTTCGGGTCGTCGATCTTCTGCCCACCGCGAACATTTTCGATGGCCTTTTCAATCAGGCTCTTGCTGGCACCGGCCTCGCGCAATGCTTCGCCAACCGGGCCCTTGTCCTCGACCGCAGCAAGCACGAAAAGCTCGGAGGAGATGTACTGGTCGTTGCGCTTCTGCGCCAGTTTGTCGGTCAGGTTAAGCAGCCGCGTCAGGTCATTGGAAATGTGGACGTCGCCCTCACTACCCTCTACTGTGGGCAGGCGATCCAGCATTTCACCCAGGTGTGAACGCAGCAGGTTGGCGTTGACGCCGGCCTGGGTCAGCAGGTGGCGAACACTGCCGCCTTCCTGGTCCAGCAAGGCGACCATGACGTGCACGGGTTCGATCTGGTTGTGGTCACGACCGACGGCAAGGCTTTGCGCATCGGAAAGCGCCATCTGGAATTTGGAAGTCAGTTTGTCCATCCGCATGATTTGGGTTCTCCCGTTGAAATTCTTTGATGGGACAGCATATGGGGGGCCGGAAACCGGATTTCAAGCAGCAAATGACCGCCAGACGCTGTTACTTGTAGTTTTTGCGCTGGAACAGATCCTGGCGGCGACTAACCAGCCGATCGAGGAACAGCAGACCATCAAGATGATCCAGCTCATGCTGTATGGCACGCGCCTCGAAGCCCTCCATATCAAAGGATAGCGGATTTCCATCGCGATCGAGCGCGTCCAGGTGGATTTTTTCCGCCCGCAGCACATTACCGGTGTATTCAGGCACGGACAGGCAGCCCTCGCGTCCCATGACATGCCCTTCCCACTCGGTAATTTCCGGGTTTACCAGGACCAGGTGGCCGTGACTGGCGGTTTTCTTGCGCCCGGACACATCGACAATCAGCACGCGTTCGAACCAGCCGGTCTGCGGGGCCGCAATACCCACCGCGCCCGGACCGGCAAGCCGGGTTTCTTCCAGCGCATCGATTTTCTCCTGCAAAGCGCCGTTGAATTGCCCTACCGGCACGGAAAGCTGGCGCAGGCGTTCATCGGGGTAGATCAGGATATCGAGAACAGACATAAGTCAGCCGATCAGGGTTTCAACAGGCTGGACATCAACCTTGACACCCTCGGCCTGCAACGGCGCCAGGGCATCTTTTATTGCCTCAACACCCTGTGCTGCCACGCCTTCGATTTGCAGAATATAAATCGGGTCGGTTTCACTACCGCCAACAACCGACTCCAGGTCGAGAATATTCAGTCCCGCATCCGCCGCCCGTGAAGTGACCCGGGAAACAATCCCGGTACGATCCGCACCGTGCACCAGGATACGCACGTCCGGCACCGGACGCTGGCTCAGGCCGGCCTGAACCGGGTCAACGTGCAATACCAGGGAAAGATCCTTCAGGACGGGTTCAAGCGCCTTGCGCAGCTGTGCTTCACCTGCATCGCTTTGCACCAGCATCATCACGGTAAAGTTCTCACCGAGGCGGATCATCGAAGTCTCGCCCAGGTTGCACCCAGCCTCGAACAGCGCAGACGTCACCTTCGCCACAATACCCGGCTGGTCCTTGCCCACCAACGTCAACATGTACCAACTTGCCATCAGTATCGCCCTTTCCTGTAACCTGGAGTCAGAAGCTCCCTAGTGTAACGTTGAATGCGCCAGGTAAATCAACCCGACACCTGAGCCAATCAAAAGCATCTGCTTGATCGTGGCACTGAACTCGGCGCGCTTGTGCAGGCCAGGGATCAGATCGGCAACGGCCACATAGATAAAACTCGACGCTGCAACCGCCAGCACATACGGAAGCAAAGGCTGCAACGTACTCAGGCTGTAATAGGCCAGAACACCGCCGACGATAGTCGTCAGGCTTGACAGCATATTGAACAGGAAAGCACGCGAAGTACTGAAACCACTGTGCAGCAATATGGCAAAGTCGCCGACTTCCTGTGGAATCTCGTGGGCTGCCACAGCCAGCGCCGTGACCACACCCAGGTGTATGTCAGTCAGAAATGCCGCACCGATCAGGATGCCGTCGATGAAATTATGCAGACCGTCACCAATCAGGATCAGCGTACCGGCTGCCGCATGATGCACGTCATGATCGTGCAGATCCGGAAGATGGATTTCGCAATCTTCATGATGACAGTGACGCCATAGCACCAGTTTTTCCAGCACAAAGAAACCGAACAGCCCGAACAGCACGGTCGCCGTAATACCGTGGTAATTCCCATCCTGCACACCTTCCAGCGCATGCGGCAATAGTCCAAGCAGGGCCGCGCCCAGCAAAGCGCCGATAGCGAAACTGACCGCGTGCGGCAACAGGCGGCTGCGTGTTTTTTCCGGTAACAGCAGGAACAGCCCTGCCGCCAGCACGCTGAGAACACCGCCCAGCAGGGTGAATACCAGTATCCATTGCAACAAGGTCATTTATTTATCCATCCAGGAGTATCTGTTTTTTCCATTGTCTTGATTTGTCAATGCGATGCCTTGACCCGCAAGGGTAAGGTACCCGTAATGAAGCCCGGAGGGATTCTATGGGCAAAGCGAAGCAATCTCCATTCGTCCGGCACCAGGCAGGAGAGATTGCCACGGCGCTGCGCGCCTCGCAATGACGGGACACACGAACATCGTCCGCTTCGCGACAATGGGCTGCACTGCTCAGGAACTTAACCAGATCAATGTGGCCATGCGACCGGTTACACCATCGCGGCGGTAGGAGTAGAAATCGCGGTCCTCGGTAAACGTACAGCGGTCACCACCATAGACAGCCGATACGCCGACGCCTGCCAGGCGAATACGCGCCAGATGATACAGGTCTGCCAGCCAGTGGCCGGGGGAATACAGGGTGAATGCATCGGCAGACTGCGTGTGCCGGGCAACGAAAACGCTACGCACCTCGTCACCGACCTCGAATGCCTGTGGACCGATAGCAGGCCCCAGCCAGACCAGCAGCTCTGCAGGATCAATCCCCATCACCTGCACAGTCCGCTCGAGCACGCCCGCCGCCAGGCCACGCCATCCGGCATGCGCTGCAGCCGCGCAACGCCCGGAACGCTCGCAGAACAATACCGGCAGGCAGTCTGCGGTGAGGACTGCGCTTACCTGGCCTGACCCGCGTACGATACTGGCATCTGCTCTGGGAGGCTCAATCTGTGGCACGGCACGGCTATCCCGGCCCGGTTGGGAGGCATACAACGCCACCTCTGCAACATCATCACCCTGTACCTGCTTCAGCCACAGGGGTTCGGCCGGCAATTGCTGTGACTGATGCAGGTGGCGCCGGTTTTCCTGTACAGCGAGCGGGTCATCTCCCACATGATCAGCCAGGTTCAGGCTGGCCCAGGGACCACGGCTTACGCCGCCCTTACGCGTAGTTGTCAATGCCTGCACATTTTCAGGGGCCGGCCAGTCCGGGTAGATCACGATTTCGCTCTCACAACATCGAGCAGGACAGCAAAGTCTTCCGGCGGCTCCACTTCCCAGCTTACCGTTTCACCGCTTTGCGGGTGAACGAATGCCAGCCGCCTGGCATGCAGGGCCTGTCGCCTGAAATGCTGCAAGGCCTCGCGCAGGCGCTCCGACGCGCCGCGTGGTATACGCAGCCTGCCGCCATACACCGGGTCACCGACCAGCGGGCAGTGAATGTGCGCCATGTGTACACGGATCTGGTGGGTCCGCCCGGTCTCCAGTCGCACCTGTACCAAGGTGTGTGCCGTGAAACGCTCGAGCACCCGGTAATGACTGACCGCAGGCTTGCCCGACTCAACCACTGCCATACGCAGGCGATCCTTCGGGTGTCGGCCAATCGGAGCATCGACCGTACCACCGGCCGTGAGCACGGTGTGTACCAGGGCAAGATACTCGCGACCGACACTGCGCGCCTGCAACTGCCCAACCAGCGAGGTGTGTGCCTCCAGCGTGCGTGCGACCACCATCAGGCCACTGGTGTCCTTGTCGAGGCGATGCACAATACCGGCACGCGGCACGGTTGCCAGCGCCGGGTCAAGATAAAGCAACGCATTTTGCAGGGTACCTGCCCGGTTACCGGCAGCCGGATGCACAACCAGACCCGCCGGTTTGTTGATGACCATCACCTGTTCATCCTGGTAAACAATATCAAGTTCGATATTTTCCGCTTCGACAGCCCCTTCTTCCTGCAACTCCGCGCGAACCTCAACCGCCTCGCCACCCAGCACCCGCTGCCTGACCGTGGCCGGTTTTCCGTCCAGTAAAACATGCCCCTGCTTCGTCCATTGCTGGAGACGGCTGCGGGAATACCGGGAAAAAAGCTCGGCCAATACCTGGTCGAGGCGCCTTCCGGCAGCCTGTTCGGGAATAGTTCCGTTGAGATAAATCGTTTCAGACATGGAATCAGGTGGCCAACAGCCGGCTCGCGGCCTTACAATTAGGTTCGATTTTCAAAACCGGAAAAATGGCAGATGCACTGGTTACGCCTTATACCGCTTCTGGCGGCATTATTCACCCTCGGCTGCGCAACGACCGCCGAAGACGAGCTGGGAAATCTCTCGGCCAATGAACTGTATAAACGCGCCAAGGATGCGCTCGCCTCGTCGGATTTTGAAACCGCCATCAACACCTTCGAGAAGCTGGAAGCCCGTTACCCGTTCGGAAAATATGCCCAGCAGGCACAGCTGGAAATTGCCTATGCCTACTACAAATATGATGAGCCGGATTCAGCCATTGCCGCGGCGGACCGCTTCATTCGCAACAACCCGGGTAACAAACACCTGGATTACGCCTATTACCTTAAGGGATTGGCCAACTATACCCGCGGCATGAGCCTTGTCGATCGCCTGGCAAATCGCGACCCGTCAGAACGTGATACACGCGCCCTGCGCGATGCATTCAGCGATTTCACAACCCTGGTACAGAAATTTCCCGACAGCCACTACGCGGAAGACAGCAAAAAACGGCTTATCTTCCTGCATAATCAGCTGGCACAATATGAAATCAATGTCGCCCGCTATTACATGCGCCGTGAAGCCTGGGTTGCAGCTGCCAACCGGGCACGTTATGTAATCGAGAACTACCAGCGCACACCGGCGGCCCGTGAGGCATTGCAGGTACTGGTCGTGGCCTACACCCGGATGGGCATGACCGATCTGGCCAAGGACGCGCAGCGTGTGCTGGACCGGAATTTGCCCGCGATCCCCGTGTCGGGGAAAGCTGCACCGTAAACCGGGAAAGTTTTAGAGAGCCTCTGACTTGATTCATAATTCACGTCATTGCGAGCGAAGCGTGGCAATCTCATACAATGGAATCAGTCTGTTACAGATTGCCGCGCCACTTCGGCCCATAGAAGCCCTACGGGCTTCATTACGGGTACCTTACCCTTCAGATCAAGGCATCCTCGCAATGACGAAGTAGTCAGAGTTTCCCTTAAATAGCGTCGGCGTCGGTTTCACCGGTACGTATACGCACAACCCGCTCCACTGAAGAGACAAAAATCTTGCCATCACCAATCTTTCCGGTACGCGCGGCATTGGTAATGGTTTCCATGCACCGCTCCAGATCGTCTTCCTTCACCACCACCTCCAGCTTCACCTTGGGCAGGAAATCAACGACATACTCCGCACCACGATACAGCTCGGTATGTCCCTTCTGACGACCGAAACCCTTGACCTCGGTTGCAGTCATACCGGTGATGCCAATCTCGGACAATGCCTCGCGCACGTCATCCAGCTTGAAAGGTTTGATAATGGCTTCGACTTTTTTCATAGGGTTGTTCCCCTGGTTTTTACGTAATCCGGCTGCCAACCATACTAAAAGCGTCGGCAGGAATCGAATACTAAATCGGTCATTTACCGTTTCGCCTCAGCTGTGCGTTGAGGAACCCGGAAGTGATCGGGTAGCGGCGGTCGCGCCCGAAAGCCCGCTTGCTGATACGTATGCCGGGTGGTGCCTGGCGGCGTTTGTATTCATTACGATCGACCAGGGTGGCAACCCGCCGCACCATTTCGGCTTCAAAGCCCAGCGCAATCAGCTCACGAACCCCCAGATCCTGCTCGATATAGCCTTCGAGGACCGGATCGAGGAATTCATAGGGCGGCAGTGAATCCTCGTCCTTCTGATCTGGCGCCAGTTCTGCGGATGGCGGACGCTCAATGACACGCCGGGGGATTACCGGGGCGATTGAATTCCGGTATTCCGACAGGCGATACACCAGCAGCTTGGGCACATCCTTGATCGGCGCAAACCCGCCCGCCATGTCGCCATAAAGCGTGGCGTAACCCACAGACATCTCACTTTTGTTGCCCGTCGTAAGCAGAATACGTCCCTGCTTGTTGGATAACGCCATCAGGATCACACCTCGACAACGTGCCTGGATATTTTCTTCTGTTGCATCAGGCTGTGTTCCTGCCAGTGCATCGGACAGAACATCAAGAAAGCTGTTGAACGGTGGTTCAATAGAAATTTCCTGGTAGGCCACGCCCAGCGCTTCAGCTTCGGCGCGTGCATCTTCCAGGCTCATCTCAGCGGTATAACGTGATGGCATCATTACTGCCTGTACGCGGTCTGCGCCGATGGCATCCACCGCTATAGCCAGCGTCAGGGCTGAGTCAATGCCACCGGACAGGCCGATAATGGCACCACTGAAGCGGTTCTTTTCGATGTAGTCGCGAACGCCCAGCACCAGCACCTTGTAAATGCTTGCCTCTTCATCGGCGCGCGCCGACACTTCACCGGGTAATACTTCAATACCACTGTCACCTGGCGCGAAATCGACCGGGTACAACCCTTCCTCGCAGGCCGGTGCACGAACGGCTGTTGCCGCGTGACGGTCGAGCACGAATGACTCGCCATCAAAGACCAGTTCATCCTGCCCGCCTGCCAGGTTGACGTACACCACGGGGCAATCCGTCTCACCCACGCGCTCTGCCACAACGGCCTCACGTTCATTGGACTTGCCGGTATGAAAAGGTGAGGCATTCAGGTTCACCAGCAATTGTGCGCCAGCATCAGCCGCAGCACGCGCCGGTTCCGGCGTCCAGATGTCTTCGCAGATTGTCACCCCAATGTGTATTCCGGCGACTTTCGCCACACAGAATCCGTCACCGGCTACAAAATACCGCTTCTCATCGAATACGTTGTAGTTGGGCAGGTGGCGCTTGCGGCAACAGGCGACCATTTCACCCTGATAAATTACCGACGCACTGTTGAACCGCCCGGCAGGTGTCTGTTCAGGATGTCCGACCAGCAAATGTATGCCCTGCACCTCGGCACAAAGCCGGTCCAGCCCTTCGGACACCATCTCGTGCAGGGCCGGCCTGAGCAGCAGGTCTTCAGGGGGATAACCGGTTAGTGTCAGTTCCGGGAAAACAATCAGGTCGGCGCTCAATTCATCGCGCGCGCGGGTGGCGCACGCGATGACGCGCGATACATTACCCGGCACATCACCGACACACAGGTTGATCTGCGCCATCACCAGCCGTAAGGCGGACGCCCGGGGTCGCGTACTCACGATCCCGCCAGCAGTTCCTGCATGCGCACACCCATGTCAGCGGGAGAACGCACGACTGTCGCACCGGCTTGCTCCAGCGCAGCAAACTTGGCATCCGCAGTTCCCTTGCCACCACTGATAATAGCGCCCGCATGGCCCATTCGTTTGCCGGGCGGAGCCGTCACACCCGCAATATAGGCAACCACCGGCTTGTTCATGTGATCCGCAATGAAGGCAGCAGCATCCTCTTCGGCACTGCCACCAATTTCTCCGACCAGGATCACTCCTTCGGTATCCGGGTCACGCTCAAAGCGTTCCAGGCAATCGATAAATTCCAGTCCGTGAACAGGATCACCACCAATACCCACGCAGGTGGTCTGCCCCAGTCCCGCCTGGGTGGTCTGGTACACCGCCTCATACGTCAGGGTGCCTGAGCGCGACACAATACCAACGCTACCGGGCTTGTGAATGGCGCCGGGCATGATACCGATCTTGCATTCACCCGGGGTAATGATGCCCGGGCAGTTGGGGCCGACCAGGTGAACCTGACGTCCCGCCAGCGCGGCCTTGACCTTGACCATATCCAGCACCGGGATACCCTCGGTGATACAGACGATTACCTCGATGCCGGCGTCGGCAGCCTCCAGAATGGCGTCGGCAGCAAATGCCGCAGGCACATAAATCATGCTGGCATTGGCAGCGGTTTCATCAACTGCATCTTGCACCGTATTGAATACCGGCAGTTCAAGGTGCGTCTGGCCGCCCTTGCCCGGCGTCACCCCACCGACCATTTGCGTTCCATAGGCCAGCGCCTGTTCAGAATGGAATGTGCCCTGCTTGCCAGTGAACCCCTGGCAAATGACGCGTGTGTTCTTATCGACAAGAATACTCATGATGTTTGCCCGGCAGTCGCGGCAACGACTTTCTGCGCTGCATCGGTCAGCCCTTCGGCTGCGATAATGCTTAAGCCTGAATCTGCAAGCCGCTGCTTGCCCTGGTCCACGTTGGTACCTTCCAGCCGCACCACGACCGGAAGCTCAACACCGACTTCCTCCACCGCCTGGATAATACCCTCGGCAATCAGGTCGCAACGCACGATGCCGCCAAATATATTGACCAGGATGGCACGCACCTTGGTGTCGGAGAGGATCAGTTTAAAGGCCTCCGATACCCTGTCAGCTGTTGCCCCGCCGCCTACATCGAGAAAATTGGCCGGCTCACCGCCGTGTAACTTGATCAGGTCCATGGTCGCCATGGCGAGGCCTGCACCGTTAACCATGCAGGCGATGTTGCCGTCGAGGGTGATGTAGTTCAGCCCGTGTTCGCTGGCGGCACGCTCTTTTTCATCTTCCTGGGTCGGGTCACGCAGGTCGCTGGTGGCCGGGTGCCGGTAAAGCGCGTTATCTTCAATATCCAGTTTGGCATCCAGCGCCAGCAGTTCGCCGTCACGCGTCACTACCAGCGGGTTGATCTCCACCAGGCTTGCATCTTCCTGCTCAAACAACCGGAACAACCCGCCCAGCATACGGGTAAACGCCTTGACCTGGTCTCCCGCAAGGCCCAGGCCAAAGGCCAGGTTCCTGCATTGATAGGGCTGCAGTCCGACGGCCGGGTGTACGGCCTCTGTGAGAATGGCGTCAGGCTGACTCGCCGCAACCTCTTCGATATCCATACCCCCGGCACGCGATGCCATGACCGTGATACGTTCCGATTGCCGGTCTACCAGTAAGCCGAGATACAACTCACGATCAATATCCACACCGCCTTCCACCAGCAGGCGATGGATGGGTAAACCGGGTTCGCCGGTCTGTCTGGTGACCAGCCGGCCGCCGAGCAGTTCATCGGCAAACTGACGAACCGCGTCAATGTCATCCAGCAGCTTCACTCCGCCGGCCTTGCCGCGCCCACCGGCATGTACTTGCGCCTTGACCACCCAGCGATCGCCACCCAATGATTTGGCGGCTTCGGCAGCGGCAGGTGCAGATTCCACCATTCGACCATCCGGGACGGGAACCGCATAGTTGCGGAACAGTTGCTTGGCCTGGTATTCGTGTAGATGCATGGCAGGTTCCTGAATTCGAAGGCCTGTATTCTGCGGAAAGAGCGGGGGTGGAGTAAAGCCTTACTGGCAGCCCGTGACATATAAGGTACACTAGACCACCATGTTCGGCATACGCGTACTCATTTTTTTACTCGGCATCGCACTGGTGGTGTGGATCCTGTTCCGGCTGGCGCGTAGCCCGTCGATTGAGAAGCCCGGGAAAAAGCAGGTCGATGACATGGTGCGCTGCGCGCGCTGCGGCACCTTTGTGCCACGCAGTGAGGCTATCCATGAAGGTGACCGCGACTACTGCTCCACGCAGCACCGGGACGAGGATCGCTGACACGTATGGCAAAGCCTGCCAACCCTGATAACGCACAAATAGAAACCCGTATCGTCTGGCAGCGACTCCGCCTGCTGACCTTCTACCGCCTGATCCTTGCCGGCCTGCTGGCAGTCCTGTATTTCGCCCTGCAGGACAGCAACCCGTTTGGTGTCCAGGATCACGGCCTGTTTCGTTTCACGCTACTGGCCTGGCTGGTATTCAGTCTGGCTGCCGGTACCGCCACCCGTCTGGAGCGCCCCGGTTTCCGCTTCCAGGCCATGGTACAGTTATTCACTGATATCGGCGCACTGTCCCTGTTGATTCACGCCACCGGTGGCGTCTCCAGCCCACTTACCGCCCTGCTTGTCATTACCATTGCAGTTGGCGCCCTGCTGCTACCGGGGCGTATGGCGTACCTGTTTGCCGCCGTAGCATCCATCGCCCTGCTACTCGAAACCGGCGTCTCACTGCTGGAACTCGAGAACACCAGCATCAGTTCCGTCACCCGTGCCGGGCTGATGGGCCTGGTACTGTTCGCAACTGCCGCCCTGGCGCATGTGCTCGCCATCCGACTGCGAGAGAGCGAGGCACTGGCGACACAACGCGGAATTGATCTCGCCAATCTCCAGCAACTCAACCAGTATGTCATCCACCAGTTACAATCCGGCATCCTGGTGGTTGATCCGGATGGTGTGGTCCGACTCGCCAATGACCGGGCACGCGCACTGCTGAATCTCAATACCGCTGAAGGCCAGCCGCTCGGCAAACTATCCCCGGCACTCGCTGAACAGATCGAGCGATGGCATGACAACCCGGCGCTGCAACCGGAAAGTATTCAGGCTGGCGCCTCTGGCGCCGACCTCACACCGCGTTTTGCCCGCCTGGAAACATCGCAGGGTTCGGGTACGCTGGTACTGCTGGATGACGATACGCTACTGGCACAACAAAGCCAGCAGCTCAAACTCGCCTCCCTGGGACGCATGAGCGCCAGTATTGCACACGAAATTCGCAATCCGCTTGGCGCCATCAGTCACGCTGCGCAGTTACTGTCCGAGTCCGGGTCGTTGAATGGCGGTGACAAACGACTCACGGAAATCATTAACAACCACAGTCGACGTGTGAATGAAATCATCGAAAGCATACTGCAACTGTCCCGGCGTTCGGTCAGCCAGCCACAGGAGCTGCGACTGGGTGAGTGGCTGCGACTGTTCCACGGTGAGTTTATCGAAACCGAAGGTGCAGACGCAGCACGTCTCGTTCTGGACATCGGTGACGACGAGCTGAGCATAGAATGTGACCCAGGCCACCTTCGCCAGGTACTTTCCAACCTCTCTAAAAATGCGCTGCGCCATTCTCCCGAACAGGCCACGGTGGAATTACGCGCCACGGGGAACCATGCCGGCAGGGTCCGAATCGAAATACTGGACAATGGCCCGGGTATAGACCGGGAGGTTGCTACGCAAATCTTCGAGCCGTTCTTTACCACGGAGAACAGCGGTACCGGTCTGGGCCTGTATATCGCCCGCGAACTCTGTGAACAAAACCGCGCACACCTCAGCTACCACCGGCGCAGTGAAGCAGGTGGCAGCTGCTTTCGCATTGAATTTTCCGCCAGCAATGGTTAATCCAGCGCCAACCACCTCTGATAGAATACCGTCATGCACACACCCCTGAAACAGGCCCGACTACTGCCATGAGCACACCACTGGCCCTAATCGTCGATGATGAACCGGATATCCGTGAGCTACTGGAGCTGACGCTGGGACGCATGAACATCGACACACGCTCTGCCGCCAACGTCACCGCGGCCAAAGAGATGCTGGCCAGCGAACAGTTCGATCTATGCCTGACCGACATGCGCCTTCCGGATGGCGACGGCCTGGAGCTGGTAGAGTTCATCCAGCAGAAACAACCCGACCTGCCGGTCGCAGTCATCACCGCACACGGCAGCATGGAAACCGCCATCCAGGCACTGAAGGTTGGTGCTTTCGACTTTGTCTCCAAACCGGTTGATCTCGGCGTACTGCGCAACCTGGTCAATGGCGCACTCAAGCTCAGTGAGTTCCCGGAACGGGACAGACGCAGCCGCGACACCCTGCTGGGCGAATCGGCCGTCATGCAAACCATTCGCCACACCATTGCCAAACTGGCACGCAGCCAGGCGCCGGTCTATATAAGTGGTGAATCCGGCACCGGCAAGGAACTGGTGGCCCGGCTGATCCACGCCAAGGGGCCACGTTGCGAGCAGCCTTTTGTACCCGTCAACTGTGGCGCCATCCCTTCCGAGCTCATGGAAAGCGAGTTCTTCGGACACCGCAAGGGCAGCTTCACCGGCGCATCCGCTGACAAGGAAGGCCTGTTCCAGGCCGCCAACGGCGGTACCCTGTTCCTGGACGAGGTCGCCGAACTGCCGCTGTCCATGCAAGTGAAGCTGCTGCGCGCGATTCAGGAAAAAGCCGTGCGCCCCGTTGGCGAGCAGAAAGAAAGCCCGGTTGATGTTCGCGTGCTGTCCGCCACCCACAAGAACCTGGCCGGCCTGGTCGAGGCAGGCGTATTCCGGCAGGACCTTTTTTACCGTATTAACGTAATCGAACTTACCGTCCCTAACCTGCGTCAGCGCCGTGAGGATATACCGCAGCTGGCCGAGCACATCCTGGCACGACTCTCACCCGACGACAGCGGCACGCGACTTGGGGCAGAAGCACTGAATACCCTGCAGCGCTACGCCTTTCCCGGCAACGTGCGTGAGCTTGAAAACATCCTCGAACGCGCTATCACCCTCTGCGAGGGCCATGAAATCCAGCCTGCCGACCTGGCCCTGCCAGAAACCACAGATGCCATCGAAACAAGCCATGACGAACCCCTGGCCACACCGCCCGAAGGTGTGGCGCTGGAAGAATACCTTGAAAATATCGAGCGACAGGCTATCCTCAAGGCGCTGGATCAGACCGGGAATAACAAGACCGCTGCCGCGAAACAGCTTGGCATCACCTTTCGCGCCATGCGCTACCGCCTGAAAAAACTCGGTCTGGAGTAGAACTAAAGTGACGCATTGCGTCACATTCAGTGAAACATCGCGTCAGACTGACGCGGACGATCAGGGAAGATCGTGACACATTATCCAGGGAGGAACTGCAAATGCCCCACCACACCTGACACCCCCAATCACGCTATCTGCTTGTCGCAGAAATAAATTAAAGAAGCCCGGGCCCGCTGCCGTCAATGATTTGCACGCAGCGCCACGGACCTGGCACGCCGCCTGCATTAAACAGGACAAGCCAAGCAACTGGTCGGCCTTGCCAATGACACGACGTCAGCCGCAGGGAAGCACGGCAGGGCTTCTGTTTTAACAACGCTATTTGACAATACGTTAACGTTTAAGAGGATTTACTCATGAAGAAAGTACAACAGGGCTTTACACTTATCGAACTGATGATCGTTATCGCGATCATCGGTATTCTGGCCGCGATTGCACTGCCGGCTTATCAGGATTACACCATTCGTTCAAAAGTAGGTGAAGGTGTATTGCTTGCGTCAGCAGCTAAAATCGCTGTTGCGGAAACAGCCTCCTCTCTTGGCGGTCTGGCTAACGTCACAGCCGCAAATTCCGGCTACTCCTTTCCTGCTGCTGGAACTGATTACGTGGCCAGCATTGCCATTACTGATGCTACCGGCGTGGTCACAGTGACGATGGGCGGAACTAAAGGCACTGGTGCAACTGTTGAGCCTGTAATGACGATGACGCCGACACAGGCCAACCCAGAAGATCCGATCACCTGGGTATGCGCAACCACATCAGGTGAGTTCAAACATGTGCCTGCCAACTGCCGTAACTAAGCACTCAATGTTGGTAAACATCCGGGGTTAACCCGGTAGGAAAGCCCCTCTGGTGTCAGAGGGGCTTTTTGTCTTTACTTGATTTAGTAAAGTTTGGTCCAGTTTTGACGACATATTAAGATAGCTGGCCTGATCCCGAATCGCTCCATGTTAAGGAGAAACCTAAACCCTTGTGGGCTTGGCCATATTGCGAAACAGATCACGGATTTAACATGACGAGGCAGGGATATTTTTGATATGGCAACATCAACACCTACATCGCAGCTAGGCGGACTTGCCAAAAGACTTGTGCTTGATGGACTACTCGTGGACGATATGGCCCTCGAAGCACATGAGCGAGCTCTTAAAAAAAACGAGCCATTCGTTACTTATCTCGTAGATAATAAAATACTTGATGGATCTTCTATTGCCTCAGCTGCATGCCAGGAATTTGGCATCCCGCTGCTTGATCTTGATGCAATGGATCTAGATGCAGCACCAGTATCTCTTGTTGATGAAAAGCTTATACGGCAACACCGATCTCTCCCTCTATTCAGGCGTGGAAATCGTCTTTTTGTTGCCGTTTCTGACCCAACAAACCTTCAGGCACTGGACGAAATAAAGTTTCATACCGGTATAAGTACAGAAACCATTCTGGTTGAGGATGATAAACTTAGCAAAGCTATCGACCTAGTACTGGACAGTGCTGACACATCCATGTCGGACTTACTCGATGAGGATCTGGATAATCTGGATATCGAGGGCGGTGAAGACGCTGGAACACCCGATGACTCGATAGATGCTGACATTGATGACACGCCCGTTGTTCGCTTTGTCAACAAAGTTCTACTGGATGCCATAAACAAGGGTGCATCTGATATCCATATCGAGCCCTATGAACACGAATTCCGTATCCGCTTTCGTCAGGATGGCGTTTTACACGAAATTGCAAATCCCCCAATATCCATGGCAACCCGCCTGGTTTCACGAATTAAAGTAATGAGCAAAATGGATATTGCAGAACGGCGCGTCCCACAGGATGGACGCATCAAGATGAAGCTCTCCAAAAAACGGGCCATCGACTTCCGCGTTAACAGTTGCCCAACCCTGTTTGGCGAGAAAATGGTGCTGCGTATTCTCGACCCGACCAGCGCACAACTCGGCATCGATGCGCTGGGCTACGAGGAAGACCAGAAAGAACTGTACATGCACGCACTGAACAACCCGTACGGTATGATTCTGGTAACAGGACCGACAGGTTCGGGTAAAACGGTTTCACTCTATACCGGTTTGAATATTCTCAACACACCGGACCGGAATATCTCGACCTGTGAGGATCCGGTAGAAATCAACCTGACTGGTGTCAACCAGTGCCATATGAACCCCAAGGCCGGACTCACGTTTGCAACCGCCCTGCGCGCTTTCCTGCGCCAGGACCCCGATATCATTATGGTAGGTGAAATTCGTGACCTTGAAACGGCAGAAATTGCCATCAAGGCCGCACAAACCGGACATATGGTCATGTCGACCCTTCACACTAACGATGCCCCACAAACCCTGACAAGACTGGCGAACATGGGCGTGCCGAGCTATAACATTGCCTCATCCGTGAATCTGATTATTGCCCAGCGCCTTGCGCGCCGACTGTGTAACAACTGCAAGAAACCGGTAGATATCCCCAAGCATGCACTGATTGAAGAAGGTTTCCGGGAAGATGACATCGATGGCATCACACTCTATGAAGCCGTGGGTTGCGACCAGTGTGCAGAGGGATATAAAGGGCGCGTCGGTGTTTATCAGGTCATGCCGGTATCCGAAGCGATGGGTCGCATTATTATGGAAGGTGGTAACGCCATACAGTTAGCCGACCAGGCCAGATCAGAGGGTATTGCTGATTTACGTGAATCCGGCCTGAAAAAGGCAAGCCAGGGCGTCACCAGCCTGGAAGAAATCAACCGAGTAACCAAGGACTAGATCATGGCAACAGCAGCGATCAAACCCAGCGTATTTACATGGGAAGGCAAAGACCGGAAGGGCAACAGGGTCAAGGGCGAAGCTCACTCGACCAACCCTTCCATGGTGAAAGCAGACTTACGCCGGCAAGGAATAAACCCGACCAAGGTTCGTAAGAAGTCTGCGCTTTTCAGCTCCGCCAAAAACAACAAAATCCTCCCAAAGGATATTTCAGTTTTTACTCGTCAGCTTGCCACCATGATGTCTGCTGGTGTTCCACTAGTACAATCATTCGAGATCATAGGCCGTGGACACGAAAACCCTGGAATGCAGGAACTTGTCCTGGCAATAAAAGCAGATGTCGAATCCGGAGCAACTCTGGCCGACGCACTCAGGAAACACCCCGCACATTTTGACGAACTGGTGTGCAACCTTGTATCCGCTGGCGAGCAGGCAGGCATCCTGGAAGGGCTCCTGGATAAGATCGCAACCTACAAAGAAAAAACCGAGGCCATGAAGGCCAAGATCAAGAAGGCATTAACCTACCCGGCAGCAGTTGTTGTTGTTGCATTTGTAGTTACTGCCATACTACTCATCTTTGTAGTACCACAGTTCGAAGCCTTATTTTCAGGATTTGGCGCAGATCTCCCCGCCTTCACACGGCTGGTTGTCGATCTGTCTGAATGGATGCAAGCGAACTGGTGGATGGCGCTTCTTGGTGTTGCCGGTATGGTTTATGGGTTCAAGGAAGCCAAACTTCGATCTCCCAAGGTCCGTCATACACTAGACCGCTTAATTTTGAAAATGCCAGTTGTTGGGGAAATCGTAACCAAGGCTATAATTGCACGTTATGCACGAACACTTTCAACCATGTTTGCGGCCGGCGTCCCACTTGTCGACGCAATGGAGTCAGTTGCGGGCGCTGCGGGCAATGAGGTCTACAGAATTGGTATACTCCAGATGCGTGACAATGTCGCGACCGGGCAGCAATTACAAATGTCAATGAACCAAACAGGGCTTTTCCCAAACATGGTTGTACAAATGGTTGCCATCGGCGAAGAGTCCGGCTCACTGGATGCCATGCTGAGTAAAGTTGCAGACTTCTACGAAGCAGAAGTCGATGATGCTGTGGATGGACTCAGCAGCCTGCTGGAACCCATCATCATGTCCGTCCTTGGCGTTTTGGTCGGCGGCCTGATCGTTGCCATGTACCTCCCAATCTTCAAAATGGGTTCTGCTATCTAGAAAAACCACTCCCCACGGCAGGGCTGCCGTGGGGTAAACTCCCCCCATGGAACTCATCTCACTACTCGAAAACAACTTCGCGTTCTTTATCGCCACTGTCTTTGTGCTTGGCCTGGTGATCGGCAGTTTTCTGAATGTCGTCATTTATCGCCTGCCGGTCATGATGGAGCGGGAGTGGAAAACCCAGGCACGGGAATACATGGGAGAGGACGGAGCGGCTGACGAGGATGAGCCGTTATCACTGTCCAGGCCGGCCTCGCGTTGTCCATCGTGTAACCACAAGATCCATTTCTACGAAAATATCCCGGTAGTCAGTTACCTGCTGCTGCGCGGAAAGTGCTCGTCCTGCAAGACCGCCATTTCGCTGCGCTATCCGCTTGTCGAACTTATGACGGGTGTCCTCAGCGCAGTCGTCGCCTGGCATTTCGGCTTTGGCTGGCAGGCCGGTGCAGCCCTGCTGCTGACCTGGGCGTTGATCGCGCTGAGCATGATCGATATTGATCATCAGCTGTTACCCGACTCGATCACTTTGCCGTTTCTCTGGCTTGGCCTGCTACTGAGCCTGTTCCCGGTTTTTGCCGATATGCGCGACAGCCTGATCGGCGCCATTGCCGGCTATCTTTCGCTATGGACGGTCTACCAGGTATTCAAACTGGTCACTGGCAAGGAGGGCATGGGTTATGGCGATTTCAAACTGCTTGCCCTGCTGGGTGCATGGATGGGCTGGCAGGCACTGCCGATGATCGTACTGTTGTCCTCAGCGGTGGGTGCCGTGCTGGGTGGCGCGATGATACTCATTCAGGGGCGCGACCGTGCCCAGCCGATCCCGTTTGGCCCCTACCTGGCCATCGCGGGCTGGATCGCCCTGCTCTGGGGTGACCGCATCTCGCACGCTTACCTGCGCTGGTCGGGCATGGCCTGATATGGGTTGCCGGCTGCGTATCGGTCTGACCGGCGGCATTGGCAGCGGCAAGAGTGAAGTCTCTCGCCTGTTTGCCGGGCGCGGCGCCACAATCATTGATACGGATGTTATCGCCCGGGAGCTGGTCGAGCCGGGGCAGCCAGCCCTGCAGGAAATTATCAATACTTTTGGTGCTGACCTGCTGGACAACGAGGGCCGGCTGGATCGTGCCCGGCTACGCGCGCAGGTATTTGCCAACCCGGAGAAACGCCAGCATCTCGAAGCCATCCTCCACCCCCGTATTCGCGCCCGTGCGCTCGAACTTGCCGATGCGGCCGATACACCCTACTGTCTGTTGGTTATCCCTCTGCTGGCAGAAACTGGTGAGGTAAGACCCGGAACGGGCCAAGAAGGTCGCCTGGGCGAAAATGGCTATTCGCTGGACCGCGTACTGGTCATCGACACGCCAACCGAAAAGCAGATCGAACGTGTCGCCGCGCGAGACCCGCTTTCCCGCCAGGAAATCGAAGCTATCCTGAACAGTCAGTCAGATCGCCAACAACGCCTCTCCATCGCAGATGACGTGATTGTGAATGACAGCGACCTGGCTCACCTGGAAAGTGAAGTCAGGCGGCTGGACAGGCAATATCACCAACTGGCTGATGGCCCGGACGCACGGACGCCCTGACCAACCTGTCTGTCGCCAGCCGGCTACATTTGCGCCCTACCGCTGACTGGTGGACAATAGCGCAGCCCTAGCCACCCCGAATTGCGCGCCCGGTGAAACAAAAAATCTTTTATGAACAACCGCTGAACGAGCGCATCCGCACTTTTTTGCGGCTGGAATTCCTGTTCGCCGAGGCTGCGCACCACTTGCGCGGCAAAAGTCACTGGGACAGCCGTAGCACGCTGACGTCGCTGCTGGATGTTATGGCGATATTTGGCCGCACTGATCTCAAAACCGAAGTGCTGAAAGAACTGGAGCGTCATGCAGGCACCCTGACGCGGCTGGAAAAAAACCCGGATGTCGACCGAAAGCGCCTTGGTGAAACGTTGGGAGAGCTGGAAATCCTGACTGACCAGCTACACAGCAATGGCGGCCCGATTGCGGCATCGCTCAGGCAAAATGAATTTCTGTCCGCCATCCAGCAGCGCTCGGCTATCGCCGGTGGCACCTGTGATTTTGACCTGCCCGGTTATCACTTCTGGCTGGAGCAGCCGGCTGCACAGCGCACTCGCGACCTGGCCGAATGGCTGAATCATTTCGAGGCGATCGCCCGCGCCATCCAGCTTATTCTTATGCTGATCCGGGAAAGCGCCTCTATCAAGCCGGTGGTTGCCGAAAACGGTTTCTTCCAGAAAACGCTCGACCCCAATCTTCCTTGTCAGCTGGTGCGTGTGTCGATTGACCGCAAGGTACCGTACTTCGCTGAAATCAGCGGCGGCCGCCATCGATTTACGGTGCGTTTTCTCTACACCTCGGAGGAAGACGGGCACCTTCACCAGACCACAGACAATATCCCCTTCGAGCTGGGCTGCTGTGTGATATAAAGCAGGCATGGCCAGACAGGAAACACCCCGCAAGACGATCCCCTGCCCGACCTGCAAGAAACCGGCAGTGTGGGACAAGAGTAACCCCTGGCGGCCTTTCTGCAGCGAGCGCTGCCGTTTGATTGATCTCGGTGACTGGTTCGATGAACGCAACCGGATTCCCGATGACCGCCCTCCGGACGACTTCGACCCGGGGCACTGATTTATCCGTCATTGCGAGCGCAGCGCGGCAATCTCCCACAGTCTCGCACCAGGTCAAACAGATTGCCGCGCTGCGCTCGCAATGACGGGTGTGGGGGGATTACTTCGCCGACGGTGAACGCATAACAGGATCGAAACCACCCTGGCTAATTCCCCAGCGTGAAAGGCACGCTCAACCGGGAATGCCTGCCCTCAGCCTGTACATCAAACACCGCAATCCAGTCACTGCGCCCGGACGTACAGATGGGCAATGTGATATCAGCCTGCCAGCTGCCTGCATCCGTTTTCAGTAAACGATATCGGTTCTGCCCCATCTCCATACCCTGCATTTCCAGGCTGACCGTCACTGATTCCAGTGTTGTATTACTGGATAGTGAAACATTGAATGGCTTGAGCGCCGAGCGGTGTGGCGCCATGCGCACCGTGACCGATAACCCGGTATCGTCCCGGCCGGCGCAACCTTCGCGCACATCACAACCGCTACCAAGCCGCAGGGTTTGCACGGGTGGTGCTTCGGCGCTCTTTTCACTACAGGCCGTCAACGCCAGGCACAACAAAACCAGCTGCCCGCAGGTATGAATACGCGACATCAGCTTTCCCACAAGGCGCGAATGGCGGCAATACCCTGTGCACCGTGTGTAATCGCCTCATCGAGGTCAGCCGGCGCCATACCGCCCAGGGCATAAACGGGCATGGCGCAGGCATCAACCAGACTGGCAAAGACCTCCCAGCCAAGCGCCGGTGCATCGGGATGGCTGGCTGTGGGTTTTACGGGCGAGAGCAGTGCAAAGTCAGCCCCGATGGCCTGCGCATGCACCAACTCTCCTGCCGAGTGACAAGATGCACCGAGCAGCAGCTTGTCAGGCAGACCCCGCTCGTTCACCTGCTGCAGGCGCTGACTACTGAGCTGGATACCGTCGGCACCCAGTTGCAGGGCCAGGCTTGCGTCTGCATTCAATAACACCCGCGCCCCGCTATGCCGACACCGTTCAATGACCTGCTCAGCCAGTGACTGATAGGCCTTGTCACCCAGACGTTTAGCGCGGAGTTGCACCAGCCGGATGCCTTCATCCAGCCGACGTTGTAACTGTGCAAAAAAGGCATCGTGGTCATCACCGGGATCCGGCGTAATCAGGCAGGCAGAGGGCAGCTGCAGGGCGCGGATAATCGGCAGGTTGGCGGCCGGAAATGCCCGTTCACCCAAGTCTTCGATGTGCGCCCACTCGACAGCCTGTCCCTCGCGGCCGTGTGGCTGGCCTTCGAAAGAATCCACGCGCCAGACGTCGAGCAGCACGCTGCGATCTGTATAGCGATGAGGGACACGTATCAGCGGCCTGCGGGTACCAATGCGAATACCCAGCTCTTCGTGTATCTCTCGCTCCAGCGCCGCTTCAACCGACTCGCCGGGCTCACATTTTCCACCTGGAAACTCCCACAGACCTCCCTGATGAGCGCGCTCGGGACGACGTGCCAGCAATACCCGCTGCGCATCGTCAACAATGGCGGCAACGGCCACGTGAAGTGTTTCGGGATCGTTCGGGTCAGGAACGGTAGTCGGCGTTGATACTGACATAGTCGTGGGAAAGATCACTGGTCCAGATTGTTTCACTGGCCGCGCCGCGACCCAGTGCAATACGAATAAGAATTTCGTCCTGGTTCATGACGCGCTGTCCGTCTGCCTCGGTGTAGTCTTGCGCCACACCGCCATCACGAACAATACAAACGTCATCCAGCCACAGTTCTACCTGCTCGATATCCAGCTGTGACAGGCCGGCGCGTCCAACCGCTGCCAGTATGCGCCCCCAGTTCGGGTCGCTGGCAAACAATGCCGTTTTCACCAGTGGAGAATGCGCAACCGTATAAGCCACTTGCAAGCACTCGGCGCTGTCATGCCCGCCTTCCACGCGAACGGTTACAAACTTGGTCGCACCCTCGCCATCGCGCACAATGAGCTGCGACAGCCGGGTACTGACTTCACTGACGGCAGCACAAAAGGCCGGGTAGTCCGGGTGGGCATCATCCAGCACAGCGGCACCCGATGCACCGGTCGCTACCAGCACACAGGCATCGTTGGTCGAGGTGTCGCCATCCACCGTGATCCGGTTGAAGGACTGTTCTACCGCCTGCTGTATACAGTTTTGCAGGGCAGAACTTTCGACTGCGGCATCAGTCGCAATGTACGCCAGCATGGTGGCCATGTCCGGGCGGATCATGCCGGAACCCTTGGCCATGCCGGTGAGGGTTACCGTCTGCCCGTCAATCGACAGGGTTAACGACACGCCTTTGGCTACTGTGTCGGTTGTCATGATGGCGTGTGCGGCAGCCGACCAGTTATTTTCCGACAGGTTGGCCAGCGCGCCATCCAGTGCAGACTCGATGCGTTGCACGGGCAGTCGCTCGCCAATTACACCGGTCGAAAACGGTAATACCTGTGCGGCATCACAGCCGGCTCGCTTCGCCAGCGCCGCACAACTTCGCCGCGCATCATCAAGCCCGGGCGCACCGGTACCTGCATTGGCGTTACCGCTGTTGATTAACAAGTAACGGGGAGCGTGTTGCGCCAGGTGTTCTCTGGCGACAATAACGGGGGCAGCGCAAAAGGCATTTCGGGTAAACACCGCCGCGCAACGGCTCCCTTCGGCCAGCTCCATAACAACCAGATCGTCACGACCTTCATAGCGAACCTGCGCAGCCTGTGCCGACAACCGGACGCCGGCCACTGCAGACAGTTCCGGTAACTCGCTATATCCAACCGGCATGGCCTAGACGTCGTACCTCAACTCAACTTGCCGTGGCACTGCTTGTATTTCTTGCCTGAGCCACAGGGGCAGGGTTCATTGCGTCCGACCTTTCGGTCGCCACGCACAAACGGCTGGTGCTCTTCAGCTTCATCGGCGGGCAGCTCTTCACCTTCCGGCATGGCACTCGCCTCATCGTGACGGAAGTCCATGGGTGCGGTTGAACGTCGTTGTTCTTCCACCGCTTCGACATCCGACTCGTTCTTGACCTGAACCTTGGAGAGAATACCGATCACATCCAGCTTGATGCGCTCCAGCATATCGGTGAACATCTCGAATGCCTCACGCTTGTATTCCTGCTTGGGGTTCTTTTGCGCATAGCCACGCAGGTGAATACCCTGGCGCAGATAGTCCATAGCCGCCAGGTGTTCTTTCCAGGCCTGGTCCAGCACCTGCAACATGACAGCCTTTTCGAAGTGCCGCATGGTTTCACTGCCGGCCAACTGCTCTTTTTCTTCGTGTACGCGTTCCAGTTCTTCAAGCAGTTTTGCACGCAGGGTTTCTTCATGCAGGTTGTCATCGGCATCCAGCCAGCCCTGGATATCGAAGCGCTGCCCAAACTCGGTTTCTATTGCGTCCTCGAGTTCGGCAATCTTCCACTGCTCGTCCATACTGCCCGGCGGGATGTAGTTGTTGATAACCGAGTTCAGCACATCTTCACGGATCGCCTTGATGGTGTCAGAGACATCATCGGTCGACATCAACTCGTTGCGCTGGGCGTAGATCACCTTGCGCTGGTCATTGGCGACATCGTCGAATTCCAGCAGGTTTTTACGAATACCGAAGTTGTGCCCTTCTACCTTGCGCTGTGCATTCTCGATGGCCTTGCTGACCCACGGGTGTTCGATAGCCTCGCCTTCCTGCATACCCAGTTTCTGCATCAGGCCCGACACGCGCTCGGATGCAAAAATCCGCATCAGGTTGTCTTCAAGCGACAGGTAGAAACGGCTGGAACCGGGATCACCCTGGCGACCGGAACGACCGCGTAGCTGGTTATCGACTCGCCGGGATTCATGGCGTTCGGTACCGACAATGTGCAGACCGCCGGCTTCCAGCACCTGCTTGTGGCGCGTTTCCCATTCTTTACGGATACGCGCTTCCGTGTGTTCATCAGGGTTATCGAGCGCAGCCAGCTCGACGTCCAGGTTGCCGCCCAGCACGATATCCGTACCACGGCCAGCCATGTTAGTGGCAATCGTTACCGCGCCGGGGCGTCCCGCCTGTGCCACGATATGCGCTTCACGCTCATGCTGCTTGGCATTCAGCACTTCGTGGTCAACGCCTTCTTTCTTGAGCAACTTCGACAGGTATTCGGAAACTTCTATCGAAGTCGTGCCCACCAGTACCGGCTGGCCACGTTTGCGACAGTCGCGGATGTCCTCGGCAACCGCATCAAATTTTTCTTTCTCTGTGAGGAAAACCAGGTCACCCATATCGTTGCGGATCATCGGTGTATTGGTAGGGATCACCACCACCTCGAGCCCGTAAATCTGCTGGAACTCCGGCGCTTCGGTATCAGCGGTACCGGTCATGCCGGACAACTTGTTATACAGGCGGAAATAGTTCTGGAAGGTGATCGATGCCATGGTCTGGTTTTCGTTCTGGATCTTCACCCCTTCCTTGGCTTCCACGGCCTGGTGCAGACCTTCCGACCAGCGCCGGCCCGGCATGGTGCGGCCGGTAAATTCATCGACGATCACTACCTGACCGTCCTGCACAATATATTCGACATCGCGGTTATAGAGTGCCAGTGCGCGCAACGCTGCATTCAGGTGGTGCATCAGGCTCAGGTTGGCAGCGTCGTAGAGGCTCTGGCCTTCTTTCAACAGGCCGCGTTTTTCCAGCAACTCTTCTACGTGCTGGTGACCCTCTTCCGTAAAATGGATCTGTTTCTGTTTTTCGTCGATGCTGTAATCGCCGGGACCGTCTTCTTCTTCCTGTTTCACCAGTTCCGTGACCAGGTCTTTCATGACGGTATACAATTCGGAGTTATCGTCGGTGGCACCGGAAATGATCAGCGGTGTACGCGCTTCATCAATCAGGATGGAGTCCACTTCATCGACGACTGCTGCATTGAGTTCCCGCTGCACCTTGTCTTCAAGCCGGAACGCCATATTGTCGCGCAGGTAATCGAAGCCGAATTCGTTGTTGGTACCATAGGTAATGTCAGCCGCATAAGCTGCGCGCTTCTCGTCGCTGTTCATACCCGCCACGGCCACGCCGGTCGACAGTCCAAGAAAACCGTACAGTTTTCCCATCCACTCGGCATCCCGGCTGGCAAGATAGTCGTTCACTGTCACAACATGTACACCCTTGCCGGACAGCGCATTGAGATAGGCAAACAGGGTGGCGACCAGCGTCTTGCCTTCACCGGTACGCATCTCGGCGATCTTGCCTTCGTGCAACACCATGCCGCCAATCAGCTGAACATCGAAGTGGCGCATATTCAGAATCCGGCGAGAAGCCTCGCGGACGACGGCGAAGGCTTCCACCAGCATCTGGTCAAGTGTCTCGCCATCCTGGTAGCGCTGACGGAATTCATCGGTGCGGGCGCGCAGCTCGTCATCGCTGAGTTTTTGCACTTCAGGCTCAAGTGCATTGATTTTATTTACGTTTTTTTGGAGGCGCTTAAGAATTCGGTCATTCCGGCTACCAAAAACCTTACGCAGTATCGTTGTAACCATGATGTATGCGGGAAATCCGTTAATGTATTGGAAAATCTGGAGCAGGCATCATACCGCATTAGCCGCCCGCGGACAGGACTTCACGGTTTCTTCACCTTGACAGAAGGCCTGGTGTCTAGCGGCTGGCGCGGACGAACTTGGTAGGATTGATCTGACGCCCGTTTTTCAGGACTTCGTAGTGTACGTGCGGGCCGGTAGAACGACCGCTGGAACCCATCAGGGCGATCTTTTGCCCGGGCTTGATCTTGTCACCGGCCTTTACCAGGATCTCTTTGCAGTGCCCGTAGCGGGTGGAATAGCCCTTGCCGTGGTTAATCTCAACCAGCTGGCCATAACCGTAACGCTTGCCGGCCCAGGTCACAACACCGGCCGCTGTAGCGACAATGTCGGTTCCCATCTGGCCCGCGAAATCAATACCCTTGTGCATTTCCCGCCGACCATTGAACGGGTCGGTGCGCATGCCATAGTAAGAGGACAGCCAGCCCTTGGAAATCGGCTGTCCAGCCGGCGAAACGGCATGGCTGAGTTCGCGACGACTTACAACCTGCTCCAGCAATTCCAGCTGGCGGGCACGGTCATCCATCTGCATGGCCATATCATCCAGCGCCTTGAGAAAATCAGGGGTTTTCAGTAACTCGGCATCAGCCGGGTCAACCGGACCACCCTGGGCCGGCAGCTGGTCAAAATCGAATTCGGATTTCTTCAGGTGGGCAATCTGCTTTACCCGCTGGCCCAGTGCTTCAACTCTCAACATCTGTGCCTGCATTTGACCCAGCCGGACTGCCAGTGCATTTAGCTGGTCCTGCGCTTCATTACGCACCAGATCCAGATCCTGCTTTTGCTCATCGAGGAGTACCTGCCACTGTGCACCACCCTTGGCGACAACCTCGGGCTGACGCGCCGTACCCAGAGAATACCCCAGCTGGCCAACTCCGAGCAGAACACCCAGTAATGCCAGTGTGGCGGGAACCCAGACCAGTGGTCGATTCAGCTGAACGCTGCCGGACTTGCCGTATTTTGTCGTGTAGAGTAAAAACTTCATTGATTGTGCTTACCCGAATAATCCTGGTTGAAACTGATGCGTCAAAATAACGCCTTCACATGTGCAAAAATTCTTGGCAAAGCCGAGCTGCCGTTACTGCAGCGCGCCCGCAGCCTGCAACGTCTGGAACAGGCCGCACTACGTCTGTTACCCGATGATCTAGCCGCGCATTGTAGTGTCATGAACCTCAAAAATGAAATCCTGATACTCGGCGTGCCATCACCGGCCTGGGCAGCGCGCCTAAGATTCGCCGCTCCGGACTTCACCAAGCAACTGCAGTGCCAACTTTCCCTGGCGGTTACCGGAATAGAGGTTCGGGTTATCCCGGAAACACTTGATATTCAAGCCGTTAGCAAGAAACCTGAAGGCCTGTCCATGCACAACGCTACACTGCTGGCACAGACGGCGGAGGATGTTGATCACCCGGGACTGCGCGAAGCGCTATACCGATTAGCGGCAAAAGCACGCGAATCCTGAGCCTTTCGGCAAGAATTTCAAACAGATGCGATTTGTGGCAGATTAAGCCAGTGTGGTGCCCGTGCGGCATTACCGAAACTGCTCAGTTCCCAGGCACCGGGAGAAGCCAGTAACTCACACAACAGGCGGTTATTCAGTGCATGCCCGGATTTATGCCCGGTAAATTCGCCGATCAGACTGTGACCGAGCAGGTAGAGATCACCAACGGCATCCAGCACCTTGTGTCTGACAAATTCGTCCTCGTAGCGAAGACCGTCCTCGTTCACAACGCGGTAGTCATCCAGCACGACGGCATTATCAAGACTTCCACCCAGCGCCAGATTATTTTCACGTAATTTTTCGATATCACGCATAAAACCGAAGGTTCGTGCCCGGCTGACTTCGCGAACAAAGGAACTGTTTGAGAAGTCTATTTCCGAGTGACGGCTGTCGCCTTTGAACATCGGGTGTTTGAAATCAATGGTAAAACCTACCTTGAAACCCTTGAAGGGAGAAAACCTTGCCCATTTGTCGCCCTCTCTCACCTCGACTGTATCCAGTATACGCAGGAACTGCTTGGCCTTGCGCTGCCCCTCGATACCAGCGGACTGAATCAGGAACACAAAAGGTCCCGCGCTGCCGTCCATAATCGGCACTTCCGCTGCGCTGAGATCCACAATCGCGTTATCGATACCTAACCCGGAAAATGCTGACAGCAAATGTTCCACAGTGGATACACGGACATCACCGGACATCAGGGTTGTCGATAGCCGGGTATCACCCACATTGGCGATTCTGGCCGGAACCGCCACCGGCGGGTCAAGATCGATCCGGCGAAATATGATCCCCGTATCGGGCGGGGCAGGTCGCAGTGTCAGGTAGACCTGCTCCCCACTATGCAGGCCGACACCCTTCGCACGGACGATATTTCTCAAAGTTCTCTGACAAATCATATTTTTCGAGCAAGCTGCACAGCGCTCGCCTTCTCATCGTTTTCAGATTATGTAAATGCCGTCAGAGTCTACCATACCCCCCCGGCATCACCCGAAAAACCTGGCCACACATGATTTTCAACCGGCCAGCCCTTTACATAAGGCTAACCTCCCCGAGATAAAAACACATGGTCACGGCGGGGTTAGTCCGCCTGGCGCCGCAGAAAAGCCGGAATATCAAGGTAATCCAGGTCATCGGCTGAGGCCGGCGGCGGTGTCGGGTCGCCGGAAGCTTTTTTGCGAATCACTGCAGGACGATCCAGTTCCGCATAATCCACTTCACCGCGTTTGTTCCGATGTACCAGTTGTACCGGCTCAGGCTTTTCCTCGACCCCGGTTTGTTCGGCGCCCAGGCCGGTGGCCACCACGGTTACCCTCAGTTCGTCGTGCATGTCAGGGTCAATGACTGTGCCGACCACGACGGTGGCATCTCCGGAGGCAAATTCCTTTATGGTGTTGCCGACTTCCTCGAACTCGCCGATCGACAGGTCCAGGCCTGCTGTAACGTTAACGAGTATGCCATGCGCACCCATTAAATCGATGTCTTCCAGCAACGGACTGTGAATTGCCGCTTCGGCAGCTTCGCGGGCCCGATCCTGCCCAGTCGAAGAACCGGAGCCCATCATGGCCATACCCATTTCCGACATCACTGTGCGAACGTCTGCAAAGTCGACATTGATCAGACCCGGCCGGGTAATCAACTCGGCGATACCCTGTACTGCACCCTGCAATACACCATTGGCCGCCTTGAAGGCATTCAGCAGACTGATGTCCTTGCCCAGTACCGACAACAGCTTTTCATTGGGAATGGTGATCAGGGAATCAACGTATTGCCCCAGCTCCTTCAAACCGCGATCTGCAACACTGAGACGTTTACCACCTTCAAACGGGAAAGGCTTGGTTACAATAGCGACGGTAAGAATACCCATCTCCTTGGCCACCTGTGCAACCACAGGCGCTGCCCCGGTTCCGGTTCCTCCGCCCATACCGGCGGTGATAAACAACATATCGGATCCCTCGATACACTCAACCACGCGATCACGATCTTCCATAGCCGCCTGCCGACCAATATCCGGGTTGGCACCCGCACCAAGTCCCTTGGTGATACTGTTTCCCAACTGCAATGTGGTGCGGGCATTCATGTTGGTAAGTGCCTGCGCGTCTGTATTGGCGCAGACGAACTCAACACCTTCAATATCGGCCTCAACCATGTGCTGGACGGCATTGCCACCACCACCCCCGATACCGATTACCTTGATAACAGCATTCTGACTGTATGAATCCATTAGCTCAAACATGATGACTTCTCCTCTCTAATTTATATCCTGAAAACTTCGCGTTCCGTTAAAAACAAATCTGTGTCCCGACCTGAACCTAGAAGTTGCCCTGAAACCAGCTTTTCATTCGTTCCCACACTCCGCGCATACCTTGACCTATCTCTGCATCAAAATTTCGACGGGTGCGATTCTGATGACCAAACAGCAACAACCCGACACCCGTCGCATAAATCGGGTTGCGCACGACATCAACAAGTCCTGTAATACTTTGTGGCACGCCAAGGCGCACCGGCATGTGGAATACTTCTTCTGCAAGATCCACAAGGCCTTCAATCTTTGAACTCCCGCCGGTCAGTACAATACCGGCGGCAATAAGGTCCTCGAATCCGCTACGCCGCAACTCAGCCTGCACCAGCGCGAGCAACTCTTCATAACGGGGTTCAATAACCTCTGCCAATGTCTGTCGTGCCAGGCGGCGCGGGGGGCGGTCGCCGACACTTGGCACTTCAATATTTTCATCGCTGGATGCCAGCTGGCGCAGCGCACAGGCGTACTTGATTTTGATGTCTTCGGCGTATTGGGTGGGGGTCCGCAACGCGACCGCAATGTCGTTGGTCACCTGGTCCCCTGCAATAGGAATCACTGCTGTGTGACTGATCGAACCTTCAGTAAACACTGCGATGTCAGTGGTTCCACCACCAATATCAACAAGGCATACACCAAGGTCTTTCTCGTCCTCGGTCAGCACCGAGTAACTGGAAGCGAGCTGTTCCAGGATGATGTCGTCCACTTCCAGCCCACAACGCCGCACACACTTGATAATATTTTGCGCAGCACTGACCGCGCCCGTCACCATATGCACCTTGGCTTCCAGGCGCACACCGCACATACCGATCGGCTCGCGAATACCATCCTGATCGTCGATAACATATTCCTGCGGCAGGATATGGAGCATCTTCTGGTCTGCAGGTATCGCAACTGCGCGCGCAGCATCAATAACACGCTCCACGTCGCTCGGCGTCACTTCCTTGTCTCGAATTGCCACGATCCCGTGCGAGTTAAGGCTGCGAATATGACTGCCTGCAATGCCCGCATACACAGAGTGAATCTGACACCCTGCCATCAACTCCGCTTCTTCCACAGCACGCTGGATGGAATGCACAGTCGACTCGATATTTACTACCACACCCTTCTTCAGCCCCTTGGATGGATGCGAACCAATACCGATAATATCGATTCCGCCATCTGGCGAAATTTCACCGACAATGGCAACTACCTTCGAGGTGCCGATGTCGAGTCCGACAATCATGTTTTTCTCTGATTTCTTTGTCATACGGTATTCAACCGGTACTTTTAGCCTGTTTGTTCATCGACTGCCAGCGCACTGCCACACCATTGCTGTAGCGTAAATCTACTGACACCACCCTGCCGCTCCCTGCCGCCATAATCTCCGGGTAAGCACGAATAAAACGCGCCACTCTTTGCAGTGGATCACGCCGGCCCAACTCCATTTTCAATCCGTTATTCAACGTCACATGCCAGGCGCGTCGCGCATCCAGCTGCAACCGGACAACTTCAAGTTGCAACGGCCGCAAGGACTTGCGCATTTGTGCAAACATGGATAACACCCTTTTCTCATAGCCATCCGGCCCCGCCAGCCAGGGCAAGCCGGCTATTTCCACGTGGGCCTGCGGTGAAAAATATTCGCCACGCGGATTCAGAAAACCCGTTTCACCCCAGCGAACCACGGGCTGTTGCTCACGAATGTGGACCTGCACCAGGTCCGGCCATACCCGGCGCACCGATACCTGTTCGACCCATGGCCGCGCCTGCAGCTGCGACTGGATTTCTCCCACCTGCACACTGAAAAAACCCTGTTTTGTCATTGGCTCAAGAAACGATTGCAATACATCGGCATCAAGATGGTTCAAGTCGCCCTCGATTTGCACGTTCTGTACTGGCCAGGCACTCGGGTCCTTCATCCACTCCAGCATCAGCGCCAGACCGGCAACACTGCTGCTAACGACCAGCACAACAAAAACCGGGCGCAACCAGAACGACAAAGGCTTGCGTGCCGGCTTCTGCCTGCGCCTCGCCTGCAGTTTGCGTTTAGCCGCCACAGGCTTTACTCCCGTCCAGTGCCGTCTCGAGAATGCGCCATACAAGTTCTTCCATATCCCACCCATGCTGCTTTGCCGCCATAGGCACCAGGCTGTGGTCGGTCATGCCCGGCACAGTATTCACCTCGATCAGCCAGGGCGCCTCATCTTCATCGAGGAACAGATCCACCCGTCCCCAGCCACTCGCACCCACAGCATCAAATGCCCGTTGTGATAATTGCTGTAGTTCCAGCTCACGTGATGCCGGCAGACCGCAGGGACAGTGATACTGCGTACTATCGGACTGGTACTTCGCCTCATAGTCATAAAATTCCCGTGGCGTCTCCAACCGGATCAGTGGCAGCACAACATCACCGACAATAGCCGTTGTATATTCCTCACCACTGACCCAGCGCTCCGCCATAACGTTATGGTCGTACTTGTCAGCTTCTCGCCACGCCCGCTCAAGTGCTTCCGGTTTTTCGACACGTGCCATGCCGATGCTGGAGCCTTCGTGCACCGGCTTGAGCATCATTGGAAAACCAATGCGTTGCGCTGCGCTTTCAAGGTCCTGTTCAGATGCCAGCATGTTGAAGTCGGGGGTAGGCAAACCCAGCCCCTGCCACACATGCTTGGCGCGCTGCTTATCCATAGCCAACGCCGACCCCAGCACGCCGCTTCCTGTGACAGGTATATCAAGATAATCAAGAAGCCCCTGCAACACACCGTCTTCACCACCACGGCCATGAACAATATTGAATGCGCAATCAAATGCACCAGCCTGCAATTGCGGAACAAAATTCGGCGATCCGGCATCTACAGCAACAGCATCTATGCCTTTTGACAGCAATGCACCGAGCACGGCTTTTCCACTCCGCAGCGAGACCTCGCGTTCGGCGGAACAGCCGCCCATCAACACGGCAACTCTCCCGAATACTGCGGGATTGCTGATGCTTTCATTCACGCAAACACTCCGATAATGCGAACTTCCGGCTCCAGACGCACGCCATGTACCTGCGCCACTCTTTCCTGCACATAACGTATCAGCGCTTCAATATCTTCCGCCTTCGCTTCTCCAAGATTTATAATGAAATTGGCATGCTTCTCTGATACCTGCGCATTACCGATACGCTCACCCTTCAGCCCACAGGTATCGATCAAACGTGCAGCAAAATCATTGGGGGGGTTACGAAACACCGAGCCGCAACTTGGCAGACCGGTCGGCTGGGTTGCGGATCGCTGCTCCAGTAGCGCCTTGATATTTTCAAGCGCAGCCTGGGCATCACCCGGCTCCAGCTGCAGTTCTGCAGAGACAAACCACTCGTCTCGCAAACCGGTCACCGTGCGGTAGGACACATCAAAATCACTACGATCGCGCAAATGTAATTCACCATGGTGGTCCAGCATTTCCACTCGCGCTACCAGCGGCCAGGTCTCACCACCGAAAGCGCCTGCATTCATGGCCAGTGCGCCACCCATGGTGCCGGGGATGCCAGCCAGAAATTCCGCACCGGTCAGCCCGGCGCGCGCCGCAAAACGCGCCACCTTGTTGCAGGCAACACCTGCACCGGTACGTACTATGTTGTCATCCAGCTGTTCCAGACTGTCGAGGCCACCGAATGGCAGGATGACGGTGCCACGCAAACCACCATCACGTACCAGAATATTACTGCCCAGCCCGATCCACTCCAGTGGTTCGTCCTCCGGCAGGCTGGCAAGAAAAGTCTGCAAATCTTCAAGGTCGGCAGGCCGGTAACAGCGGTCTGCCGGGCCACCTACACGCCAGCTGGTGTAAGCCGACAGGGGTTCGTTGAATTTCAGTTCACCGCGCAACACTGGCATCGATTCTGCTGTCATCATGATTCGTCCCTATCCTCCTCACGCCGGGGTTGTTCACGCCCCGCGATGTTTGCCCCGGACTTGATCTCGCTTCCCGGCAATACCCCGGATACGCATCGAACAATCCAGCGACGGCTTTGCAGGCGTTCACCGCAGCCCATGTGAAAACGCATTCGATCGTTATCAGAACTCATCCATCCACTCCCTGATTGTCACCGAGCACCGCCGGCAAGGTCGCCGCTACGGCGCCGATGGAGCCGGCACCAAGCGTTAACACTACGTCACCGGGTTTAAGCAGGTCCTTCAAAATAGAGGGCAGAGTTTCAACATCTTCGACAAACACCGGGTCAACCCTGCCACGTCCGCGCACCGCCCGGCACAGGGCACGCCCGTCGGCACCGGTGACAGGCGATTCGCCGGCTGCGTACACCTCGGTTATCAGCAACAGGTCACAATTGACCAGCTCCTGTGCAAAGTCGTCGAACAGGTCAAACGTACGGCTGTACCGATGAGGCTGGAACGCTACCACCAGGCGCCGCTCAGGCCAGCCATTACGCACCGCGTCCAGTGTGGCTGCAATTTCCCGCGGATGATGACCATAGTCGTCGATCAACAGCACCGAGCCGCCTTCGATCCCGACTTCGCCGTTGATCTGGAAGCGCCGACCGATCCCTTCAAATGTTTCCAGCGCATGCTGGATAGCGGCATCCGCCACATCCAGCTCACGCGCCACCGCAACGGCCGCCAGGGCATTCAGAACGTTATGCCGACCCGGAAGATTAAGGACAACACTCAGTACCGGGTGGTCCTTCTGGTGTATATCGAAGGACATCTGTTGCCCCTGCTGGCGCAGATTTACAGCGCGGATATCGGCATCCTCGGCATCGATACCGTAACTCCGCACCTGGCGGGTAAGCTCAGGCAGCACGTCCCGTACATTGGGATCATCGACACACATTACTGCCAGACCATAGAAAGGCAGGTGATGTAAAAACTCGACAAAAGTCTGGCGCAGGCGACGGAAATCACCCTCGTAGGTTGACAGGTGGTCAGCGTCTATATTTGTAACAACCGCCAGCATGGGCTGCAGGTACAGGAATGACGCATCACTTTCGTCAGCCTCGGCCACCAGGTATCGACTGCTGCCCAGCCGCGCATGACTGTTTGAGCTGTTAAGGCGACCGCCAATAACATAGGTCGGATCCAGCCCGCCTTCTGCCAGCAGACTGGCGACCAGGCTGGTCGTTGTCGTCTTGCCGTGTGTTCCGGCGACGGCAATGCCATGACGGAACCGCATGATCTCAGCCAGCATTTCGGCGCGCGGAACTACCGGGATACGACGTTCACGGGCCGCCCTGACCTCCGGGTTATCTTCATTAACTGCTGTAGATACCACGACCACGTCGCAGTCAGCGACATGACTCGCGTCATGGCCAAACCAGATACGCGCGCCCTGTAGTGCCAGCCGCCGGGTAACAGCATTCTCACGCAGGTCGGAACCACTGACCTTGTACCCCAGATTCAGCAACACTTCAGCGATCCCGCCCATACCGGCACCACCAATACCGACAAAATGCGCACAACGGATACGTCCCATCGTTTCTGACTGCACCGGCAGCTGCTGTGGTGCTGTCATCATGCCGCCTCCTGCCAGCCAGTGGCACGAATGCAATACATCGCAACCTGCTGCGCTGCATCCGGCATGGCGTGCTCGCGGGCGCGTTTTGCCATACCCGCGAGACGCCCGGGCTGTTGTAACAAATCCAGTTCCTTACGTAACCGTTCAACAGTCATTTCTGACTGCGCTACCAGACAAGCCGCGCCGGCATCGACCAGATAACGCGCATTACCGGTCTGATGGTCATCGACGGCATATGGATAGGGCACCAGTATCGAAGCCACACCCGCTGCGGAAAGTTCGGCAATCGTCATGGCCCCGGCACGACACAACACCAGGTCGGCCCACTGATAGGCTTGTGCCATATCATCGATGAAGGCATCGAGGCGCACATCGACTCCGGCTTTTGTATAGGCACCACGCGCTGAATCGACAAGCTTCAGGCCGGTCTGGTGCCAGACTTCCGGCCGCTGCGCCTTCTCGATCAGCGCCAGTGCGGCGGGAACGGTTTCATTGAGTGCTGCCGCTCCGAGGCTACCGCCTACCACCAGCAGGCGCGGGCGCCGGTTTGCCGTATCGGGTTCGTGGAACGGCAGTTGCGCGATGTCATCACGAACCGGGTTCCCGGTATGAATCGCGCCGCGAAGGCTGCCGGGGAACGCTTCCAGCACCGGGCTGGCGAGTGGTGCCAGTAACCGGTTGGTCAGACCCGCCACGGAATTTTGTTCATGAATAACCAGCGGCCGGCGCAGCAACCAGGCCATCAACCCACCGGGGCCGGTCGTGAACCCACCCATGCCCAGCACTGCCGCGGGCCGTACACGCAGCATGACGAGTGCGGCCTGCATCAAGGCCCCCAGCAACATAAAGGGGGCCAGCAGCTGCCGAAGACGTCCTTTGCCACGCAACCCTGTTACGTTGACCCAATGCACCGGAATACCGGTTGGCGGCACCACGCGCGCCTCCAGTCCGGCCTGCGTACCCAGCCATTCAACCGGCCAGCCACGCTTCTGCAATTGCTCTGCGACAGCGAGTGCCGGAAATACGTGCCCACCGGTGCCGCCAGCCATGATCAGGATCGGGCGCTGCATATTCATCGCACCCTCCTGCGGGGATGCATGGATATCCCGGAAGCCGGCAGGCTGTTGACCGTACAACGTGTTTCGTAATCAATACGCAATAAAAGTGCAATGGCAACGCAGGTCACCAGCATGCTACTGCCCCCGTAGCTCATCAGCGGCAACGTCAGGCCCTTGGTTGGAAGCAGGCCGGTATTGACGCCAACATTGATCAATGCCTGTAATCCCAACCAGGTTCCGATGCCATATGCGAGATAGGCCGCAAACAGATTGCCGCCTTGCTCAGCGACAGAGGCAATACGATAGGCGCGCAACACAATAAACAGGTACAGGCCGAGCAGCACCAGGATGCCAACCAGGCCCAGCTCTTCGGCCAGCACGGCAAATACAAAATCCGTATGCGCTTCCGGTAAATAGAACAGCTTCTGCACACTGGCGCCAAGACCCACGCCGAATAACTCGCCACGACCGATTGCAATCAGTGACTGGGTCAGCTGGAAGCCGCTGTTGAACGGATCCGCCCATGGATTGAGGAATGTTGTCAGACGCTCCAGACGGTAGGGAGAGGAAATGGCCAGTGCGGCAAATCCAGCAACAGCAACACCGACCAGCGCAGCAAACTTCCACAAACTGACACCGGCCATGAACATCATCACAAGGGCTGCCGCCAACATGACTACAGTCGCGCCAAAGTCAGGTTCTACCAACAGCAAGACAGCCGCCACCAGTAACAGTGCCAGCGGCTTGATAAAGCCTGCACGCGTTTCACGCACTGCCTCACCGTGCCGCACCAGGTAACCCGACATGTAGATCAGTGCCAGCAACTTGGCCGGCTCCGACACCTGCAGGCGGAACACTCCCAGATTGATCCAGCGGGTACTTCCGTTTACCTCAACACCGACACCCGGCACCAGGACAACCACTAACATCAGGATAGCGAGCAAAATGCACAACAGGCTGCACTGCTCCCACCAGGCCAGCCTGATACGCAACACCAGCAGCCCCAGCCCAAGCCCCATCAGCAGGTATATCGTTTGACGTATGGTGAAATGCAAGGTGCTGACGCCGAGCCGCTCTGCAACCGGCATGGAAGCTGATGCCACCATGACCAGCCCCAGGGAAAACAAAATCGCTACGGCGGTAAGCAGGGCAAAATCCAGTCGCGGGCAGGCTGCACCACGACGTACCGGCATATCGGGCAATAGCAGCGCCAGGCTCATTCGAACATACCTCGCAATGCCTGTACGAAACATTCACCGCGGTGCTGGTATCCCCTGAACATATCGAAACTGGCACAGGCCGGTGACAGAAGCACAGTATCCCCCGGTTGTGACCGGGCTGCGGCGAGCCTGACTGCCTCTTGCATGTCAGTTGCATGACTGACAGGAATACGTCCCTGCAATACAGATTCAATTTCGTCAGCCGCTTCACCCATTACCACCACATGGCGTACCCGCGCATCCAGCCCTGCTGCCAGCTCAGTGAAGTCTGCGCCTTTGCCCTGACCACCGGCGATCAATACCAGCGGCCCCTCGAAGCCCTGTATGGCGGCCAGTGCAGCGCCAATATTGGTTGCCTTGGAATCATTGAACCAGCGCACGCCCTGGTACTCACCCACCCACTCGGTACGGTGTGGCAGGCCCTGAAATTCACGCAATGCTCGCAACATCGCCTCAACCGGTAAACCAGCTGCAGCGCCAAGCGCCAGCGCCGCCAAGGCATTGGCGAGGTTATGACGACCCGGCATACGCAGTTCTGCAACAGGCATTAATGCCGTATCTCCACAAGCAATCCACATCTCACCATCCATGGTGCGCAGCCCGTAGTCTTTGCCTTTCGGCTCTGTCACGCCAAAACTGACTACAGGCGCATGCTCATGGGCAAGTGCCGCGGCATATTCATCGTCACGGTTGACCACCTGCAAACGGGCGTGATGAAAGATGGTCTGCTTGGCCTTTGCGTAGTCGCCAAGAGAGTCATAACGATCCATGTGATCCGGGCTGACATTCAGCACGACTGCTGCAAGGCATGACAAGCTCTGCACAGTCTCCAGCTGAAAACTGGATAATTCCAGCACGTACAGGTCCGGCTCGTCCTCCTTAAGCAGATCAAGGGCCGGCACACCGAGGTTTCCCCCGACACGAACACTACGCCCTGCCTGTTGTGCCATAAGACCCAGTAGTGTGGTCACCGTACTCTTGCCATTGGAACCTGTGATACCGATAACCGGCGCGCTGGCATGCCGCGCAAACAGTTCAATATCCCCGATCACTTCCACGCCACGCGCTCGCGCATCGACCAGTAACGGTTCACGCAATGAAACACCGGGACTCACCACAATACGCTCAGCCCGTTCGAACGCCTGTTTGTCGAACCCGCCAAGGAACAGGGCCACATCAGGCAATTCCCGCTGCAGGGTTTCCAGTCCGGGGGGCTGCTCGCGACTGTCGGTCACCGCTACCGGCACACCGATGTGCGACAGAAATCGCGCGCACGACACACCGGTAGTGCCGAGTCCGACCACCAGAGTACGCAATACCTGCTGCATGTCCTGTTCCATGATGTTTGTTACTGCCAACATTCCCGTTCTAGTGACCTGTCAAAGGATGACCAGCAATACGGCGATTACCGCAAAGGTCAAACCCACCAGTACAATCTGACTTTTCTCGTCCATCTATACTCCTCTCAGCGCAACTTCAGCGTCGCCAGACCGCTCAGCACCAGGATTACCGTGATAATCCAGAAGCGCACAATAACGCGTGGCTCCGGCCAGCCTTTGAGTTCAAAGTGGTGATGCAGCGGCGCCATGCGGAAAATACGCCGCCCGGTTAATTTGAATGACGCCACCTGCAGAATGACCGACACGGTCTCCATGACGAACACACCGGCCATCAGAAAATACACCAGCTCCTGGCGCACCAGGACCGCAACTGTGCCAAGTGCCGCGCCCAGCGCCAGGGCACCTACATCTCCCATGAAAACCTGCGCGGGATAGGCGTTGAACCACAGGAAACCAAGTCCGGCGCCGACGATCGCGCCACAAAACACCACGACTTCACCCACCTCACGAATGTAGGGAATGCCAAGGTATTTGGCGTAGTAGACATTACCTGTGGCATACACAAACACGGCCAGCGCACCGGCAATCAGTACAGTGGGCAGAATTGCCAGCCCATCAAGGCCATCAGTCAGGTTAACCGCATTACTGGAACCGACCACCACGAAATAAACCAGCACGATGTACCAGAGGCCAAGTGGCACCGCCACGTCCTTGAAGAAAGGCACGATCAACTCTGTTTCCACCGGGGACTGTGCAGCGTAGTACAGATACAGGCCTGTAATGATTGCCGCCAGTGACTGCCAGCTGTATTTTGCTGCTGCAGACAACCCCTTGCTGTTACCGTAGACAATCTTGCGGTAATCATCGACCCAGCCGATGGCGCCGAAACTCAATGTGACCAGCAACACAACCCAGATGTAACGATTACCAAGGTCGGCCCATAAAAGTGTAGAGACCGCTATTGCTACCAGGATCAGCGCACCCCCCATGGTCGGTGTACCGGCCTTGGACAGATGTGACTCGGGGCCGTCATCCCTCACTTGCTGCCCGATCTGACGAAAACTCAACTGACGGATCATCACAGGACCGACCACGAAAGACAGTAACAATGCTGTCAGCACACCCAGAATGGCGCGCAAGGTCAGGTACTGGAAGACGTTGAAACCACTATGGAACTGGCTCAGGTAATCGGCGAGATAGACCAGCATATCAGGCCGCCTCCCCGCTGTGTTCGCACAAGGCATCGACGACACGCTCCATATGCATGGCACGTGACCCCTTGACCAGTATGGTGACACCTGGATGCAACTGCTCACGCAAGCGACTTACCAGCGTATCCTGCGACTCAAAGGCTTCACCACCTGCACCAAAAGTCTCTGCAGCGACAGCCGCCAGTGAGCCCAGTGCAAACAGATAGTGCAGACCTGCGTTACGTGCATACTCACCCATCTGCCGGTGCAAGGCTTCACCGGCATCTCCAAGCTCACCCATGTCACCCAGCACAAGCCAGCATTCATCATTACTGTCAGCAAGCAACTCCAGCGCAACAGCAAGTGAACCCGGATTCGCGTTATAGGTATCATCAATCAGTCGCGCACCCTGCAAACCCTTGCGCGGCTGCCAACGGCCTCCAACGGCCTGCATGGAAGACAAGCCACGCGCAATAGTTTCAGGCGACAACTCCAGCGCAATCGCAGCCGCACTCGCGGCCAGCGCATTCATGACATTGTGCCGACCCGGCAGCGGCAACCGGAACGCTACATCACCGGACAGCGTTTGAAGCCTGATATCACTGCCATCCAGATCTCCCTGCCAGCTGGCACGCACATCCGCATCAGCTTCAAGACCGAAGGTAATCACCTTGCGCGAACCGGCCAGCGATAACCACAACCCGGCATAGGCATCATCTGCATTGATGATGCAAACAGCACTATCAGGCAAGCGCTCAAATAACTCGCCTTTTCCGCGCGCAACGCCATCCAGATCACCAAAGCCTTCCAGGTGCGCCTCCGCGGCGTTATTAACCACTGCAACAGTGGGTTTGACGATATCCGCCAGGTAAGCAATTTCTCCCGGATGATTGGCGCCAAGCTCTATCACTGCATAGCGGTGTACTTCGGACAATCCGGACAGCGTCAACGGCACACCGATATCATTATTCAGGTTCCCACGCGTCACCAGCGTTTCACCACAGGAACGCAAAATCGCTGCAATCATTTCCCTGACCGAGGTTTTGCCATTACTACCTGTCACGGCAACAACCGGCAGCTCGAACCGTGATCGCCAGTACGCCGCCAGCTGACCCAGCGCATGACGTGTATCCTCGACCTCGACCTGCGGCAATGGCATTTGTACAACATGACTGACGGCCGCTGCCACCGCGCCTTCATGCTGCGCTTGTTGCAAGTAATCATGGCCATCAAAATTCGGCCCCTGTAGAGCCACGAACAAATTTCCTTCACAGATCGTGCGAGTATCCGTGCTCAGGCCGGTAAAAGTGACGTTCTCTCCATGCAAAACGCCTTTCAACACACGGGCGACTTCGGATAGCGGCATACTCATCATGCCTCGCCACCTCTCAGCCACTCCGCTACAAAACGGCGGTCGCTGAAGACTGTTTTCATATCACCGATCTGCTGAGTTTCTTCGTGCCCCTTGCCTGCGATTAACACCAGGTCGTCTTTTCCAGCGCCCGACAGTGCAGCACGAATCGCCGCACCCCGATCTTCAATACGGGTTGCACATTGTGGTTGCGTTATACCCGCCATAATCTGCGTCATGATATCCTGCGGCTTCTCATGACGCGGGTTATCGCTGGTTATAATGACCCGGTCCGCATAGTGGCCGGCAACAGCACCCATCGCCGGACGCTTGCCTGTATCACGGTCTCCGCCAGCGCCAAACACACACACCAGCTCACCCTTGCAATGCGGGCGGAGCGCCTTTAACACGGCCTCGAGCGCAGCGGGGGTATGCGCGAAATCAACCACGACGTTCGGGCGCCCCGACTCACTGAACAACTCCATTCGTCCCGGCACGGTTTCCACCTGCGACAGCCGTTGCACGGCATCATCCAGCGACAAACCGGAAGCCAGCAGGGCACCAAGCGCTGCAAGCAGATTTTCTGCATTGAAATCGCCCAGCAACCGGGTTTCAAACTCCGCCTTGCCGAAGCTTGAGTCCACACTCAGCGCCATACCTTGTGGCAAGACAGACAGTGAACGTAGCAACAGCCACTCATCAGCCAGCGGTTTTGTATCAACTCGCGCCTGCCAGCTGATGACCCGAACATGGTCTGCCAGTCCGGCCGCCAGTTCTTGCCCGAAAGGGTCATCAGCATTGAGTACGGCGCACTGCAGCCCAGGCGAGCGGAACAGGCGGCGCTTGGCATCGGCATAAGCCTTCAGGCTACCGTGGTAATCAAGGTGATCACGGCTGAGCTGGGTCAGCACTGCGGTATGAAAATGAACGCCGGCGCAGCGATACTGCTCCAGCGCATGCGATGAGACTTCCATCGCAAGTTGCGTTACACCGAGGTCGCGCAATGCTGCAAGTTCTTCCTGCAGGCGCAAGGCATCCGGTGTGGTATGTGTCGGTACACTCAGGTCGCCATACACACCGTAACCCAGTGTCCCCAGCAGGCCGGCCGGCTTTCCCGGCCGCGACAGGGCCCGGGCAATAAAATGGCTCACCGATGTCTTGCCATCCGTACCTGTCACGCCAATTACATGCATGTCACGCGAGGGTCCGGCATAGAAGCGGTCGGCAATTTCACCAAGCTGACGGGCAAGCCCGGCAACCGCTATGGCCGGCACAGGAACATTCGCGAGCAGGGCATCAGCGCCCTGACAACCTTCAGGGTCATAAACCACTGCCACGGCACCCTGCCCGACAGCCTGCGCCAGAAACTCCAGTCCATGCACCTGCAATCCTCTACAGGCCAGGAACAGGTCACCAGGCTGTATGCTACGACTGTCTGTCGCTATACCCTGCACAGTGACGTCGGCAGACACACTGACATCAGCCAACCCTGCCAACAGGTCAGTGAGCGATACGCCATGCGGAGAAGCATGTGCCGCCATCATGTCGGACCCCCCTGCCTGTCACGCTGCGTATGCAATAACTGAATGTCATCCGGTGTAACGTTAAGCAAGCGCAATGCGCCCGCCATGATGCGGGAGAAGGCCGGGCCGGCTACCAGCCCGCCAAAATGCTCGCCATTACGTGGCTCATTGATCACAACGGCGATCACCAGCTCCGGTTTGCTGGCCGGCGCCATGCCGGCAAATACTGAAATATATTTATCTTCCGCATAGCCACCGGCTATGGACTTGTGCACTGTTCCGGTTTTGCCTGCCACCCGGTATCCAGGTACAGCGGCCTTAGGTGCGGTCCCTCCCTTATGCACCACAGCCTCCATCATGCCTCGCACGCTGCGCGCCACTCCCGGCGAATAAACCACTTCACGCAGCGGCTTCTGCTCTCGCTTCAACAGGGTTACCGGCACGCGATATCCATCATTTGCGAATACGCTGTAAGCCTGCGCCAGCTGCATCGCTGTCACAGAAAGCCCATAGCCGTAAGCGAGTGTTGCGCGCTCGATATCGCGCCATCGATGGTAGTTGGCCATATGGCCATCCGCTTCACCGGGAAAGCCGCTGCCTGTGGACACACCAAAACCGGCCTCTGATAAAAATCCCCACAGGGTTTCCGGCTCCAGTGACAGCGCAATCTTGCTGGCCGCCACGTTGCTGGACTTGCGTATAACGCCGGTCATGTCCAGCACACCATAGTCATGCATGTCACGAATGGTGTGTACACCTACCTGAAACATACCCGGAGAGGTATTGATCTGCGTATCAGCACGGTATTTCCCGGTCTGCAAAGCAGCCGCGATAACAAACGGCTTCATTGTCGATCCCGGCTCGAAGACATCGGTAACGGCGCGATTGCGAAGCTTTCCCGGTTTCAGGCGCTTGCGATTGTTCGGGTTGAAAGAGGGTTGATTGACCAGGGCCAGCACCTCGCCCGTATGATTGTCGAGCACAACTACCGATCCTGATCGGGCATGATGCTGGGTGACGGCTGCCTTCAGCTCACGATAGGCCAGGTACTGGATACGACGATCGATGCTCAGCGACAGATCACGACCCGGGTGCGCAGAACGTATATTCTCCACATCCTCGACAATCTTACGCTGGCCATCCTTGATCACACGCTTGGCCCCCGGCTCACCTGTAAGCCATTCGTCATAAGCCAGCTCCAGTCCTTCCTGACCACGATCATCCACATTGGTAAAACCGACCAGGTGACCGGCTACCTCACCTGCCGGGTAATAACGACGGTATTCACGCTGCAGATAAATGCCATGTACGCCCAGCGCCATAACCTGCTGCGCCCGATCAGGTGCAACATGTCGACGCAGGTAAACAAACTCACGATCCTTGCGTTGGCCAATCAGACGCTGCAGCTTGTCCACATCCAGCGCCAGTAACTGCGCCACCCGCGACATCTTGCTGGGCGAAGCAACAAGCTCCTGAGGGTTAACCCATACCGACTTCACCGGCGTACTGATGGCCAGCGGCTCACCGTTACGATCTGTAATCATGCCCCTGTGCGCAGGCACCGGCACGATGCGCAAATGACGCGCATCACCTTGCTCCTGGAGGAAAGCCTCATCGACCAGCTGCAGCTGGGCACTACGCCCTGCAAGCACAGAGAAGCCAACCAGCATAAGCCCGATTAAAACGAACCGTCTCGCCCGACTGATATGTGGTTTGCGCGTCATGGTTTCAGGATCATCACCTGTTGTGCACCGGGTATATGCATCCCCAGCCGTTCCCGCGCAGCCGATTCGATCTTGCCGTGCGTGGTATATGTACTTTGCTCAAGCTGTAACTGCCCCCATTCCACATTCATGGCGTCGCGCTCACCCTCAAGCTGTTGCAGCTGGTTGAACAGTTTGCGGCTTTCATGCCGCGACCAGGCAGCACTCATGGCACTTACAATTACCGCAACCAGCAACACAGGGAAAAGCAACGCCCTCATACGATTCGCTCTGCTACACGCAATACCGCGCTGCGAGCGCGTGGGTTGATATTAATTTCAGCTTCATCAGCACGAATCTGCTTGCCTACCGGCTTCAGCTTCGGCGCATAACCTTCCGGGATCACCGGGAAGTCCGGTGGCAGCTGTGGACCACGGTGCTGCTCGCGGATAAACCGCTTAACGATACGATCCTCGAGCGAATGGAAGCTGATCACCGCCAGCCGCCCACCGGGTGCCAGCACCTCGACTGCCTGCGGCAAAACGGCCTCAAGGTCTTCCAGCTCCCGGTTAATGAAAATACGTATTGCCTGGAAGCTGCGTGTTGCAGGGTGCTTGTGACGTTCGCGGCCGGGGGCGGCTGACTGAATCAGACTGGCGAGCTGCAGTGTGGTCGTAATTGGTGACTCGTCACGAGTGTTCACAATCGCACGCGCAATACGGCGCGAAAACCGCTCCTCGCCGTACTTCCACAGCACATCGGCAATTTGCTGTTCCGGCGCCTGCGCCAGCCACTTGGCTGCACTGGGGCCTGCCTGCGGGTTCATACGCATATCCAGGGGTCCCGCCTGCATGAAGCTGAAACCGCGCGCGGCGTCATCGAGCTGCGGTGACGACACACCAAGATCCAGCATGATTCCATCCACTCGCCCCTGCCAGCCAAGGGCTGACACTTCGCTCGCCAGGTTGTCAAAGCTGCCTTCGCGCATCAGTAACCGCGCCTCGCCGGAAAACCGGCTGGCCGCAAAAGCCAGAGCGTCAGGATCCTTGTCGAAGGCCAGAAGCCTCCCTTCGGGGCCGAGCTTTTCCAGAAGCGCTGCCGCATGTCCGCCACGTCCAAAGGTTCCATCTATATAGAGGCCATCCGGTTTCACCCGGAGTGCGTCCAGTACCTGTGCCAACAGTACCGGCTGATGCTGGTGACTCATCGCTGTTACAACGTCAGCGATTCAAGAGGGGACGGCTTGTCACTGTCTTCTGCACGCCCCTTCCAGCTACTACCGATATTCATCCAGGTTTCGTCATTCCAGATTTCAAATTTCTTGCCTACGCCCACCAGTGCTACCGCCTTGTCCAGCTCGGCAAAATCGCGCAGGCGCGGCGTCAGTAGAATACGGCCATTTCCGTCCATCTCGACTTCTGTGGCATAACCGACCAACATACGCTGCATGTCGCGCGTACGGCGATCCAGGTTCGGGGTATTGATAAGACGGTGTTCGATTTGCTCCCACTCGGGCTGGGGATAAAGCAACAGGCAGCCATCATCGTGAACCGTCACCACCAGGCGGCCCTCGTAGCGTTCACCGATTTCGCCGCGGTAACGGGTTGGCAAGGCCAACCGCCCCTTGGCATCGAGCTTGACTGTGCTACCACCTCGAAACACCGGACTCCCCTCGACCTCCTCGATTTTCCACTAAATTCCACTGATTCCCACTTTTCGACACTATAGGTAGCAAATCCCCACCTTGTCAAGGTAAGAAATGAAAAATCCTGCTTTAAGGACAGTAACTTAGCGATGATGGACAGGGGTGGTGGATTTATCACCAGATCACAAAATGAGGTTTAAACAGGAAATCAGATAGTTGCTACAGCTTGCTACGGAAATGCTTCAACTTTGAGTGCAGAATAGCCAATAGTATATAATTATTTCTATGTATGGTTAAATTCTAATTATCTATTTATACTAGCCTAAATCAAATTTAATCTCTGAAAGAGACCCCCAACATGGAAATAAAGGCCTTTTTTGATACCCGCACGTCCACATTGACCTACGTGGTCTATGACCCGTCCAGCAAGGATGCCGTCATTATCGACACGGTGCTTGACTACGACCCCGTTGGATCAAAAGTCTGGACCGAGTCAGTTGATAAAATCCTGGCTTTCCTTGACGGGAATACGCTGACGCCACATTTCGTTCTGGAAACCCATGCACATGCCGACCACCTGTCAGGCGCGCAGATGATCAGGGAGGCTTATCCTGAAGCGCAGGTTGCTATCGGGGAACGCATTACTATCGTTCAGGACGTCTTCAAGAAAGAACTCAACTTGCCGGATACCTTCCTCACTGACGGCAGCCAGTTTGACCGCCTGCTCAAGGAAAACGAAACAGTGCAGGCCGGCACACTCAACTTCTCGGTCATCTTTACGCCGGGGCATACCCCTGCCTGCGCCACTTATCGTTTCGGTGACGCCATCTTTACCGGCGACACCCTGTTCATGCCGGATGGCGGTACAGGTCGCTGCGACTTCCCCGCAGGCAGCGCAAAAGACATGTATCACTCTATTACGCAGAAGCTATATACGCTGCCGGATGAAACACGCGTATTCGTGGGACATGACTACCAGCCAAACGGACGCGAGCTGGACTTTGAAACAACCATTGGCGAACAGAAAAGAAACAATATCAATCTGAACGAAGGTATGAGTGAAGAGGAATTCATTCGCTTCCGGAACGAACGCGACAAGGAGCTCAGCGCCCCGAAACTGCTTTATCAAAGTATCCAGGTGAATGTCGATGCCGGCTCATTGCCGAAAAGCGAAGCCAACGGCAAACGTTTCCTGAAGATACCGATTAACATCTTCCGCCCCGATACCAGTGCTGAAAGCCTGGAACTCGACAAGGTCGGCTGAAGCCGGAGCACAGGAATAAAAAAGGCCGGCGAATGCCGGCCTTTTTTATTCCGTCCGGCAAACACTGTCAGAACGGAATATCATCATCGAAGTCACCTCCGCCTGCTGCCGCAGGCGCAGCAGCAGGTGCCGACTGTGAAGCCGATGCACCACCGAAGTCTGCACTGCCTCCACCACCACGTCCGCCAAGCATTTGCATCTCGTTGGCAATAATTTCGGTGGTATAGCGATCGTTACCATTCTTGTCCTGCCACTTGCGAGTCTGCAGCTTGCCCTCAATATATACCTGTGAACCTTTCTTAAGGTATTCACCGGCAATCTCGGCCAGCCGACGGAAGAACACGACGCGATGCCACTCGGTCTTTTCCTTGTTCTCACCACTCTGTTTGTCTTTCCAGGTTTCGCTGGTTGCCAGCGTGACATTCGCTACCGCATTGCCGTTAGGCATGTATTTCACTTCCGGGTCAGCGCCCAGATTACCCACCAGAATGACCTTGTTTACGCCTCTTGCCATGTTTTACTCCTGTCCGGGAAGCGCCGTCCCTGCGCTTCCTCTGTAATATTTTTGTGTGCCGTGTACTTCAACCAGCGGCCATGATAACGGCTGATCGCGCCAGTTCCCAGCCCGCCGTCGAAGTGGCGTGGACGGTTCGAGCGGAGCCGTGTAAGCCATTGATTTCCAGTCAGCCCCGGTTCTCGACGACAGCATCCAGTACATCCTCGTCGAGCAGTCGTGGGTCAACTTTCAGGTAGGCGACCTCGTCTTCGGCAATCACTACCACCTCAGCCACGCCTGGCACTGCAGTAATGCGCCGGGCAAGCTGCCGGGCCGCATCCGGGTCCAGCGCCCCGATTCTGAGTAAGCGGGTGTTCAGGTATCCCGGCGCTTCCATCCCCAAAGCCAGCACCAGCCACGCCAGCGCCACAACCGCACAGAACAGAAACACCGAAGACAGGCCGAAGCGTCCGTGTAACCACCCCCCGACCGTACCACCGACAAAGGCACCGAAGAACTGGGCGCTGGAATAGAAGCCCATGGCAGTCCCTTTGCTGTCCGGCGGCGCCATCTTGGCGATCAGCGAGGGCAACAGGGCCTCGAGCAAATTAAATGCTGAATAAAAGATGAACAATCCAATACCTATTGCCAACACCTGGTTATGAAACCTGAACAGGACGAGTTCTGCCAGCGCCACAACGATGACCGAGACAACGAAGACCTGCTTCATCCGTTGATGCTTCTCGGCCTGGATAATAAAAGGCACCGCCATTGGCAGAGAAAGCAGTAATACCGGCAGATAGACTTCCCAATGCCTTGACGCATCCAGCCCGGCCAGGTCACGCAATGCCAGTGGCAACACCACGAAACTGGCGGTCAGGATCAGGTGGAGCGAGAAAATGCCGGCATCCAGCCGCAGTAGCTGCGGGTTGCGCAACACGCTGGTAAACTGTTCGGGTACCGCTTCGGCATCGCGTCGCACTCTCGAAACCACCGGGTTTGGCACGATCAGCAGGATAACTGCAATACCTCCCAGCGCCAGCACAGCCGTCAGCCAGAAAATTCCCGGCACCCCTATCCAGCTATTCAGTAACGGCCCCAGCACCATGGCAACGGCAAATGATGCGCCGATGCTCATACCGATAATGGCCATGGCCTTGACCCGGTGTTCCTCGCGGACAAGATCCGCCGTGAGCGCCATGACGGCAGCGGCAATCGCACCGGCACCCTGCATGGCGCGCCCTGCAATAACGCCCCAGATCGTGTCGGCACTGGCCGCCATGACACTACCAAGGGCAAACACCAGCAAACCGAACACTATTACCGGCTTGCGTCCGATACGATCCGACAACAATCCGAACGGAATCTGCAGGAAAGCCTGGGTCATGCCGTAGATACCGATCGCCAGACCGGCCAAAGCCGGCGTTGCACCCTCCAGGTGCTCGGAGTACAGGGCAAAAACCGGCAGGATCATGAACAACCCCAGCATCCGTAAGGCATAGATGCCCGCCATGGAGGCAGCGGTACGCGCCTCCGCCCGGGTCATGCTCTGGTCAGGGGGCGTGGTCTCGTTCACAAAACAGATTTCCCTTTGGTCAGCCATCACGAAACGCCGTATAGTATCAGGTTGCCCAATTTGCCGGAAACAGTATGGATACCATTCGCCTGCGCGGTGCGCGCACGCACAATCTGCAAAACGTCGACCTCGACCTGCCGCGTGACCGGCTGATCGTGATTACCGGCCTGTCCGGCTCCGGTAAATCCTCGCTGGCGTTCGATACCATTTATGCGGAAGGCCAGCGCCGTTACGTGGAATCCCTGTCCGCCTATGCGCGCCAGTTCCTGTCGATGATGGAGAAACCCGACATCGACCATATCGAAGGTCTTTCGCCGGCCATCTCTATTGAACAGAAGTCCACTTCGCATAATCCACGCTCGACAGTCGGCACCATTACCGAAATTTACGACTACCTGCGCCTGCTGTTTGCACGCGTCGGCACACCACGTTGCCCCGAACACGGCATCACCCTGGAAGCACAGACCATCAGTCAGATGGTTGATCACGTGCTGGAACAGGCTGACGGCTCGCGCTGGATGCTGCTGGCTCCGGTAGTCCAGGATCGCAAGGGTGAACACCTGGCGTTACTTGAAGAGCTGCGCGCTCACGGTTTTATACGTGCACGAATTGATGGCGAAGTGGTGGAACTGGACGATCCGCCTGAACTGGACCTGCGCCGCAAGCACAGTATCGAAGTGGTAGTCGACAGATTCAAGATCCGTGACGACCTCAAACTACGGCTTGCCGAATCCTTTGAAACCGCACTGCGTCTCGCCGATGGTCTGGCGCGGGTAGTCAATATGGACGACAAGGCAGAGGTCACATTTTCCGCCAAGTTCGCCTGCCCGAAATGCGGCTATTCACTGACTGAGCTGGAACCCCGGCTGTTCTCGTTCAACAACCCGATTGGCGCCTGCCCGACCTGTGATGGACTTGGCGTCCAGCAGTCTTTCGACCCGAAGCGCGTGGTTGCCAACCCGCACCTGAGTCTGGCCGGTGGTGCAGTACGCGGCTGGGACCGGCGCAACGCCTATTATTTCCAGCTCATCAGCTCGCTGGCGGATCATTATGGCTTCGATATTGAAACACCGTTCGATGAGCTGGAAGAACACATCCAGCAAATTATTCTGTACGGAAGTGGCCGTGAGCAAATCGAGTTCCGCTACATCAACGAACGCAACGGCATCAAGGTCAAGCGGCATCCCTTCGAGGGCATTCTGCGCAACATGGAACGGCGCTACCGCGAAACCGAATCAAACGTGGTGCGTGACGAACTGGCACGTTATCTGAGCACGCACCCCTGCCCTGAATGCGAAGGAACACGCCTCAACCGGTCAGCGCGCAACGTATTCGTCAATGACTGCACGCTTCCGAAAATTGCAGCTCTGCCGGTAGGTGAAGCGAGCGATTTTTTTGCCGGCTTGCAACTGCCTGGCCGACGTGGCGCCATTGCCAAAAAAATCGTCAAGGAAATTCGTGACCGTCTGGATTTCCTGGTCAATGTCGGGCTCAACTACCTGTCACTGGAACGTAGCGCCGACACCCTGTCTGGTGGTGAAGCACAGCGCATTCGCCTCGCCAGCCAGATTGGCGCCGGGCTGGTCGGTGTCATGTATATCCTCGATGAGCCTTCCATCGGCCTGCACCAGCGCGACAACCAGCGACTGCTCAACACGCTGACTTTCCTGCGTGACCTCGGCAACACCGTCATCGTGGTCGAGCACGACGAGGATGCCATCCGCTCCGCCGACCACCTGGTCGATATGGGCCCGGGCGCCGGCATACACGGCGGCAGGATCGTGGCGCAGGGTACCCCGGAGGACGTCATCAACAACCCGGCATCGCTGACCGGGCAATATTTGAGTGGTGCGCGGCGTATCCACGGACCGGACCAACGCACACCCAATGACCCACAGCACCAGCTGCGTATTCTCAAGGCCAGTGGCAACAATCTGAAAGATGTGGACCTGGACATCCCGGTTGGCCTGATGACCTGTGTCACCGGCGTTTCCGGCTCCGGCAAGTCCACCCTGATCAACGATACGCTATACCGGCTCGTGGCGGCGGAACTGAATGGCGCCAGCACCGAACCAGCCCCGTATGCTTCAGTGGACGGACTTGAACAGTTCGACAAGGTGGTGGACATCGACCAGAGCCCCATCGGTCGCACACCGCGCTCAAACCCGGCCACCTACACCGGCCTGTTTACACCTATCCGCGAACTGTTTGCCGGCACCCAGGAGTCTCGTTCACGAGGCTACAAACCGGGACGGTTCAGCTTCAACGTTAAAGGTGGCCGCTGCGAGGCTTGTCAGGGCGACGGCGTTATCAAGGTTGAAATGCATTTCCTGCCTGACATCTACGTCCCTTGCGATGTCTGCAAGGGCCAGCGCTATAACCGCGAGACGCTGGATATTCGTTACAAGGGGCGCAATATCCACGAAGTGCTGGAAATGACAGTTGAGGTCGCAGCAGAATTTTTCAGTGCCGTACCGGTAATTTCACGGAAATTACAAACCTTGCTGGATGTTGGACTTTCCTACCTGCGCCTCGGGCAGAACGCCACCACGCTGTCCGGCGGCGAAGCGCAACGCGTCAAGCTGTCACGTGAATTATCCAAGCGTGATACCGGCAAGACCTTGTATATTCTTGACGAACCTACCACCGGACTGCATTTCTACGATATCGAACAACTGCTGCGCGTACTGCATCGCCTGCGTGACCACGGCAACACTGTAGTTATCATCGAACATAACCTGGACGTCATCAAAACAGCGGACTGGGTGATCGACCTTGGCCCGGAAGGCGGGAATGGCGGTGGCGAGATTATCGCCACCGGCACACCGGAACGGGTCGCGGACAGTAAAATCTCGCACACCGGGCACTTTCTTCGCCCGATACTGGAGCGGGAACGAAGTGATTCCGATACAGATGCCGCCTGACCGATGCGGGTACCGTCTGAGAAAAAAATCCTGCTTCATCAAAGCGCCCTTGTCATTGCGATGCCTTGAACTGAAGGGTAAGGTATCCGCAATGAAGCCCGGAGAGATTGCCGTGCCTGGCTCGCAATGACAGTGCGCCGGTAATTTCATGCTCCCCGCGAGGAAACATGCGCTACAGCCCAATCATAATCTGCCTGCTCTGGCCGTTACTTGTAAACGCGGCCGAAGTGCAGCGTGAATTCAACCCGCAATCCGGCATAGAGCGCATCCAGGTGGAACACCCTGGATTCAGCCTGCGACTGTTGCCCCTGTCACCCGATTATGTCGCTGCCGTGTTCAGTGCACGTGGATTGCCGGAAGATATTGTCGATACCACGCGAGACTACTGCACCTTCGGCACCATTCTGAAGAACACCGGCCATCAGCCATTACATTACAACCTGTCCGACTGGCGCTACGTTACACCCGACGGCAAAACGCACCACCTGAAAACCAAGACACAGTGGCTTGAAGAGTGGAAAGACCGCAGTCTCGCATTCCGCTGGGTACTCCTGCACGAGGAGCAGACCTATCAACCCGGCGACTGGGGACAGGGATTCACGACCGTACCACTACCGGCAGGTAGCGTTTTTGACCTGTACTATTCCTGGACGCAGGGAGATAAAACCCATGAAGAAAAAATCGAAGCTGTTCACTGCGCACCGGCGAAAACACCCGATGCGTAATTTCCTTACCGCCGCCGCCCTGGTACTGACCTGTTTTGCGTCTTCGACATCCTATGCGGCGCTGGGACATACACTGTCACGATTGCCCACACCCGTTCCTGCCCCGGACTTCACCCTGGAAGACATGGATGGCGAGAAATACACGCTGTCATCACTGCGTGGCAAAGTCATCATGATCAACTTCTGGGCAACCTGGTGCCCGCCTTGCCGGGAAGAAATTCCGTCCATGGAGGCTGTGTACCAGTCACTGCGCGATAAAGATTTTATTGTGCTGGCGATCAACCAGTGGGAATCCCCGGACCACGTTTTTTCCTATATGGGACAACTGGATGTATACCCGACCTTCCCCATCCTGTTTGACCGCGACAGCAGTGTTTCGGACAGTTACGGCGTAAAAGGTCTGCCTACCACCCTGTTGATCGACAAGCAGGGGCGTGTTGTCTACCGCGCCGTGGGGGGGCGCAATTTCAATCACCCTGACGTTCGCGCGCTGATTCAGCAGTTAATCGATGAAGCCGGTAGCAAATAACACCTGTCACGCCGGTCAGCCACGACCCGTTGTCTCACTGGCGTTTTCTACAATCTGTTCTGCGATTTTCTGAAGCCCAATATCACTTTCACGATCCAGTTCGCCAATCAGATCTGCCCGAATCTCAACCGTCAATCTGGCCAACGAGTCAGTCAACTGGTCTGATTCAATTGCGGAAACCGCACCGTCCACTGCAGCGCGATTGAACACACGCAAAAACTCCTGGTACTCCTCGAGCACTGCCGGGGCTGCAAATATTGCCAGCCGATGTGTCGTAAACTGCAAGCGCACCAGGTCCCTGTCAGTGACTTCCTTTGACAACACTATCTGTTCTATCTGATTAATCAGTTCTTCGTAGGTCCGCGTCTTCAAATCGATAAATTTAACACTCTGCTCTTTATCAATTTCCACCGCAGACTGTTTATTGAGGAGCGCTGCAGTAATAAGAATGGTTGCAACTGTCCCCAGGATGATAAGTACGATCTCCTGGGTGAAAGGTGTGCTGTCAGTTACCCTGTAGGCATAACGCAGGTACGCATAACCGCCTACCACAACGACTGCGGTCAGAAATAAAAGCAACAGGTTATCTCCAAGCTTTTTCACACGCCCTCCTGCATCATGTCAGTTCGATACGATTCTGATGGTATCGCCAACGCGAATCCCCGTCTTTTCCGAAGCGCCTGCCTGGTTCATGGCAATTTCCACCAGCCCATTTGAATTTCTATACCAGAAAAGCCGGCCAGGCCCGGCCTCGGCAAAGGTTCGGGTGTACTGACATTGATAACCGGCAACCTCGAGCACGGTCGTCTCCGGCAAATCTGTCGCCGTCAGCCCGGTAATGGCATTGCTGAAACTGTCGAGATATATCACTTCAGACAACTCATCGGGCCAGTCCGGCATAACCAGCGCTCCGGCCTCGATCGTTTCAATTCCATCATCAACCCCCTTCGCCAGTCTTGCAGCGACCGGTGCAAACAGATCACGCCCATGAAAACTGTCAGATAACTGATCGGGGCGCCAATGGATTTCCTTTGTTGTTATTTCCTCTCCACGATTGAGCAGCACACTAAAGAGCCCGTTGTCCGGCCCGACAAACCAACGCCTGTCAATCTGCAAGGCAAGTGCCCTGCGATGAGTCCCCACACCAGGATCAACCACACACAGACACACCGTCCCCTCGGGAAGATACTGCGTGTAGGCCGGTAGCAGGTAGGCGGCGGCCTTCACGTTACAGGCCGGGAGATCGGGAAACAGATCAACCACATCCACGCCAGGCGCTTGCGCGTGAATAACAGCCCGCATCTGGCCAATGTATGGCCCGGAAACACCGAAGTCGGTCATGATTGCGATCATGGTGACATGCTATGACCCACCCGCTGCCACTTCAATAGCCAATGTCGTCATGCCGGTGCAAACCGGCATCCAGTGCGCCGGGACGATGGATTCCGGCTTCCGCCGGAATGACGATGCGTTACGGTGTAGACTCATTCAGGCACAAAAAAGCCGGGCGTTGCCCGGCTTTCAGGATACGGCAGTAACAGAGTCTATTCGTCGACAGCCTCGAACGCTTCACCATCGGTTTCCGGACGGTCGACCAGCTCCACCAGCGCCATAGGGGCCTTGTCGCCGGTCCGGTAACCCATTTTCAGGATACGCAGGTAACCACCAGGACGATCCTTGTAACGCGGGCCGAGTTCATTAAACAGCTTGGTCACGACGTCACGATCACGCAAGCGGGAGAATGCCAGGCGACGCTTGTGCACGCTGTCAGTCTTGGCCATGGTGATCAAAGGCTCTGCGACACGACGCAGCTCCTTGGCTTTCGGAAGGGTTGTCTTGATGACTTCGTGATTCAGCAGTGACGCTGCCATATTACTGAACATGGCCTTGCGGTGACTGCTGTTACGATTCAGTTTTCGTCCACTTTGACGGTGACGCATTGTTCTATACCTACTCTAAAAGTCTTACAGGGCAGAAACGGGCTGTTTCTCGCTTTCCTTGAGTCCTGCCGGTGGCCAGTTCTCCAGGCGCATGCCCAGTGACAGTCCACGTGATGCCAGGACATCCTTGATTTCAGTGAGTGACTTCTTGCCAAGGTTCGGGGTCTTGAGCAGCTCGACTTCGGTGCGCTGAATCAGGTCACCAATGAAGTAAATGCTTTCTGCTTTCAGGCAATTGGCCGAACGGACCGTGAGTTCAAGGTCATCAACCGGGCGCAGCAGAATCGGATCAACGTCCGCTTCAGGCGCTTCCTGGGTAACTTCTTCCTTACCTTGCAGATCGACGAACACGGACAATTGATCCTGCAAAATTGTTGCTGCGCGACGTATGGATTCTTCAGGATCAATGGTTCCGTTGGTCTCGATATCGATAATCAGCTTGTCCAGATCGGTGCGTTGTTCAACACGCGCTGAATCCACCGTGTAGGAAACCCGGTATACCGGCGTGAAGCTGGCATCCAGACGAAGTGCGCCAACATTGGTGCTTTCTTCTTCATCCTGGTCGGCGCGTGCCTTGGCGGGTACATAGCCACGGCCCATTTCCACGTTCAGCGTCATGTTCAGCTCGCCTTCCTTGGTCAGGTTGGCGATGACATAGTCGGGGTTCACCACTTCAACATCGTGATCAAGGGTGATATCGCCCACAGTAACAGCGCCCGGACCCTTCTTGCTCAGTCTCAGCGCGGCCTTGTCGCGATTATGCATCTTCAATGCAACACCCTTCAGGTTGAGCATGATTTCCATCACGTCTTCCTGCACACCCTCGATCGAGGAATAGGAATGAAGCACACCGTCTATCTCGACGCTGGTAACAGCACAACCCGGCATGGACGACAGCAGGATACGACGCAGGGCATTGCCCAGTGTGTGACCAAAACCGCGCTCAAGCGGCTCCAGCACGACTCGCGCAGTACGCTCGTTTACAGATTGCACGTCTACAATACGTGGCTTCAGGAACTCGGTAACCTTGCCCTGCATGAATAGCCCTCTTAAGCTGTTGCTTTACTTGGAGTACAACTCGACAACAAGATGTTCATTGATTTCGGCTGGCAGATCGGAACGCTCTGGAAGCGCCTTGAACACGCCCTCCATCTTTTTCGCATCCACGTCAATCCAGTCTACAAAGCCGCGCTGCTCGGCAACTTCAAGTGCAGACTGCACGCGCAACTGCTTACGTGATTTTTCCGCAATCGCCAGATTATCATTCGGCCTGACCTGGTAGGACGGGATGGTTACCCGTCGACCGTTCACGGTAATAGCATTGTGACGTACCAACTGGCGCGCTTCGGTACGGGAAGCCGCGAAGCCCATGCGGTAGACCACATTGTCCAGACGACCTTCCAGCAGCTGCAGCAGATTTTCACCTGTGGAGCCTTTCTTGCCGGCAGCAGCCTTGTAATAGTTGCGGAACTGGCGTTCCAGCACACCATAGATACGACGCATTTTCTGTTTTTCGCGCAACTGGGTCGCGTAGTCAGACAGGCGCGTACGACGCTGCCCATGCTGACCTGGCGGGAATGGACGATTCTCGATCGCACATTTCGCGGTGTAACATTTCTCGCCTTTCAAAAATAACTTGGTGCCTTCACGACGGCACTGGCGACATTTTGGTCCTGTGTACTTGGCCATTTGCTCTCCTCCGCCTTACACGCGTCGCTTTTTGGGCGGACGACAACCGTTGTGCGGAATCGGGGTCACATCGGTAATGTTGGTAATTTTGAATCCGGCATTGTTCAGGGCACGCACGGCAGACTCACGACCAGGTCCCGGACCCTTCACCTCGACCTCGAGATTCTTGAGACCGAATTCCTTGACCACTTCACCCACACGATCAGCAGCAACCTGTGCAGCAAACGGTGTGCTCTTGCGAGAGCCGCGGAAGCCGGAACCACCTGAAGTGGCCCACGCCAGCGCATTACCCTGGCGATCGGTAATGGTCACGATCGTGTTGTTGAACGACGCGTGAATGTGGGCGATACCATCAACCACATTCTTTTTGACCTTTTTCCGCGTACGAGTCGGTGCTTTTGCCATGTTCTATCTACCTGTTACGAATACTTATCGACGAATCGGACGACGCGGGCCCTTGCGGGTGCGTGCGTTGGTGCGCGTGCGCTGTCCGCGCATGGGCAGGCCACGACGGTGACGCATGCCACGGTAGCAACCCAGATCCATCAGTCGTTTGATGTTCATGGACACGGTACGGCGTAGATCACCTTCCACCGTGTACTTGGCCACTTCGCTACGAATGTTCTCGATCTCTGGCTCGGAAAGATCCTTGATCTTCGTGTCCGTGCCGACACCCGTCGCTTCACAAATTTTCTTCGCCGTCGTGCGGCCGATTCCATAAATGGATGTCAGCGCAATCACTGCGTGTTTCTGCGGCGGTACATTAATCCCGGCTATACGAGCCATGAATCTGATCTCCTCAACGGGACAAAGCGGTCTGCGTGTCGCGAAACGCGCAAGAATACCGGATTTTGCCCCTTATTTCAATCCAAAACCAAACAATTAGTAACGTTTGACGCCTGTATTAACCCTGACGCTGCTTGTGGCGGCCATCCTTGCAGATAACCCGGACCACGCCCTTGCGACGGACAATTTTACAGTTGCGGCAAATGCGCTTTACTGATGCACGTACTTTCATGTTTCACCTGTTAAATCAGCGCTAACGCAATAGCCCGGAGCGACCCTGGCCCTTGAGGTTAGCTTTTTTCATCAGACTCTCATACTGGTGAGACACCATGTGAGACTGAACCTGGGCCATAAAGTCCATAACTACGACCACGATAATCAAAAGGGACGTACCACCAAAGTAGAAAGGCACGTTCCAGTACAAAATCAAAAACTCCGGCAACAGACAGACCGCGGTAATGTAGATTGCGCCTGCCAACGTCAGGCGCGTCATCACGCCATCGATGTACCTCGCCGTCTGTTCACCCGGACGAATACCCGGGATAAATGCACCCGACTTTTTCAGGTTGTCAGCGGTTTCCTTCGAATTGAAGACGATCGCCGTGTAAAAAAAGCAGAAGAAAATAATCGCCGCTGCATAAAACAATATATACAGGGGCTGTCCCGGCGATAGCGCCGAGGAAATATCCTTCAGCCAGCCAAATCCTTCATTGCTGCCGAACCACTGACCCGCTGTTGCCGGGAACAGGATGATGCTCGACGCGAAAATCGGCGGGATGACGCCCGCCATGTTCAGCTTCAACGGCAGATGCGTGCTCTGCGCCGCGTACATCTTGCGGCCCTGCTGCCGTTTTGCGTAATTCACCGTAATACGTCGCTGACCGCGTTCGACAAACACCACGAACGCCGTCACTGCAACCGCCAGTGCAAACAGGAACAGAATGCTCAGCGTGTTCATCTCACCGGTCCGCACCAGCTCCAGTGAGCCGCCGATCGCCGCTGGCAAACCGGCAACAATACCCGAGAAAATGATGATCGAGATGCCGTTACCGATACCCCGTTCTGTTACCTGCTCACCCAGCCACATCAGGAACAGTGTTCCTGTCACCAGGCAGGCCACTGATGAAATAACAAACGGCAATCCCTGCAAAATGACCAGTGGCTGCCCGCCAACCATCTGCCCCTGCAGCGCGGTCGAAATACCGATAGCCTGGAATGTAGCCAGTACAACGGTACCGTAGCGCGTGTATTGCGTAATCTTGTGACGACCAGCCTCGCCTTCTTTCTTCAACTGCTCCAGCGTCGGCACGGTATACGACAGCAGCTGCATGATAATCGACGCCGAAATATACGGCATGATACCCAGCGCAAACAGTGACAACCGCTTCAGTGCGCCACCCGAGAACATGTTAAACATGTCCAGGATCGTGCCTTTTTGCTGCTCGGCCAGAATTTCCAATACAACCGGGTCAATACCCGGCAGCGGGATAAATGACCCGATGCGGAAAACCAGGATCGCGCCCAACACAAAGAAGATGCGCTGCCGCAGCTCCTTCAGTTTGCCGATATCACCGAGACCCCCGGTCAGACCTGCTGCACCAGCGCCTGCCACCCGGATTAATCCTCTACCTTACCGCCGGCGGCTTCGATGGCTGCGCGTGCACCCTTGGTCACACGCAAACCCTTCACCGTAACCGCCGTAGTGATTTCACCGGATGCAATAATTTTTGCAAACAGCGTACTTTGTTTGAGGACACCTGCCGCCTTAAGCGAATCGAGATCTACAGCGCCATCTTCAACAGCGCCCAATTCGTGCAGTCGCACTTCCTCGGTCACCATAGACTTGCGCGAAGTAAAGCCGACTTTCGGCAAACGTCGCTGCAGGGGCATCTGGCCACCTTCGAAACCGATCTTGTGGAAACCACCAGAGCGGGACTTCTGACCCTTGTGGCCGCGACCACCGGTCTTGCCCAGACCGCTGCCGATACCACGGCCGACGCGTTTGCCGTCAGGGCGGCTACCCTCTGCGGGTTTCAGTGTATTCAGGCGCATATCAGATATCCTCTACCTGTAACAGGTACGAAACCTTGTTGATCATGCCGCGATTTTCCGGCGTATCAATTACCTCGACTGTATGACGAATCCGGCGCAGGCCGAGTCCGGCTACACACGCCTTGTGTGATTTCAGTCGACCACTGGTGCTCTTCAGCAGAGTCACCTTTAATTTCTTGTCTGCCATGGCTTACCCCAGAATCTCATCGACCTTTTTGCCGCGTTTGGCTGCCACCATTTCAGGGGAGCTCATTTCGGCCAGGCCTTTCATGGTTGCACGAACAACATTGATCGGGTTGTTGGTGCCGATGCATTTCGCCAGCACATCACGCACACCGACAACTTCAAATACGGCGCGCATGGCGCCGCCAGCGATAATGCCGGTACCTTCAGAGGCAGGCTGCATATGCACCTTGGCGGCACCGAAGGTAGCGGTGATCGGGTACTGGAGCGTGCCGTCCTTGAGGGCGACCTGCTTCATGTTCTTGCGGGCATTTTCCATCGCCTTCTGTATGGCGACCGGAACTTCGCGCGCCTTGCCGCGACCGAAACCAACCTTGCCTTCGCCATCGCCGACCACGGTCAGGGCTGCAAAGCCAAATTGACGGCCACCTTTAACAACCTTGGCAACACGATTAATTCCGATCAGCTTTTCATTCAGACCGTCGGTGTTCGTCTGGTTCTCGACATTCGCCATAGTGCAACCCTTAAACTAGAATTCCAGACCGTTTTCACGCGCGGCATCCGCCAGCGCCTTCACTCGGCCGTGATATTTAAAACCGGAACGGTCAAACGCGACCGCAGAGATACCAGCAGCTTTAGCCCGTTCTGCAACCGCCTTGCCGATCGCTACTGCTGCGTCGGTATTGCCGGTGCTTTTGACGTCCTTGCGCAACTCTTTGTCCAGGGTCGATGCACTGACCAGAACCTTGTCGCCGCTTCCATCGATGACCTGCGCATAAATATGACGCGGGGTACGGTGGACACACAGACGCGGCCTGCCGAGTTCGCGGATCTTGGCGCGGGTCTTGCGAGCGCGCCGCTGTCGTGATGCTTTCTTGTCCATGCTGATACCTTCGAATTAACTATTTCTTCTTGGCTTCTTTACGCACGATAATTTCATCGACGTATTTGACGCCCTTGCCTTTATAGGGTTCAGGCGGACGATAGGCACGAATTTCCGCAGCTACCTGCCCGACCTTCTGTTTGTCCATACCCTTTACGATAACGTCTGTCTGACTCGGCGTTTCAACTGTCACACCTTCCGGCACGGCATAGTCAACCGGATGCGAGAAACCCAGTGTCAGATTGAGCTTCTGGCCCTGCGCCTGGGCACGGTAACCAACGCCGACCAGTTGAAGTTTCTTTTCAAAACCTTGCGTGACGCCAATGACCATATTATTGATCAGGGCACGCGTGGTTCCCGCCATCGCCATCGCAGCCTTTGAGCCGTCTTTCGGCGCAAAGGTCAGCACGTTGTCATTTTGCTCGACTTTTACCGAGGCATGTACATCACGCTGCAGTGAGCCCTTGGTTCCCTTGACGGTAACCTCCTGACCACTGATGGCGAATTCGACGCCTTTTGGCAATTCAACCGGATTTTTTGCAACTCTGGACATGGTTATTTACTCATCAGGATACGTAGCACAACACTTCACCACCTTCTCCGGCAGCGCGTGCGGCACGATCACTCATAACACCTTTCGAGGTTGAGACAATGGCAACACCCAGACCACCCATGACTTTGGGCAGCTCATCTTTTGCCTTGTAGATACGCAAACCGGGACGACTGATTCGCTTCAGCGTGTCTATAACCGGCTGGCCATCATAATATTTGAGCGAAACATTCAGCGACGGTTTTCCGTCCTCGTCCTGCTCACTGAAATCAGCGATATAGCCTTCGTCTTTCAACACGCTCGCAATGGATTGCTTGAGCTTTGAAGAAGGCATTGACACCGTTACCTTGCCCGCCCGCTGGCCGTTACGGATGCGGGTCAGCATGTCGGCGATAGGATCTGTCATCATAATCTGCGTACCTCTATCTGAATTCTGCGCTGTTACCAGCTGGCCTTGACCAGGCCAGGCACATCGCCCTGCATGGCATGTTCACGCAGCTTGTTACGCGCAAGACCAAACTTGCGGTAGTAACCGTGCGGGCGACCGGTAATGCGACAACGATTGCGCTGACGGCATGGACTGGCGTTACGTGGCAGTGCCTGCAACTTCAGCTGAGCCTCGTAGCGCTCCTCTTCAGACTTGCCCGCATCGGCGATGATCGCCTTCAGCGCCGTACGTTTTGTCGCGTATTTCTTGACCATCTTGGCGCGTTTGATTTCGCGCTGGATCATGGATTGTTTGGCCATCGTGCCTTTTCCTCAGTTCCTGAACGGGAAGTTGAACGCTGCCAGCAGCGCACGACCTTCCTCGTCGGTTTTTGCCGTGGTAGTGATATTGATATCCATACCACGCAAGGTATCAATCTTGTCGTAATCGATTTCGGGGAAAATGATCTGCTCACTCACGCCCATGTTGTAATTGCCTCGGCCGTCAAAAGACTTCGGGCTCATCCCGCGGAAATCACGTACACGCGGAATCGCAATGGAAACCAGGCGATCCAGGAACTCGTACATGCGTTCCCGACGAAGCGTCACCTTACAGCCAATAGGCCAGCCTTCCCGCACCTTGAAGCCCGCCACGGATTTGCGCGCATTGCGCACAATCGGTTTCTGACCGGAAATTTTTGTCATATCTGACACTGCGTGTTCCATCACCTTGCGGTCACCGAGTGCTTCACCAACACCCATGTTAATGGTGATCTTGGTAATGCGCGGTATCTCCATGGAGTTCTTGTACTCGAACTGCTCCTGGAGCTTGCCGATAACTTCGTCGTGATACTGTTTTTGCAACCTGGCCATCTTCAGCTACTCTCTCAGACGTCTACGACTTCGTCGTTAGACTTGAATACTCGCACCTTGCGTCCATCTTCCAGCGTACGGAAGCCAACGCGGTCACCTTTTTTGGTCTGCGGGTTGTACAACATAACGTTGGACACGTGAATCGGCATCTCTTTCTCGATGATGCCACCGGAAACACCCGCCTGCGGATTGGGCTTGGTGTGCTTCTTCACGATATTGACGTTTTCCACAATCAGCTTGTCAGCTTCAGGCAGTACCTTCAGCACGTTACCGCGCTTGCCGTTATCCTTGCCTGTCATCACAACGACATCGTCGCCTTTACGTATCTTGCGCATAATCCTGACTCCCGCCTACAGCACTTCAGGTGCAAGCGAAATAATCTTCATAAACCGTTCACTGCGAAGTTCGCGCGTAACCGGGCCAAAGATGCGGGTACCGATCGGCTCGAGCTTGGCATTCAGCAGTACCGCTGCATTACCATCGAAGCGGATCAGGGAGCCGTCAGGGCGACGTACACCCTTGGCAGTACGCACCACAACAGCGTTGTAGACCTCACCCTTCTTGACCTTGCCACGAGGGATCGCCTCTTTAATACTCACCTTGATGATATCGCCGATACCGGCATAACGTCGGTGCGAGCCGCCCAGTACCTTAATGCACTGGAGACGACGGGCGCCGCTGTTATCTGCGACATCCAATTTGGTCTGCATCTGGATCATGACTTAACCCCGTTCAAGCAATTCTTTGGTTCAATCAGCCAGCAGGCCGATCGACGACTTCAACCAGTGTCCAGGATTTATTCTTGGACAGCGGTCGGCATTGTTTAATGGATACCGTATCACCGGCGCGGCATTCATTGTTTTCGTCATGAATGTGCAGCTTGGTTGAACGACGGATGTACTTGCCGTACAGCGGATGGCGCACCTTGCGCTCAACCTTCACCACTGCACTTTTTTCCATCTTGTCGCTGACGACCAGGCCGGTCAGCGTACGGATTGTCTTGCTGTCTTCACTCATGCCGCTTCACCTGCTTTGGCCTTCTCGTTCAATACGGTTTTGATACGCGCGATGTCGCGGCGTACCTTTTTCACCTGATCAGGACGTGTCAGCTGACCGGATCCCTGCTGCATACGCAGATTGAACTGCTCCTTCAACAGGCCATCAAGCTCAAGCTTCAGCTCATCGGCTGATTTCGCACGAAGATCACTCGCGTTCATCACATCACCGTCCGGTTAATAAAGGTGGTACGCACCGGAAGTTTCGCAGCAGCAAGCTTGAAAGCTTCCCGCGCCAGCTCTTCCGACACACCTTCCATTTCATAGAGCACACGACCAGGCTGAATTTTGGCAACCCAGTATTCCACATTACCCTTACCCTTACCCTGACGAACCTCAATAGGCTTTTTGGTGATCGGCACATCGGGGAACACACGGATCCACAATTTGCCACCACGTTTTACGTGGCGGGTAATGGCACGACGCGCTGCTTCGATCTGGCGGGCAGTAAGCTGACCGCGCGTAGTCGCCTTCAGGGCGTATTCGCCGAAGCTGCATTTGTTACCGCTAAGCGCCAGACCACGGTTGCGGCCCTTCTGCTGCTTGCGAAATTTTGTTCTCTTGGGCTGTAACATTTCTTCGCGACTCCCTTATTTGGCACCGGCCGCTTTCTTGGCAGGCTCGGGCTCAACGTTCTGCTCATCGCGATCAAGGATTTCACCCTTGAACACCCAGACTTTCACACCAATCACACCGTAGGTGGTATTGGCACGCGTCACGCCATAGTCGATATCGGCGCGCAGCGTATGCAGCGGCACACGACCTTCGCGGTACCATTCGGTACGTGCGATTTCAGCACCATTCAGTCGGCCGGCGACCATGATCTTGATGCCCTCGGCACCCAGACGCATGGCGTTACCAACGGCGCGCTTCATGGCGCGGCGGAACATAATACGACGCTCCAGCTGCTGCGCAACACTCTCGGCAACCAGCTGCGCCTCGATTTCGGGTTTGCGAATCTCTTCTATATTCACATGAACCGGCATACCCATCTTCTGCGACACCAGGGCGCGAAGCTTTTCGATATCCTCGCCTTTCTTGCCGATCACGATGCCCGGCCGCGCCGTGTGCACAGTGATGATTGCATTATTCGCCGGGCGTTCGATCTGGATGCGGCTCACAGACGCATGTTTCAGCTTCTGCTTGATGAAATCCCGCACTTCGATATCGAGGTTCAGGAAATCTGCATAATTCTTCGAATCTGCATACCACTTCGACGTCCAGTCCTTGACGATGCCGAGGCGAATACCTGTTGGATGTACTTTCTGGCCCATGCCGTACTCTCTTCTCTACTCGGGACTACTGCTGTTCAGCAACAGTAATCTGGATATGACTCGTGCGTTTCAGAATCTGGTTGGCACGGCCCTTGGCACGTGCGTTCCAGCGCTTGAGGGTGCGCCCCTCATTCACACAAATCTCGGAAACTTTCAATTCGTCCACGTCCGCACCTTCGTTGTGCTCGGCATTGGCAATCGCCGATTCGAGCACCTTGCGCACCATGTGGGCAGCTTTCTTGTTGCTGAATGTCAGCAATTCAAGCGCTTTCTCGACAGGCAGACCACGAACCTGGTCAGCGACCAGCCGGGCCTTCTGCGCAGAAATACGCGCGTGACTCAGTTTTGCAGACGCTTGCATAATCTTTACCCTTATTTGGACTTTCTGTCCGCGGCGTGACCCCGAAAGGTACGCGTCACAGCGAACTCACCCAATTTGTGACCCACCATGTTCTCGTTGATCAGAACCGGCACATGCTGGCGACCGTTATGTATAGCGATGGTAAGGCCAACCATATCGGGTAACACCATGGAACGCCGCGACCAGGTCTTGATCGGTTTGCGGCTGTTGCTGCTCACAGCTTCATCAACTTTCTTCGTCAGATGAAGATCAATGAAAGGTCCTTTTTTTACGGAACGTGGCACTGTCTTTAACCTCTGTCGTTACTTCTGATTGCGACGGCGGACAATCATGTTGTCCGTGCGCTTGTTTTTCCGGGTCTTGTAACCCTTGGTCGGCATGCCCCAGGGGCTCACCGGATGTCGGCCACCGGAGGTGCGGCCTTCACCACCACCGTGCGGGTGATCGACCGGGTTCATGGCAACACCACGGACGGTCGGGCGAACACCGCGCCAGCGGGTAGCACCTGCCTTGCCCAGTGAACGCAGGTTATGCTCGGAGTTGCCGACTTCACCAATGGTGGCACGGCAATCGACCGGCACCTTGCGCATTTCGCCGGAGCGCAAACGCAGGGTAGCGTGCTGACCTTCACGCGCCACCAACTGTACGCCGGCGCCTGCACTGCGGGCAATCTGCCCACCCTTGCCCGGCTTCATCTCGACGTTGTGCACAACCGTACCCATCGGGATGTTGCGCAGCGGCAGCGCACTGCCCGGCTTGATCGGCGCATCAATACCGTTATGTATCTCGGCGCCCGCGTAAATGCCCTTCGGCGCGAGAATGTAACGACGCTCGCCATCGGCGTACAACACCAGTGCGATGTGCGCACTGCGGTTCGGATCATATTCCAGACGCTCTACGCGACCCGGCACACCGTCCTTGTTGCGCTTGAAATCGATAATACGATAGCGCTGACGATGTCCGCCACCACGATGACGTGTAGTGATGCGGCCCTTGTTGTTACGGCCACCGTTCTTGTTTTTCTTTTCAAGCAACGGCGCCCAGGGTTCACCCTTGTGCAATGCTTTCTCAACAACCTTGACGACAAAACGGCGTCCGGGTGATGTCGGTTTTGACTTGACGATAGCCATTATTCTGCGCCCGCGAAATCGATGTCTGAACCTTCAGCCAGTGTGATGTATGCCTTCTTCCAGTCGGAACGGCGGCCCATCGTCTGCCCAAAGCGTTTTACCTTGCCCTTGACGTTCAACAGCTGCACGCTGGTGACTTTTACGTCAAACATTTTTTCCACCGCCTTGCGCACTTCAGGCTTGCTGGCATCGCGCAGCACCTTGAAGACATACTGACGGTTGAGGTCGGCCGCACGCGTGCTCTTCTCAGAGACCACCGGACCCACCAGAATTTTGCTCAATCGCTCGGTATTCATACGAGCCTCTCCTCAAACTGCTTCAGCGCAGCAACGGTCATCAGCACCTTGTCAAAACCGACCAGACTGACCGGATCAGTAATTGACGTGTCGACGACATCAACCTTGTGCAGATTGCGTGCGGCCAGGTACAGATTTTCATCCGGATCCTCGTGAACGATCAGTACGTTACCGAGATCCATGCTATTCAGTTTGGCGACCAGCTCTTTCGTCTTCGCAGAACTGACCGCGAATTCGTCAACCACGACCAGGCGGTCCTGACGGACCAGCTCTGAAAGGATCGAACGGATGGCCGAGCGATACGCCTTTTTATTGACCTTTTGCGAGTAATCACGCGCACTTGCCGCAAACGTCACACCACCGCCACGCCATAGCGGGCTGCGGATTGTACCAGCACGCGCGCGTCCTGTCCCCTTTTGTCGCCAGGGCTTGGCGCCGCCGCCACTGACTGCGGAGCGATTCTTCTGCCCGGCGTTGCCGGAACGCCCTGCCGCCATGTAGGCCACCACAACCTGGTGCACCAGGGTTTCATTGAATTCCTGCCCAAATACTGCCTCGGCAACGTCCAGGCTCGAACCACCATGCATATTGATATTCATGTCCGACCCCTTTACCGCGCCTTGACCGCGGGCGTAACAATCACGTCTCCGCCGCGTGAACCCGGCAGTGAACCCTTGACCAGCAACAGGTTGCGTTCGGCATCGACACGAACCACTTCCAGATTCTGTTGCGTGCGTCGCGCATTACCCATGTGACCTGCCATACGCTTGCCCTTGAACACGCGACCCGGCGTCTGACACTGACCGATGGAACCCGGCGCACGATGCGACAGCGAGTTACCGTGGGTAGCATCCTGCATAGAGAAGTTGTGACGCTTCACACCGCCGGCGAAACCCTTACCAATCGTCGTGCCGGCAACATCGATTTTCTGGCCGGCTTCAAACAGGTCTACACCCAGCTGCTTGCCAACTTCGATGTCATCACCTTCACCGTCACCCAGGCGGAATTCCCATAACCCGCGACCCGCCTCGGTACCTGCTTTAGCGAAGTGCCCGGCAGCCGCCTTGTTCACGCGCGATGCGCGGCGTGACCCGGTTGTAACCTGGTAAGCCCGGTAGCCGTCGGTGTCCTGACCCTTGATCTGGGTGACACGGTTCGGTTCGACTTCGATGACTGTGACAGGTATCGACTCACCGGCATCTGTAAAGATGCGGGTCATACCTGCTTTTCTACCAATTAATCCGATTGCCATTCCTGCGCCCTCAGTTCAGTTTGATTTGCACGTCAACGCCGGCCGCAAGGTCCAGCTTCATGAGTGCATCAACGGTTTTGTCTGTGGGATCCACAATGTCCATCAGACGCTTGTGGGTGCGGATTTCGTACTGATCGCGGGCGTCCTTGTTGACGTGCGGCGAAATCAGGATGGTGAACCGCTCCTTCTTGGTCGGCAACGGAATCGGACCGCGCACTTGCGCACCGGTACGACGAGCTGTTTCGACAATTTCACGTGCTGACTGATCGATCAAGCGATGATCGAACGCTTTCAGCCGAATGCGAATTCTTTGATTTGCCATGTCAACCTCTAAAAAGAACTGGAACAGCGTTTAATCCGTTCCGATTGCGGTAGAACCGGGAACAGAATTGAATGCTGTCCCCATCCTCACCATTGTTTAATTACTCGATGATTTTTGCGACCACGCCGGCGCCGACGGTACGGCCACCTTCACGAATCGCAAAACGTAATCCTTCTTCCATCGCGATCGGTGCAATC